>NZ_JACHCY010000008.1:0-212357 GCF_014200835.1 Pseudomonas sp. JAI115
CTCTGCCGAGTGGCATTCACCCTGATGAAGAATCAGGGCGAATACCGATCAGTTTGAGATTCTAGGGTTGCTGAGCAACATAGAATCTCCCACAAGGGGTGAGTTTCAATCCAGCATCTGTGACGCATCACAGAATTCTTGGGTGACTATGTACTCTCGCGAATCTTCAGTTCAAAACCCATATCCTCAACGGGCCGCGCCACGCTGTTGCCCGCCATCAACGTCAACATTTGCTCCGCCGCACGCCGGCCGATCGCCTCGCGTGGGGTGTTGATGCTGCTCAGGCGCGGCACCATGTGTTCGGACATCGGCAAATCGTTGAAGCCGAGAATCGCCACCTGCTCGGGGATCTTGATCCCGTTGCGCAGCGCCTCCAGCAGCGCACCCTGCGCCAGGTCGTCGTTGCCGAAGAAGATCGCATCCACATCCGGATGCGCCGCCAGCAGTTGCAGAAACAGCTCACCGCCAAGGCCCACGGACGAGGAGCGCGGCGTCAGCACTTCCAGATCCGGGTCGTAGCGCCCGGCCTTCTGCAGGGCTTTGCGGAAACCTTCACCGCGCAACAAGGTGCGCTGATCCAGTTGCGCACCGATGTAGGCCAGACGCTTGCGACCGCGCGAGAGCAAATGTTCGGCAGCCGTTTCGCCGGCATTGAGCTGCGAGAAACCCACACAATTCACGCCGGCAGCGCTGTCCAGTTCCATCATGTACACGCAGGGAATATTGCTGGCCTCGATCATCCGCCGCGAACTTTCCGTGCGATCAAACCCGGTCAGCAGCAAACCACGCGGCTGATAAGCCATGTAGTTGCGCAGCAGGTTCTCTTCTTCATCGCGCGAATAGTGGAAGTTGCCGATCAGCACTTCGAAGCCCTTGGGTGTCAGCACCCGATGAATGGCTTCCAGCGTATCGATGAACAACAGGTTGGACAGCGATGGCACCAGCACCACCACTGAATGGCTCTGCGCCGAGGCCAATGCGCGGGCGGCAGGGTTGACCACGTAGTTGAGTTCACTGGCGGCTTTCTGCACTTTTTCCACCAGCTCCGTGGCCACCGTGCTGACTCCGCGCAAGGCGCGGGAGGCGGTAATCGGGCTCACGCCGGCGAGGCGGGCAACTTCATTAAGGGTGGGACGGCCGGTGGTGCGAGTGTTTTTATCGTTTTTAGGGGTGGTCATCGGGCGGCTTGCCAAACAAAAATCAAGGCACTAAGGTAGCGCTGTCCTGATGCAGCTGCAAATGCGTAAGCGAGGTCCTGCCTGATCTTCGCTTTTTGGCGTTGGGAACAAACCTGCTGCAACCCAAAAAAACGACAAGAAGGCGTCGGCAACTTCTGCCTGTGCACTAGAGTCATAGCTAGCAAAGGTAGCGCTGTCTGCGCGCTGAGGTGTTATATGAGTCATCCCATCACCGCCCTGGTCATCATGGGCGTTGCCGGTTGCGGCAAGACGTGCGTCAGCGAGGCCCTGTGCCAATTGAGCGGCGCCACTGCCATTGAAGGCGATACTTTTCATCCGGCCGCCAACATCGAAAAGATGAGCGCGGGGATCCCCCTGAACGACGACGACCGTGCCGGCTGGCTCGACAGCCTGTGCGATGAACTGCGTCGCGTCGATGCATCGGGTAAACGCCCGGTGCTGACCTGCTCTGCCCTTAAACACAGTTATCGCGAAGTGCTACGCAGTGCCTTGCCGGGCCTGGGCTTCGTGTTTCTTGAGCTGACCCCTGAAGTCGCCGCCGACCGCGTATCGCATCGTCCTGGCCACTTTATGCCGGCAACGTTGATCGAAAGCCAGTTCGCCACCCTCGAATCGCCGGTAGGTGAGCCGTTGACCCTGGCGCTGAATGCTTCGATCCACAGCGTTGAAGAACTGGCGGCCCAGGCGCACGTCTGGTGGCAGGCCCACGGTTTGAAACAGGCGGTATGAGTGTGTTGAAAGAGCTAGCGCTGTCCTCACGAATTCTGTTTAACCCGCTTTAATAACAACAACAAGCCAGGAGACACCCCCAATGTTTGGCATGTCCCACGACGCCTACCTGCTGCTCGATGCAGTGGTCACGGTAATCGGCCTGATTATCCTGATCACCAAATTCAAGATTCACCCCTTTATCTCGCTGACCATCGCGGCCGCGTTCCTCGGCCTGACGTCCGGCATGCCGATCGGCACCATCATCAAGGCGTTCCAGGACGGCTTCGGTGGTGTGCTCGGTTTCGTCGGCATCATCCTCGCGCTGGGCACCATGCTCGGCAAAATGATGGCCGAATCCGGTGGTGCCGATCAGATCGCCCAGACACTGATCCGCGCCTTCGGCAAGGACAAAGTGCAGTGGGCAATGATGTTCGCCGCGTTCCTCGTCGGTATCCCGCTGTTCTTCGAAATCGGCTTCGTGCTGCTGATTCCGCTGGTGTTCATCGTTGCCCGCCGCACCGGTGTGTCGATCATCAAGATCGGTATCCCGCTGCTCGCCGGCCTGTCCGCCGTACACGGTCTGGTGCCGCCGCACCCGGGCCCGCTGCTGGCGATCGGGGTGTTCGGCGCCGACATCGGCAAGACCATCCTCTACGGTCTGATCGTTGCGCTGCCGACCGCAATCATCGCCGGTCCGATCTTCGGTACCTTCATCGCCAAGCACATTCCCGGCACGCCGAATCAGGAGCTGGTCGATCAACTGGCCCGTGAAAGCGACGACTCAACCAAGTTGCCGAGCTTCAGCATCACCCTGATCACCGTGCTGCTGCCGGTGTTCCTGATGCTGCTGAAAACCTTCGCTGACGTGGCGCTGCCGGACGGTCACTTCTTCCGCACCTGGATGGACATGATCGGTCACCCGATCTCGGCACTGCTGCTGGCGTTGCTGCTGTCGCTGTACACCTTCGGTCACAAGCAGGGCATCGGTTCGCAGCAGATGCTCAAGTGGCTGGACGCGAGCCTGGCGCCAACCGCCGCGATCATCCTGATCATCGGTGCCGGTGGTGGCTTCAAGCAGATGCTGGTGACCAGTGGTGTGGGCGACGTGATCGGCCACATGGCGGTCAGCGCGCAGATTTCGCCGATCCTGCTGGCGTGGCTGGTGGCGGCGGTGATTCGTATCGCTACCGGTTCGGCCACCGTGGCGACTATCACGGGCGCGGGCATCGTGGTGCCGGTGGTGGGGATGATTCCGGGCGTCAACCGTGAGCTGCTGGTGCTGGCCACCGGTGCCGGGTCGTTGATCCTGTCCCATGTGAACGACGCCGGTTTCTGGCTGGTGAAGCAGTACTTCAACATGACCGTGGCCGAAACCTTCAAGACCTGGACCGCGATGGAAACCATCCTGTCGGTGGTGGGCCTGGGCTTTATCCTGCTGTTGTCGCTGTTCGTTTAAGCGATCACACAGACACAAAAAAACCGCAGTGATGCGGTTTTTTTGTGCGCTGATTTTAGGGTTCACCCAAAACCAATGTGGGAGCGAGCCTGCTCGCGAAGAGGCCATGTCAGACAACCAATATGTTGACTGATAGACCGCTTTCGCGAGCAGGCTCGCTCCCACAGGGGGCAGGTGTCAGGCGCCAGTTTTGGTGACTAAGCCATCCGCCCGGAACATCCCGCGAATCCCGCGCACCGCCTGACGAATCCGGTCCTGGTTCTCGATCAGCGCGAAGCGCACGTGATCATCGCCATACTCACCAAAACCCACCCCCGGCGAGACGCAGACCTTGGCCTCGGCCAGCAGCTTCTTGGCGAATTCCAGCGAACCCAGATGCGCGTACGCCTCGGGAATCTTCGCCCAGACGTACATCGACGCCTTCGGATTCTCGACCATCCAGCCCAGTTCATGCAGGCCTTTGACCAGCACGTTGCGGCGCTGGCGATACTGCTCGGCGATGTCGCGCACGCATTGCTGATCGCCTTCCAGCGCGGCAATCGCCGCCACTTGCAGCGGAGTGAAGGTGCCGTAGTCGTGATAGCTCTTGATCCGCGCCAGGGCGTTGACCAGCTCCGGGTTGCCGACCATGAAACCGATGCGCCAGCCGGCCATGTTGTAGCTCTTGGACAAGGTGAAAAACTCCACCGCAATGTCCTTGGCGCCGGGCACCTGCATGATCGACGGGGCTTTCCAGCCGTCGTAGACGATATCGGCGTAAGCCAGGTCGTGAATCACCAGTACGTCGTACTGCTTGGCGAGGGCGATCACCCGTTCGAAGAAATCCAGCTCCACGCATTGTGCGGTAGGGTTGGACGGGAAACCGAGGATCATCATTTTCGGCTTGGGGATCGAACCGCGAATCGCCCGCTCCAGTTCATCGAAGAAGTCCACGCCCGGCACCAGCGGTACCGAACGCACCTGGGCGCCGGCAATCACCGCGCCGTAGATGTGAATCGGGTAACTCGGGTTCGGCACCAGCACCGTGTCGCCCTGATCCAGGGTGGCCAGCATCAAGTGCGCCAGGCCTTCCTTGGAACCGATGGTGACAATGGCTTCGCTTTCCGGGTCGATATCGACCGCGTAGCGTTCCTTGTACCAGTTGGAAATCGCCCGGCGCAGGCGCGGAATGCCCTTGGAGGTGGAGTAACCGTGGGTGTCTTCGCGTTGTGCCACCTGCACCAGTTTTTCGACGATGTGCGGCGGCGTGGCCCCGTCGGGGTTGCCCATGCTCAAGTCGATGATGTCTTCACCACGACGCCGCGCGGCCATCTTCAGCTCGGCGGTGATGTTGAAAACGTAAGGGGGGAGTCGATCTATGCGCGCAAAGCGGCGCGGCGAACCTTGTTCAGCCATTGTTGCCTCGGATAACGTAAGCGCCCGGAACCGTCCGAGCGACGCTGGTCACTGCGGTGACCTGTGGCGGAAGATAAGGGCAGCGATGGCAGACTGTCCAGCGTGCACGACAATAATTTTTTCCAAGGAAATGCTTAATGGAATTCACCAGCGGCTTCTTGCTGAGCCTTTCGCTGTGCCTGGACATCGGCGTAGCCAACATCGCGATGATCACCCTGGCGATGCAGCGCGGTTACTTTCAGGGCTTCGCGCTGGGCCTCGGCACTTGCGTCGGCGACCTGATCTACGCGGTGCTGGCGCTGGCCGGGATGACCGTGTTGCTGCAGTACGAAAGCGTGCGCTGGGTGCTGTGGATCGGCGGGTCTGCGCTGCTGATCTACTTTGCGGCGAAGATGATCTATTCGGCGATTCACCACGAAGCGCAGTTGGCGGCGACGGCGGAGGTGGGGCAGAACTCCCATCGCAAGGAATTCTTCCGAGGGATCTTCCTCGCTATGTCCTCGCCTAGCGCGATTCTGTGGTTCGCCGCGGTTGGCGGCACCCTGATCGCCCGTTCCGGTGGCGGCGGCCCGCTCAGCTCGGCGCTGTTTCTCGGCGGTTTTCTCTGCGCCGGCCTGCTGTGGTCGGCCGGTCTGTGCTTTGCCGCAAGCCACGGCGGCAAGTTGCTCGGCGACAAGCTATTGCGCTACTCCTACATGGCATCGGCGGCGATCTTCTGCTATTTCGCGGTTTACGTGATCGTATCCGGTTATAACGAGTTCGTTGGCTCCGGCGCTGCCGACCAGTTGCACGCCTTGTGACATTGCGAATCGGGTTTGGCTTCTATACTCAGCAGCCGAACCCCTACTTTTGTTCCAGGAGTCGAGTCATGGATGAGCAAAAACGCGTCGAAGTGGCGGAACCTCGCTTCGAACATGGACACTTCCTGCTGATCGCGGGATTTCGTGGTCGATTTACCCAGGACACTGCCAAGGACATCCCCGCGCTGTGGGAAAAGTTCTTGCCGCACCTGGGAAAGATACAGGGACAAAAAAACGAAGTGACCTACGGCGTCTGTAGCAATTTCGACGGCCAGGGTGGCTTCGATTACATCGCCGGGGTGGAAATCAGCAAGCTCGACGACCTCGACCAGAAGGTTTACCAGTGGGTCGAAGTGCTGCCCCGGCAGTACGCGGTGTTCGAGCACAAGGGACCGCTCGACCAGTTGCCGCAAACCCTGCAATACATCTACAAGACCTGGCTGCCGACCTCTCACTACGTGGAACTGAATGCCCCGGAGCTGGAGCGCTACAGCGCCGATTTCAATCCGCGACTGCACACCGGCAAACTGGAAATCTGCGTGCCGGTCGACAGCAAAGCCTGAACCAATAACGCTGAGGCGGATCGCTGATCCGCCTCATGTTGTTCAACCGCGTTTGCCCTTGCCCAGCCGTCGCGCCCGCAACAGGTCGATGCCCAGGGTGATAAAGCCGAACGTACTGATGCCCAACACCATCAACAGGCCGATTTCAACGCTGCTCATAAGCGGTTACCCCCAAGGGTGATCAGAGACACACCGCAGGAATAGCCCGTCGCCGGCACGAAGAAAAGCGCTTATACGCAGGCTTTACGCCCCCCGCGCGGATCGATATGAACACCTTATTCCTTTATGCTTTGCGCACTTTTCTCCGTTGATTTTCGAGCTGCCATGAACACCGTCATCCGCAACGTCACCGCCGCCGACCTGGATCGCTGCTACGCGATCGAAACCGTTGCCTACGAAGGCGATGAAGCCGCCACTCGCGAGAAGATCGCCACGCGCATCGCCACCTGGCCCGAGGGTTTCATCGTCGCCGAAGTAGACGGCGTAGTAGCCGGGTTCATCAACTCGGGCGCGGCGTTTGATGTGCAGATGTCCGACGAGGCGTTCAAGGAGCTGATCGGTCACGATCCGCAAGGGCCGAACGTGGTGATCATGTCGGTGGTGGTGCACCCGGACTATCAGGGCCAGGGTTTGGCCAAGCGACTGATGGCCGAGTTCATCGAGCGCATGCGCGGGATGGACAAGGCGACGATTCATCTGATGTGCAAGGAGAAGCACATTCCGCTGTACGCCGGGTTCGGCTTTGCCTACATCAAGCCGTCGGAGTCCGACCACGGCGGGATGGCGTGGCACGAGATGATTCTTACTCTCTGATTCAACCCGTTCAAAACTGTGGGAGCGAGCCTGCTCGCGAAGAGGGCGTGTCAACCAACCAATTTGTTGACTGATATGACGCTTTCGCGAGCAGGCTCGCTCCCACAGAGGGTTGTGGCGTTTTGAGTTCCCCGTTCAGTAGAGAGTGTCGCTTACTCTTTTCGGTGCTTCGCGGTCGTAGGTCTCGGCGTCAAACTGCCCGTCATTCAGGCGCTTGTGGAAAGCGCCGGCAGAGGGCAGGGCCGAGCGCGGCAGGTGGGTTTCCGGGTTCCAGGCGTCAGAGCGCACAAAGGCTTTCGAGCAGTGGAAAAACGCTGCCTCTACCGTCACCAGCAACACCGTTTTCGCCGGTTTGCCATTCACCGCAAAGCTTTCCAGCAGCTCAGGATCGGCGCTGATGGTCGCGGTGCCATTGACCCGCAACGTCTCACCAATGCCCGGAATGATGAACAGCAGCGACACCCGAGGATCGTGCAGCACATTGCGCAGGGTATCGATGCGGTTGTTGCCCGGGCGGTCCGGCAGGGCCAGGGTGTTTTGGTCAATGATCCGCACGAACCCGGCTTTGTCACCGCGCGGCGAATTGTCGAGACCGTCGGCGCCCACCGAGCTGACGATCACCAGCGGCGAGAGGCGCACCATCGCCTGATAATCCTCGTTGAGAAAACCGATCTGCTTGCGCACCGCGCGGTCGTGGGGCAGGCCGTAAATAGCTTCCAGTGCTTCGATTGAATCGATCATCTTCTCTCCCTCGATGATTTCAGAAAAACAGCCCCATGCGCCGCTCGTAACCAATTCGGCCCTTGTACGCTTCGCCGCTGTCGACGAAACCGTATCTGGCGTACAGGGCGATCGCCGCGTCGTTATCGGCATCCACCGACAGTTCCAGCCCCTTGATCTCCGGCCATGCTTCACGCGCCACCTCGGGCAACGCTTGCAGGCAGGCCTTGCCGTAACCTTTGCCCTGCGCCCGGTGATCGACCTGCAAGGCGTGCAGGGTGGCGCTGTGTTCATCGGCCCAGTCCGGCAACACCGGTGGGCGCTTGAGCAGCAGAAAAGCCACCGGCACCTGATCGGCCAGCAGCGCGAAACCTTTGACGCCGGGGCCGGGTCTGGACAGCAGCGTGTGCAACGCGCCATGGATGTCGCCGGAGAACTTGATCTGCTCGGGATGGATTTCAATCGCCTCGACCTGCTGACGCTGCAACGCGTTCAGGCTGTCGTACGGCACGAGTTGGGCTGACACGGGAATTTCCTTTTTCCTACAAAAATGAGCCTCGGATTCTAGCGATTTTGTGTTCGGCGGAAATTTTTTGTTTCGTCTGTCGATCCGTACGATGGCCGAACGACTAAGGGTGTCTTCACCACAAAAACCACGGAGAACACCATGAGCGCACAGACTGAAATCCAGACCCTGATCAATACCTACCGCGACGCGGTAATGACCAAGAACGTCGACAAGGTCATGACGTTGTACACCGACGACATCGTCTCCTTCGATGCGATCAAGGCCCTGCAATTCAAGGGCAAAGCGGCCTACCGTGCCCACTGGGAAGCCTGCATGGAGATGTGTTCCGGCCCGCACGTTTTCGAGTTTCACGAGATCGCCATCGAGACCGCCGACAACCTCGCCTTCGCCCATTGGGTGACGCATTGCGGCGGCACCAACGACAAGGGTGAAACCCAGAGCTGCTGGATGCGCGCCACCGCGTGCTATCGGCAGGTCGGCGGGACGTGGAAGATCGCTCACGAGCACTGGTCGGCACCGTTCGATCCGATGAGCGGCAGCACGCTGTTCGATGTGCAACCCTGATCTTCAGCCATAGTTGATCCGTTCGAATCAGGAGAAAACCATGAAGTATTTATGCCTGGTCTACAGCGATGAGCGCCTGCTGCACACCTCGCCCGACAGCCCGGAAGACGCCGAGTGCTGGGCCTACGCCGAGTCGATTCAGGGCAGCGGGCGGATGGTCGCGGCCGAAGCGCTGGAGTCGGTGCAGACTGCGACCACCGTGCGCATGCGCAACGGCAAGCTGTCGATCACCGATGGCCCGTTCGCTGAAACCAAGGAGCAACTGGCCGGGTTTTACCTGATCGATGCCAAGGATCTCAACGAAGCGATTCAGGTCGCCGGTAACATTCCGGCGGCCCGGGTCGGCAGCGTTGAAGTGCGTCCGGTGCGGCAGTTGAATGTCTGAAGTCCGGGCGCGGGTCGAGCAGGTCTATCGCGAAGACTCGCGGCGGATTCTGGCGACCCTGATTCGTCTGCTCGGGGATTTCGACCTCGCCGAAGAAGCCTTGCACGAGGCGTTCTTCGTCGCGGTCGAGCGCTGGCAGCGCGACGGTGTGCCGGACAATCCGCGTACCTGGCTGGTGTCCACCGGGCGCTTCAAGGCCATCGATGTATTGCGCCGGCGCGCCCGGTTCAAGGCCTCGCAGCCGCTGTTGCTGGCGCAGCTCGAAGACCTGGAGCAGGCCGACTGGAGTGGCGAAGACGTGGAAGACGACCGCCTGCGGCTGATCTTCACCTGCTGTCACCCGGCGCTGGCGGCGGATGCGCAAGTGCCGCTGACCCTGCGTGAAGTCTGTGACCTGACCACCGAGGAAATCGCCCGCGCGTTTCTCTCGGCACCGGCGGCGATTGCCCAGCGCATCGTCCGTGCCAAGGCGAAGATTCGCGACGCCAGAATTCCTTATCAAGTACCGAGCCTGAGCGAACTGCCCGAGCGCCTCGACAGCGTGCTGCGGGTGATTTATCTGGTGTTCAACGAAGGCTATTCGGCGTCGATGGGCGCCGAGCTGACCCGCGAAGATCTGACTCGCGAGGCGATTCGGCTTGGGCGGTTGCTGATGGAGTTGCTGCCGGAACCGGAGGTCATGGGCCTGCTGGCGTTGATGTTGTTGCATGAGTCGCGGCGGCCGGCGCGCACGTCGCCCAGTGGAGAATTGATCCTGCTGGACGACCAGGATCGCTCGCGCTGGGATGCCGGGTTGATCGCCGAAGGTTGTGCGCTGGTGGAGCGGGCGCTGACCACGCGGCGATTTGGGCCGTATTGCCTGCAAGCGGCGATTGCCGCGGTGCATGCCGAAGCGCCGTCAGCGGCGGAAACCGATTGGCAGCAGATCGTCGGGCTGTATGACGTGCTGTTGCGCGCGGTACCGTCGCCGGTGATCGAGTTGAACCGCGCAGTGGCGGTGGCCAAGCGCGATGGGGCGCTGGCCGGGCTGACGCTGATCGAGGGGATCCTGGATCGCGGCGAGTTGCAGGATTACCACCTGGCGCATTCGGCGCGGGCGGAATTTTGTCGGCAGTTGGGCCGGGTGGAGCAGGCGCGGGCGGCGTACTTGCGAGCACTGGAACTGACCCGGCAAGAGCCGGAGCGGCGGTTTATCGAGGGGCGGCTGAGCGAACTGGAATGATCCGAGGAATTCATTGGCAATACTGGCCCCTTCGCGAGCAAGCCCGCTCCCACAGGTGAGCGCATTCCAACTGTGGGAGCGAGCCTGCTCGCGAATGGGCGCGCCGCTATTCCAGCATCTTGCTCAGCAACCAGCTCCCCGCCGGCCCCGGCGGATACAGCCGCGACCACAACGCATCGACATACACCGGCCGCGGCCAGCCGCGCACCGTCAGTTCCACCAGCGAGCCATTACCGAAACGCGCCACCAGCCAGCGCGGCAGCGCCGCCCAGCCAAAGCCCATCTCCGCCATTTCCATCAGCATCAGGTAACTCGGCGCCGACCACACCCGGCCCTTCGCCCGGCTGTCGTAGGGATTGACGATGGTCGCCAGGCGCAACTCGCGATGCTGCTCCAGCACCTGCTGGTCGACCCGTTCGACACGGGTCAGCACATGATCATCTTTGACGAACAGCGCCAGGTCAGTGCGCTCGGCGACGGTCGAGGTCACCAGATCCGGTGGATAGGTGTCCTGCATTTCGGCAAACGCCAGGTGCGCGCGGCCACGCTGGACCAACTCGATCAGGTCGTCACACTCGGCGATCAGGCATTCCAGTTCCAGGTCCGGATAACGCTGCTCGAAGCCGACCAGTGCCGCTTCAAATCGCGCTGACTGGTAGGTGTCGGAAATCGCCACGGTCAGCTTCGGCTCAACGCCTTGGGCCAGTTGCCGGGCGCTCATTTCCATACGACTGGTGGCCGCCAGAATCGCCTCGGCCCGTTGCAGCATCACATGGCCAGCCGGGGTCAGCGTCGGTTTGCGGCTGCTGCGGTCGAACAGAATCAGATCCAGATCGATCTCCAGGCTGGCCACTGCGGCACTGATGGTTGACTGACTGCGCCCCAGCTTGCGCGCCGCTGCCGAAAACGAACCCTGAGTGGCCGCTTGCACGAACGCCAACAGCACTTCTTGCGAAGCCATGAACTATCGCCTTGATCGATGGTTATTGGTTATGAAGTATCGGTGTGGTGGCCGATCATGGCAACCCTCTTCACTCAAGGAGTCAGGCCATGACTGGCAACAAATCCATCACTGAACGTATCTTCCAGGCCATCGGTTTCGAGTGTCTGGCGATCTTGATCTGTACCCCGTTACTGGCGTGGATCATGGACAAACCGCTGCTGGACATGGGCGCGGTGACCGTGCTGATTGCCCTGCTGGCGCTGGCGTGGAACGTGCTGTTCAACGGCTTTTTCGACCGCATGCTCAAGCGCCTGAACATCGCGCACAACGCCTGGACCCGGGTGGTCCATGCGCTGCTGTTTGAGGGCGGATTGATCGTGATGGGCGTGCCGCTGATTGCCTGGTGGTTGTCGGTCAGCCTGTGGCAGGCGTTCTTGCTCGACATCGGCGTTCTGCTGTTTTTCCTGCCGTACACCTATGTGTATCACTGGGGCTATGACGTGGTGCGCGAGCGCCTCGTGACCCGCCGGGTATGCGCGGGATAAGCACAACCTGTGGCTAATGCAAAACCTGTGGCGAGGGGATTTATCCCCGATGGGGCGCGTAGCGGCCCTTCTTTTTATCCAGAAAAGAAGGGCCTGCTGCGCAGTCCATCGGGGATAAATCCCCTCGCCACAGAGGCTCTCACCAAGAAAGTTTTTAGTGAATGGGGGATTTAAAGGAACATCCCGCCCGACGCCTCGACCCTCTGCCCGTTGATCCACTGCGCACCCGGCGCCAGCAGCATCGACAGCGCACCCCCAATATCATCCGGTTGCCCGGCGCGGCCCAGTGCGGTGTTGCTCGCAACCATCGCGTTCAACGCGGCGTTGTCGCGCACCGCACCGCCGCCAAAGTCGGTCTCGATGGCGCCCGGCGCCAGTGTGTTCACGCCGATCTGCCGCGCGCCCAGCTCCTTGGCCTGATAGCGGGTCAGCACTTCCATCGCGCCTTTCATCGCCGCGTAGGCGGCATAGCCCGGCAGGCTGAAGCGGGTCAGGCCGCTGGAAATGTTGATGATGCGCCCGCCGTCATTGATCAGCGGCAGCAGTTGCTGAGTCAGGAAGAACGGCCCTTTGAGCTGGATATTCATCAGCAGGTCGAACTGTTCCGGGGTGGTCTCGGCGAACGCCGCGTGCACACCGATCCCGGCGTTGTTGATCAGGAAGTCGAAGCGCGGACGATCAAAGTGCTGCAACGCCTGCTCAACCCGCGAAGCGAAATCGGCAAAGGTTTCGCTGCGACCGACGTCCAGTTGCAGCATCACGGCTTTGGCGCCGCGTTGTTCCAGTTCAGCCACCAGCGCCTGGGCTTCATCGGCTCGGCTGTTGTAGGTGCCGATGATGTCCACGCCTTCGGCGGCGAGGTGCAGGGCGGCGTTCTTGCCCAGGCCACGGCTGGCACCGGTGATCAATGCGATTTTGCGGCTCATGTGAAATCCTCGATTGCGTTGAGTGGTGATGAGCAAAGTTTATTTATCCGCCATGGGGTGATAAACAGACTGAAACCGGAATCACTGATCGACTCAGCCGAACAATCAACGGGTGTCCTCATGAACAAACTGGAACTGCTGCGCACCTTCGTCCGGGTCAGCGAACTGTCGAGTTTCACCCTGGCCGGCGAGAGTCTCGGGTTGCCGCGCTCGACGGTTTCCGAACATGTCCAGGCCCTGGAAACCCTGCTCGGCACCCGCCTGCTGCAACGCACCACGCGCAAGGTGCAGGCGACTCAGGACGGTCTGGTGTTGTACGAGCGCAGCAAGGATCTGCTGTCACACATGGATGAGATCGAGGGGCTGTTTCGGCAGGATCCGGCCTCGCTGAGCGGGCGGATTCGTGTCGACATGCCGAACATCCTCGCGCGGCGCCTGATCATGCCGCTGCTGCCGGAGTTCATGGCGCGCCACCCGAATCTGGAACTGGAAATCAGCAGCACCGACCGCCGTGTCGATCTGCTCAGCGAGGGTTTCGATTGCGTGGTGCGCATCGGCGCGCAGCCGGATCAATCGGTGGTGGCGCGGCACTTGGGCGACTTCCCGATGATCAACTGCGCCAGCCCGGCGTACCTTCAGCGCTACGGCGTGCCGCAGACGCTGGAGGATCTGGCGCAGCATCGGCTGGTGCACTACGTCGGCGTGCTCGGTTCGCGCTCGGAAGGGTTTGTGTATGAACAGGACGGACAGGTGCGGCGATTGCCGATGGCTGGCAGCGTCACGGTCAACAGCACCGATGCTTACGAGTCGGCCTGTCTGGGCGGCTTCGGCCTGATCCAGGTGCCGCGCACCGGCATGCAGCCCCATCTGGACACCGGTGAGCTGCTGACTGTGCTGCCGCAGTTCACCGCGCCGGCGATGGCGATTTCAATCCTGTATGCACGGCAACGGCATTTGCCGCTGCGGGTGCGGGTGTTCATGGAGTGGTTGGGCGATGTCATCCGTTCCACTCTCTAATGCCTGACACAAATCAAACTGTGGGAGTGGGCTTGCCCACGAAGAGGCCGGCCCATTCAGCATCATTGTTGACTGACCTGACGCCTTCGCGAGCAAGCCCGCTCCCACAGGGGTGGCGGTGGGTGAAGTATTCGGGGCTGGTCGCGATCCAGGGTGGGAGTGGGCTTGCCCACGAAGAGGCCGGCCCATTCAGCATCGATGTTGACTGATCTGACGCCTTCGCGAGCAAGCCCGCTCCCACAGGGGTGGGCGGTGGGTGAAGTATTCGGGGCTGGTCGCGATCCAGGGTGGGAGTGGGCTTGCCCACGAAGAGGCCGGCCCATTCAGATCATTGTTGACTGACCTGACGCTTTCGCGAGCAAGCCCGCTCCCACAGGGGTGGGCGGTGGTTGAAGTATTCGGGGCTGGTCGCGATCCAGGGTGGGAGTGGGCTTGCTCACGAAGAGGCCGGCCCATTCAGCATCATTGTTGACTGACCTGACGCTTTCGCGAGCAAGCCAGCTCCCACAGGGATCTAAGTCGATCAGAAGATCTGGGTGAACAGCCAGTACAGGCTGCCCGACAGCAGAATCGCCGCCGGCAAGGTCAGCACCCACGCCATCAGCAGATTGCGGATGGTCTTCATCTGCAAACCACCGCCATTGGCGACCATGGTGCCGGCCACGCCCGATGACAGCACGTGGGTGGTCGACACCGGCAAACCGAACATGTCCGCCGCGCCGATGGTCAGCATCGCCACGGTTTCCGCTGAGGCGCCCTGGGCATAGGTCAGGTGGGTCTTGCCGATTTTTTCGCCGACTGTCACCACAATCCGTTTCCAGCCGACCATGGTGCCGAGGCCCAGAGCGATGGCCACCGCAATCTTCACCCACAACGGAATAAAGCGCGTGGCGTTGTCGATCTGCTGTTTGAACAGTTGCAGTTTGTCAGTAGTGTCGGCGTCGAAATTGCCGACCTTGTTTTTGTCCATCAGGCGAATGCTTTCGCTGGCCAGGTACATGTCGTTACGCACGTTGCCCATGGCCTCGGCCGGGACTTTCGACAGCGAGCCATAGCCTTTCACCTCTTCGCCAATATGCCCGGTGAGAGCGGCGAGGGCGGGGATCAGTTGCGGCGTGGCTTGCTTGCTGCGCACGTAATCGGACAGTACCGGACGCGGATCCACCGGGGCTGGCAGCGGGGTGTTTTTCACCAGCGCTTGCTGGGTGACTTCGGCGACGGCAGCGAATTGCAGCGCCTGATCGGCGGGCATGGTGCGGTTCAACGCGTAAGCCATCGGCAAGGTGCCAACCAGAATCAGCATGATCAGGCCCATGCCTTTCTGCCCGTCGTTGGAGCCGTGGGCGAAAGACACACCGGTGCAGGTGGCGATCAGCAAACCGCGAATCCACCACGGTGGCGGGTTGTTGCCTTCCGGCGCCTTGTACAGCGCGCGATTCTTGATGAAGGCGCGCATGGCCAGCAGCAACAGCGCCGCGCAGCCGAAGCCCACCAGCGGTGACAGCAGCAGGGCGTAACCGATCTTGGTCGCCTGCGCCCAGTCCACGCCGCTGGTACCGTCGCGCCCGTGCATCAAGGCATTGGCCACGCCGACGCCGATGATCGAACCGATCAGGGTGTGGGAAGAGGAGGCCGGCAGGCCCAGCCACCAGGTGCCGAGGTTCCACAGGATCGCCGCGATCAGCAAGGCGAAGATCATCGCGAAACCGGCGGACGAACCGACCTGCAGAATCAGCTCCACCGGCAGCAGGGCGATGATGCCGAACGCCACGGCGCCGCTGGACAGCAACACCCCGAGGAAGTTGAAGAAGCCCGACCAGACCACCGCCACATTCGGCGGCAGCGAGTGCGTATAGATCACCGTCGCGACCGCGTTGGCGGTGTCGTGGAAACCGTTGACGAACTCAAAGCCCAGCGCAATCAGCAGCGCTACGCCGAGCAGCAGGAACGGGGTCCAGGTGGTGACAGTGGTGCCCAACTCGTGCATGTCGTGCATCAGGCTGTAAGCGGTGAACAGCATCCCCATCGCGAGCACCGCGAAAAAGATCACGTAGGTGAACGGGCCGGTTTTCTTGTCGAGGGCTGGCCTGCCGCTGGGGGCAGAGGCTTGGCGGGCGGTCAGGGAGGGAGTAGCCATGAGCGGACAATCCTGAGCGAGGGAAGGAGTGTCGGTCATGATCGTTGCTAAATATTACAGAGAGACTGCGGCAGGTCAGTGTTTGGCTGAATAACCAGACCACCGATCTGAAGGTCAATGAGGTCCCCTGTGGGAGCGAGCCTGCTCGCGAAGACGGCGTGTCAGTCATCGTCATTGTTGAATGACAGATCGCATTCGCGAGCAGGCTCGCTCCCACAGGGGAACTGTGCTGGACATCAAGTTTGGTGGTTAGTAATCCCCACGCTTGCGAAACGCCCAGCGCCCGGCAATCACGGTAAACGTCGCGACCAGCGCCACCAGAATCCAGAACCCCTCGGGATCCGTCGCCAGTGGCACTCCCCCCACGTTCATGCCAAAGAAACCGGCAATGATGTTGATCGGCAACGCCAGCACCGTGACCACGGTCAAGGTGAACAGGGTGCGGTTGCTCTGTTCGTTGAGGTTGGCGGCGATTTCTTCCTGGAGCAGTTTGATCCGCTCGCCGAGGGCGGTGAGGTCGTTGATGATCAGCGCGAACTCCTCGGTGGATTTGCGCAGCTCCTTGACGTCCTCCTTCTGCAGCCATGGCGGAGGACGATTGAGCAGGCGCAGCAAGGATCCCGGCTCCAGCGCCAGCAGCCGTTGCAGGCGCACCAGCACCCGGCGATTGGCGCCGAGTTCGGCGCGGTTGGTCGACAGCCGTGAGGAGAGCAATTCGTCCTCGACCTGATCGACGCTCATGCTGGTCTTGCGCACGATCTGCGTCAGCACTTCGCCCTGATCGCGCAGCAGATGCACCAGCAGTTCCGACGGTGAGCGAAAGCATTCGCCGGCCTTCACCGACGAACGCAATTTGTCCACCGAGTGCAGCGGTTGCAGGCGTGCGCTGACGATCAGTTTGCTGCGCACACAGACCCACAGCGTCGACACGTCCGAGGACACCATGCTGCTGAGGTTGAACACCACGTCGTTGACCACTGCCAGCAACGCCGAGTCCACGTGCTCGATGCGCGTCGAGCGCGAACCTTCGTGCAGCGCCTCGAAGAATTCTTCGGGCAATTGCAGATGACTTTTCATCCAGCGCTCGCACGCGGCGTGCGCCAGGTTCAGGTGCAGCCAGAGGAATTCATCACTGTCGCTGTCGTCTTGCAGACAACGCAGGGCGGTCGCCGAATCGACTTCGCGGCCACGTTCACCGGGACGAAAACGGAAGCCGTAAAGCAAACCGAACAAATCAGGATCGCGATGACTGAGGTCGAGGCTGTGGTTCATGGAGGCTCGCTGCGAGGAGGGCGCGTCGGTCGCGGAATGGCAGGTTCACTGAGCCGCATCATCGCAACCGCACATGACGTTGGCGTGACTGCAAAATGACAGCGACCCGGTTCATCCACTGGTAACCCTGTGGGAGGGGGCTTGCTCCCGAATGCGGATGATCATTGAGTGATGATGTGGATGACACGCCGCTTTCGCGAGCAAGCCCGCTCCCACCCTGGGCCAGAGTCGATCGCAGCCTCCTAATTCACCTGCCAATGGCGGATTCTCTTCAAGAAGCGCTCTGGTACGCCGATCACGCCTGGTTACGTTAGTCATGCAGAGCGCATTCACAGCATCACCCAGATGCGTGGTGAGATTGCCATTGCCGCCACGGTGATCCGTCGCCTGAGCGCCTGACGTCAGCCGACGTGTACCGGTTCGGTTACCGAGTCGGTACACAGTCGATCTCAAATCCGTGCGACTGCCGCCGATGGCCGGTTATCTAAAACCGGCATTGGAGCCAGCCCATGGTCAGCATCACCTCCGTTTCGATCAATCAGACCGTCAGCACCGCCACCAGCAAAACCAGGATCAGCGACGCTAGCGACGACACTTCGACCCCTGCAACCAGCAGCGCGGGCGTCAGCGCCGACACCAGCAAAGTGGCGGCTGGCGGGGGCGCGGCTCCGGCAGGCGACAGCAGTTCCGACAGCAGCGGTGAATCGGATTCGGTGAAAGCACTGCGCAAGCAGATCGCCGAGCTGCAAAAGCAATTGCAGGAACAGCAGCAGGCGCTGCAAGCGGCTCAGGCCAAGCAGGAAGACGCTGATGCCAAGGCTGCCGACGTGGCGTCCGCCGAGTCGCATATCTCCAGCACTTCGGCTTCGTTGCAGACGGCCACGGCGGCGTTGTTGCAGGCGTTGCAAGAGTCGGGCGGAAGCACTTCGGGCTCGCTGGTCAGCACTTCGGCTTAAGCATCACCGCAATGCTTTTGTGGGAGCGGGCTTGCTCGCGAATGCGGTGTAACAGTTACCGAAAATATTGACTGACACGACGCCTTCGCGAGCAAGCCCGCTCCCACAGGGGATTTGTGGTGTGTCTTAGATTGTGGGCAGGCTGAAGGTGAACAGCGTGCCGCTCTGTGCGGTGGACGCCACATGCAAATGCCCGCCATGGGACTGGGCGATCTGGCTGGCGATGTACAGCCCCAGACCGAGCCCGGCCTGGGGCGCGTTGCCGGTCGGGCGCGAGTAAGGCTGGAACAGATGCGGCAGGATCGCCTCGGGAATATGCCCCAGGTTTTTCACCGCCAGCATCAACGCACCGTGCTCAACCTGGGCGATCACTTCGATATCCCCATCCGGGTCGCCATGGGCCACGGCATTGGCCAGCAGGTTCGACAGCAGTTGAGCGATCCGCGCCCGGTCGCAGGGCACACCCTGCAAGTCGCCGATGGACGCACGAATCGTGCGCTGCGGATGCACGTTGCGAATCTCCATCACCACTTGCTGTACGGCTTCGGTCAAATCCGCGCAGGGCTGGATATCCACTGGAATGCCCTTGCCCAACCGTCCGCGAGCAAAGTCGAGCACGTCATCCACCAACCGCGTCGCCCTTTGCGCACTGCCAAGGATATGGCGTACCCGCATTTCGATGGCCGGATCCGGATGCTTGCGCAGAAGCATTTCGGCGCCGGCGCTGATGGCGAACAACGGGTTGCGCAAGTCGTGGCCGAGCACGGCGATGAACTGTTCGCGCAACTCGGCGGTTTCGCGTTCCTGCAACAACGCGGTTTCGGTGCGCTGCGCGTTTTCCTCGGCTTCGATCTGCAACGCGAGCATCCGCGCGAACGACTCCATGGTGCTTTGGATGCTGCTGGACTTGAGTTGCGCGGGGTTCGGATCGAGCGCGCAGATCGTGCCGAAAAACCGTCCGTCAGTGCGGAACACCGGCACCGAGATATAGCTCTCGAATTTGTACAGGCGCGGGGTGTGATGATCGCGGTAGAGCGGGTCTTCGCTGGCCTTGTCGATCACCACCGAGGTGTGCGCAGCACGGATTTCGTGGCACAGCGTGGTGACCACATCCAGCTCGCCACCAACCTGCAGGCCGAAATCCAGCTGATCGAGGACCGCGCAGGCTGTCCACGAATCCTCGGTAACCCGCGCTACGGCGGCAAAGCGCAGGCCGGTCAGTTCGCGGATCACCTGAAGGATCGCCGGAACCGCGCTGATCCGTCCGATTGTCGCGATGTCTGCTGCCGCTGTCTGCCTCATGCCCATCGTTCTCGGCTGCAATCGTTATCTGATGGTCGCCATACTAGCGGTCTGATGGCGGTTTTGGCATCCCTTCAGGCTGCATCCGCGTGATTCGCCGGGCAACGGACGCAAAAAAGCCGCACGATCGCTGATCGTGCGGCTTTGCTTTGGCGGTGTATCAGGTGTCTTGCTTGTTGCTCAGCACTTTGCCGGTGGTGGCATCGAAGTCGACGTCGAACTCTTTGCCGTCGGCGGTTTTCAGCTCGACTTCGTACTCGTAACCGTTGAAGTGGTTATCCAGATCGGTGTCGGTGATGGTCGCACCCGGGTGCAGTTTCAGCGCTTCGGCGTTCATCGACTCCAGCGACTTGATCTTGCCGGATTTGACCAACTCAGGGATCTGGTCGACGCGCACATCGGCCTGGGCGAGGCCAGCAGTCAGGGTCAGGGCAGCGGCGGTAAACAGGGCAGTCAAAGTTTTCATCGGGTCATTCCTTGGGTTGTTCGTTGAAGTGGGCTCAGGTTAACCACCGCAACTTAATTCACCCTTAAAACCCCACATCGCGTGCAGCGCTCTTGTGGGAGCGAGCCTGCTCGCGATGCGGACAACCCGGTCTGCTGATCAGAACCCGTTGTTCTTCAACACCTGATCAACACTGGCCGCCGCCGGGCGCTTGTAGAACTTCAACAGTTCGCTGGCGCGGTTGGTGAAGATGCCGTCGACACCCGCCGCCATGACTTTCTCGAAATCCACCGGCTCATCGACGGTGTAGACGTGCACCAGCATGCCCTGATCGTGGGTGTACTGGTTCATCCACGGTTGCACCAGATCCGAATAGCTCTGGTCGCCGCCCTTGGTCAGCCTGGCCGAAGGGCCGGTGCCGATGGCGCCCTGCGACTTGGCGAAATCAACCCATTGCTTGAATTCGGCTTCGGACTTCGGCTCCTGCTTGCCGTAGAACACGTTCTTGTCCTTCTCGCCGGATTCGGCAAAGGTCACTTTAGATTTCGGCTCGATGCTGCCTTCGCCGACCCACAGCAACAGGATTTTCGGCACTTGCGGCATTTCCTTCTGCAGCAGTTCGAGGCTGTTCTTCTCGAAGGTCTGCAGGATCACCTTGCCTTTGCCCTGACCGACGCCCAGCTCGCTCTTGGCCAGTTTCGAACCGGCCGGACTCAGCCAGCCGCGATCTTGCAGCTTCTCTTTCAGGTCATGCTCGATGCCCGGAAACAGCTGCGGCTCCTTGGTTTCGATGTAAAGACCCGGCTTGTGTTTCGGGTTGGCCTGGGCGATGTCGATGATTTCATCGAGGGTGAGGATTTTCAGCCCGGCGTAGGATGGACGCGCGCGATCCGGATAAGCCTTGTTGTACCAGCTGCCGGCGTCGAGGGTTTTCAGTTCGGCCATGGTGAAGGCGGTGGCCGGGCTGTCCTTGCGCTCCGGGAATTTGGTCGCGACGTCGGTGGTGCGTTGCAGGTTGTTGTCGTGCAGGGCGAACAGCACGCCGTCCTTGCTGCGCTGCAAATCCATTTCCAGGTAGTCGGCGCCGAGGTCGCGGGCCAGTTTGTAGGAGGCGGCGGTGGACTCCGGTGCATCGAAGGATGCGCCACGGTGAGCGATCACGGCTGGATGCGGGATGCCATGGGCGGCGGCAAGCGCGTTGACGTCAGTCTGGGCGGCGTGGGCCTGGCCGAGACCGAGCAGCAGGCTCAGCATGAGGGCGCTTTTGGTGAAAGTGGCGGGCATGTTCGAGTTCCTTTCGCAGGGCATTTTCAAAGACGTACCTTTTAACAACTGAAGCGATTGGGTGCTATCGCCAGACCGACATAAACGTATTAAAAGCGATTTTTCCTGCACTTTTGTGGCGCGGTTTGCAGTACGCTTGGCCTCGGCAGACGCCCCGGCAGAGGGCGCGCCGATTCTGTTGCCCTGCGTGTAAACCATCGATGATTTTTCGTGAGGTTTACCATGCGCATCACTTCCCAACTCATCTGTCAGGCTGCCGATGACCTCAAGGGTTTTGTCGGCCTCAACCGCAAGACCGGTCAGTACATCGTGCGTTTCAGCGAAGATTCGTTCGGCATGGACGTGGCCGATGACGGCATCATTCCCACCAGCGAGTTTGTCTGGGCGCCGGCTTCTGAGACGACCATGACCTTGAAGCGCGAGCTGATTCAGTTGCTGCTGGATCAGAACATCGATGAGCGGATCAACATCGGTGAGCCGTTGCGGGTGTACATGAGCAAGGTTGAGGTGCCGGAGATTGTGGCGGTGCGCAGTCTGGTGCAGGGCTGAAGTTTTGTAGTGGCTGTGCCGGCCTCTTCGCGAGCAGGCTCGCTCCCACATTGGATCTGTGGCGTTCACAAATCCCTGTGGGAGTCAGCCTGCTGGCGATGAGGCCAGTGAGCACACAACCAAATTCAAAACCCAAACGCGGTACCTGTGGGAGCGGGCTTGCTCGCGAAGAGGCCAGTCAGCGCGCCGTCAAAGTCACTGCCCAAACCGATACTCGCGCTCCACCCGACACACCCGCGTCTGAAACTTCGAATACCACTGCGCCCGCCCGCGCGCCTGGATCACCCGGTGCTCGGGATGCTCGCGCCAGGCCAGAATCGCCGCCTCGCTCTGCCAGTAGGAAATGGTGATCCCGACCCCGTCTTCTCCACGAATCGAATCAATGCCGAGAAACCCCGGTTGCTGGCTGACCAGTTCCATCATCCGTTCCGACGCCGCCGCATAACCGTTGTCACCCTCGGTGCGGGTCGAGGTGAAAATCACTGCAAAGCAAGGCTCTTTCGGCTTCATGGACGTTGCTCCGCACACGCTTCGACAAACGCCCGCACCAGTGGCGGGATGTTGCCCTTGAGCGCTGCGCGTTCCGGTTGAAACAGCGTGGCGACAAAAAACACATGGTCAGTCAATTCGATTGCGCGCAAGTCGCCCGCCGAATCGTGCCCCACGGCGCGTAGCTGATGGCTCAGTAAATCTCGTTCGAACTGCGGATTCACCCCGAATCGGCAGCGATAGCCTTCAAAAATTTCGGACGTTTCGTACGCCTTGGCGATCAACGAACCGGCGACCAGATGAATGCTGTCCACCGCCTCCACCAACGAACAGGTCAGCAGTGTGAGCACGGCTCGCGGTGAATCCGGCGATGTTTCGCCATGCTCGGCATCGGCCCAGCCCAGCACGTTGCGGGAAAATTCCAGCAGTGCATGCTGAAAACCACCGCAGGTGCCGAGGAAAGGGCGCTGCTGTTCGCGGGCAAAACGAATGGCCCTGAGTGCACCAGCCTCGTTTCTGTAGGGGCTGCCCGGAACGCACCAGAAACCGTCGAAGTGATCCAGCGCAGCGTCGGCGTGAATCTGCTCGGTGGGCAGCCATTCGAATTGCACATTGTGGCCGGACTGCTCGGCGATCATGCCGAGGGCAACGGGGATCGCCTGGTGGGCGGTGACTTGCGGATCGTGATCGCCGATCAGGGCGATGGAAATGGCGTCCATGGGATTTCCTTGATTTGAGTGAGTGATGAACCTCTGTGGTGAGGGTGTGCAGTTGTCGATCACCGGGGCTCACTATAGATTGGCGTTCACGCACTCAATATTGGCGTTTTCCCAAGTGATCAATGCAGCGACGCACTATCGACTCGACTACCCGGATCTGGCGCTGATCCTTGCGTTGGTGCGCGGCGGCTCTCTGGCCCGGGCTTCGCAGCTGCTCAAAGTAGACGTGTCGACGGTGTTTCGCGCGGTGCGTCGTCTGGAGTCAGCACTGGGTCAGCAATTGTTCGAAAAGAGCCGCGCCGGTTACCTGCCAACCACCCTCGCGCAGACTCTCGCCGAGCAGGCCGAACGCGCCGAGCAGGCACTGGAAGCGGCGCGGATCGGTGTCGAGCAGGGCGGCGAAGTGGTCAGCGGCACGGTGCGCCTGACCTGCACCGACTCGGTGCTGCAAGGCCTGCTGTTGCCGGCGCTGGCGCAGTTCATGCCGAACTATCCGGCGTTGACTCTCGAGCTGAGCACCTCCAACGATTTCGCCAACCTCAACCGCCGCGATGCCGACATCGCCCTGCGCCTGACGCGTACGCCGCCAGAGCATCTGGTCGGACGGCAACTGGCGAAGATTTCCTACCGGGTCTGCGCCAGTGCGCGTTATCTGCAAAACGTCGATGCGACGGATCTGGCGGCGCTGACCTGGATCGCCCCGGACGAGTTTCTGCCGGATCACCCGACCGTCGCCTGGCGCCGTCAGCAGTTGCCCGGCGTGACCCCGGCTTATCGCTGCAACAGCATGCTGTCGGTGACGGAACTGGTGCGCGGCGGACTCGGCGTGGCGGCGTTGCCGGACTTTCTCATTACCGAAGGTTTACAGGCTCTCAGCGAACCGTTGCACGGCTACGACACCGCGCTGTGGTTGCTGACCCGCCCGGACTGCCGGGCATTGCGCTCGGTGGTCACGCTGTTCGATGAACTGGGGCAGGCGCTGCGGTTGCCGTGATCAGCGTTGCGGGTTCTGGCAGATGTGCGCATGCAGTTCGCGGGTCAGGCCTTCGATGCGTTCGGTCAGGCTCTTGGTCATTTCGGTGAGGCGGGTGTTCTGCTCCAGCAGTTCGAGCAGTTGCGCGGTGGTCTGCGCAGCCTGAGCCTGGCGCTCGCTGTTGGCCACAGCCAGCGCTTCACGGTGTTGCGCGTCGGCGTCCGATTGCGCCTTGTCCCGCGCGGCTTGCCGGGTTTGTGCCAGCAGGATCAACGGTGCGGCGTAGGCCGATTGCAGGCTGAACGCGAGGTTGAGCAGGATGAACGGGTACACGTCGAAAGTGGTGATACCCGTCGCATTGAGGCACACCCACAACAGCACGATCAGGGTTTGTGCGCCAAGAAAGGTCGGCGTGCCGAAGAACCGCGCGAAGGCCTCGGCGCGCAGGGCGAACGTGTCGTTGCCGAAGGTGGTGTTGAGGTGGGCGTGGGGGCGGTGGAAGCGCAAGTGGTCGACGGGGGCGGGCGCGGGGACGTCGGGTTTTTCTGTGGTCATGATGGGCTCGGCAGGACTTGGGACTGAAGGTCACTATAGTCCTGCATCGAGGCTTATGGCCCTTTCGCGAGCAGGCTCGCTCCTACAGGGGAACGCATTCCAATGTGGGAGCGAGCCTGCTCGCGAAGGCCGCGACGCGGTCTCTCAGCCCGGCGCCCGCTCATTGGCAAACATGCTCACCGCCTGCACCGCTTCACTGGCGCCATCGCGGATCTGCAGAATCACGCTGCCGGCCTGATCCGCCAGTTCAACGCCTTGCGCCGCCCGCCCGCGAGTGCCTTCCATGCTCTTGATCGCCTGACGGGTTTCGCTCTGGATCAGGCCGATCATGTTGGAAATCTCCGCCGTCGAACCGCTGGTGCGCGCCGCCAGTTGCCGCACCTCGTCCGCCACCACCGCGAACCCACGCCCCTGATCACCGGCACGCGCCGCTTCAATCGCTGCGTTGAGTGCCAGCAGATTGGTCTGGTCGGCAATCGCACGGATGGTGTTGACGATCGCCGTGATCTGCTCCGAGCGTTCGCCAAGTTGCGCGATCAGCGTTGATGACTGCGCGATATCGTCAGCGATTTCGCGCATCTCACTGGCCGCCTGCTGGATCACCTGAGTGCCTTGCTCGGCGACTTTCCGGGTTTCCACGGAGATGTGATAAGCGGCGCTGGCGCTGCGCGCATCGTGCTCGTGCTGCTCGACACGGGCGGTGACGTCCGTGGCAAATTTCACCACTTTGCACAACCGCCCGGCAGCGTCGTACACCGGGTTGTAGTTGGCCTCCAGCCACACACTCTGGCCGCGCTTGTCGACGCGTTCGAACTGACCCTGAAACAGCTCACCCTGATTCAACCGCCGCCAGAAATCCTCGTAGGCGCTGCTGTTGACCAGCTCCGCGCGGCAGAACAAGCGGTGATGTTTACCCTTGAGTTCAGCGAGTGTGTAACCCATGCGCGTCAGAAAATTCTGGTTGGCGGTGAGAATGCCGCCGTTGAGGTCGAATTCGATCACCGCCATTGCCCGGTCGATCGCCTGCAGCTTGGCGTTGGCCTCGCTTTCCTGCTGGACTTTGGTCGTCACGTCCATGGCGAACTTGACCACTTTGACCACGCGCCCCGACGCATCCTTGATCGGGTTGTAGTTGGCTTCCAGCCAGACCGGCTGGCCTTGGCTGTTGATCCGCTCGAAGGTGCCGGACTGGAACTGGCCGTTTTTCAGGCGCGACCACAGTTCGGTGTATTGCGCGCTGCGGCCAAACTCCGCGGTGCAGAACAAGCGATGCGGCTGGCCGATCACCTGTTCGGCGCGGTAACCCATGGTTTTGAGGAAGTTGTCATTGGCCTTTAACACCACGCCTTCAAGGTCGAACTCGATCACCGCCATGGAGCGATTGATCGCTTCAAGCAGGCCGTTCTGTTCGGTGATGGTGTGTTGAAGGTCGTTGAGTTCGGACTGGTGGCGTTTGAAAAACATAGGGGCAGTACCTGGAAGTAGGGAAAGACGAGGTTTGTGTCCCTGTTTCCGCGCTGGCAGAGCAAATGCCGGGTCGGCATTTGTCATTGACTGCAAAGTGCCAGCATCCAGGCTGACGAGCCGATCTTATACAAACTGCTTTGAGTTGTACAAGAAATTGCGAATCAGTTTTTTCAAGGCTGAGGGCGCGGGCGTCTTCTTAGCCCGGACTGCTCAGCGCCACGCTGATGGTGTTACGTCCCGTGTGTTTGGCGGTGTACAGCGCTTTGTCGGCGTCATCCAGCCAGGCAACCGCGTCGCTGTACGACGGCTGAAACCGGGCCAGACCGATACTCAGGCTGACGCGCAGCTCTGGTACATCCGGGTGCCGATATTGATCCATTGCCTGACGCAATCGTTCCATTTGCGCCTCGGCTTTATTGAGTGGCTGGTCGGGCAGGATCAGGCAAAACTCGTCGCCGCCATAACGGCCGGCCCGTTCACCTTCGGCCAGCAGCCCTTTGAGTGCCTGGCTCAGCTCGCGCAGCACGGCGTCGCCAACGATGTGCCCATAGTTGTCGTTGATGGTCTTGAAATGATCGATGTCGATCAGCGCCAGAATGTCCTGGGTGTTGTTATCTCGGCACCGGGTGAAACGCGTATGGAGCAGATCCTTCCAGGCGCCGTGATTGAGCAGCCCGGTGAGGCTGTCGGTGCGGCTCAGGTCCCTGAGTGCACGTTTGTGTTGTGCAAGTTTGATCGCCAGTTGGTAACTGACCATGCCCAGGGCCAAGGGGTACAAGGTCAGCATCGGCAGGCAGGCCCAAACCTCGATTTGCGTCATCGTCAGGCTGAACTTGAAGCCGAACAGTAAACAGCCCAGCAGCACGCCGGCGATTTGGGCGAGAGCGCCCAGCAGGAACAGACGTCGTTCACCAGCGGCGACATTGTTCATGGTCATCATCGACAGGATGGTCACGGTGGTCAGCGGATTGAACTGAAAGCACGCGGTCCAGAACCCCCCGCACAACGAGTCGTACAACAGGTTGCGGCGTTCGGCGTGGTAGGGGAAGGTCGAGCGGGTCGAAATCTGGTAGGCCAGATGCGGCCAGATAAAACCGTTGAACACCAGCAGCGCCCAGAGCCAGTTCGGCATGTGCAACGGATACAGCGCGGCCGCGACGCTGAAAAAGCCGACACCCAGACCGATGATCCTGGGCAGATAAATGCGTCTGGCGAATGACAAGCCTTTGCCGCGTTGATTTTCCATGATGTCCTGCGCCAGATTCATCCTGAAATACTTTGAAGTGTTTTTTCAGGTTGACCGTTCGTCGGTCAATTGTCGGACATTGTCATTTATTCCAACGGGAATAATCAGTGTCCTTCCGAGCCATTTAATCGTGGCGGGGCGCAGGAGAGGGCCGGTTTAGAGCTGATATCTGGCCAGAAACATCTCCATGGCCGACTCGGCCACGGCTTTTTGCGTGTCTGCATCCAGCGGCGGCAGGCCCATGGAAATCTGCGGCCAGAAACCGAACGACTTCAACAGCCCTTGCACCTGCTGCGCGGCGAATTCTGCGTTCACGGTTTTCAGTCGACCATCCGCCAGCGCAGCGCGAACCCACACCGTCAGGCCTTCTTCGCGCTCGCCCATGCGCGCCACCATGTCCTGCGCGCGCTCCGGGGAATGAATGGTGGCAGCGATCGCCACCCGCGCCAGCCCGAGAAAGTTGTCATCGGCCATCATCTGCAGTTTAGCCAGCAACATGGGCAGCAGTTGCTCGCGCAGCGGCTGATCCGCGCGATAGGTCACGGCTTGCTCGTCGGTAATCCGTGCCCAGAGTTGGTTGAGAATTTCGGCGAACAGCTCTTCTTTGCTGGGAAAGTGGTTGTACACCGTGCGCTTCGACACCCCGGCGGTGGCCGCGATCTTGTCCATGCTGGTGACCTCGAACCCGTTGGCACGGAATTCGGCAATTGCCGCCTGGATGATGGCTTCGCGTTTGCGGTCGGTGAGGCGTTGTGGAGCTGTCATAAGTACGCTTCGGCAGAAAAGGGGTGGAATTACACTTGGCAGTTTACTTGTCATCACGTTTCATGCAACCTAGAAACTACACCGCCCAGTGTAATGTTGCGTTAATCCGCGCAACCTAAAAAACAGACAGTTCGGCTGATGCGTGCGTGCCTTGGCCATTTATCGTCCCACCGTGAAAAACCGTGAATTGCGCGGTTTTTCTGGAGTCTCTCAGTCATGGCCAATCCAGATTTTTCTGCGGATCAAACTTCCACGCCTGAAGCCTCTCGCCAGGATCAAGGGCTGTTCCGTAACCATGCGCCGGTGCAGCGCGAAGGTGGGCGCAAGATGCTGCGGATCATGTGGAACATGATTTTCAACAAGCCGCGCAATACCCGACCGGCCGCCGCGATCCCGGTGCAACCGCTGACCCGTGAAGAGCTGTTGGCAGCACCGAATCACAGCGTTTACCGCCTCGGCCACTCGACCCTGCTGCTGAAAATGCGCGAAAAATTCTGGATCACTGATCCGGTCTTCGCCGAGCGTGCCTCGCCCGTGCAATGGGCCGGCCCGAAACGTTTTCACCAGCCGCCGATCAGCATCGACCAGTTGCCGCCGATCGAAGCGGTGATCCTGTCGCACAACCATTACGACCACCTCGATTACCAGGCGGTACTGCAATTGGCGGCCAAAACCAACTATTTCCTGACCCCGCTGGGCGTCGGCGACACCCTGATCAAATGGGGCATCGACGCCAGTAAAGTTCGCCAGTACGACTGGTGGCAGGGCACCGAAATCGCCGGCATCCGCTTCGTTGCCACTCCCTCGCAGCACTTCTCCGGCCGCGGCTTGTTCGATAGCAACAGCACCCTGTGGGCCTCGTGGGTGATGATCGATGGCGACACACGGATCTTTTTCAGTGGCGACAGCGGCTACTTCGACGGCTTCAAACGCATCGGCGAACAGTACGGCCCGTTCGACCTGACCCTGATGGAAACCGGCGCCTACAACGTCGAATGGCCACACGTGCACATGCAACCCGAAGAAACCCTGCAGGCGCACCTCGACCTCAAGGGCCGCTGGCTGTTTCCGATCCACAACGGCACCTTCGACTTGGCAATGCACGCCTGGCATGAGCCGTTTGACCGGATTCTGGCGCTGGCCTGGGAACGTAGTGTTTCGATCACCACGCCGCGAATGGGCGAGGCGTTTAATTTGATGCAGCCGCAGCGGGGGCACACGTGGTGGCTGAATATGGAGCAGGATGTGTCGGAAAACGCCCCAATTGCTGGTAGCGGCTACAAGTCGGGATGACTTTTCCTACTGTCGGTAGTCCAGCTGGCTGACAGCTCTTTCCTATGTCCTCGGTAGGCTTGGTCGCGAGTGAATGAATCACTCGTGATTAGCCTAAACAAGGACGATAGACATGACGCATTTCTTCAAACGTCGCGTGAATACGCTGACGAAATCCATATTGGTCGCACTGGCAGCGACAGGAGTCGCTGCCAGTGCCCATTCGGCCACTGATCTTCATTACGCCAGCGTCAGTGAACTCAGCAAAATGATGGCCGACAATGAGCTCACTGCTGTTGAGCTGGTTGAACACTTTCAACAGCGAATTGCCGAGCTGGACAAGCAAGGCCCTGCTATCCACGCCATCGTCGAACTGAATTCACAAGCCATCGAAATAGCTACCGCGCTGGATAACGAGCGTAACGAGGGACAGTCGCGTGGCCCGTTGCATGGTATTCCGGTACTGCTCAAAGATAATTTTGATACCGCCGACAGCCTGCAAACCAGCGCCGGCTCCTTGGCCATGGTCGGCCAGCCGGCAGCCAACGATGCCTTTGTGGTTAAACAGCTGCGGGATGCCGGCGCGATTATTCTGGGTAAAGCCAACATGAGTGAATGGGCTTATGTGCGGGAAATGGGTTTGCCCCATGGTTGGAGCGGACGTGGTGGGCAAGGGAAAAACCCACATGCACTGAGCGAGGAGATCTGCGGTTCCAGTTCTGGATCGGCCGCTGCCGTGGCTGCCGGTTTCGCGCCGATCTCCTTGGGCACGGAAACCAACGGTTCGATCACTTGCCCGGCATCGGCCAATGGCGTAATCGGCGTCAAACCCACCTTGGGTCTGTTCAGTCGCACCGGGGTGGTGCCAATCACCCGTCTGCAAGACACCCCTGGTACTTTGACACGTACTGTCCGTGATGCGGCGATGATGTTCAACGTGTTGCAAGGCACGGATGCGGCAGACTCCGCGACATCGATCGCCCCGACAGGAATCGACTACACCGCGTTACTGGCAAACGATGCCCTGCAAGGCAAGCGTATCGGTTATCCCGCCGCTTACGAGGGAACGGACGGCGTGGTTCTGACTCCCGGAGTGGAGTTTCAGAAGGCAATGATCACACTCGAGAAACAAGGTGCGACGCTCGTGCCAGTGACCATTCGTTTACCTGATATCGATAATTTCGTACCCGGTCTGATGGGGGCGATGAAATACGAATTGCCTGAATATCTCGTCAGCCGTTCCGGTCTGCCGATCCAGTCGTTGCAGGACCTGATCGACTTCAATCAGCTCAATCCCGGCAAGGAGGGCTATGGGCAGGCCACGCTCGAAGCGATGAATGCGCTGGACATGACTCACGAACAGGCCAGCGAATTGATCTTGAGCATCAGCAAAAACTTCAAGGACGCCATTGACGAGCAACTGCGCGAACACAACCTCGATGCAATGGTTGCCGAAGCGGATGGTTACTCGCAATTTTCTGCCGCAGTGGCTGGTTATCCGGCGGTAACCCTGCCATCGGGCATGAGCGCTAACGGTATACCCACGTCCGTGTTCTTTTTCGGCAAAGCATGGAGCGAGCCGCAATTGTTCGCCATGGCCTACAGCTATGAACAAGCCTCGGCCGAGCTGCGGCACCCTGCGTTCAAGTAATCATTCCACCTAAGCAAAATCCCCACGCTCTGCAACGTTCTGCTGCATGGCCTGGGGATTCAATTTGCGACCCGGCGCAAACCCGGGAAAAAACACCAACCCTTGTGCCTCAAACCGATAAGCCAACGCCAGCCGCGTCGCATCCGCCACGTCCTGCTGCGCTTCAAACCGCTGGATATCATCCACCGCAACCTCCGCCTCGCGCGACAGTTGTTCCACGCTCCAGCCCAGCATCGCTCGGGCCTGGACGCAGTGCGTCGGGGTGAACTGGAAAAGGGCAATGCGTTCGAGGATGTGGTTCATCGCAAGAGAGGCCATGGTGTGCTCCGGGCTCAAGAGTGCTGATTGAAAATGTACTGTGTTTTTGTACAGTTGTTTTCGGCCGGGATCAAACGCATTTTTTGATTTGCCCTAGTTCGCCGCCTCCAACCAGACGGACGGTGCCTGTCCGAGGATGCGCCGGAACATCGTCGAGAACGCCGCCGGGCTCTCATAACCGAAGTCCAGGGCGATCCGCGTCACCGCTTCACCGGCCGCCAGCCGCGCCAGCGCCAGCACCACGCAGGCCTGTTGCCGCCATTGGCTGAAGCTCAACCCGGTCTGCTGCCGAAACAGTCTGTTGAAGGTGCGCAAGCTTATGTGCAACTGCCCGGCCCAGTGTTGCGGCGACTGATGGGCGTTCGGCTGAAGCAGAAAGGTCTGACACAAAGCGAGGAGCTTTCCGTCAGTCGGCAGCGGAATGTGCAAGGGCAGCGGCGCACTGCGCGCCAGTTCATGCAGCAGCAGATCGATCAGTACGCCATCGCGTCCTTCGAGGTCATAGACCAGCGGCACTTCCACCGCTTCCATCAACAAGTGCCGCATCAACAGTGAAACGCTGATCACCTGGCAGCACTCGCCCAAATTCACCGCACCCGGCTCGATGTACAAACTGCGCGTACTCACGCCGAGCATCAGCACCTCGTGCGCCACCCCCGGCGGAATCCACACCGCCCGTTGCGGCGGCACTACCCAATTGCCGTCATGGGTACGGACCTGCATTACCCCGGTGGCGCCGTACAACAACTGCGCCCGTCGATGCGTATGAAATGGCAACAGATGGCCGTGGGAATAATCTGTACCGATCGCCACCACCGGGCGCGGTGTGTGATCCAGCAGATTGATCGAAACATTGCGCATCGAGCGTTTCCCGGTAGTTGGCGTAAACGCAAACATTATTGGCTGAGTTGCTGAAGCAGGCCAAGCCGCGTCGTTCTATCGTCGACCGCTCGCCACCACCGGAAGACGCGTCATGTTTTACCTTCTGCTGACTCTCTTCGGCTGCCTGACCGGCATCACCGCCGTCCTGTTCGGCTTCGGCGGCGGCTTCGTCGTCGTGCCGCTGCTCTACCGCATGCTCACCGCCAGTCACGGCGCCGACGACCCCATCAGCCAATCGGCCATGCACATCGCCGTCGCCACCTCGACCTGCGTGATGATCGTCAACGCCCTGATCGCCACCGACAAACACCGCCGCGCCGGCAACCTGATCCGCCATTACCTGTGGCCCCTCGGCGGCTTCATCGCCCTGGGCGCGATCATCGGCGCGATCGCCGCGGTGTGGGTCAGCGGCGAGGTCATTCGCTACGCCTTCATCGCCTACCTCGGCGTGACCATCATCGACTGCCTGCTGAGGCGCGGCTTCCTCGCCCGCAGCGAAGGCGTCATCCCACGCCGATTGAATCGCAAGGAAATATCCGCCGGCGGCGTAGGCATCGGCGCCATCGCCACGTTCCTCGGCGTAGGAGGAAGCGTCATGACCGTACCGCTCCTGCGGCGCTGCGGACTGAGCATGTCCCAAGCCACATCCATGGCGAACCCGTTGAGCGTGCCGGTAGCCGTGGCCGGGACGCTGACATATATGGCACTGGCCGGTTTCAGCGAGACGGATCTGGGCGTGTGGTTTGTCGGGTATGTGGATTTGCTGGCGTTTGCGGTGCTGACGCTGGGATCGTTGGTCGGTATTCGGTTGGCCACACCGTGGATCGGTCGGATACCGGATCGGGTGCATGCTTGGGTGTATATCGCACTGCTGATCATCGTGATGCTGGGCATGCTGCTCAAGTAGAGCCTCGATTCCTGCGCACATCCTCTGCATACTCCGCAGCCTCATTCATTCAGGGATCGATCCATGCTCAAGGGACTGCTGCGCCTGGCGCCATACGCTGCGGCGCTGTTCACACTGATTTCCACCGCCCATGCCGAAGATGGCCGACGCGTGTTCACCGGTACGCTGGGCAAGATGCCGATTGTGGTGGAGCTCAACACCACGCAGCAGGACGAAGTCACCGGCCGCTACTTCTACGAGAAGTATCACCGCGACCTGGAACTCAGCGGCTCGCTGCAGGACAGCACGTTGAACCTGGTTGAAGGCAACAACCGCTATGGCGACGACAAACCGCTGCCCACCCTGAAGTTGAAATCTACCGCCAATGGCTGGCAGGGCGAATGGCAAAACCCCAAGGGCAAAAAGCTGCCGGTGCAACTGACCGAAGCCAAACTTCCTGCGCCGAGCGCAACTACGCTGCCCTTTATTGCCACTTTGCCGAAGAGCGATCCCTACGAGTATTTGCGCTTGCAGGGACTCAAACTCAAACCGGAGAAGAAAGAAAACTTCATGGGCTACGACCTGCAATGGTGGACGGAGCCTGAGTCGAAGATATCGTTGTTCAGTGTCGAGTCCGGCTATACGAAAGAAGAGCAGCAGCGGATTAATAACCACCTGCTCGGACGGCTCTGGACTGAAGTCATCGACTATCACCGCTGCATGATGGATGGCGGGGAATATGCCGAGTTCGATCAAGGGGCTGCCCCGGAGTTTCTCTCGCCGGATGTGGTCAGCCTGGACATTTCCACCGGTTACAGCTGCGGCGGTGCCCACCCGGATTTCGGCAGTTCGCCAATCAACCTCGACGTCCACACCGGCGAATTGTTGAAACTCAAAGATGTACTGTGGATTGGTGAACCGAATAGCGCGGCCACCGAATACGATCAGCTGAAAGTCATGGCGCCGTGGCTGGTCAAACAGTTCACCACGCTCTATCCCGAAGAGATGAAGAAGCCCGCCGAAGACGATGGCAACTGCGATTACACCGATGAAAGTGTCTGGGGCTATTCCAACTGGCACTTCACGCCGAAGGGGATTTACCTGGGCGCTTACTTCGCCCGTTACCAACGTAACTGCGACAACCCCGATTGGTCAGTGCTGCCGTACTCGCTGGTCAACCAGCACCGTGGCGCAGCCAAACTGCAATTGCCCAAAGGCTAACCGTCACGCCAACCCCGGCGCTTCCCGCACAATGAAGTGATCCAGGTTCTCAATGTTGGCACTGAACACCCCGAACGTCTGTTCGGGGTTCTTCTTGCTCGGCACCTGCTTCAACTCCGGCGTCACGCCATAGAAGAAACAGAACAACTCCTTGTCACTGTCGATCGCGTGCTTGATCTCTTCCAGAAACGCCTTGCGCTTGCGGTAGTTGTCGATCAACTTCTTGCTCAAGTACACGTTCACCGAATACGGCTTCTTCTTCGCCTCATCCGCCTGCTTGAACCAGACCTTCTGCTCGAAATCGATGCGAAAACTCTGGGTGTAATCCTTGATCTCCTTGATCTTGCCCCAGTAAATCAGCCCCTTGTTGTCCGTCAGATACTCGATCTTCTTGAAGAACGAGCCATAAGGCGCCGTGTGCTCACCGATCTTCAACGGCATGCGCTTAAGCAACTCCTTGTCGGCGAAGTTCGACACAAAACACTCCACCGGATGCGCAAACACACTGGTCTTGTCCGGCGCCGTCTCACGCCCCGGCGACTCCTTGGAACTCACCTGCGCCACCCGCACCGGATCATCCCGCAACACATCCGCCGCCCCCGCAGGCGCAGCTGGCTTGCGCACATACTCACGCCGCGTCAGCAACAACTCCGACGGAAAATGCTCCTCCCGCCAGTCATCCACCTCACCCTCCGCCGCCTCAACCCCGGACGCTGACGCCTTCAAGCTCACATACGGACAACCCGCCACATGCTGCGTACCGGGCAAGTTCTTGAAGTGCGGCGTGCGCACGTAATTCACGTTCTTGGCGTTGAACGTGCCCAACTCGTTCGACGCATCGAACGCTGAACGACAGGCATCGTTGGGGCACTGGAAGTGCTCCTTCGCGGAATCGAACGCCACCGTCTCATCGAAATTGAGATCGCGAACGTCATAGATCGACAACTTGTCGTCGAGACTGAGGCAGTAGGCGAGATCGAATTTCATGGTGGGGCTCGGATCCTTGAGTGGGGGAGGGGTATTAATAGCGGGAGGCGCGGCGGGTTGCACTGATTGTTTTCAGGATGATGCAAAATCTGTGGAAGCCAGCCTGCTGGCGATTCCAGGCATCAACCAGATTTCAATCCTCACCCCGCCACTGCGGGCAGCACATCACCCCTGTGGTGAGGGAGCTTGCTCCCGCTGGGCTGCGAAGCAGCCCTAAAACTGGCAAATGCAATGGGTTAGACAGATAGAATCATGAGCCTGGCGACTGCTCCGCAGTCGAGCGGGAGCAAGCTCCCTCGTCACAGAGTTCTGGCTCAGTTATTCACGCTTCAATCGTTTAACCCTCGCATACAGCGACTCGGTGAACTCTTTGCTGTCATTCGAGTGATGGCAGCGTCGATGACAGTTCGGGCAAAGCGCCACAGCGTTGCTGATTCGATCAGAGCCCTTATTCGCCAAATGCTTCACGTGATGAACTTCAAGGTAGGGCGAGTCATTTTTAGTGAACGGCGCCGGTTCACCGCACCCTTCACACATCCCTTTGGCTTTCTTACGAACCCAGGCTCTAACCTTTGGATCACGTATAAATGCAGTGCTTTGAGCGGGAACGCGCTTCGGTTTCACAATCCCCTCAGGTTCGTCTTCAAGAGGCAGTTTCTCTAGCGCCAGAGCTCTCTGCTCTAGTGCTTCTTCATCCGCAGTCGGACCAGTTGGATCCCCAAGCGTGACCCCCTTTGCAATCAATACTGCTCGGATGGCTGGCTCGACGTTCGCCCCAACATTTCTGGCTGGCTTGTACCCTTTGATGTATTCCCTATGCATCCTCAAGAGAACAGCAGAGATGTTCTGCATACGGAATTCAACTGAGCCTTCGGTGCGGTTGTGCAAGGCAGTTGCACGCAGTAGGCGATTCTCATGTGCTTTGTTGAGTTTTTGGCCGGTTCGCTCAAGCTCAAACATTTTCAGATAAGCATCAACCGCCGCCTCAATCTCAAAAGCAGTCCAATCAGTGTCTTTTTTCTTGTCGCTCATAAAATCGCCGAGGGTAGAAAACCCTCGGACGATACTGAGTGGCCATTACTGCTGTCTACGAAAATTCCTACAGAAAACAGCGACGGATCCCGCGCGATCCTACAAACCCATGCTTAGCCCATCGAGTGCTTCGAGGACTGAAACACCTGCGTAACTCTTCGCCACCAGGGTTTCTCTAGAGAAGCTCGTCGTGGATTTTGATCGTTCAGCAGACAAGGCATATCCCGAAGCCGAATCCAGTCTTCATCCTGCCAATGCAGCAAACTCAAAGACATCTCCGGCCAATCCAACAAGCTCAACATTGGCCGATTCGAATCTCCTGAATCCGCAGCATCGCGCAACGTCGGCACTACCTCGTTGGTCAGCCACTCACGCAACAAACGATTTCCCGGAACGTAGTGATAGACCAGCAGCGCATACACCCCGGATTCACTGAGCATCAGATGCTGTTCTGGTTCTCGAAAGTACTCAATCCACATGACGCGGCGCTGATCGCTATCTAGCTTGTTGACCACCCGATCATTCAGATGGAAACCCATCAAGCGGCCGACATCGCGGGCGGAGAACCATGGCTGGTTTTCGAATAGAAGGGCATGTAAAGAAAGGTTGTGGCGAGAGAAGACAGTTACCGAGCATGGATGAGACATATCTATGACCTCTACGTTTAGATTTTGGAGGGCCTGACCCCAACGTAGAGCGGACTTAAGAAATCCCAACGAGCAGAGCAGTTACCACTGACTACATGTCTGTGTCACTGACCAAGCTTTCTACGTTGGGCGTTTCTTAGGCACCTGCGATAAAGCTTAGTAGTGCTCGTAGCGTGCTTCAATGGGACGCGGCTGTAAGTGCTGTAGGAGATTTAGAGCGCTGATGTAGGATGGAATTATTCTTCAGAAAATTTAAAAGCCCTGATCAGATCAGGGCTTTTTTCTTTTACTCATTAAAACGTCAGAGCTCCGCGAAAATATGACTCATGTGGCGATCACCACGGCGATAATCGGCACGAGGGGCCTGAAAACTAGCTCCAGATGGTTTCAGGTCGGAAATTTTATTGAGCTCGCACAGATCCCATTCATGGCCTGGAGTTATATGTCCTCCATGCGTTTGAAAGCAGCGAAGTACTTCTTTTCCAGTGCGAGAAATACCGACGGCGTGCGGCTCAACAGATCTCGTAATACCGCTGTATGTGAATGTCAAAACTTGACGGTTTCTAATAGCATCAACAATTATTTGTTTCATGCGAATTACTCTGTACGTGATGATAGAGCGGGACAGTTGCCTGTCCCGCACGGTTAGGCTTTCACAAAAAAACAGAAAGGACGCCCGTCTTTGCGAAAGACGTCTTTTCCACTGCGCCAGTGCTTAAAGCTCATACAGAAAACAGCTCTGTATCCTGGCGGTGCCACCGGATAATCGTTCATGACGAATTCTCCGACGTGAGGCCGTTGTAACCGTCCGAAAGATGTCTATAATCACGTCGCGCATTTTCCCAATGCATCGTGATCTGAGTTCTTCCAGTCACGGCCCGCACCCTCGGGCTTCTGTTCAATGGTGCGGTCAAGACCCGCAGCAATCGTTGGCGCGATTGCTGCGGGTTTCTTGTTTCTACCTTCTGAATACCAGTCTTTTGATATTTTTATGGCCCTGCTGCAATTCGTGCAGCAGGGCCTTATCAATCAATCCCAGCTCAACGCACCACCAGTCTGATACTCAATAACCCGAGTCTCAAAGAAATTCTTCTCTTTCTTCAAGTCCATAATCTCGCTCATCCAAGGGAACGGGTTCGTAGTCCCTGGATATTCCTCTTTCAAACCAATCTGCGACAAACGACGGTTAGCGATGAACTTCAGGTAGTCCTCCATCATCGCTGCGTTCATGCCCAGTACGCCGCGAGGCATGGTGTCACGGGCGTATTCGATTTCCAGCTGCGTACCCTGCAGGATCATCTGGGTCGCTTCTTCTTTCATCTCGGCATCCCACAGGTGTGGGTTTTCGATTTTGATCTGGTTGATCACGTCGATACCGAAGTTCAGGTGCATGGATTCGTCGCGCAGGATGTATTGGAACTGCTCGGCGACGCCGGTCATTTTGTTGCGCCGGCCCATGGAGAGGATCTGGGTGAAGCCGCAGTAGAAGAAGATGCCTTCCAGAACGCAGTAGTAGGCGATCAGGTTGCGCAGCAACTCTTTGTCGGTGTCCGGGGTGCCGGTTTCGAACTTCGGATCGGAGATCGAACGGGTGTATTTCAGGCCCCAGGCTGCCTTTTTCGCGACCGACGGGATCTCGTGGTACATGTTGAAGATCTCGCCTTCATCCATGGCCAGCGATTCGATGCAGTACTGGTAGGCGTGGGTGTGGATCGCCTCTTCGAACGCCTGGCGCAGGATGTACTGGCGGCATTCCGGGTTGGTGATCAGGCGGTACACGGCCAGGACCAGGTTGTTGGCAACCAGGGAGTCCGCGGTGGAGAAGAAGCCGAGGTTGCGCATCACGATGCGGCGCTCGTCGTCGGTCAGGCCTTCCGGGTTTTTCCAGAGGGCGATGTCGGCGGTCATGTTGACTTCTTGCGGCATCCAGTGGTTTGCGCAGCCGTCCAGGTACTTCTGCCAGGCCCAGTCGTACTTGAATGGTACGAGTTGGTTGAGGTCGGCGCGGCAGTTGATCATGCGCTTTTCGTCAACGGCGACACGGGCGGAGGCGCCTTCGAGTTCGGCGAGGCCTTCGGCGACGTCGAGGGAATCCAGTGCGGCCTTGGCGCGGGCCACGGCGGCCGAGTCGTCGGCGGTCACGGCGCGGGCTTCCAGCGCTGCGGCACCGCCGGCGCTGTCGAGGCGGTCCATGTTGGCTTCAGTAGCGTGGCCGGCGTTGGCCCCTTTCACTGCTGCTACTTCACTGTCTTCTTTGTCGAATTCGTCCCAGCTCAGCATGACGTGTCGTCTCCTGCGTGAGGGCCTGTCGCCCCGTGTGAAACCTGATTGGTTGGTTTTTCACACGGTCGTACAGACCGCGTTGGATCTTAAGGAATCGTTTTTTGCGGCAGCCAAGGCAGGCAATAAAACAGAATTTTGTACGGGTTTCCGAGAGCCTCTGACGGGCGCAGATCAGCGTTGACGCTGCTGCGGGGCTTCAGAATGGCTTTTGCTCCCTGTAAGGGAATATTGCTGACCCGATTAGGGCGGCATTATAGGGAAAAAAACGCGGCTGTGCTGAGGCGAATCCGCGCATGGAGCGGTCGAGGAGGGTGGTTTTTCGATGAGAGTGCGGGTTTACAGGGCTTTGCCGGGTGAAGATTTTTTTTCGTAAAAATCTCGCGATTGTGGATTTGCTCAAAAAACGAACAAAAAAACCGGTTTTTCACTACATCTAGTGTTTTGCAAGCATTTTTGACGACTCCAGACACAACTGAGCCCGACCGAAGCCGGGCTGGAATTGACCCTCAAATGAGACGCTGAGCGGTCCGATTCGGTGCAGTCTCGATCATCAATTGGTGCAGCCGTTACCCATCACGCTGTAGCGCAGGATGTGACGCTGACCCTTGGAGTCGTCGTATTCCATTTTCATCGGAACAACTTCGCAGACGTTTGGAACTTCGCTCATGGACACTACGTTGGCGATGTCCAGGTGAGTCGAGTAAGTGTATTCCTCGATAGCCGGTTGTTGCTGTGCGACATCAGTCGGGACCTCTTCTGCCATGGCGGTTGCGCACAGACTGGTGAGGGCCAGAACCAATAAAGCTTTCATTTCAGATTTACCTTTTTGAGGTCGAGTGGGGTCACGCAACCTTTTTAGGGTTGCGTGTGGAACTTCATCATTTGCAGTTATTACTTGAGAGCTGGATTAACGGCCTTCGTGGGGGCTGTAACGTTGTTAATCGCGTTTGCCTTGTCGGCGGAGTGGATTTTAGGGAGGTGGGGTGGGGGTAAACAGGTGGGGTTTTGATAAACACTTTTCGCGGTTTTGGTAACAATCGGTCGTCAGGGTGGGGAAGAGCGTTTTCTGGCGATGCAATTTGTCTGGGGAACCGAGTTGTCTGGATCGCTTGCAGGCAAGCTCCTACAAGGGGTTTGGGGTGTTTGGGGGTAGTGCGTCGGGCTTGCTGTCTGGGTAACGCCATGTTTTGTAGGGGCTTGTTACTACCATCGTCGAATGGTTCTATGGGGCCGGCCCGGCTACAACGGGGTCATACAAAAACAACTATTCCACCGAGGTAAGAAAGATGAGTGCGGCTTCTCTGTATCCCGTTCGTCCCGAGGTTCTGGCCAATACGCTGACTGACGAGGCGACCTACAAAGCCATGTACCAGCAGTCGGTCGTCAACCCTGACGGTTTCTGGCGCGAGCAAGCCAAGCGTCTTGACTGGATCAAGCCTTTCACCACGGTGAAGCAGACTTCCTTCGACGATCACCATGTCGATATCAAATGGTTCGCCGACGGCACCCTGAACGTTTCCTACAACTGCCTCGACCGTCATCTGGCCGAGCGCGGCGACCAAGTCGCAATCATCTGGGAAGGCGATGATCCTTCCGAAAGCCGCAACATCACCTACCGCGAATTGCACGAGCAAGTGTGCAAGCTGGCCAACGCCCTGCGTGGTCAGGACGTACACCGCGGCGATGTGGTGACTATCTATATGCCGATGATCCCCGAAGCCGTGGTCGCCATGCTGGCCTGCACGCGGATCGGCGCGATTCACTCGGTGGTGTTCGGCGGCTTCTCGCCGGAAGCGCTGGCGGGGCGGATCATCGATTGCAAATCGAAAGTGGTGATCACCGCTGACGAAGGCATCCGTGCCGGCAAGAAGATCTCGCTGAAGGCCAACGTCGACGACGCGCTGACCAACCCGGAAACCAGCAGCATCCAGAAAGTTATCGTGTGCAAGCGCACCGGTGGCGACATCAAGTGGAACCAGCATCGCGACATCTGGTACGAAGACCTGATGAAAGTGGCGGGCACCGTCTGCGCGCCGAAAGAGATGGGCGCCGAAGAGGCGCTGTTCATCCTTTACACCTCCGGCTCCACTGGCAAGCCGAAGGGCGTGCAGCACACCACCGGCGGTTATCTGCTGTACGCGGCGATGACTCACGAGCGCGTGTTCGACTATCGTCCGGGCGAAATCTACTGGTGCACCGCCGACGTCGGCTGGGTCACCGGCCACAGTTACATCGTCTACGGCCCGCTGGCCAATGGCGCGACCACGCTGCTGTTCGAAGGCGTGCCGAACTACCCGGACATCACCCGGGTGGCGAAGATCGTCGACAAGCACAAGGTCAACATCCTCTACACCGCACCGACCGCGATCCGCGCGATGATGGCTTCGGGCACCGCCGCCGTTGAGGGCGCTGATGGCAGCAGCCTGCGTCTGCTCGGTTCGGTCGGCGAGCCGATCAACCCGGAAGCCTGGGACTGGTACTACAAGAATGTCGGCAAGTCCCGTTGCCCGATTGTCGATACCTGGTGGCAGACCGAAACCGGCGGCAACATGATGAGCCCACTGCCGGGTGCGCATGCACTGAAGCCGGGTTCGGCGGCACGTCCGTTCTTCGGCGTGGTACCGGCGCTGGTCGACAACCTCGGCAACATCATCGAGGGCGAGGCCGAGGGCAATCTGGTGATTCTCGATTCGTGGCCGGGTCAGGCGCGTACGCTATATGGCGATCATGACCGCTTTGTCGACACCTACTTCAAGACCTTCCGTGGCATGTATTTCACCGGTGACGGTGCGCGGCGTGACGCCGATGGTTACTACTGGATCACCGGGCGTGTCGACGACGTGCTCAACGTCTCCGGCCACCGTATGGGCACCGCCGAGATCGAAAGCGCGATGGTCGCCCACCCGAAAGTCGCCGAAGCGGCGGTGGTCGGTGTGCCGCACGACATCAAGGGGCAGGGCATTTATGTCTACGTCACCCTGAAGAATGGCGAAGAGCCGAGCGAGCAACTGCGTCTGGAACTGAAGAACTGGGTGCGCAAAGAGATCGGCCCGATCGCTTCGCCGGACGTGATCCAGTGGGCACCGGGGCTGCCGAAGACCCGTTCGGGCAAGATCATGCGGCGGATTCTGCGCAAGATTGCGACGGCTGAGTACGATGGGTTGGGCGATATCTCGACCCTGGCGGATCCGGGTGTGGTGCAGCATTTGATTGATACGCACAAGACGATGAATGTGGCGTAAGCCGGTCTGATGCATTGAAAAGCCCTGTCCGGTGATGCCGGGTGGGGCTTTTTTGTGTCAGGTGGTTTTGTGCTGGCTGTGCCGGCCTCATCGCTGGCAAGCCAGCTCCCACAGGTTTCCGAGGTGTGAACGGGATTTCAATCTCAATCGAAATCCCTGTGGGAGCTGGCTTGCCAGCGATAGCCATCTGTCAGACGCTGCAGTATTCCCCTGTCAGAAACCCAAACCACCCAACCAATAATTATCGATTTCCCGCGCAAGCCATTTCCCGCTGTTACCGCCTGCCTTCCACGTAACCGAATGTGTAACCGCCCGCGTCAAACCGGGGCGAAGGGAAACGCAATGCCCCGTTTTAGAGCCTCAAAACCCCCAGTGAAAAATAAGACACAACGCTGCGCTTGCCGGATTAGAAGGGTTTGCGAATAATAGGCCCGCAATTTGCAGCATAGATCGGTTCACTGTCTTTCGCTCTTGCATGAATTTGCAAGGCTGTCAATGCGCTCAAGCGGGTTTCTCTGTGCATCTGTAATTAGTTGTCGCATTGAAGAAATATCGTCTTCGGGCCTGTCGTTAGAATGCCGATCACTCGCTCATCGTGGCTGACGTTGAAACCTCTGAGGGTTTCAATGGGAAATTTCCCACCGATGCTGCACCGCTTTCCCGATTCACCCATTCGCATATTGGGCTGTCGCTCACTCTGCCGTTTTTGCCCTTTACCGATGGAGTCCCAAGATGAAGAAACTTGTGCTGCTTGGCGCCCTGGCACTGTCCGTGCTGTCGCTGAATTCCTTCGCTGATGAAAAACCTCTGAAGATCGGTATCGAAGCGGCTTACCCTCCGTTCGCTTCGAAAGCGCCGGATGGCAGCATCGTTGGTTTCGACTACGACATCGGCAATGCCTTGTGTGAAGAAATGAAGGTCAAGTGCCAGTGGGTCGAGCAAGAGTTCGACGGTCTGATCCCGGCACTGAAAGTGCGCAAGATCGACGCGATCCTGTCGTCGATGTCGATCACCGAAGACCGCAAGAAATCCGTGGACTTCACCAACAAGTACTACAACACCCCGGCTCGTCTGGTCATGAAGCAAGGCACCGTTGTCAGCGACAACCTGTCTGAGCTCAAAGGCAAGAACATCGGTGTGCAACGTGGTTCGATTCACGAGCGTTTCGCCCGCGAAGTCCTGGCCCCGCTGGGTGCCGAGATCAAGCCATACGGTTCGCAGAACGAAATCTACCTCGACGTGGCCGCCGGTCGCCTCGACGGTACCGTGGCTGATGCCACCCTGCTGCAGGACGGCTTCCTGAACACTGATTCCGGCAAAGGCTTCGCCTTCGTTGGCCCGCAGTTCACCGACGTCAAATACTTCGGCGACGGCGTAGGCATCGCGGTGCGCAAGGGTGACGCGCTGAAAGACAAGATCAACGCTGCGATCGCGGCCATCCGTGAAAACGGTAAATACAAAGCTATCCAGGACAAGTACTTCGCCTTCGATATCTACGGCAAGTAACACGTCTCTGCGACAAGTCAGAAATGGCGCAAGCAACAGGATCTCTGCGGTTTGCGCCATTTTTTCATCCCAACTTTCGAGGACCTGAATCATGTTGAAAGGCTACGGGGCTGTCATCCTCGATGGCGCATGGCTGACGCTTCAGCTCGCCTTGTCGTCCATGGCCCTGGCCATCGTTCTCGGGCTGATCGGGGTCGCGTTGCGCCTGTCGCCGATTCGCTGGCTGGCGTGGCTGGGCGATCTGTATTCCACGGTGATCCGCGGGATTCCCGACCTGGTACTGATCCTGCTGATTTTCTACGGCGGTCAGGACTTGCTCAACCGCGTCGCGCCGATGCTCGGCTATGACGACTACATCGACCTGAACCCGCTGGCCGCCGGTATCGGCACCCTCGGTTTCATCTTCGGTGCCTACCTGTCGGAGACGTTCCGTGGCGCGTTCATGGCGATCCCCAAGGGCCAGGCCGAAGCGGGCATGGCCTACGGCATGAGCAGTTTTCAGGTGTTCTTCCGGGTGATGGTGCCGCAGATGATTCGCCTGGCGATTCCTGGCTTCACCAACAACTGGCTGGTGCTGACCAAGGCGACCGCGCTGATTTCGGTGGTCGGTCTGCAAGACATGATGTTCAAGGCCAAGCAGGCGGCGGATGCCACCCGCGAGCCTTTCACCTTCTTCCTAGCAGTGGCGGCGATGTACCTGGTGATCACCAGTGTCTCGTTGCTGGCGCTGCGTCACCTTGAGAAGCGCTACTCGGTAGGCGTAAGGGCGGCTGATCTATGATCTTCGACTACAACGTCATTTGGGAGGCCATGCCGCTGTACCTCGGCGGCCTGCTGACCACCCTCAAACTGCTCGCGCTGTCGCTGTTGTTCGGTCTGTTGGCGGCACTGCCGCTGGGCCTGATGCGCGTCTCCAAGAACCCGATCGTTAACGGCGCCGCGTGGCTCTACACCTACGTGATCCGCGGCACGCCGATGCTGGTGCAGCTGTTTTTGATCTACTACGGTCTGGCGCAATTCGAAGCGGTACGTGAAAGCTTCTTGTGGCCGTGGCTGTCCAGCGCGACGTTCTGTGCGTGCCTGGCCTTCGCGATCAACACCAGCGCCTACACCGCCGAAATCATTGCCGGCAGCCTCAAGGCCACGCCGAACGGCGAGATCGAAGCCGCCAAGTCCATGGGCATGTCGCGCTTCAAACTGTACAAGCGCATCCTGCTGCCATCGGCCCTGCGCCGGGCACTGCCGCAGTACAGCAACGAAGTGATCATGATGCTGCAGACTACCAGTCTGGCGTCCATCGTGACCCTGATCGACATCACCGGCGCGGCCCGTACTGTCAACGCGCAGTACTACCTGCCGTTCGAGGCGTACATCACCGCCGGCGTGTTCTACCTGTGCCTGACCTTCATTCTGGTGAAGCTGTTCAAGCTGGCCGAGCGCCGCTGGTTGAGCTACCTGGCCCCGCGGAAGCACTGATATGGAACGCATCGACCACGTATTGCCGTGGAGTCATCTGGGCAGCGAGCGCAAGATTTCGGTCTTCCGCTTCGGCAGCGGCGAGCGCAAGGCCTACATCCAGGCCAGCCTGCACGCTGACGAACTGCCGGGCATGCGCACCGCCTGGGAGCTGAAAAAGCGCCTCGGCGAACTCGAAGCCCAAGGCCTGCTCAACGGCGTGATCGAGCTGGTGCCGGTCGCGAACCCGCTGGGCCTCGGCCAATTGCTGCAAGGCAATCATCAGGGGCGTTTCGAGGCGGGCAGTGGCAAGAATTTCAACCGCGATTTCGTCGAGCTGAGCGCGCCGGTGGCGGCGACGCTGGCCGAGCGTCTTGGTGACGATCCGCACGCCAACATTCGCCTGATCCGTCAGGCCATGACCGATCATCTGGCGGCATTGCCCGAGGCAAGCAGCCAGTTGCAAGGCATGCAGCGCGTTTTAATCAGCCACGCCTGCACTGCCGATGTGGTGCTCGACTTGCACTGCGACGCTGAAGCCGCGCTGCACATGTATGCACTGCCGCAGCACTGGCCGCAGTGGCGTTCGCTGGCCGCGCACCTGAATGTGAAGGTCGGTTTGCTGGCGGAAGATTCCGGTGGCAGCTCCTTCGATGAAGCGTGCTCGTTGCCGTGGTTGCGTCTGTCGCGGCAGTTCCCGGACGCGCAAATTCCACTGGCGTGCCTGGCGACTACGGTCGAGCTGGGCGGTCAGGCCAATACCGACCGCGCGGATGCGGTGGCGTGGGCCGAAGGCATTCTGGCGTTCCTCGCCGAGCAGGGCCTGATCACTGGCGAGTGGCCGAAGCCGGTCAACGAACCGTGCGAAGGCATGCCGTTCGAAGGCACTGAATTACTGTTGGCGCCGCACCCCGGTGTGGTGAGTTTTCTGCGTAAACCCGGCGAGTGGGTTGAAGCTGGGGATGAGATTTTCGAAGTGATCGACCCTGTGTCCGATCGGGTCAGCACGGTGTGTGCTGGTACGTCCGGGGTGCTGTTTGCCATTGAACGGCTGCGCTATGCCCAACCCGGTTTCTGGCTGGCCAAGGTGGCGGGGCGCGAAGCGCTGCGTCACGGGCGCTTGCTCAACGACTGACTGACTGTTTTTGTGAGAACCGACCGCATGTACAAACTTGAAGTCCAAGACCTGCATAAACGCTATGGCAGTCACGAAGTGCTCAAGGGCGTGTCCCTGAAAGCGGCAGCCGGCGATGTGATCAGCATCATCGGCTCCAGTGGCTCCGGCAAAAGTACTTTCCTGCGCTGCATCAACCTGCTTGAGCAGCCACACGCGGGCAAGATCCTGCTCAACAACGAAGAGCTGAAACTGGTAGCGAACAAGGACGGCGCGCTGAAAGCCGCTGATCCAAAACAGCTGCAACGCATGCGTTCGCGCCTGTCGATGGTGTTCCAGCATTTCAACCTGTGGTCGCACATGACCGCGCTGGAAAACATCATGGAAGCGCCGGTCCACGTACTCGGCGTGTCCAAGGCTGAAGCCCGCGAGAAAGCCGAGCACTACCTGAACAAGGTTGGCGTGGCCCATCGTAAAGACGCGTTCCCGGGGCACATGTCCGGTGGCGAGCAGCAGCGTGTGGCGATTGCCCGTGCACTGGCGATGGAGCCGGAAGTGATGCTGTTCGACGAACCGACTTCGGCGCTCGACCCGGAACTGGTCGGTGACGTGCTGAAAGTCATGCAGGCCCTCGCTCAGGAAGGCCGCACCATGGTCGTGGTCACACACGAAATGGGTTTCGCCCGTGAAGTGTCGAACCAGTTGGTGTTCCTGCACAAGGGTGTGGTGGAAGAGAGCGGCAACCCGCGCGAAGTGCTGGTCAATCCGCAATCCGAGCGGTTGCAACAATTCCTGTCGGGTAGCTTGAAGTAATCAGAACTGCCGATATGCACCGGAATAGTGCATGCTTCGCAGCCTGAAGGCTGGCTACAATCCCTGTGGGAGCTGGCTTGCCAGCGATAGCGGTGGGCCAGTTGGCATTTCTGGTACAGATTCACCGCCATCGCTGGCAAGCCAGCTCCCACAGTGGATCGGTGCAGGTTTCGAGATTTGCGTTCATTTACGGGCTAGCATTGGCCCATGCCTTCATCACCGTTCTTCGTTTCGGATTGCCCGCCCATGACTGCCCATCGAATTGGTTTCCTGATTTGGCCCAGCACTAAAGCTTTGACGCTGGCGCTGGCGGAGGAGGCCTTGCGTGTTGCTCAGCGGGTGCATCCGGAGGTGGTTTACGAACTGTCGTTCCTCCAGGCCGAAACCGTGACAGACGTTGCGGCCGAGGGGGCGTGGCAACTGCCGGGCGAGGCGTGGACCGGCAAGCTGGAAAACTTCCAGAAACTCTTTTTGCTCGCCGACGAGCCGCCTACCACTCTGGCCCCGGCCCTCAGCAGCGCACTCAAGCAACTGGTGCGGGCCGGTTGCGTGATCGGTGGTCTGTCTGCCGGTGTCTATCCGTTGGCGCAGCTCGGTCTGCTCGACGGTTATCGTGCGGCCGTGCATTGGCGCTGGCAGGACGATTTCGCCGAGCGTTTCCCGAAAGTCATCGCCACCAGTCACCTGTTCGACTGGGATCGTGATCGCCTGACCGCGTGTGGCGGCATGTCGGTACTCGACCTGCTGCTGGCGGTGCTGGCCCGTGATCATGGGGCAGAACTGGCCGGTGCGGTGTCCGAAGAACTGGTGGTCGAGCGCATCCGCGAGGGCGGTGAACGCCAGCGCATTCCACTGCAGAACCGCCTCGGTTCCAGCCATCCGAAGCTCACCCAAGCGGTGCTGCTGATGGAAGCCAACATCGAAGAGCCGCTGACCACCGACGAAATCGCCCAGCACGTGTGCGTGTCCCGTCGGCAACTGGAGCGGATCTTCAAGCAATACCTCAACCGCGTGCCGAGCCAGTACTACCTGGAATTGCGCCTGAACAAGGCCCGGCAGATGTTGATGCAAACCAGCAAGTCGATCATCCAGATCGGCCTGTCCTGCGGTTTCTCCTCCGGGCCGCATTTCTCCAGCGCCTACCGCAACTTCTTCGGCGCCACGCCGCGTGAAGATCGCAACCAGCGGCGCAGCAGCAGTCCGTTCGAACTGTCGTCAGTGCCGCCGGAGCGCGGTTGACGCACCCCGGCAGAACCCGCTGAGCGTCACTCATCGACCCCCGAATCTTCAGACGTGGACACCTCCATTTCCGCCCGTTCGATGACGGCGTCCACGCCAAAATCGATGCGGTGCTTTTTGAAGTAGGCGATCAGCCGTTGCACGCTGAGCTCAGAGAGCGGATTGCCCCGCAGGCTGAATTTGTCCGCACGCTCTTCTGGCAACTCCAGGATATCGCTGGGAACCTGGGTGATTGCGTTGTCGCTCAGGTCGGCGATTTCCAGGTGTTCGAGTTGCAGCAGGCCCGGTGGCAGGCTGGTGATGCCGCTGTTGTCCAGCATCAGCGTTTGCAGATGGGTCATCTGGCTGACATCCGGGGTCTCACCCAGCGGGTTATCACTCAGATCCAAGTGATCCAGGCGCTCCATTTGCGCAAGCTCAAGGGCGGCTTGAGGCGTGAGCGTCAAATCGCAGTGTGAAAGCGACAAATAGGTCAGCTCAGCCATGCGAAACACCGCCGGCGGAATGTGTTCAAGCCGATATTGATAAATCGTCAGTCCTCTGAGGCTGGCGAACGTCTCGACAAACCTGTCGATTCCAAACGTCTGACCCGGCAGGCTTCTGAGGTACAGATGCGTGACATGGCTGAAATCGGCATTGAGTACGGGCAAGTCGCCGCGGATGATTGTCGCCAGGTTCAAGTCATGCAGTGGCTGGAGGTTCTGATCCGGTTCGTCTTGCTCGGTTTCCCGGCGCCAGCACTGCTCAATGAGCGATTTGAATTCGTGACGTGCGGCGTGCTCGTTCAGCACTTGCTCAATCGTGAAGGGCTCGCCACTGATCGGGTGTAGGGCCGGGTGGTCGTTCGCCCAGTTGGCGAGGTTGCTACTCAAGTCGCTGTATTCACGCTCAAGCCGTGCAAGTTCGATTCGGCCCTCGGTCAGGGTGCCGGGTAGCAGATAGAAAAATTCACTGGCCTGTTCCAGATCCATGTGTGTGTACAGCGCCTGTACGCGCAGCAGATCAGCCTGTTCGGCCATTACGCCGAAGTCCTGGCGGGTGTCGTTGAAGTGGCGTTTGATGCGCTCCCGGTCTGCGTTGGCAATCGGATTGCCGCTCAGATCGAAGCCTTCCGGAACGTTGTTGGGCAGCTCGAAAAGGGCGGGAGACAACGACCGGATCTGGTTGTCGTTGAGCAGCGCGGTGCGCAATAGCGGGCGCGTGAGCAGGCCGGGTGGCAGTTCGGAAATGCCGGTCTCCGACACATCGATGTAATTGAGTCGGGGCATTTTTTCGACATTGGGGGTGAGCCCGAGCGGGTTCCTGAACAGGTCCAGGGTTCTCAGGTGAGTCAAGGCTGCCAGTGTTGTGTGGCTCTCGGCTGTCAGGGTGATGCTGCAGTCGCTGAGAATCAGCTCGCGCAGTTGTGGCGACTGGCTGATCGACTCCGGCAGGTTGCCCAGCTGGAAATTGCGCAGCGCCAGACGACGCAAGCCGGAGAAGCAGTTCAGAAAACCGTGTATACCCTGAGTGCTGCCGACCCCTTCGATGGTCAGGTAGTCCACGTGACTGAAGTTCACCTCAAGTTGTGGCAGCTCTCCGATGATTGACTGTGACAGGCGCAGATCGATGGTCTGCTCGGTGTTCTCCGGCAAGGAAACCTGCTGCTTCCAGCAGTCCAGGATGTCGACCCGCATCTGCCGTCGGCGATGACGCTGGATCGCATATTGCTCGGTGGTGAGGCGGGCGCCGGACTGCGGATGAACGAGGGGAATACCCTCAGTCCACGGACTCAGCACCGCGTCGAGGCGGTTGCGTTCAGTGATCAAGCGGCTCAGCTCCGCTCGCGGGCCGTTCGGATGGCGTTGCAGGCGCTCGACGAATGCATTGAGTTCCTCGGGCAGCAAGTGCGGCAGCAGCCAGTGGGCATGGGCGTGCAGCGTCGGCGTATTGGTCGGCATGCGTTGATAGCCACTGGTTCCGCCACGCAGGCGCATGACTGTTGGGTCGTAAGCGGGTTTGCGAAGCGGGTTTTGCGACAACAGCTCCTGCAACGCTTGACGGTCGAGCGCGTGGTCACGAATCAACTGCTTGAGCTGCAGGTCTTGCGTGATGTGGATGTTCAGCGCCGAACGTTCTGCATCGGGCAGGGCATGCAGCAGGCTTGAATACAGTGACCCCGGCGCGCTGAGTGACTCACCGGTAGCGTCGAACGGCTGATAGTCGCCCTGTTCGGTCAGTACCAGCACCTTGCGAATGAGCGCGTCCTGCGCGCCGAGGCTGTCGATCAGTTGCCCGCTATGGCTGTAGTGCCTGAGCTCCATTCGTATCGACGGCGACCAGCCCGGCAGCCGAGGCAAGGAATGTAGGGCCAGCCGATCCGTATCCAGATTATTGACTGTCGCTTGCAGCTCAAGCCCCTCAAAGGCTCGGGTTACGCGCACTTGCAGACCCGTTTCCTGGGTCAGAGTGGCCAGTCTTTCGGAGAGTGTTCCGCGCTGTAATTGCAGGTATTCGGCATCACTTGCCGTTTCCAGTATCGATTGCGCCAACGCCTTCGGCAGGCCGGGTTCGGCATCCATCAGTACCTGTACCAGCGGGCTGGCGCCGCGCTGCAACTGACGATATCGATCCTCGAACAGGCTTTGGCGTTTGCGCTGTGCCAGCTCGGCGACGCTGCGCCGCAGGCTAGTTGCGCGGGCCTCGGCCGAGGGTGCGGGCGTATGCAGGGCTTCGCTCAATAGCCGCCTTCGTTGCGATTCTGTCAGGCGTTGCAGACAGGTCTTGAGCAGGTCGCCATCGTCCAGTCGTGAGCCCTCGATTTGTATGAAGGGCACATCGGCGACGGGGCTGCGCCACAGGGTTCTGCCTTGACGGTCGATCAGTTGCAAGCCTCGGTCGGCAGGCCAGTCGCCGTTGTCGAAAAGCAGTTGCAGTTGGGTGGCCGGGTCGGCCTTGAGGTAATCCTCGGCATTCGAGCTGCCAATCTGCTCGATGAACAATTGAATGTCTTGATCGATCTGCCAGCGCTGCAGCGTGTCACTGAGTAAGGGTGGCAATTGATCGCGCTCGACGTGCATCTGGCGCAGGGTGTTTTCCTCGCAGCCACTGATATTCAGCAAGCGCTCCCGCAGAGCGGCGGGAAGGCGCTGCATCTGCGTACTGCTGCGGCTCAGCACGGTGGCGCGATCCCAAGCCAGTGGCTGGTCAATTTCGGTTTGCCAGGCGCCTGCGGTGTTGTGCCTGAGTGCGGGTTTGTAAGCCTCGGGGCGCGTCGGATGGTCGATGCGATGGGCGCCCGTTTCGGGGTCAAGGCTGACGGCATACAACTTGTCTTCCAGGGCCAGCAGGCTCTTGCCCTGGTGGGTTTGCAGGCCCAGTGCATCGGTTCTGGCGTCTTTGGACAGCGTGGCGGGCCACTCGTAAGGGCGCAGGTCGGGTTTCCAGTAGCGGGTCTTGCCATTGGCCGTTTTCACCGGAATGAAGCGGTCGATGAACTGGACGACATTGGCAGGCAACAGCGCGCGAAACTCGCTGACGGCGATAGCGCCGCCGGCGGCGAAGGTGCCGACCTGCACCATGGACTCCACGACGCCGATCAAATGCGCGAACGCTTCGCGGGGTTGTCCTTCGGCCCAGTCGACGATGCTTTCAAACGTCTCGTCGAGCAGTTGGTAGGCCGTGTAGGCAAGCATCAGCTCGCCGAGAAATGGCACGAATGGCAAAGCGACGAACGCGACGAGGTTGAGCAAAGACTGTGCGATGTCCGTGAAGGAATCCCAGAGTGCCCAGCGCGCCTTGCGATCGACCATGGCCGTCGAGACGGCGATGACGCGGGCATCGTTGAGCATCTTGTCGAGCTTGCGCTGGTAGAGGTAAACCCACAGCTCACCCCGGATTGGGGTCGCGAAGATCTGCAGAGCAGGCCGCACGGTTGGATGCTCGCGCCAGGTGGGGCGTGGATCGCCGGCCGGTACGGGTTGCCAGGTGACGGGGCTGAGCAAGGCCCGCAACTGACCGAAGAAAGCGCCGCGCTCGGCGTGGTCGATAAAACGGCTGAAGAAGACCTGATAGTCCGGATCGCGCAGGCGTTGCGCCAGCTCCTCAGCGAAGGCAGCGGAACTGGCGTATTCCTTGACTGGGTGTTGTGGGTCATCGGGAATGTAAACCACGACTCGGGCTGCTGCGTGTGCAGCTTCAAGATTCGGCGCGAACAGCACGATGCCGGTCAGGCTGACTTTCATCATCGTCAACGCATGGCAATGCCACGCCTGACGATTGAGGCGCAAATGCTGCAAGCCATCGAGCAGCCCGAGGATCAGGCGATGGACATCGGCCCCCAGCAGCTTTTGCATATAGGCCATTTGCAGGGCGGCGACCAGTGCGGCTTTGTCATTCGTGCAAGCCTGTGGTTGCAGCACGGCTGCGACCAGCGGATTGCTGACGCCCAAATTGTCTTGCAGATAAGTGTTGTAGCGGCGGCCGATATCCAGTTCGCGACACATACGGGTGAAGGCAGGGATGGGCACCGCCTTGAGGATGTTCGGCAACACGCTGAACTGACCGTCGGACGAGGGCTGACTGACATAACACGAGGCGGACTCAAAGGCGTCAGCGCTGGTCTCGCTGCTTTCAAAATTGTGTAGCGCGGCGTCCAGCAGCGAGACGGTCCAGGTGCGTGCGGCGCCGGATTTGATGCGCAGCCACGGAACATGGTCGGGCAGGTACAGGCGCAGGAAGGTCTGCCTGACATCCAGTTTGAGGCCAAAACGGTTTTCTATCTCGGCGCGTAGCAGCGGTTCGGCGAACGCTTTGGCGTCCTGCAACCGGGCAAGGCTTCGTTCGACGCGGTTGTGTGCGGTCCAGTGCGCGGCATTCAGTGCGCGCAGTTTTGCATGCTCGGTGCGTGATGCCTGTTTGAGGTTGGCGGGCAGTAGCGGACTGGCCCGTTTCAATGCCGCGCGTTTGTGTGCCGCAGCCTGACTAAGCCATGTCGGGATGGCCTGGAGCAGCGGTTGATAGTGTGCGTCCTGTCGGGGTAGCAGCAGTGGGGCGGGCAGTGTCGCGGGGGCGGGTGTGGTTTCTTGAATCATGGGGTGAGGCCGTTTGCCTGGAGAAAGGTCCCTAGCAAACACCGGCCGTTGATTCGATGTGCGGTACATATATACCGCACGCCACAAAACTCTCTTGATTAAGATCCCCGGTACGTCTGCGCAAATGGCGGCGTGCAGTTTAAACTGCGCCTTTGCGACGCTATATGTCGCATTGCCGTAAACCCGGGAAAATCCGGGGTTTGCGCTATAAGAAGTTGTCGCTTGGCGGCAAGGCCGGGCTGAAAACTGTCCTTACAATCCCCCCATCGCTCGCCAGTTTCAGGCGGGTGTTCCTCTTCAGGAGACTCCGATGTCCGTTGAGCACGCTGCGGTACAACGCGCCGATTTCGACCAGGTAATGGTTCCCAACTACGCGCCTGCCGCTTTCATTCCGGTGCGTGGCGCCGGTTCCCGCGTCTGGGATCAGAGCGGTCGCGAGCTGATCGACTTCGCCGGCGGGATTGCCGTAAACGTATTGGGCCACGCGCATCCGGCGCTGGTCGGTGCCTTGACCGAGCAGGCGAACAAGCTGTGGCACGTGTCTAACGTGTTCACCAATGAGCCGGCCCTGCGCCTGGCGCACAAGCTGATCGACGCCACGTTCGCCGAGCGCGTGTTCTTCTGCAACTCGGGCGCCGAAGCCAACGAGGCCGCGTTCAAGCTGGCCCGTCGCGTGGCGTTCGACCGTTTCGGCAGCGAGAAGTACGAGATCATCGCCGCGCTCAACAGCTTCCACGGTCGTACCCTGTTCACCGTTAACGTCGGTGGCCAGTCGAAGTACTCCGACGGTTTCGGTCCGAAAATCACCGGCATCACTCACGTCCCTTACAACGATCTGGCCGCGCTGAAAGCGGCGGTGTCCGACAAGACCTGTGCGGTCGTGCTCGAACCTATCCAGGGCGAGGGCGGTGTACTGCCGGCCGAACTGGCTTACCTGCAAGGTGCCCGCGAACTGTGCGACGCGAACAACGCGCTGCTGGTGTTCGACGAAGTGCAGACCGGCATGGGCCGTACCGGCCACCTGTTCGCCTATCAGCATTACGGCGTAACCCCGGACATCCTGACCAGCGCCAAGAGCCTGGGCGGTGGTTTCCCGATCGCCGCGATGCTGACCACTGAAGCGCTGGCCAAACATCTGGTCGTCGGCACCCACGGCACCACCTACGGCGGCAACCCGCTGGCGTGCGCGGTTGCCGAAGCGGTGATCGACGTGATCAACACCCCTGAGGTGCTGAGCGGCGTCAACGCCAAGCACGACAAATTCAAGACCCGCCTGCAGCAGATCGGCGAGAAGTACGGCCTGTTCACTCAGGTGCGTGGCCTCGGTCTGTTGATCGGTTGTGTGCTGAGCGACGCCTGGAAAGGCAAGGCCAAGGACATCTTCAACGCCGCTGAAAAAGAAGGCCTGATGATTCTGCAGGCCGGCCCGGACGTGATCCGTTTCGCCCCGAGCCTGGTGGTGGAAGACGCCGATATCGATGCCGGTCTCGACCGCTTCGAACGCGCGGCTGCTGCACTGACGCAAGCCTGATAGACCCTTCGGCGCCTGAGGATTCGGGCGTCGATCAAAATTTTATGCCGGACCCCGATCCACTGTAGGAGTGAGCCTTTGTGGTGAGGGGATTTATCCCCGATGGGCAGCGAAGCAGCCCCCAAAAATCTTGGGGCTGCTGCGCAACCCATCGGGGATAAATCCCCTCACCACAGGGCCCGCTCCCACAATGTCCGGTGTTTTTTCTGTGATTTTTATAAGAGAAAGGAGTGACACCATGCTGGTGATGCGCCCTGCGCAAATGGCTGATCTGGGCGAGGTACAGCGTCTGGCTGCGGACAGTCCGATTGGTGTCACTTCCTTGCCGGATGACGTGGAACGTCTGAGCGACAAGATCGCCGCAAGCGAAGCCTCGTTCGCCGCCGAAGTGAGTTTCAACGGCGAGGAGAGCTACTTTTTCGTCCTCGAAGACACCGCCACCGGCAAACTGGTCGGCTGCTCGGCCATCGTTGCCTCGGCCGGTTACTCCGAGCCGTTCTACAGCTTCCGCAACGAGACCTTCGTCCACGCCTCCCGCGAACTGAAGATCCACAACAAGATCCACGTGCTTTCGCAATGCCACGACCTGACCGGCAACAGCTTGCTGACCAGTTTCTACGTGCAGCGCGAGCTGGTGGGTTCGCCGTGGGCCGAGCTCAATTCCCGTGGTCGCCTGCTGTTCGTCGCCAGCCACCCGGAGCGTTTCGCCGATTCGGTGGTGACCGAGATCGTCGGTTACAGCGACGAGAACGGCGATTCGCCATTCTGGGACGCGATCGGGCGCAACTTCTTCGACCTCAACTACGCCGAGGCCGAACGCCTGTGTGGCCTGAAGAGCCGCACGTTCCTCGCCGAACTGATGCCGCATTACCCGATCTACGTGCCGCTGCTGCCGGATTCCGCTCAAGAAGCGATGGGCCAGGTGCACCCGCGTGCGCAGATCACTTTCGACATCCTGATGCGCGAAGGCTTCGAGACCGATCACTACATCGACATTTTCGACGGTGGCCCGACCCTGCATGCGCGTGTTTCGGGGATCCGTTCGATCGCTCAGAGCCGTGTGGTGCCAGTGAAGATCGGCGAGCCGGTCAAAGGCGCCGGGCGCCAGTATCTGGTGGCCAACGCGCAGTTGCAGGATTACCGCGCGGTGCTGCTGGAACTCGATTACGCGCCGGGCAAACCGGTGACCCTGGATCTTGAAGCAGCCGAAGCCCTGGGCGTCGGTGAAGGTGCCAGCGTGCGCCTGGTGGCGGTTTAACGCCTTAGCGAGTTTCACGGGTGGCGAAGGCGGCCCGTTTGAGGAGATAGCATGATTGTTCGTCCCGTACGCAGCAGCGATTTATCCGCGCTGATCGACCTGGCCCGCAGCACCGGCACCGGCCTGACCACGTTGCCGGCCAACGAAGAACGCCTGACTCACCGGGTCGGCTGGGCCGAGAAGACCTTTCGCGGCGAAGCCGGCCGTGGCGACGCGGACTACCTGTTCGTGCTCGAAGACGACAACGGTCGCGTGGTGGGGATTTCCGCCATCGCTGGCGCGGTCGGTCTGCGCGAGCCGTGGTACAACTTTCGCGTCGGCCTGACCGTCAGCGCCTCGCAAGAGCTGAACATCTATCGCGAGATTCCGACGCTGTTCCTCGCCAACGACCTCACCGGCAACTCCGAGCTGTGCTCGCTGTTCCTGCATGCCGATTACCGCACCGGTCTGAACGGCCGCATGCTGTCCAAGGCGCGCATGCTGTTCATCGCCGAGTTCCCTGAGCTGTTCGGCAACAAGATCATCGCCGAGATGCGCGGCGTCTCCGACGAAGCCGGTCGTTCGCCGTTCTGGGAAAGCCTGGGTCGGCACTTCTTCAAGATGGAATTCAGCCAGGCCGATTACCTGACCGGTGTTGGCAACAAGGCGTTCATTGCCGAACTGATGCCGAAATTCCCGCTGTACACCTGCTTCCTGTCGCCGGATGCGCGCAACGTCATCGGTCAAGTACACCCCGACACTGAACCGGCACTGGCGATGCTCAAGAGCGAAGGTTTCAGCTATCAGGGCTACGTCGACATCTTCGACGCCGGCCCGGCCATCGAGTGTGAAACCAGCAAGATCCGCGCAGTCCGCGACAGCGAAGCACTGGTGCTGGCGATTGGTACGCCGGGCGATGATGCTACGCCGTTCATCATCCATAACCGCAAGCGCGAAGACTGCCGCATCACGGCTGCGCCAGCCCGACTGGCTGCTGGCACGCTAGTGGTCGATCCGCTGACCGCCAAACGTCTTCAACTCAACGCCGGCGATCAAGTGCGCGCCGTGGCGTTGTCTGCTGCTCGGGAGTCGAAATAATGAATTCGCTATACATCGCAGGTGAATGGCTGGCCGGTCAGGGTGAAGCCTTTCAGTCGCTGAACCCGGTGACCCAGCAAGTCCTGTGGTCGGGGGAGGGCGCGACTGCCGCTCAGGTCGAGTCCGCCGTGCAGGCAGCGCGTCAGGCCTTTCCGGGCTGGGCGCGGCGTTCGCTGGACGAGCGCATCAGCGTGCTCGAAGCCTTCGCCGCCGCCCTGAAAAACCACAGTGACGAACTGGCCCGCACCATCGGTGAGGAAACCGGCAAACCGTTGTGGGAAGCCGCGACCGAAGTCACCAGCATGGTCAACAAGATCGCGATCTCGGTGCAGAGCTATCGCGAACGTACTGGCGAGAAGAGCGGCCCGCTGGGCGACGCCACCGCCGTACTGCGCCACAAGCCACACGGTGTGGTGGCGGTGTTCGGCCCTTACAACTTCCCGGGTCATTTGCCGAACGGCCACATCGTGCCGGCGCTGCTGGCCGGTAACAGCGTGCTGTTCAAGCCAAGCGAGCTGACGCCGAAAGTCGCCGAGCTGACGGTCAAGTGCTGGATCGAAGCCGGTCTGCCGGCCGGCGTGTTGAACCTGCTGCAAGGCGCTCGCGAAACCGGTATCGCGCTGGCGGCGAACCCGGGCATCGACGGTCTGTTCTTCACCGGTTCGAGCCGTACCGGCAATCACCTGCACCAGCAGTTCGCCGGGCGTCCGGACAAGATCCTCGCGCTGGAAATGGGAGGCAACAACCCACTGGTGGTCGATCAGGTGGCTGATCTGGACGCGGCGGTGTACACGATCATTCAGTCGGCGTTCATCTCCGCCGGTCAGCGCTGCACGTGTGCGCGTCGTCTGCTGGTGCCGCAAGGCGAGTGGGGCGACAGCCTGCTCAAGCGTCTGGTGGAGGTCAGCTCGACGATTGAGGTCGGTGCGTTCGATCAGCAACCCGCGCCGTTCATGGGCTCGGTGATTTCCCTTGGCGCGGCGAAAGCGCTGATGGATGCCCAGCAACACCTGCTGGCCAATGGCGCGGTGTCGCTGCTGGCGATGACTCAGCCGCAAGCGCAGTCGGCCTTGCTGACCCCGGGCATTCTGGATGTGACCGCCGTGGCTGAGCGTCCAGACGAAGAACTGTTCGGCCCGTTGCTGCAAGTGATTCGCTACGCCGATTTCGCTGCGGCGATCGCTGAGGCCAACGACACCGCTTATGGCCTGGCGGCTGGTTTGCTGTCGGATTCCGAAGATCGTTATCAGCAGTTCTGGCTGGAAAGCCGCGCCGGTATCGTCAACTGGAACAAACAGCTGACCGGTGCGGCGAGCAGCGCGCCGTTCGGCGGCGTCGGGGCTTCGGGCAACCATCGCGCCAGCGCCTACTACGCGGCGGATTACTGCGCGTACCCGGTGGCGTCGCTGGAAACACCGAGCCTGGTGTTGCCGGCGGCCCTGACGCCTGGCATCAAAATGGCGTAACGGCCATCGCGAGCAGGCTCACTCCTACAGGATTTGTGTCGTACACAACATGTGTGTTCCCCGCCAAACCTGTAGGAGTGAGCCTGCTCGCGATAGCCGCGCCTCGGTCTGACTGAATTGTTACTTGAAGCCTATAACAACAGATTCTCGTGGAGCCTCGCTGATGAAATCCTATGAAGTCAATTTTGACGGTCTAGTGGGGCCGACCCATAACTACGGTGGTCTGTCCTACGGCAACGTTGCGTCCCAGAGCAACAGCCAGCAATCCTCGAATCCGAAGGAAGCGGCGCTGCAAGGTCTGGCGAAAATGAAAGCGCTGATGGAAATGGGCTTTCAGCAAGGCGTGCTGGCGCCGCAGGAGCGTCCTGACGTGGCCGCTCTGCGCCGTCTGGGTTTCAGCGGCACCGACGCGCAAGTGATCGAGCGCGCCGCGAAGGAAGCCATGCCGTTGCTGGTCGCCAGTTGCTCGGCATCGAGCATGTGGGTGGCCAACGCCGCCACTGTCAGCCCGAGTGCCGACACCGCTGATGGTCGCGTGCATTTCACCGCCGCCAACCTCAATTGCAAATACCACCGCAGCATCGAACACCCGACCACCAGCCGCGTGCTCGGCGCGATGTTCGCCGATCAGCAGCACTTCGCCCACCACGCCGCGTTGCCGGCAGTGGCGCAGTTCGGTGACGAAGGCGCAGCCAACCACACGCGTTTCTGCCGTGAGTACGGCGAGGCCGGTGTCGAGTTCTTCGTGTTCGGTCGCAGTGCCTTCGACACCCGCTACCCAGCGCCGCAGAAGTACCCGGCGCGCCAGACTCTGGAAGCCTCGCAAGCGGTAGCGCGTCTGCACGGTCTGCGTGACGAGGGCGTGGTTTACGCGCAGCAGAACCCGGCGGTGATCGACCAGGGCGTATTCCACAACGACGTGATCGCGGTGGGTAACGGCGAGGTGCTGTTCTATCACGAGGACGCGTTCCTCGACACCGAACAGATGCTGGCCGAGTTGCAGGGCAAACTGGCCAAGGTCGGCGGCCAGTTCCAGTCGGTCTGCGTGCCGCGTTCGGCGGTCACCGTGGACGATGCGGTGCGCTCCTACCTGTTCAACAGCCAGTTGCTGTCGCGTCCGGATGGCTCGATGCTGCTGATCGTGCCGGAAGAATGCCGTGGCAACGAGCGCGTGTGGAACTACCTGCAAGGTCTGACCAGCTCCGGCGGGCTGATCCGCGAAGTCAAAGTCTTCGACCTCAAGCAAAGCATGCAGAACGGCGGTGGCCCGGCGTGCCTGCGACTGCGCGTCGCGCTCAACGAAACCGAGCTGGCGGCGGTCAACCCAGGGGTTATCATGACGGCCCCGTTGTACGGTTCGTTGACCGCATGGGTTGAAAAGCACTACCGCGACCGCCTGAGCGAAACCGATCTGGCGGACCCGCAGTTGCTGCTTGAATGCCGGACGGCACTGGATGAACTGACGCAAATCCTTAAACTGGGCGCGGTTTATCCATTCCAGATCAATTGATGGCCGGCGCGTCGCCTGAACACGACGCGCGGCTTGTCTCCCCAAGAGAGTAAAAACATGAGCGATTCCCTGCAGCTGATCCTTGAAGACACCGACGGCACGCAACTGCAAACCTCGTGCACCCGCGTCGCGGTCATGTGGCAAGGCAAAGAGCTGTGGATCCAGCAGGACGGCCGTGGCCAACTGCTGATCGGCGTGGACGTCGAGGAAGGTGACGAAGAGTACGCCAACCTGCTGCTGCGCCCATTGGCAACTAATCTGGTAAGTCTGCAACTGGAAATGGAACCGGCTGACGTCGGCGACGACGAAGACCACGTGCACGGCCCGGATTGCAACCACGATCACTAAGGAAACCGCTCTATGCTCGCCCTCGGCAAACTGCTTGAACTGACCCTCGCCGGCCGCGAACCGGCGGAGAAGACTCAACTGACTGTCGAAGGCGTGCGCATGCGCTGGTTGAGCGAGGGTGCGCTGGAAGTCCGGCCGCCCGAAGCGCGCGACAATGGCCTGGACCTGCTGCTGTCGGCAGGCATCCACGGCAATGAAACAGCGCCGATCGAGTTGCTCGATCGGCTGCTGCATGACATCGCTCGCGGCGATCTGAAGCCGCGTGCACGCATTCTGTTTCTGTTCGGTAACCCGGAAGCGATCCGCAAGGGCGAGCGCTTCGTCGAGCAGGATGTCAACCGGCTGTTCAACGGCCGGCATGAACAAACCAGCGGTTCCGAAGCCATCCGCGCCTGTGAGCTGGAACGGCTGGCGGCGAGCTTCTTCAGCCTGCCGGATCGGCAGCGACTGCACTACGACCTGCACACCGCCATTCGTGGTTCGAAGATCGAGCAGTTCGCGCTGTATCCGTGGAAGGAAGGTCGCCAGCATTCGCGCCGCGAACTGGCGCGTCTGCGCGCCGCCGGGATGGAAGCGGTGCTGCTGCAGAACAAGCCGTCGATCGTGTTCAGTTCCTACACCTACGACAAGCTCGGTGCCGAGGCTTTCACCCTGGAACTGGGCAAGGCGCGGCCGTTCGGGCAGAACGAAGGGGTGGATGTTTCACGTCTGGAAACTCGTCTGAAGCAGATCATCGAAGGCAATGAGCCGGATCTGGCAGCAGAGGGACTGGATGGTTTGCAGCTGTTCAGCGTCGCCCGGGAAATCATCAAGCACAGCGATGCGTTCCGCCTGAACCTGCCTGCGGACATCGAGAACTTTTCCGAACTGGATGTGGGTTATGTGCTGGCCGAAGATCTGGCCAATACCCGCTGGGTCATCGAGGAAGAGGGCGCGCGGATCATCTTCCCTAATCCCAAGGTCAAGAACGGCTTGCGCGCGGGCATTCTGATCGTGCCAGCCACCGACGAACACTTATCCTGAGAACACCTCAGACCCCATGTGGGAGCGGGCTTGCTCGCGAAAGCGGTGTGTCAGTACACAGATTCGTCACTGACACACCGCTTTCGTCGGAACGCCGCCCGGAGCAAGCCCGCTCCCACATTTAGATTTGAGTGAGGTTTGGGGTCGCGCTCGACCCAGACAGGCTCAGACCGCTACCGCACGCGGCTCACTGCGACGCAGCGCACGAACCTTCTGCAGCGTATCCGCGCAAGTCCGCGCCGCTTCCTGACCCTTGTGCACGAAGTGCTCGAAGAAGAACTTCTGATGTTCTTCACCGGCATGGAAGTTATGCGGGGTCAGGGACACCGAGAACACTGGCACTTCGGTTTCCAGTTGCACCTGCATCAGGCCGCTGACCACTGACTGGGCGACGAATTCGTGACGATAGATGCCGCCATCCACGACCAGAGCGGCCGCGACGATGCCGGCATAACGGCCAGTTTTGGCCAGCAACTTGGCGTGCAGGGGCATTTCAAAGGCGCCGCCGACTTCGAAGAAGTCGATGTCCGATTCCTGATAACCCTGAGCCAGCATTTCGGCGACGAAGCCTTTACGGCTCTGGTCGACGATTTCCTTGTGCCAGCAGGCCTGGATGAACGCAACGCGCTCGCCGTGAGGGTGTTTGGTTTTGCTGTCGATAGCGGTGGGTTGCATGTTCTGACTCCTGTTTGTGTGAAAAACAGGGCGTTATGAATCGAAAGGGATTCAAGGGTACGCACGAGCACACAAGCGCGGGCGGCCCTTTGGCGTCAATCCCGTTCTCTCTTCATCCGGACTATGACCGTCGGCCCCGGAATCACACCGGGTCTGCTGACCTTGTCGCCGATCACAGCCTTTGCCGTGTTCGTCGCCAAGCGCTCGCGGGCTATGCGCATTGCGCGCAATTACCGCCGGTGGGGAATTGCACCCCGCCCTGAGAACGTTTTTGCCGCCCTTTCTCGGGCGGCGCAGCGTTTTTATCACAGATCGGCGAGCGGTGCATTGCGCCTTTGTGATGATTGCTATCGAGTTTTTTGAATGCTCGTGGCGAGAATTCTTGCGCCAAGGGTTGATTAATCGGCGCCATGACCGCAGTAATTCACCTTCGAAAAGGGATTTCCCCTGCTGACCAGAGGCCAGGTTCATGAGCGTTATCGATCTTCGCAGCGACACCGTCACCCAACCGACTCCTGCCATGCTCGACGCGATGACGGCGGCGGCCACCGGTGACGATGTGTACGGCGAAGATCCGACGGTCAATCGTCTGGAGGCGGAACTGGCAAAGCGCCTGGGTTTCGCCGCCGCGCTGTTTGTGCCGACCGGCACCATGAGCAATCTGCTGGGACTGATGGCGCACTGCGAACGTGGCGACGAATACATCGTCGGCCAGCAGGCGCACACCTATAAGTATGAGGGCGGCGGCGCGGCGGTGCTCGGTTCGATCCAGCCGCAGCCGCTGGAGGTGCAGGCCGACGGTTCGCTGGATCTGGATCAGGTCGCGGCAGCGATCAAGCCGGATGACTTCCATTTCGCCCGTACTCGATTGCTGGCGCTGGAAAACACCATGCAGGGCAAAGTGTTGCCGCTGGAGTATCTGGCCCGCGCGCGTCAATTCACCCAAGACCACGGTCTGGCCCTGCATCTGGACGGCGCGCGGCTGTACAACGCGGCAGTCAAGCTCGGGGTGGATGCCCGCGAGATCACGCAACATTTCGATTCGGTGTCGGTGTGCCTGTCCAAGGGGCTTGGCGCGCCGGTCGGTTCGGTGCTGTGTGGCACTGAGCAACTGATCGGCAAGGCCCGTCGTCTGCGCAAAATGGTTGGCGGCGGCATGCGTCAGGCCGGGTTGCTGGCGGCAGCGGGGCTGTATGCCCTGGATCACCACGTCGAGCGCCTGGCGGAGGACCATGCCAACGCGCAGTTCTTGGCCGAAGGCCTGCGCGCGGCCGGGTTCAGTGTCGAGCCGGTGCAGACCAACATGGTGTACGTGCAAATGGGCGATCAGGCCGAAGCGCTCAAGGCGTTTGCCGCCGAACGCGGAATCAAGTTGAGCGCCGCAGCGCGCTTGCGCATGGTCACGCACATGGACGTCAGTCGCTCGCAAATCGAGCAAGTGATCGCGACATTCGTCGAGTTTTCGCGCAAGTGACAGCGTTAGCCGTCCAATTGACCGTTACTATCGTATAAACACGCTGTACCCCGCGCGAAGGGCCGATATAATGCGGCCCTTTGCCGTCGTTTCGTCTGTTGACGTTTCGTACAGGCCTTTGGCCGCAGCCTCCGTGGAAGAACCTAATGAAAAGCGCAGAAATCCGTGAAGCCTTCCTTCGCTTCTTCGAAGAGCAAGGCCACACCCGTGTAGCCTCCAGCTCTTTGATTCCGGGCAACGACCCAACCCTGCTGTTCACCAACGCGGGGATGAACCAGTTCAAGGACTGCTTCCTGGGCCAGGAAAAGCGCGCGTACACCCGCGCAACCAGCAGCCAGAAGTGCGTGCGTGCCGGTGGCAAGAACAGCGACCTGGAAAACGTCGGTTATACCGCTCGTCACCACACCTTCTTCGAAATGCTCGGTAACTTCAGCTTCGGTGACTATTTCAAGCACGACGCGATTACCTTCGCCTGGACCTTCCTGACCGGCGTTCTGAAACTGCCGAAGGAAAAGCTCTGGGTCACCGTCTACGCCTCCGACGACGAAGCGTATGACATCTGGACCAAAGAGATCGGTGTGCCGGTCGAGCGCATGATCCGCATCGGCGACAACAAAGGTGCGCCGTACGCGTCCGACAACTTCTGGACCATGGGCGATACCGGCCCGTGCGGCCCGTGCACCGAGATTTTCTACGATCACGGCGAGCACATCTGGGGCGGCCCACCGGGTTCGCCGGAAGAAGACGGCGACCGTTACATCGAGATCTGGAACAACGTGTTCATGCAGTTCAACCGCACCGCCGATGGCGTGTTGCATCCGTTGCCAGCGCCGTCGGTCGACACCGGCATGGGCCTGGAGCGGATCAGTGCGGTGATGCAGCACGTCAATTCCAACTACGACATCGACCTGTTCAAGAACCTGCTCAAAGCCTCGGCCGAAGCGATCGGCTGCGAAAACGGCGATCAGTCGTCGCTCAAAGTGGTGTCCGACCACATTCGTTCGTGCGGTTTCCTGATCGCCGACGGCGTGCTGCCGTCCAACGAAGGTCGCGGCTACGTGCTGCGCCGGATCATTCGTCGCGCCTGCCGTCACGGCAACAAGCTGGGCGCTACCGGCAGCTTCTTCTACAAGATCGTCGCGGCGCTGGTCGCCGAGATGGGCGAAGCCTTCCCGGAACTGAAGAAGCAGCAGAGCAACATCGAGCGCGTACTGAAGGCCGAAGAAGAGCAGTTCTCCAAGACCCTGGAGCACGGTTTGAAGATCCTCGAGCAGGATCTGCTGGAACTCAAAGGCACCGTGGTGCCGGGCGACGTGGTGTTCAAACTCTACGACACCTACGGTTTCCCGATGGATCTTACGGCTGACATCGCTCGCGAGCGCGGCCTGACCGTCGACGAGGTCGGCTTTGAACGTGAAATGGAAGCCCAGCGTGTTCGTGCGCGTTCCGCCAGCTCGTTCGGTCTGGACTACAACACCCTGGTCAAGGTTGATGTGGCCACCGAGTTCACCGGTTACAAAGACACCAGCGGTTCGGCAAAAATCGTCGCTATCTATAAAGATGGCCAGTCGGTCGACGTCCTGAGTGAAGGCGAAGAGGCGGTGATCGTGCTGAACCAGACGCCGTTCTACGCTGAATCCGGCGGCCAGATCGGCGACTGCGGTTTCCTGCAGGCCGGTAACGCACGTTTCGACGTTCGTGACACCACCAAAACCGGTGGCGCCTTCCTGCACCACGGCGTGCTGGATTCCGGCAGCCTGACCATCGGCGCGCCAGTGGAAACCCACGTCGATGCCGAGGTGCGTCACGCGACTTCGTTGAACCACTCGGCCACCCACTTGCTGCATGCTGCGCTGCGCCAGGTACTGGGCGAGCACGTTCAGCAGAAGGGTTCGTTGGTGGACAGCCAGCGTCTGCGCTTCGACTTCAGCCACTTTGAAGCGATCAAGCCGGAGCAGATCAAAGCGCTGGAAGACATCGTCAACGCCGAGATCCGCAAGAACTCTGCGGTTGAAACCGAAGAAACCGACATCGAAACCGCCAAGCAGAAAGGCGCGATGGCGCTGTTCGGCGAGAAGTACGGCGACAACGTGCGCGTGCTGAGCATGGGCGGCGATTTCTCCGTCGAGCTGTGTGGCGGTATCCACGCCAACCGTACCGGCGACATCGGCCTGCTGAAGATCATCAGCGAAGGCGGTGTGGCATCGGGTGTGCGTCGTATCGAGGCAGTCACCGGTGCTGCGGCACTGGCCTACTTGAACGCTGCAGAAGAACAACTCAAGGAAGCGGCCAACCTGGTCAAGGGCAGCCGCGACAATCTGATCGACAAGCTGTCGGCCGTGCTGGAGCGCAACCGCGCGCTGGAAAAGCAACTCGAGCAGTTGCAGGCCAAGGCTGCCAGCGCCGCGGGCGACGATCTGTCGAACTCGGCAGTCGACGTCAAGGGCGTGAAGGTTCTGGCCGCACGTCTGGATGGTCAGGATGGCAAGGCGCTGCTGGCGCTGGTCGATCAGCTGAAAAACAAACTCGGCCGCGCAGTGATCCTGCTCGGCAGTGTCCATGAGGAAAAGGTCGTACTGGTTGCAGGTGTAACCAAGGACCTGACTGGCCAACTCAAAGCCGGTGATTTGATGAAACAGGCTGCTGCGGCAGTGGGCGGGAAGGGCGGTGGTCGTCCGGACATGGCGCAGGGCGGCGGTGTTGACGCCGGCGCACTGGATGGCGCACTGGCGCTGACCGTTCCATTCGTCGAGCAGGGTTTATAAGACGGCCCGCCGGACCCGCAGTCTAGTGGCGGGCCCGGCGGCTGTTCGAGTGATTATTGGGCGCCCTTCATGGGCAGAGGCGGCTTTGAAATGGCTTTGATCGTACAGAAATTTGGAGGCACCTCGGTCGGCACTGTCGAGAGAATCGAGCAGGTCGCCGACAAGGTTAAGAAATTCCGCGATGCCGGCGATGACCTGGTGGTTGTGCTGTCTGCAATGAGCGGCGAAACCAACCGTCTGATCGATCTGGCCAAGCAAATCAGTGGCGACGTGCAACCGGTTCCGCGTGAACTGGACGTGATCGTTTCCACCGGTGAGCAGGTGACGATTGCCCTGTTGGCCATGGCGCTGATCAAGCGCGGTGTGCCGGCGGTGTCGTACACCGGTAATCAGGTGCGGATCCTGACGGACAGTGCGCACAATAAAGCGCGTATCTTGCAGATTGATGACCAGAAGATTCGCGGTGATCTGAAAGCAGGTCGCGTGGTGGTTGTCGCCGGTTTCCAGGGCGTCGACGAGCACGGCAACATTACCACCCTCGGCCGTGGCGGTTCCGACACCACAGGCGTGGCACTGGCGGCTGCCTTGAAGGCTGACGAGTGCCAGATCTACACCGACGTCGATGGTGTCTACACCACTGACCCGCGTGTGGTGCCGGTCGCTCAGCGTCTGGACAAGATCACCTTCGAAGAGATGCTGGAAATGGCCAGCCTCGGTTCCAAGGTGCTGCAGATCCGTGCGGTGGAATTCGCCGGCAAGTACAACGTTCCGCTGCGCGTACTGCACAGCTTCAAGGAGGGTCCGGGCACCCTCATTACTATTGATGAAGAGGAAACCATGGAACAGCCGATCATTTCCGGCATCGCTTTCAACCGCGATGAAGCCAAGCTGACCATCCGTGGCGTGCCAGACACCCCGGGCGTGGCGTTCAAGATTCTCGGCCCGATCAGTGCCGCGAACATCGAAGTCGACATGATCGTGCAGAACGTTGCGCACGATAACACCACCGACTTCACATTCACCGTGCACCGCAACGACTACCAGGCCGCACAGACCGTGCTGGAAAACACCGCTCGCGAGATCGGTGCCCGGGAAGTGGTGGGTGATACCAAGATTGCCAAGGTCTCGATCGTCGGCGTCGGCATGCGTTCCCACGCAGGCGTGGCCAGCCGCATGTTTGAATCCCTGGCCAAGGAAAGCATCAACATCCAGATGATCTCGACGTCGGAAATCAAGGTTTCCGTGGTGATCGAAGAGAAGTACCTGGAATTGGCCGTGCGCGCTCTGCACACGGCTTTCGAACTGGATGCGCCGGCCCGTCAGGGCGAGTAATCCGGTCACCTGAAGGGCGCGGTCTGACCGCGCCCTTTATTTTTTGAATGGCGCGAGCCCTGAACTGTTCTTTTGCTCGCGCTGGTCAATACTCAGGCATGTAGGGCTACGATCGCTCCGGTTGTAGGTCGGGTGCCTTTTTTTTGCAGACTGTTGTCCCTGAAATGAAATGCGTGAGGAGAAAGGTATGCTGATTCTGACTCGTCGGTGCGCAGAAAGCCTGATTATCGGTGATGGCGAAATCACCGTGACCGTGCTCGGCGTCAAAGGAAATCAAGTGCGCATCGGCGTCAATGCCCCGAAAGAGGTTGCCGTGCACCGTGAGGAAATTTACCTGCGTATAAAGAAAGAGAAGGACGAAGAACCAAGCCATTAATTTTTATCGATTTTTATGTTTGCAAACGGGGAAGAAGGTGGTTAATATACGCCCCGTGTTGCGGAGAGCTGGCCGAGTGGCCGAAGGCGCTCCCCTGCTAAGGGAGTACACCTCAAAAGGGTGTCGGGGGTTCGAATCCCCCGTTCTCCGCCATTATTTGCTTAGTACGTTGTAATCTGGCTTTTTCTGTAAGTTGTTGAATTTATTAGAAAAAGTGGTTGGAATTGAGATTAGACGGGCTATAATGCGGCGCAACAAATGCACTCGTAGCTCAGCTGGATAGAGTACTCGGCTACGAACCGAGCGGTCACAGGTTCGAATCCTGTCGAGTGCACCATTTAAGAGTTGTTTATAGCGATATAAGAACTCGGCTTCAGCCAGTTGTGGTCTGGTTTAAAAACACAAATGCACTCGTAGCTCAGCTGGATAGAGTACTCGGCTACGAACCGAGCGGTCACAGGTTCGAATCCTGTCGAGTGCACCATTTAAGAGTCGTTTGTAGCAATACAGGCAACTCGGCTTCAACCAGTTGTGATCTGGTCTAAAAACACAAAATGCACTCGTAGCTCAGCTGGATAGAGTACTCGGCTACGAACCGAGCGGTCACAGGTTCGAATCCTGTCGAGTGCACCATATTCAAGAAGCCCGCGTTTAACGCGGGCTTTTTGTTGCCTGCGATTTGGCTTTTCCTTTCACGCATCCCTTCTCGTCAAAATCGACTTGAGCACTGCGGCCTCGTTTCAGCTCATAGCGATAGCTCGTCGTCGACGTTCGAATATTCACCTTGTCCGGTTTGCCGAGCGCGCTCTCGACATCCTGTTGGCTCATGCCGGCAATCACTCGTTGATTGATGATCGCTGCGCGGCGCTGCCTGGCATCGATCAGGTTGCCGCATTTGTCCTCCAGGCGGCCAACGATGCCCGGTTCACGTCCCCTGATTGTCATACCGGATATTTCCTCATGGTTGTGTTCCGGCATGATCGGTACGACGGATCCGGGCGAGTAGGGGTGAACCTGTTGCTCTGAAAGCTGCTCGTCGCTCGCACAGCTCAGGGTCGTGAAGGTGATGCCGCCGTCGGCAGCCTCGCAGCGGTGAAGGGTGGTGGCGGCTCCGGCGGGTGGCAGGCAGAGCAGGCTGGCGACTACAAAAAGGGATGTTCTGGATAGCATTCGACGTCCTCCATGACGGTCTACGCTCAAGGGTAGTCGCTACATTTTTCAACGCCGGTGTGTTTTCTTTTCAGAATGAGTCGTCGCATCTGCACGGGTCAGGACAGCGCTCAACTTTGTCGCGCAAGCACTTGTTTCGACCGCGATTTTTTAACGTTTAAAACCGTCAGGCGGTGTATCATTGCGCCCGTCAGCCCCGCCGGGGCTTATGGAAAACCTCCATGGACTTACCCAGTAGTTACTCAGTAGCCCGTTTCACCAATCATGAATTGACTGATTGATCCTTCCGGCGTGCCCCGCTGCTGGGAGTGGAGTTCGCCTATGTCCGAAATCGAAGTAAAGAAAACCCAGGAAAGCCTGCAGGATCGCCTGGCTCAGGTCGTTGAGCTGCTGCAGCGCCAGAAGGTCGTCGAAGACCTGACTCATCGCCAGGAAGGCGCGCACCACGACCGGGTCGAGAACCTGGTTCACCGGCAGAACCTCGTCGAGCTGCAACGCAAACTCGATGATCTGCACTCCGCCGACGTTGCCTACATCCTTGAAGCCTTGCCGCTGGACGACCGTCTGACGCTCTGGCAACTGGTCAAGGCTGATCGCGACGGCGACATTCTTCTCGAAGTATCCGATTCCGTTCGTGAAACGCTGATCGCCGACATGGACGATCACGAGCTCCTGGCTGCGGCCAAGGACATGGACGCCGACGAACTTGCTGACTTGGCCTCCGAGCTGCCGCGAGACGTCGTCCATGAGCTGATGGAGACGCTCGACCAGCAGCAACGCGAGCGCGTGCGTTCGGCCCTGTCCTATGACGAGGAGCAGGTCGGTGCGCTGATGGACTTCGAGATGGTGACGATCCGTGAGGATGTCAGCCTCGAAGTGGTTCTGCGTTACCTGCGTCGGCTCAAAGAGCTGCCGGGCCATACCGACAAACTGTTCGTGGTCGATTACGACGGCGTGCTCAAGGGCGTGCTGCCAATCAAGCGTCTGTTGGTCAACGACCCGGAGAAACAGGTTTCTGAAGTCATGGCCAGCGATCCGGTGAGTTTTCACCCGGACGAAGACGCCTATGACGCGGCTCAGGCGTTCGAGCGTTACGACTTGATCTCGGCCCCGGTGGTCGACAAGAACGGCAAGCTGATCGGCCGTCTGACCATTGACGAAATGGTCGACCTGATTCGTGAGGAGAGCGAAAGCGAAGTCCTCAACATGGCGGGTCTGCGCGAAGAGGAAGACATCTTCGCCTCCGTCTGGAAATCCCTGCGCAACCGTTGGGCGTGGCTGGCGATCAACCTCATCACTGCCTTTGTCGCGTCGCGAGTGATCGGTCTGTTCGAAGGCTCGATCGAGAAGCTGGTGGCGCTGGCGGCGCTGATGCCGATCGTGGCGGGTATCGGCGGCAACTCCGGTAACCAGACGATCACCATGATCGTGCGTGCCATGGCGCTTGACCAGGTCAGCACCGGCAACACCTCGCGTCTGATGCGCAAGGAGCTGGCGGTAGCGTTGATCAACGGTCTGGTCTGGGGCGGGGTGATCGGTGTGGTCGCCTACCTGCTTTACGGCAGTTGGTCGCTGGGCGTGGTGATGACGGCGGCGATGACCCTCAACCTGCTGCTCGCGGCGCTGATGGGGGTGTTGATCCCGATGACGCTGGCCAAGATGGGCCGCGACCCGGCGATGGGCGCCAGCGTGATGATCACGGCCATGACCGACAGTGGTGGCTTCTTCATCTTTCTGGGGTTGGCGACGATCTTCCTGCTCTGATTCGCTGCCATGCAAAAGCCCGCCGAAATGGCGGGCTTTTTTGTGCCTGTGTAGTTATCTGTAGTGAGGGGATTTATCCCCGATGGGTTGCGCAGCGACCCCGGAAGAGGGCCTGCTGCGCAGTCCGTCGGGGATAAATCCCCTCACCACAAAGTCGGCCTTGGATTGTCGTGATTAAAATCCGGGTAAAAAAAAGCCAGCACTTAAGCTGGCTTGAGATGTTCGGTGTGGCTCAGGACGCGTCTGCGGCCATTTCGGCGTCGTGAGCGATCAGCGACACCAGTGCGTTCTGTTGACGGTGTGACAGCTGACGGAAGCGTTGCAGCAGCTCACGCTCATGCAGCGAAAGCTCCGGGCTGTCCAGGCGCATGCTCAACTCTTCGCCCAGTGCACCTTCCTGAATGAGACTCTGCTCAAGGCGCGCAATGATTTCGGAGTTCATGCTGCGATGATGATTGCGAGCCACCTCGGCAATGCGTTCACGCATCCCGTCTGGCAGACGTACGACGAACTTGTCAGCCGTACGGCTGGAATAAATTGCCTGTTTCAATGGGCGCATATATTTAACCGGTTAGTTCAGGGGAGCGGTTCTCGGGATTGGCCGCAGGATGTGTGGTAGGACAAGCATCCGCGCCAAATGGTTCAACCTGAATTGTTAAGAGGCCCGCATCATGCCTCAAAATTGCCAGATCATTGGCGTCAATTCTGTGACAAATATTGAGCTGGGTAAAGGCGTAATGCCAGCACCAATTATCAGAAATGCGGACTGGTTTGAAAACTTTGCCTTGGTCCGCATCAATGACCGCTTCCGGGTGCACATCTGTTGATGTCCGAAGACGTCAGAACGTGCATGCTATGCGGCTTTCAATCCTTGTTCCTTACCTGTACAGGATAGTGGCAATTTGCCGATTTACTAGGGCAAACACCCGTTGGAGGGCGTTTTCAGGATGGATGGCAGGCTTATTTATCTGATGGGACCTTCCGGCTCAGGCAAGGACAGCCTGATCGAGGCTGCGCGAGAGCCTTTGCGCGAGTTGAACTGCGAAATCATCCGCAGAGTGATTACCCGATCAGCGGAATCGGTGGGTGAGGATGCCATCAGCGTGACGCCCGAAGAGTTCGAGCGACGCCAGCAAGCCGGGGATTTCTCGCTGTCCTGGCAGGCCAATGGGCTGGCTTATGGTATCCCGGCAGAAATCGACGAATGGTTGCGCGCTGGACGATCTGTGCTGGTGAACGGCTCACGCGCCAACCTGCGTCAGGCGCTTGAGCGCTATCCGACGCTGCTGCCGGTACTGCTGACGGTCAAGGATGAGGTCTTGCGTGAACGCCTGCTCAGACGAGGGCGGGAGACGCCTGAGCAGATCGATGCAAGGCTGGCGCGCAATTCGCTGTTCAAGGATAGAAGGGCAACTGACTTGCCCGTGCATCTGATCGACAACTCGGGCGACCTGGCGGACGCCGTCAAGCAACTGCTGGGCTTGATCCGTCTTAACGCAGCACCGGATCAAACTTGATCCTGCGCCCGGCCACCAGGGCCAGCACAAACAACACCGCAAACACGCCGCAGCCAATCAGGGGCAGGGTGACTGAGGTTTCCTCGAACAGCGAAAAATGCACAACGCCACTCAATAAGGCGAGGATCAGAAATCCTGCGGCTGATCTGGACATGCTGTACTCCTGAAGATATTTCAAAAAACCAGACGTTCGGTGTCGCGCGTCGGCATTGCTTGCTCAGGCTCATTGACTGCCTGCGCCGCGTAGTCGCTCTGATCGCTCAGCACCGCCAACTGCGGCGCTTTCTGCACCTGCAAATAATGCGGCATACGCTGAGCCACCGGTTCAGCACTCTCTGGAACAAAATGAAAGCCAACCAAAACCGCCAGTGCGATAGCGTTTGCGAGCAGGAGAGTGCTGTTCATGGGGCGGACTCCGTTTGTGCTGTTATGAGAACAGACAAAGCAGCCGTCGTGCCAACAGTCTAACCGCTGTGAAGTCCTTTAAAAACAAGGATTTGGAAGGGTTTTTCACAGGGTGAGGGTTGCATTCTGCAATGATGGCTTTTTGTGGTAGTGCAAATTGCACGGTAAATGTTCCCGCAGCATTGCAAGGCGCCTGCCTACACTTAAAAAGCCCACGGACGACATGACAAATCAAGGGCTGGCCGTTAACATGCACGCCGTCCGTCGCGCCGTCTCCGGCCGCGATAACTCAGTGTCTCAGTAGCTCAATTGGATAGAGCATCCCCCTCCTAAGGGGAAGGTTGGCAGTTCGAACCTGCCCTGGGACACCATCATTCAGAGCCTTGCAACGGTTCGAAAAAAGCCCCGCGCAGAATCATCTAGCGGGGCTTTTTCGTGCTCGTGATAAGTGGCTCAGTTCAGTGCTCCGCCGTCGGCCTTGCCAATTGAGGTGCTGACTTCGATCACATGCCGGCGCCCGTTGACTTCGTAACTGCGTCCATCTGCATCAACGTCCGGTTTGCGCAGTGCCAGTTGTGCAAACAAGCCATGTTTCTCGTCGTAGCTGCCAAACCAGTCAACCAGTTTTCCGATGTAGCATTCATTACCGATAATCACCGGCAGGTCGAAAACATCTTCCACCGAGTAATGCACCGGGCCGTAGCTGTAGTAATCGCTATCGCCTGCGCCTGTTGCAGGAATCGGGCAAATAGGCATGCGCTGAGTGTCCGGTTTAGGGGGGCGTGCTTCGTTCGCCTTGGTGATTGCCTGATTGAGCGTTAGCCGCAGATCAGGCTCCAACTCAAAGGTGCTGGTGCCGTCATCCTTGTGTTGGGTGGTGGGCACGTTCAAGTAGTAGCCATATCGCACCGTCACGGTGGGCACTTCACGGTTGATCTTCAACGGATTGAGCAAGTAGATGTGATCAACGCCGTAGGCACCGTTGCGGTAGGCGAGGTAAATATTACCCCGAGCCTTGATCCAGTACGCCGACTGGTTGGCTCCGCGATCATTGGTATAGAACAGCGCGCTTTCAGGCTCAGGAGACCTTTTGACAAAATGGTCACCGTCTCGGCGCCAGGTTTCCACATAGGTAAACATGCCGGTGCCACCGGCGTAAGTCTGGACGATCAGGTCTCGTTGCCCGTCGCCGTCCATGTCCAGCAACGAGTAGGAGGTTTGACCGGTTTCTGCTGCCGCATCGATTTCGGTGGCGGTCAATGCCTTCCATTCATCCGGTGTAACGCCTTTGGGGATCGAAGCTGGAAAGTGCGTTTGCTCGCTGGGGTTTTCTTTGTCGGAGTCGCCTGAAAACGATGTCTCTTCAGAGCTGAAAGCCAGTGAAGCGAGCACTCGTTCAACCGCCACCTCGCGATTGCCGCCCTCGCTGGCCGCTTGAATGCTGCGTTGCAGACCTTCCAGAACCTGTTTGTCGATGCCGGTCGGTCTGTGCGCAACGGCATCCATCTGCTGCGCCCGTAATAATTTCAGCCGGTCACGATAACTTTGTTCAAGGCAAGCAATACCCGCTTCGCACTGATTACGTGTCTTGAGCCACAACCGTTGTGTGCGCTTGAGTTCAGATTGCTTATCACCGGAGATCTTCATCAGCTCCCGATAAGCCGCACCCATCTGCGCATCCAGCTCATACAACCCTCTATCCGCACAAACAGCCTTCTCCACGGCACTCGCCGCTTTCGCACAATCCATTCCACCCGCCATCGCCTGCTGGAAAAACAGCAGCGCACAGGCGGACACGATGCAACGTCCTTTGATGTACACGAGATAAACCTTGTAGGGGGGAAAGGTGAGTCGGTGCGCAGGTTAATCGCTGCGCCAGGAATCTTGAAGTGTCCGCTTCAGAGAACGTCACTTGTGGCCGATAACCCACTCGGTGACTTAAAAGTCGCGTGAAATCGCTTAATAGCATTTGGCCGGCAGCTATCATCTGCGCGCCTGAAATTGCCCTCACTTCAATTGCCTGGAAATCCTCGATGCTGTCGTATCACCAAAAGAGTTTTCTGATCGTCGATGATTTCTCGGATTTCCGCAGTTCCGTACGTTCGATGCTGCGCGAACTGGGGGTCAAGGATGTGGATACCGCCGATACCGGCGAGCAGGCGCTGAAGATGTGTGCGCAGAAGTCCTACGATTTCATTCTGCAGGATTTCCACCTCGGCGACGGCAAGAAGAATGGCCAGCAGGTGCTGGAAGACTTGATGTCGGAAAAGCTCATCAGCCATGAAGCGGTGTTTGTCATGGTCACGGCCGAGACCAGTCAGGCGATGGTGCTCAGTGCCCTGGAGCATGAGCCGGATGCCTACCTGACCAAGCCGTTCAACCGCTCCGGCCTGGCGCAGCGCCTGGAGCGTCTGGAGCAGCGCAAGACGTTGCTCAAACCGATTCTGCAAGCCCTTGATCGCGGTAAACCGGTCGAGGTGCTCAATGCCTGTATTGCGCTGTGCAAGCAGGATATCCGTTATTCGCCGCTGTGCCTGCGTTATCGCGCCGATGCGCTGCGCGACATGAATCAGAACGAAGCGCTTGAACGCCTCTACGACAGCATCATTGCTGATCGGCCGTTGCCGTGGGCGTTTGCCGGGCTGGGCAAGTTGCTGTTCAAACGTGGGCAAGTCGCGCAGGCCAAAGATGTTTACGAAAAGGCGCTGAAAGTGTTCCCGATGATGCCGGCGCTGTACGACGGCATGGCCGATGTGCTGGTCGCCGAGGGCGATACCAAAGGCGCGCAGCGGGTGCTGGAGGAGGCGATTCGTTTGTCGCCGCTGGCGGTGCGCCGGCAGGCGTTGCTCGGCAAACTGGCGATGGCCAACGAGGATTTCGACACCGCGTCCCGGGCGTATCGTCAGGCAGTGGCGCAGGGCGCGCAGTCGCGTTTCAAGGACCCGGAAAGCAACCTCGGTCTGGCCCATGCCTTGATCAGCAAGGGCAGTGAGCGCGGGCTCGACACGCGCACGCGGCTGGAGATCAACACCACGCTCAGCGCCGTTGCCAAAGAGAACCCGTCTGACCCCGGCCTGCAGATTCGTGCGCGGCTGATGAAGGCCACCAGTCTGCTGCTCAACGATGCCGAGACCGCCGACAAGCTTACCGAGCAAGCACTGATGCGCCTCGACGGCATGGAACAGTTCATGAGCCCTGAAGCGGCGCTGCTGGTCGCCAAGCAATTGCAGATGCTCGGTCAGGCCGAGGCGGGCACTTCGATGCTCAAGAGCTGTGCGGAGATCTACGGTGACGATCCGGCGGTGATGAAAGACATCGCCAAGCTCACCGACGACCCGACTATCCTCAGTTCGAGCAACGCCGCCGCCGACCTCAACCGGCAGGGTGTGCGCGTGTACAAGACCGGCAACCTGGTGGAGGCCCGAGAGGTGTTCCGCAAGGCGCTGAAGATGCAACCGAAGAACATCAGTATCGCGCTGAACATGGCCCAGTCGCTGCTGCACGGCACCGACACCAGTGTGCCGTCGGCGGAGCTGGAAGAATGTCGGGCCTGCCTGAAAATGGTCGGCCTGATGCCCGACACCGACGCGCGTTATGCGCGTTATCAGAAGCTGAAAAGCAAGGCGTTTGGCGAATGAACCAAGACGAGCAGGCGCTGGATTTCTCCACGGTGATCGCCTCCACCGTTCACGACATGAAGAACTCGCTGGCGATGCTGATGCAGGCCCACAGCCAATGGTTGGCGCGCTTGCCCGAAGCGCAACGCGGTGGGGCGGAGCAGGGTGTGATCGACTTCGAGTTCGCCCACCTCAACGGCATGCTGGTGCAACTGCTTGGACTGTACAAGCTCGGCGTCAACCAGTTGCCGCTGCAACCGGCGTATCACGAGCTGGATGATTTCATTGAGGCGCAACTGGCCGCGCATCAAGAGGTGTTCGCCAGTCGCGGGATCATTGCTACCTACGAAGTTGATCCGCTGAGCCCGCTGGGTTTCTTCGATCGCGAATTGGTTGCCTCGGTATTGGGCAATTGCGTCAACAACGCGATTCGTTATGCCCGCGAGTCGCTGCTGATTACCGTCAGCGACGAGGCTGGGCAACTGGTGTTGAGTATCAACGATGACGGCGACGGTTACCCGGCAGCGATGCTCGAGCGTCAGGCTGATTACGTGCAGGGCATCAATCACGGCAGCGGCAGCACCGGGTTGGGTCTGTATTTCGCCAACCGGATTGCTGCGTTGCATCAGCGCAATGGCGTGGTCGGGCACACCGAGATTCGCAATGGCGGACCATTGGGTGGCGGGGTGTTCAGCCTTTATCTGCCGTGACTCGGGTTTTTGTTTGACGCTGCTTGATATTCCGAACAGCCGGAGCCTATTTTGTACGGGTCGCCGCTTGCGGCTCGCACAATAACAAGGATTGCGTCATGACAACCGATGGCCAGCGTTCACTCGCGCAGCGACTGACCGGCATTGATGAGATTGAATGTGTCACGCCGGATTTGAACGGCGTGCCGCGCGGCAAGGTGATGACCGCCGAGGGTTTCCTCGAAGGGCGGCGTTTGCAGATGGCGCGGGGAGTGCTGCTGCAATGCATCATGGGCGGTTATCCGCCGGCGCGGTTTTACGGCAGCGATGACGGCGACCTGGCGCTGGTGGCCGAGCCGAGCATGATCCATCCCCTGCCATGGAGCGACGAGCCACGTGCCCTGGCCATCTGCGATGCCGACGAACTGAGCGGCGAAAGCTCCAACCTGTCGACCCGTGGCCAACTCAAGAAAGTCATCGCCCGTTACGCCGCACGCGGTCTGGCGCCGGTAGTGGCGACCGAGCTGGAATTCTTCGTCTTCGCGCCGAACACCGATCCGACTCAGCCGTTCCGTCCGCCAGTCGGCCTCGACGGGCGTCGCGAGGATGGGCAGTCGGCGTTCAGTGTCAGTTCCAACAATGGCCTGCGGCCATTCTTCAGCGAAGTCTATAAATGCATGGCAGCCCTCGGTCTGCCGCGCGATACCTTCATGCATGAAATGGGCGTCAGCCAGTTCGAGATCAACTTGCTGCACGGTGATCCGCTGTTGCTCGCCGATCAGACCTTCCTGTTCAAACACCTGCTCAAGGAAGTCGCGCTCAAGCATGGTCTGAGCGTAGTGTGCATGGCCAAGCCGCTGGCGCACACGCCGGGCAGTTCGATGCACATTCACCAGAGCGTCGTCGAGATCGCCACCGGCAACAACGTGTTCAGTGACGAGAATGGCCAGCCGACGGCGATGTTCCGCCATTTCATCGGTGGGCAGCAGGCGGGCATGGCTGATTTCACAGCGCTGTTCGCGCCGAACGTGAACTCCTATCAGCGTCTGTGTCACCCGTATGCGTCGCCGAACAATGCCTGCTGGTCCCATGACAACCGCGCCGCAGGGTTGCGGATTCCGGCCAGTTCGCCGGTGGCTCGACGCGTGGAAAACCGTTTGCCTGGCGCCGATGCCAACCCGTATCTGGCGATTGCCGCGAGTCTGGCCGCCGGCTTGCATGGCATCGAGCATGAGCTGGAACCGACTGCGGCGATTCAGGGCGAATTCGAAGTGCCGGAGAATCTTTCGCTGCCGTGTACCTTGCATGCCGCGCTCGAGCGTCTGAAACGTAGCCAATTGGCCAGGGAACTGTTCGGACAGGAGTTCATCGAAGGCTACATCGCTTCGAAGACCATGGAGTTGACCAGCTTCTTTGATGAAATCACTCCCTGGGAACGGCGTGTTCTAGCAGCCCAGGCCTGACTAACTGTCGCCGTCGGGCTATCGTCTGGATAGCCCGATACTCACTGCAAGGAGCCGCTCGGAACGCCGATGCGCCAAATCTGGAAATCCTTTCGAGCGCTGTATTTCGCCTCGCTGATGATGTTGATCGGTTCGGGCCTTCTATCTACTTACCTGGCATTGCGCCTGGCCGCTGACCATGTCGACGGACTGTGGGTCGGTGCGCTGATGGCGGCCAACTATTTCGGCCTGGTGCTGGGCGGCAAGATCGGTCACCGCTTGATCGCCCGGGTCGGACACATTCGAGCGTATTCGGCGTGTGCCGGGATCGTCGGCGCGGCGGTGCTCGGGCATGGCCTGGTCGACTGGCTGCCGGCGTGGCTGGTGCTGCGGACCATCGTCGGTTTGGGCATGATGTGCCAATACATGGTGATCGAGAGCTGGCTCAACGAGCAGGCCGATGCCAACCAGCGTGGGCTGGTGTTCAGCGGCTACATGATCGCTTCGTATCTGGGGCTGGTGCTCGGTCAGTTGATTCTGGTCATGCATCCGGGCCTCGGCCTGGAGCTGCTGATGCTGGTCGCGCTGTGTTTTGCCCTGTGTCTGGTGCCGGTGGCGCTGACCCGCCGGATTCACCCGGCGCCGCTGCATCCGGCACCGATGGAACCGCGCTTCTTTATCAAGCGCGTGCCGCAATCGTTGAGCACGGTGCTCGGTGCTGGTCTGATCATCGGCTCGTTCTACGGTCTGGCGCCGCTGTATGCGTCGCAGCAGGGGCTGTCGACCGAGCAGGTCGGTCTGTTCATGGGTAGCTGCATTTTTGCCGGGCTGCTGGTGCAGTGGCCGTTGGGCTGGTTGTCCGACCGTTATGACCGGGCGCTGCTGATCCGTTGTTTTGCCGGGTTCCTGGCCGTGGCGGCGTTGCCGTTGGCGATCCTGCCGCAGGTGCCGCTGGAAGTTCTGTTTGTCGTCGGGTTCATGTGTTCGCTGGTGCAGTTCTGCCTGTATCCGCTGGCGGTGGCGTTCTCCAACGACCACGTCGAGGGCGATCGCCGGGTGTCGCTGACGGCGATGCTGCTGGTGACCTACGGGGTTGGCGCGAGCATCGGCCCGCTGCTGGCCGGTGTGCTGATGAAGCTGTTTGGCAGCCAGAGTCTGTATGCGTTCTTCAGCTTCTTTGCGTTGGTGCTGGTGTGGCGCATTCGCCCGAAAGCGGTGACCAATCTGCATCAGGTCGACGACGCGCCGCTGCATCACGTGGCGATGCCGGACAGCATGTCCAGCTCGCCGTTGGTGGCAGCACTCGATCCGCGAGTGGATGAGCAGGTGGTGCAGGAGCAGATGCAGACCACGGTTACGCCAGAACCGGAGCCGGAACCCGAAGTGCAGCCTGCTGAAGCGGCGGTGGAAACTGATCCGGCTGATGAGGGCGATAAACCGACGCCGGACATCAGTGGTGCCAGACCCTGAAATGTGGGAGCGGGCTTGCTCGCGAAGGCGGCGTGTCAGCCAGCATCAATTTTTAATGTCGGGCCGTATTCGCGAGCAAGCCCGCTCCCACAATGGATCTCCAGTCGCCGCGAGATTCAATCGCGCATAAAAAAGGGCAGTCCCGCCAAGGACTGCCCTTTCTATTTGCCTGTAGGAATTACAGATCGTCTTTATCGAACCGGCGTGCTTCACGCTGCAACTGATAGACGAAGCGTTCGACGTTGCGCGCCGCCTGGCCGCTGATGTTGTGGAAACGCAGGCCGGCGAAGGTGATGTTGAGCTTTTCTTCGAAGTGCAGATAACGCAGTTCGACCGAGATCGGTTGATTGCCGAACAGCGGGGTGGCGATCATGCGGTCGTAGACCTGGCCCAGTTGCAGGCGGTCGGTGATGTCGCCTTCAAAGCGCAGCTTACAACCGGTGGCGGAAATATCCAGCAGTTTGCCGTTGATCGGCGCCTTGAGCTTTTCGCCGCCGAGTTCGACGCTGACCAGGTCAGTCAGCTTCAGGGCTGCACGAAAGGCGTTGCGGCGCTGGTGGTAAACCACTTCGGTCGGCAGTTCGCCGGTGTAGAAGCGATCGCCCTCGGACTCTTCAATGTTCAGCTTACCGGTGCATTCCCAGGCGATGCGCACGCCCTCGTGGAAGCCTTCGACCTTGAACGGTTCGCCCGCCTGCAGAAAGCGCTCGCCATCGCGCGGGATCATTTCGTCCAGGGCAATCGTTGCGGTTTCGCGGTCGACCTTGATCAGGTAGCTCTGAAAGCGCTGGCTGCGCTCGTGGAACGTGATGATCAGCGGATCGTGGCTTTCTTGCAGCTGGCGCAGGTTGCTGGAGATTTCCAGGGGCGTGGTCAGCACCTTTGGTGGCTGCGGACTATCATCCGCGCTTAGGGCGTTTGGCACGTTTTCTCAATCTCCAGACAAAATTTGACTACGGCTAGCCAGCATTTTGCCAGCATGTTTCGCGGGTTGATAGTGCAGGCACATCGAATGGCTCACGCCTGGCTGAGCGTACGCGGCTTGGTGGGTTTGGCGAAAGTGCCCGAGGCGTCATACAACGCTGGCGGTTCGCCCCCGGTGAGGATTTTCAGTTGATTGGCCGTGGCGGCCTGCTGAATCTGGATCGACTGGCCGTTCTTGACGTTCGCCGCCTGGCACTGGGCAATCAGGTCGGTCAACACGTCGCTCTGGGCCAGCAGCTGGTCGCCAATGCTCGAGTGGCTGGCCAGTTGCTCCAGGCCCTGACGGTCGAGCGGCAGGTTGAGGCTGGCGAGGATTTCGCTGCGCTTGCGGCCATGCTGTTCAAGCAAAATGATCAATGCCTGTTTGCGCGCCAGAATGTCTTCGAGCAAAGGCATGTCGCGACCGTGCAAGGCGAGGGACTCGGTTTGCAGTAACTCCAGCAATTGTTGAGCTGGAGCAAAGTCGTCGGTGATCAGTTGCAATAAATTAGTGTCGTGCATGGCTGGCCTTGGGTTTTAAGCGTCCAAAAGCCTGGCGCCGGCAAAAGCCTAGCGCTGGGCTTCGAAGTTGAGCAGTTTGCTGGCTACACGGTTGCTGTCGACTTTATAGCTGCCATCGGCAATCGCTGCTTTCAACTCGGCCACCCGGGCTTTGTCGACGGCAGGCTGATCGCGCAGCTTGTCAGTGACCTTCTGCAACTGTTGAGCCTCATTGCTGAGGTGTACCGATTCCCCGCTTTTTGCGGTACTGGCCGTTTCGGCCTGGGTATTCAGCGGCGCGGAGGTGCCGGATTCGGCGGTTTCCTTGGCGTTGCTGGTACGTGTACTGCCCGTAAGTGACGAGGAGTTGTTCAAACGGCTGAAATCGATGACCATGTTAAAAACCTCTGGGAATTTGGACGCTTGCCATGTTCTCGGCCATTCCCTGGAAAACTTTAGGCTCACTTTGCAATGAGCTGCATGTGCCGAAGCGTGTTCTGCTGCGGCACAGTTTAGGGAAGCATCGAGGCCGGCGCCAGTTTTCTGCCTGAGCGTTTTACATGGCCACTTCCACCTGGCCCGGCGCGATGACCTGCGCCTTGATCACCCGGTTGGAATTGAGGTTTTTCACCCGGATCTGTTCTTTCAAACCGCCATTGGCCAGGGCTTCGCCGGGCATGCGCACAGCGAGCGTACCGCTGCGGGCGATGATGACCACCTGATCACCCTTGCGCACCACTTCAGCCTGTTCCAGATGCACCAGGGTAATCACCTGATCGGCGACCGTTGGTCGGGTCAATTTCTGCCCGATGGCTTCATCCACCGACGTCAGGAAACCCTGATTGATCTGGCTGATGTCGCGTTCACGCAAGGTCACGTCCTGCGGCTCGATAATTCCGGCGCGTTTCAGCGGGCGAGTGGTGGTGACAATCTCGCGAAACAGGCGGACTTGAGCGGGCACGAACACCGTCCACGGCGAGCTTCCCTCGCACCGGACCTTGACCGTAACCCGGCCCAGCGGACGTGCCGGACTCTCCAGCGACGCTGTCAATTCCTTGTCGCACATAGGCATGCGCATACGCGGGTCGAGCTGGTTGACCTCGATTTCGTAGCGGCCTTCCGTTTGACTGGTAGCCAGATAGTCTTCTACGGTGAACTCAAGAAAGCCCTGGGTGACGCCGATAAGCATGTCAGGCAAGGTAACCGTATCAGCACCGGCAGGGCTGCCAGCGAAGAAGAAGCAGACGGCAGACACCGCGCACAGCGCTTTGCGGGTGCGGGAGGTCAGGCGTCGGAAAAATGTCGTTTGAGCGTTCATACGAGTTAAAAAGCAAGCGCCGTGCCGTTTAGCAATGAATGTGCGTCGCAACAACACTTGGCGTTGGTGTAGGAGTCTGGGCATGGCTGGTGTAATGGATTCGGTGAACCAGCGCACGCAACTGGTAGGGCAGAATCGCCTGGAGCTGTTGTTGTTCCGTCTCGACGGTCAACAGCTCTACGGCATCAACGTGTTCAAGGTGCGGGAAGTGCTGCAATGCCCGTCGCTGACGTTGATGCCCAAGTCCAGTCCTGTCGTGTGCGGGGTGGCGAATATCCGGGGGGCGACCATTCCGATCCTTGATCTGGCAATGGCGACCGGTTCCGGGGCGTTGAAAGACAAGAACAGTCCGTTCGTGATCATCACGGAGTACAACACCAAGACCCAGGGTTTCCTGGTTCGCTCGGTGGAGCGCATCGTCAACATGAACTGGGAAGAGATCCATCCGCCGCCCAAGGGCACGGGTCGCGATCACTACCTGACCGCTGTGACTCGGGTCGACAATCAGTTAGTCGAAATCATCGATGTCGAGAAGGTGCTGGCGGAAGTGGCGCCGACGCCCGAGGCGATTTCGGTCGGTGTGGTCGATGTCGAAACCCAGAGCAAGGCGTTGTCGCTGCGGGTGCTGACGGTCGATGACTCGTCGGTGGCGCGCAAGCAGGTCACGCGTTGCCTGCAGACGATCGGCGTCGAAGTGGTGGCGCTGAACGACGGCAAGCAGGCGCTGGATTACCTGCGCAAGCTGGTCGATGAGGGCAAGAAGCCGGAAGAAGAGTTCCTGATGATGATTTCCGACATCGAGATGCCGGAGATGGACGGGTACACCCTGACGGCGGAGATCCGCAGCGACCCGCGCATGCAAAAGCTTCATATCATCCTGCATACTTCGTTGTCGGGGGTATTCAATCAGGCGATGGTCAAGAAAGTCGGTGCCGATGACTTCCTGGCCAAATTCCGTCCTGATGACCTGGCATCCCGGGTAGTCGACCGGATCAAAGCAGCAGATATCAGCTAGGGACCTTTTGTCCCTGGCGGTCAACACGATTTAAGAGGCGGCATCATTGTCTACGGGTAATTTGGATTTCGAACAATTCCGGGTCTTCCTGGAAAAAGCCTGTGGCATTTTGCTCGGTGAAAACAAGCAGTACCTGGTCTCGAGCCGTCTCAACAAACTGATGGAGCAGCAAGGCATCAAGTCCCTGGGTGAGCTGGTACAGCGCATCCAGACCCAGCCGCGCAGCGGTTTGCGCGAGCAGGTGGTCGATGCCATGACGACCAACGAAACCCTGTGGTTTCGGGACACCTATCCGTTTGAAGTCTTGAAGAACAAGGTGCTGCCCGAGGCGATCAAGGCCAGTCCCAACCAGCGTCTGCGGATCTGGTCGGCGGCGTGCTCGTCGGGTCAGGAACCGTATTCGCTGTCGATGTCGATCGACGAGTTCGAGCGCAGCAACCTCGGTCAGTTGAAGATGGGCGTGCAGATCGTTGCCACGGACTTGTCCGGCAGCATGCTGACCAACTGCAAGACCGGCGAGTACGACAGTCTGGCGATCGGCCGCGGTTTGTCCGCCGATCGTCTGCAGCGCTACTTCGACCCGAAAGGGCCGGGGCGCTGGGTGATCAAGGCGCCGATCAAGAACCGGGTGGAATTCCGTTCGTTCAACCTGCTCGACAGCTACGCCAGTCTGGGCAAGTTCGACATCGTGTTCTGCCGCAACGTGCTGATCTACTTTTCCGCCGAGGTGAAGAAAGACATCCTGTTGCGCATTCACAGCACATTGAAGCCGGGCGGGTACCTGTTCCTTGGCGCGTCCGAAGCGCTGAACGGTTTGCCGGATCATTACCAGATGGTCCAGTGCAGCCCGGGGATCATTTACCAGGCGAAGTGATTCAAAAGCGGCAGGCATAAAAAAAACGGGAGTCCTTAGGGGGCTCCCGTTTTTTTATGCCTGATGATTTCCCTGAGCCTACAACAATCCAATGTGGGGGCGGGCTTGCTCGCGAATGCGGTATGCCAGTCAAAGCAAATGTCGACTGACACGACGCCTTCGCGAGCAAGCCCGCTCCCACATTGGATAGTCGTTGCCAGTTACAAGCGGCAGAAAAGCGGCAGCCAGCGGAAACCGGTTGCCGCTTTTCTGGCATTGCCGCTTTGCCGGCTCCTCGCAAAGCCCCGGTTTATGGGGGTTGTTCTGTTTGGCACGGCGCTTGCTAAAGCTCAGGTACGAAAAACCGGTCACCCGAAGGTTCCCGACATGAGCATCAGCTTCGATAAAGCGCTCGGCATTCACGAAAAGGCACTGGGCTTCCGCGCCCAGCGTGCCGAAGTGTTGGCCAACAACATCGCCAACGCCGATACCCCGAACTACAAGGCTCGGGATCTGGACTTCTCCAAAGTGCTTGAAGCACAGACCCAGAAGAACGCCAACGGCACCATCGCCCTGAACATGACCAACAGCCGTCACATCGAAGCTGAAGGCCTGGGCAATGGCGACGAGTCGCTGATGTATCGCACGCCGATGCAGCCTTCGATCGACCAGAACACCGTGGACGCTCAGCTTGAACAGTCGAACTACGCGGAAAACGCGGTCGGCTTCCAGGCCAGCTTCACCCTGCTCAACAGCAAATTCAAAGGGCTGGTGTCAGCCCTGCGCGGAGAGTAATCCATGTCCCTGTCCAGCGTTTTCAACATTGCCGGCAGCGGCATGAGCGCACAAACCACGCGTCTGAACACCGTGGCTTCGAACATCGCCAACGCCGAAACCGTTTCGTCGAGCATCGACCAGACCTACCGTGCCCGTCACCCGGTGTTCGCCACCATGTTCCAGGGCGGCCAGAACACTGGCAGCAACTCGCTGTTCCAGAGCCAGGACGCCGCAGGGCAGGGCGTGCAGGTACTTGGCGTGGTCGAAGACCAGAGCAACCTCGAAGCGCGCTACGAGCCGAACCATCCGGCCGCTGACGCCAAAGGATACGTCTACTACCCGAACGTCAACGTGGTGGAAGAAATGGCTGACATGATTTCCGCGAGCCGTTCGTTCCAGACCAACGCCGAAATGATGAACACCGCCAAAACCATGATGCAGAAGGTACTGACCCTCGGTCAGTAATAAGGGGCGACTGCCATGAGCGTTACCGATACCACCAGCAGCCTGAGCATGAATGACATCCTGGCGAACTCGTCGAAAAAGACCAGTTCGACCACCGGTGGCATTGCTTCGGCCACCAACAGCGCCACCGGCGGCCAGGCGCTGGGCAAGGATGCGTTCCTGCAACTGCTGGTCACCCAGCTGAAAAACCAGAACCCGCTCGATCCGCAGGACAACAGTGCCTTCGTGGCGCAGTTGGCGCAGTTCAGCAGCCTTGAGGGCATTACCACCCTCAACAGCACCGTCAGCTCGCTGGCCGGCAACTACAACTCGTCGCAGGCGCTGCAGGCGTCGTCGCTGGTCGGTCGCAACGTGATCGTGCAGACCAACAGCGTGCAGATGGACGACCCGAGCAAGGGCATGACCGGTTCGGCCACCGTGCCGTCGTCGATTGCCGGCGGCACGGTCACCATCACCGACAGCAGCGGCGCGATCGTGCGAACCATTGATCTGGGCAGTCGCGCCGCAGGCAGCGCGAGCTTCACCTGGGACGGCAAGGACAAAGACGGCAATCTGGTGAAGGCCGGAACCTACACCGTCAAAGCCAACGCATCGATCAATGGCACCGCGACCGACCTGGCAACGTACCTGCCAGCCACGGTCAACAGCGTGACCATCAGCCAGACCGGCGGCGAGCTGATGCTCAACCTGTCCGGCAAGGGCACCGTCGCCCTGTCCAAAGTACAAACCATTGGTATATAGAGCCGACTAACCGGCACAAAGGAGTGGAATATGTCTTTCAATATCGGCCTTAGCGGTCTCTATGCAGCCAACAAACAACTGGACGTGACCGGCAACAACATCGCCAACGTCGCGACCGCCGGTTTCAAATCGTCCCGTGCAGAATTCGCAGACGTCTACTCGGCCACTCGCCTGGGTACCGGCAGTAAGGTCATCGGCAACGGTGTGCGTCTGGCCAACGTATCCCAGCAGTTCACCCAGGGTGACATCAACAACACCGGTAACGTGCTGGACATGGGCATCAACGGTTCGGGCTTCTTCACCATGAGCAACAACGGCTCGATCTCCTACACCCGGGCCGGTACGTTCAAGGTCGACGATAAAGGCTACATCACCAACACCGACTACACCTCGCGTCTGCAGGGCTACGGCGTGGATGCCAACGGCAAGGTCATTAACGGCGTACTGACCGACCTGAAGATCGACACCTCGAACCTGGCGCCAAAGTCCACCTCGCTGGTGACGTCGACCATCAACCTGGACTCGACCGCTCCGGTGATCGACGACACAGCGCCGGCCGGCAAATTCGACCCGACCAACCTCGCGACCTACACTAAATCGTTCAGCACGCCGATCTATGACAGTCAGGGCAACATGCACCCGATGGATCAGTACGTGGTCAAGACCGGTGCCAACACCTGGAAGGTCTACACCCTGGTAGACGGGCGTAACCCGGACGCTACCGGTAGCGATCCGAAGGTCACCGCGCCGACACCTTCGACCATGACGTTTGACTCCGCTGGCAAACTGACTCAGGTCAGCACCCTGCCTGGTCCGGTGATCAGCAGCGACTTGAAGCTCAGCGGCTGGGTTCCGGGTAACGTGGTCAACGGTACCTTCAAACCTAACGGTGCCGCCGCGAACACGGCCGGCATTACCATTTCGATGGCGCAGACTACCCAGTACAACGCCGACACCGCCCGCTCGATCCCGACACAGGACGGCTATGCTACTGGCCAGATCACCAACCTGACCATCGACGGTACCGGTACCCTGTTCGCCAACTTCAGCAACAACCAGAACAAGGCCATCGGCCAGGTTGCGCTGGCCAGCTTCACTAACGAGCAGGGCCTGCAAGCGATCGGCGGAACGAGCTGGAAGGAAACGTTCGCCTCGGGTATCCCGGGTTATGACGCTCCGCAAACCGGTACCCTGGGTTCCATCCAGTCCAACTCGCTGGAAGAGTCGAACGTTAACCTGACCAACGAGCTGGTAGACCTGATCAAGGGCCAGAGCAACTATCAGGCGAACGCGAAGACCATTTCGACCCAGAGCACCATCATGCAAACCATCATTCAGATGACCTGATATCGATGTTTTGTAAAAAGCTGTAACGGAAAGCCCCTCTTTGAGGGGCTTTCTTGTTTAATGCGCGCGCCGGGGCCACTCGTCTGCGGCAATCGTATTTGTGCGGGCGTATTCATGCGCTTGCTCAGGCAACACCCGGGCGCCAATGAACGGTTCGCCCAACCACAGACAGGGATGTAACGATCACTCCATGGTTTTTTTCTCTCGCTCCCGAATCGTCCTCGGGACGTTGTTCGTCAGTGCATTGCTGGTCTGGTTTATAGGGGGGCAGGGCTGGGGCGCCACGCCAAGGAAATATCTGACCACGACCGTCACCGTCGAGGATCTTGAAGAAACCGTATTGGCCAGTGGTACGGTCAAGCCTTTCCAGCAAGTCAGTGTTGGCGCACAGGTCAACGGGCAACTCCAGAGCCTGAAGGCCGGGTTGGGCGATACAGTGCGCCAAGGTCAGCTGCTAGCCGAGATTGACCCGTTGTTGCCACAGAACGAATTGCTCAAGTCACGGGCAGCATTGCTCAGTGTCCGGGCACAATATAAGGCTCGACAGGCGCTGATTCGCCAGTACGAACTTGATTTTCGTCGCAAGCAAAGTCTGGTTGCCAGTGAGGCCGGATCGCGGGCCGATCTGGAAATAGCCGAAGCGCAATTGCAAAGCTCACGAGCCGAACTGGCATCCCTGGCTGCGCAGATATCCCAGGCGGAGATAGAAATCCGCATCGCCGAAGTCAACCTTGGCTATACGCGTATCAGTGCGCCGATGGACGGAGAAGTCATTGCCGTGGTGACGAGGCAGGGGCAGACCGTCGTTTCCGCGCAAAGTGTCCCGACTTTGCTGATCCTGGCCCGACTGGACCGGATGACGGTCGAGGCGCGGATATCTGAAGCTGATGTGGTTCGAGTCAAGCCAGGCCAGGCGGTGTCCTTCAGTATCCTGGGCGATCCGGATCGGCGCTTTGAAAGTCATATTCGGGCGGTAGAACCGGCGCCAGAGTCCATTGCCCGGCAGGACACAATGCAGGGTAGCGGTGGCTCGACTGCTGGCGGTGCCGACGCAGCGGTGTACTACAACGCTCTGTTTGACGTGCCCAATGACGATCGTTCGTTGCGCACATCAATGACGGCGCAGGTCAGTGTGCTGCTCGCTTCTGCGCCAAAAGCCACAACGGTGTCGGTGGCTGCGTTGGGCAAGCGTGCCGCGGATGGCCGCTATGAAGTGCGTCGACTGGTTGATGGTCAGTTGCAGACGGTGCTGGTCAAGACCGGCTTGCGCAATGACCTTAATGTTCAGGTGTTGGACGGTCTCAAGGAGCATGACGAAGTTGTCCTCGGCGAAGAGCCGGAGCCTCAATGAGCAGCGCGAACGATCTTCGCGGCTTGACGCCGGATGCGATGAACGACGTGTTGCCGGCCAAGCCGCTATTGTCCCTTGAAGGTGTGCAGCGTTGGTTCGCTGATGGCGAGGCCAGAACGCAAGTGTTGCGGGACGTGAATCTGACCATTGGCGCCGGAGAAATGGTGGCGATTATCGGTCCGTCCGGCTCCGGAAAGTCCAGCCTGATGAATATCCTCGGCTGTCTGGATCGTCCCTCCGCCGGTCGCTACTGCATCAACGGTCTCGACATGGCCGGTATGAGCAGCGATGAGCTGGCGACATTGCGTCGTGAGCATTTCGGGTTCATTTTCCAGCGCTTTCATTTGCTGTCGCATTTGAGCGCCGAGGCCAACGTCCAGGTGCCGGCCATTTACGCCGACCAGTCGTTTATCGAATGTCAGCAACAGGCCAGGGCATTGTTGCAACGCCTGGGGCTGGGGCAGCGCCTGCAGCATCGGCCGGGGCAGCTTTCCGGTGGTCAGCAGCAGCGGGTCAGTATTGCCCGTGCGCTGATCAATGGTGGCGCGGTGATCCTGGCTGACGAACCTACCGGCTCGCTGGACTCACGCAGTGGTGAAGAGGTAATGGCCATCCTGCGTGAACTGCACCGTAGCGGCCACACCATTATTATCGTGACCCATGACGTGCAGGTGGCGCAGCACGCTGACCGAATTATCGAGATTCATGACGGAGAGATCGTCGCGGATCAATCGAATGCCAGCCGAAAAGTGCCTGCGGCGCAGGTCGCCGAGGCTGGTGAAAGTACGCAAGATCAGGGGCGCGAAGTAGCGGCGGTGCAGTGGCGTCGCTTCAGCGAGGCTTTCAAGATGGCCTGGGTTTCCCTCTGCAGCCATCGTATGCGTACATTGCTGACCATGCTGGGGATCATCATCGGCATCGCCTCAGTGGTGTCGGTGGTCGCTTTGGGGCAGGGCGCGCAGACCCGAGTACTGCGCGATATCAGCGCCATGGGCACCAATACCATCGATGTTTATCCTGGCAAGGACTGGGGGGATGAGCAGGCCGCCTCGATCCGCACCCTGCAACCTGTGGATTTGCGGATCATCCAGGGGCAGTCCTGGGTCGACAGTGTCTCGGCGATGGTCAATGGCAGCCGAACGATTCGCTATCGCAATCTGCATGTCAGTGCCACCGTCAATGGTGTCGGCCACGATTACTTCCAGGTGATGGGCATCCGCATGAACAAGGGTGCGGTGTTCAGTGCCAGCGATGTGATGCGCCGCGGCCAGACACTGATCATTGATCACAATACGCGACAACGGCTGTTCAAGGACTGGGAGCAACCACTGGGCAAAGTGATCCTGGTGGGCGGCCTGCCTTGCACGGTGGTAGGGGTCATGGAAAGTCGCGATGACGGTTTTTCAGGGCCAAGCCTGCAGGTCTATCTGCCTTATACGACGGTGATGGGGCGCTTGTTGGGGCAGAGCCATTTCAATTCGATCAAGGTTCGGCTCAGGGAGCAGGTTGCCAGTCCAGCAGCAGAGCAAGCACTGCAAACATTGTTGGTGGCACGTCATGGGCGCGCGGATTTTTTCCTCAGTTCCAGCGACAGCATCCTTAAAATCGTACAGAAAACCACAGACACACTGACCCTGCTGATTTCTGCGGTGGCGCTCATTTCACTGTTGGTTGGTGGTATCGGCGTGATGAATATCATGCTGGTGTCGGTCACCGAGCGCACCCGGGAGATTGGCATCCGCATGGCGGTCGGCGCGCGGCGCACGGACATCCTGCAGCAGTTTTTGATCGAGGCGGTGCTGGTCTGTCTGCTGGGGGGCTTGTTGGGTGTCCTGCTTTCGTTGTTGATCAGCCAGGTGTTCGGCTATTTCGTGCAGACAATCGTTATGGAATTCACGGCTTTGGCCATGATTTCAGCGTGTTTGTGTTCGCTGCTGGTCGGCGTGTTGTTCGGTTATATCCCGGCGCGCAATGCCGCCCGGCTTGATCCAATTCAGGCGTTGTCCAGAGAATGAAGTACACCAAGCGCAAGTGGATCTGGGCATTGCCATTGCCTTTGTTGTTGGGCGGCTGCAGCGCTCTGCTGCACAGCGAATATCGTCAACCGCAAGTGAAGACGCCGGCCTTCTGGTTTGGCGACGCATCCCGTGAGCGCTCATTGAGTGTGCGAGAGCGATGGTGGGAAACGTTTGATGATCCACGTCTGAACGCCTTGGTCGACGACGCCCTGGCGCGCAATAACGATCTTGCAGTTGCTGCGCTCAGAGTGCGTCGGGCAGCGCTTCAGGCAGGGCTCACCGGCACCAATATCACGCCCGATCTGGACGTGGGGGCGGGGGCGGACTGGAGCAGGAATCTACATCGAGACAATTCAAGCCAGCGTCGATTTTCCACGAGCGCGACGGTGCGTTACGAAGTCGATTTGTGGGGGAAACTGGCGAGTACGCGCGATGCCGGGCAATGGGCGCTGTTGGCGACTGACTTTGACCGGCGTGCCAGCGCGCTGAGCCTGGTGGGTACGACGGCGCGCCTGTATTGGCAGATCGGCCTGTTCAACGAACTGGTCCGGTCTGCGCGGGAAAGTATCGGGTACGCCGAGCAGACGTTGCAACTGGTGCAGTCTCAACATCTGGCGGGTGCGGCGACGGGTCTTGAAGAGGCACAAGCCGAGCAGGTGTTGGCCACGCAGCGTGCTGTATTGAGTGACTATTTGCAGCAACTTGAAGTGGCGCGCAACGCACTGGCCATTGTCTTTGATCAGGCACCCGAGCATCGGTTTGCAGAACTTGTGCAATTACCTTCGACGGCATTGGCGAGTGTGCCGGCAGGCTTGCCGGCTGATCTGGTTGATCGACGTCCGGATTTGCAGGCGGCTGAATGGCGATTGCGCCAGGCGCTGTCGAACTATGACGCAACGCGTGCCAGTTTCTATCCCTCGTTCACACTGACGGGCGGTCTGGCTACTGGCGGTAGTCGAGAGTTAAGCCAAGTGCTCAATAACCCTGTCGGTCTATTGGGTGTTGGTATCAGTCTGCCGTTTGTGCAATGGAATGTTCGCAAGTACACAGTGGGTATATCGGCGGTGGACTATGAGGCGGCGATAATCGACTTTCGTCAGAGCCTTTATATCGCGCTGGCGGAAGTTGAAGACGCCCTGTCGGCGCAAGTGCAGTTGGCTGATCAGGGGGGGCGGCGAGAGCAGGCTCTGGTCGCCGCAATGAAAGCCGAAGGGTTGGCCGAAATTCGTTATCGCAGCGGGCAAACGGGTATCAAGGAGTGGCTGGATCTGCAAGAGAGCCGGCGTGCCGCGCAAATTTCACTGGCGCAGAATCGCTTCAAGCGACTGCAGGCGCAAATGGGACTGTACCTGGCGCTGGGCGGAGGCTTCGCGCGTTAATTTATTGCGCAGACAAACGTTAGCTTATTGGGATGTTGTTTTTAATTAAGGAAGATTGTGCCGCGTGTCTGGTTTTAGTTAGCGTATTTTTTGATTTGGGTCAGTGGTTTGTATGCAATTAATGTTGTAGGTCTTTGCCTGGTTGTTGATTTTTTTTGAGTTGATTTAATTAATAAATAGTTTTGGTTGTGGGGGTTTTATTTATTGTTTTTAGTTGTTTCGCAATGTAAGGTGCGCGCTCTTTCGTCAGGGCCTTGATGAATGATGGGTGTTCGGTTTGCAACACTCTTACTGCTGTCTCTGGTTGTGTCGGCAAGATGATGATCTATGAAGTTATTGCGCTGACGACCGTTTGAGACGTTTATTTGAAATGGAGATCGTTATGTCGCTGCGTATGGGTTTTGGTCTGACTTTGGCCGCAAGTTTGCTGTTGGGTGCAGTCGTTGTTCAAGCTGCACCGGCTTCCTGGTGGCTTTATCAGTCGGCTTCGACCGGCCGTACTATGTGCAGCAACGTTCCACAAGCCAGTGGCTGGGTTCGTGTTGCCGGTCCTTACAATAACGGCGGCTGCCGATAGTAAGCACCAATAAGGAGGCTCCTTCTGTGAAGGGGCCTTTTTTGTATCGGCTGAACCCTGTTCATTAGAGCCTTGGTGTTTGGCAGACAAAAGAAAACCCCCGACAAACCAGAAGTCTGTCGGGGGTTTTCTTTTGCCTGGAAGCATCAGGCGTCTCGCGACGCCTGACCCGGCTCAGCTTATTGGCAAGCTTCGCAATCCGGCTCGTCGATCGCGCAAGCCTTTGGCACTGGCGCTGGGCCGGCCGGAGCTGCCAGAACCGAATCGTCGCCGTGGTTGCCGCCGCTGGAAACAGCGTTCAGCTTGCCGGTGTTGATGGTCGACTTCTCGGTGCTGGTCGCGGCCAGGGCACGGAGGTAGTAGGTGGTTTTCAGGCCACGGTACCAGGCCATGCGGTAGGTCACGTCGAGCTTCTTGCCCGATGCGCCGGCGATGTACAGGTTCAGCGACTGGGCCTGGTCGATCCACTTCTGACGACGGCTGGCGGCGTCAACGATCCACTTGGTGTCCACTTCGAACGCGGTCGCGTAGAGCTCTTTGAGTTCTTGCGGGATGCGCTCGATCTGCTGAACCGAACCGTCGTAGTACTTCAGGTCGTTGATCATGACCGAGTCCCACAGACCGCGCGCCTTGAGGTCGCGAACCAGGTACGGGTTGATCACGGTGAATTCGCCCGACAGGTTCGATTTCACATACAGGTTCTGGTAGGTCGGTTCGATCGACTGCGATACGCCGGTGATGTTGGCGATGGTCGCGGTCGGTGCGATGGCCATGATGTTGGAGTTACGAATGCCTTTCTGTACACGGGCGCGAACCGGTGCCCAGTCCAGGGTTTCGTTCAGGTCAACGTCGATGTACTTCTGACCGCGTTGTTCGATCAGGATCTGTTGCGAATCCAGGGGCAGGATGCCTTTGGACCACAGCGAACCGTTGAAGGTCTCGTACGCGCCGCGCTCGTCTGCCAGGTCGCAGGACGCCTGGATCGCGTAGTAGCTGACCGCTTCCATCGACTTGTCGGCGAACTCGACGGCAGCGTCGGAACCGTAAGGGATGTGCTGCAGGTACAAAGCGTCCTGGAAGCCCATGATGCCCAGACCGACCGGACGGTGGCGGAAGTTGGAGTTCTTCGCTTGCGGCACCGAGTAGTAGTTGATGTCGATCACGTTGTCGAGCATGCGCACGGCGGTGTTCACGGTGCGTTGCAGCTTGGCGGTGTCCAGCTTGCCGTCGACGATGTGGTTCGGCAGGTTGATCGAGCCCAGGTTGCAAACGGCGATCTCGTCCTTGTTGGTGTTCAAGGTGATCTCGGTGCACAGGTTCGAGCTGTGAACCACGCCGACGTGCTGCTGCGGGCTACGCAGGTTGCACGGGTCTTTGAAAGTCAGCCATGGGTGGCCGGTTTCGAACAGCATGGAGAGCATTTTGCGCCACAGGTCTTTGGCCTGGATGGTCTTGAACAGCTTGACCTTGCCCGGGTACTCGGTCAGGGCTTCGTAGTACTCGTAGCGCTCTTCGAAGGCTTTACCGGTCAGGTCGTGCAGGTCCGGAACTTCGGAAGGCGAGAACAGGGTCCACTTGCCGTCATCGAAGACACGCTTCATGAACAGGTCAGGGATCCAGTTGGCGGTGTTCATGTCGTGGGTACGACGACGATCATCACCGGTGTTCTTGCGCAGTTCGATGAACTCTTCGATGTCCATGTGCCAGGTTTCCAGGTAGGCACACACAGCGCCTTTGCGCTTGCCACCCTGGTTAACGGCTACAGCGGTGTCGTTCACCACTTTCAGGAACGGAACCACGCCTTGCGACTTGCCGTTGGTGCCTTTGATGTACGAACCCAGGGCGCGCACAGGGGTCCAGTCGTTGCCCAGGCCGCCAGCGAATTTCGACAACATGGCGTTGTCGTGGATCGCGTGGTAGATGCCCGACAGGTCGTCCGGAACGGTGGTCAGGTAGCAGCTCGACAGCTGTGGACGCAGGGTGCCGGCGTTGAACAGGGTCGGAGTCGAAGCCATGTAGTCGAACGAGGACAGCAGGTTGTAGAACTCGATCGCACGGTCTTCTTTCTGCTTCTCTTCGATCGCCAGGCCCATGGCCACGCGCATGAAGAAGATCTGCGGCAGTTCGAAACGCACGCCATCCTTGTGGATGAAGTAACGGTCGTACAGGGTCTGCAGGCCCAGGTAGGTGAATTGCTGATCGCGCTCGTGGTTGATCGCCTTGCCCAGTTTTTCCAGGTCGAAGGAGGCCAGCACAGGGTTCAGCAGTTCGAACTCGATACCTTTGGCGATGTAAGCCGGCAGCGCCTTGGCGTACAGGTCGGCCATTTCGTGGTGAGTGGCGCTTTCGGCCACACCCAGGAAGCCCAGGCCTTCGGCACGCAGGGTATCCATCAGCAGGCGGGCGGTGACGAACGAGTAGTTCGGCTCACGTTCAACCAGAGTACGCGCGGTCATCACCAGTGCGGTGTTGACGTCGTTCAGGGCCACGCCGTCGTACAGGTTTTTCAGGGTTTCGCGCTGGATCAGATCGCCATCGACTTCAGCCAGGCCTTCGCAGGCTTCGGTGACGATGGTGTTCAGGCGGCCCATGTCCAGCGGCGCGAGGCTGCCGTCGGCGCGGGTGATGCGGATCGACGGGTGTGCGTTGACAGCCGCTTCTACCGGAGCGTGGGCAGCGCGTTCTTTCGAACGGCCGTCACGGTAGATCACGTAGTCGCGAGCGACTTTCTGCTCGCCGGCACGCATCAGGGCCAGTTCGACCTGGTCCTGGATTTCTTCGATGTGGATGGTGCCGCCCGACGGCATGCGACGCTTGAAGGTCGCGGTGACCTGTTCGGTCAGGCGGGCAACGGTGTCGTGGATTCGCGACGAAGCGGCAGCGGTGCCGCCCTCAACTGCGAGAAACGCTTTGGTGATAGCGACGGTGATCTTGTCATCGGTGTAAGGAACGACAGTGCCATTGCGCTTGATCACGCGCAGTTGACCAGGCGCGGTGGCGGCCAGATCCGAATTCGAATCGGCGGCCTGCGGCAAGGTGCCCTGCGGGTTCTCGCGAGTTGTGTCGGTTTGCATGGGGGGTGATCTCCACATTCTCTATGTTTGTTTGGGCACCATCATGGTGCTCACCGTTCTGGTCCGAAGCACTACAACCGACGGGCGTCGGGCATAACAACTTCGGACCAGTAGGAAAAAGGCTAATGACGCCGCATCCTTGCCGAAGTTTTTGGCTGCGAGCCAGGGCTCGAGCCGGATTCCTTCCCGGATGACAGTAATGACTGCAACACCCGTACCGTTCCGGTCGTTTCCAACCTGAAAAACGGCGCCATCCGCAAGTGCGGTTTGGGCTTTGAAAAACTTGCTTGGTTCAACCGGAAACTGGCAATAAGCGCTTGAGTTTCAGGTCCGAAATGTGGTTGGGCGTTTGAGCGGAAAACCCTATATGTAGGGTCTCTCCTCGCGCCGTGCTACAAGATAATGCGTTTCGAGAGGGCTTGCAACGTACTAGCTGTGGATAAACCTGTGCGTAAATTGTGTAAGAAACCAGGAATTCCCGTGTAGGCCGCGAACCTGCTGAGCTAGACCGTTTGTCACTGTTTTTCACTTGGGAAAAACGCTTCAGCGGATTTTTAAGGGCGCGAACCCTATCACAAAAAACCGCCTTGTCCGAACGCATTTGCCGACTTGTGTTCTGGCTGTACGCCGTTTATACAATCGGGCGGTGTTTACCCATTCTTATCCTCCCGAAAGATGACAAAAAGACGGGAGAATCTACAACTGTGGGAGCGAGCCTGCTCGCGAAAGCGTTGGATCAGCCAACATTGATGCTGAACCTGCCGACGCATTCGCGAGCAGGCTCGCTCCCACATGGATTGTGCTGCGTCGCACGGTTCTTCCTTTATTAATAAAAACAGCAAGCAGAGGTCACCGGTGGAGCAAGAAGCCTGGCAGGTATTGATAGTCGAGGATGACCAGCGTCTGGCCGAACTCACCCGCGAATACCTGCAAGCCAATGGATTGCGCGTGGAGATCGAAGGCAACGGCGCGCTGGCGGCGGCGCGGATCATCAAGGAGCAGCCGGATCTGGTGATCCTCGACCTGATGCTGCCCGGCGAAGACGGCCTGAGCATTTGCCGCAAGGTGCGCGACCGTTACGACGGGCCGATCCTGATGCTCACCGCGCGCACTGACGACGCTGACCAGATTCAGGGTCTCGACCTAGGCGCTGACGATTACGTGTGCAAACCGGTGCGTCCACGGCTGTTGCTCGCGCGCATTCAGGCCTTGCTGCGACGCAGTGACAGCGCCGAACCGATCGCGGAAAAAAGCCGTCGCCTGCAATTCGGCCCGCTGGTGGTGGACAACGCCTTGCGCGAAGCCTGGCTCAGCGACAGCGGCATCGAACTGACCAGTGCCGAATTCGACCTGCTCTGGCTGTTGGTGTCGAACGCCGGGCGAATCCTCTCTCGCGAAGAAATCTTCACTGCGCTGCGCGGCATCGGCTATGACGGCCAGGATCGCTCGATCGATGTGCGCATCTCGCGCATCCGCCCGAAAATCGGTGATGACCCCGACCATCCGCGGCTGATCAAGACCATCCGCAGCAAAGGCTATCTGTTCGTCCCTGAAGCGTGTGTGGATCTGGCGCTGTGAACTCGATCTTCCTGCGCATCTATGGCGGCATGTGCGCGGCGCTGATTCTGGTGGCGGTGCTCGGTGTGCTGGCACTGCACCTGCTCAATCAGGTGCGCAGCGAGCAATACCGCGAGCGCCTGGCCCACGGCACGTTCTCGCTGATGGCCGACAACCTGCAACCGATGAACGAAACCGAGCGCCATCGGGCGTTGTTGGTCTGGGAGCGTCTGCTGGGGATTCCGCTGGCGCTGAAGAAGTTTTCCGAGACCGATCTGGATCTCTCTCAGCGCGCCCGGGTGCAGCGCGGTCAGGCCTTGGTGGAGCAGACCGGCCCGCATGCGGCGCGAGTCTATCGGCTGGTCAGCGACAAGGAACAGCTGCTGCTGACCGGTGACGTACAACAGATCAGCGAGCAATTGGCCCGCGCGACTATTTATCTGTTGGCCGATGAACTGGTACGGGTGCCGGTCGGCGAACAGCCCAAACGACTGGCGCAGTTAAAGGAAGAGAAAGGCTTCGGTTTTGATCTGCGGCTGGTCACGGTCAACGAGGCCGACATGGACGAAGACCAGAGCCGTCGCGTGTCCGAGGGCGATACGGTGATGGCGCTTGGCAAGGGCGGGGATTCGATCCGGGTGTTTGCCGGCATGGTCGGCACGCCGTGGGTGCTGGAGATCGGCCCGCTGTATCAGATGAATCCATATCCGCCGCAATGGCTGGTGTTGATCGCTGCCTTGGGCCTGAGCCTGATCGGTCTGATCGTTTATCTGTTGGTGCGTCAGCTCGAGCGGCGTCTGCGCGGTCTCGAAGCCGCAGCCACACGCATCGCCAAAGGCAGCCTGGAAACCCGCGTGCCGGCCCGCGGAGCTGACTCGGTCGGGCGACTGGCAGCAGCGTTCAACGGCATGGCCGAGCACTTGCAGCAGTTGCTGGCGATCCAGCGCGAGCTGGTGCGCGCGGTGTCCCACGAACTACGAACGCCAGTGGCGCGCCTGCGCTTCGGTCTGGAGATGATCGGCTCGGCCACCACCCCGCAGGCGCTGGAGAAGTACCGCGAGGGCATGGATCACGACATCGAGGATCTCGATAAGCTGGTGGACGAAATGCTCACTTACGCGCGGCTGGAGCAGGGTTCGCCAGCGCTGACCTTTCAACGCATCGACCTCGATGCGCTGGTCAATCAGGTGATCGAAGAACTGGCGCCGTTGCGTGCCGAGGTCACGGTGCAGCGCGGGTTGTGCCTGTCAGCGGCGGACAACGATGGCGCCTGGGTCGAAGCCGAGCCGCGCTTCCTGCATCGGGCGTTGCAGAATCTGGTGAGCAACGCGATGCGCCATGCACGCTCTAACGTCACGGTGAGTTATCAGGTCGGGCAGTTGCGCTGCCGGGTCGATGTCGAGGATGACGGGCCGGGCGTACCGGAGTCGGCGTGGGAGCGGATCTTCACGCCGTTCCTGCGTCTGGATGACAGCCGCACCCGGGCCTCTGGTGGGCATGGGCTGGGGCTGTCGATTGTCCGGCGGATCATTCACTGGCATGACGGTCGGGCGCTGATCAACAAGAGCAAAAGTCTGGGTGGGGCTTGTTTCAGTCTGAGTTGGCCGAGGAATCAGGAGCGCAGTTGAGTTTTGTGGTGGTTTTGCCAGCCCCAATCGCTGGCAAGCCAGCTCCCACAGTGTCCGTAGTGAGCACAGATTTTGGATGCACTCCTGAAACCTGTGGGAGCTGGCTTGCCAGCGATGAGGCCAGCACCGGCGCTGAAAATCCTCAGGCCGGAATGCTGACCAGACTCAACAACTGCCCATCCTGCACCCCAAATTGCGCCTCCAGCTCGGTGCCATGACGCCAGTCGCCAGACAAGTCAGTCAGCAGACGCAATCGAACCTGACCCTGCTCCGTCCACTCCAGCACCTCGGCGTGCTCGAAGTAGAAACGCTTCTGCACAATCGGGTACAGCGCCTTGAACAGACTCTCTTTCACCGAAAACGTCAGGGTCACCAGTAACGCCAGTTGTTCCCGCGCACCGGCGGCCATGCGCTGCAGCTCCGGCGGCGTCAGAATCTCTCCGGCCAGGCGTTCGGCGCGCTCGGTCTCGAGCAGGTTTTCCAGATCCATGCCCAAGCCGCGCCAGTGCCGCTTGTTGGCGACAATCGCCGCCGCGTGTCCGGTGCTGTGAGTGATCGAGCCGCAGATATGCGCCGGCCACACCGGTGCGCGGTCTTCGCCAATCGCCGGAATCACGCTTGAGCCTTCCAGTTGCTGCAGCGCGGCTCGGGCGCAGATTCGTCCGGCAAGAAACTCGGCCTGCCGTTTGGCCACCGAGCGCTGAATGCTCGGCGGCGGCTCGATGGCGCTGCGCTGGAAGTCATCGCCGAGCAGTTGCTTCGGGTCGAAACGGGTACTGAGCAGCACGGTCTCGGGCAACACGTTGGGCAACGGCCAATGGGCGTCGAGTGGGGTGCAGCAGGCGGGGAGGGTCGGGCTGGAATTCATGGCGGGCATTTTGCCGATTCGCAGGGGCAAGGTCGAGATCGGCGGTGCGGCTTTCGCGAGCAGGCTCGCTCCCACATTTGGAACGCATTCCCATGTGGGAGCGCGCCTGCTCGCGAAGGCCGCGCTGCAATCTATCTGATCAGCCAAAGATTTTCTGGAAGAACGCCTTCATGTCCGCCCAGGATTTTTCATCGGCCGCCTTGTTGTAACCGATATCCGGGCCACCGTGTTCACCATGGCTCAAGCGATCGGCATCCGGATTGGTGAAGCCATGTTTGGCGCCGTCGAGGCTGACGAACTTATAGTCGGCGCCGGCCTTGTCCATTTCAGATTTGAACGCGGTGACGTTGTCCGGGGTGACCATGCTATCCAGCGCACCGTGCTCGACCAGAATCTTCGCCTTCACACTGCCGGGCGTCGCCGGGGTGGTGGTCGCCAGCGCACCGTGGAAACTCACCACGCCCGCCAGCGGCTCGCCCTGACGCGCGGCGTTGAGCACCACGCCACCGCCGAAGCAGTAACCGATGGCGGCGATTTTATTGACGTCGGTCTGCGGCTGCTTTTTCAGCAGGTTCAACCCGGCCTCGAAACGTTTGCTGGAGGCCGCAGCATCCTGGGTCGCGGCCTGCATGAACGCCATCGCATCCTTGGGATGTTCGGTGTTCTTGCCTTCGCCATACATGTCGATCGCCAGCGCGCTGTAGCCCAGTTCGGCGAGGTCGCGGGCGCGACGTTTGGCGTAATCGTTAAGGCCCCACCATTCATGCACCACGACGACTCCCGGGCGTTTGCCCTTGATCGCGTCGTCATAGGCGTAGTAGCCGATCAGCTTGGTGCCGTCGGCACTCTGGTAGGGAATCTCCTGAGTCTTGATCGCGGCGTTGGCCAGACTGCTGGCGGCGAGCAAGACGAGGGCGAGGAACAGGCGCATGGTCGGTCTCCTTATCGAAAGTGGTCAGGACAGCCTAGTCGATTTGATTCAGCGCAGGTTCAGAGAGTGTTCAGGGCAGGTACAGGGGCGGGTCAGTAACCTTGCGCCATACCCAAACAGCACTGTGAAAGAGGAAACGCGATGAATCGTCTAAACAAACTGCTGCTGGCTTTTACCTTGTTGGGCTCCAGCCTTGCGGCACATGCCGATGACACCAGCAACTTCGCCGGCCTGACCTTTGGCCAGACCAGTGACAAGGTTAAAAAATCCCACGCGCTGAACGACAACCTTGGCCACCCTGACGCCAGCGGCGCAATCGACGGCAACAACACCTACGGCGTGCGCCTCGGTCAGCAAAACTCGCAAGGTCGTTACTACGCGACCTACGACAATGTGTCCGGTTCGCACAATGGCATTAAACTGCGCCAGGAAAACCTGCTGGGCAGCTACGATCTGTTCTATCCAGTGGGCGGCAGCACCAAACTGTTCGGTGGTGCAACGGCCGGTTTGACCAAGCTGACTCAGGACTCGCCGGGCTATAGCCGTGACAGCGACATCGGTTACGCCGTCGGTGGCCAGTTCGGTGTGCTGCAACAAGTGGCGCAGAACGTTTCGGTGGAACTCGGTTACCGTTACCTGATGAGCAACGCCAGCACTGAAATGAAAGAAAGCGGTGGCAGCAAGCAAGGCTCGCTGGACTTGACCAGCAGCGCCCAGACTTACCTGTCGGCGAACTACGCTTTCTAAAGCGCGGTTCGTTCTAGACCCTGTGGGAGCGAGCTTGCTCGCGAAAGCGGTCTATCAGTCGACAACAATGTTGGCTGATACATCGCCTTCGCGAGCAAGCCCGCTCCCACAGGTGCGTTGTTGGAGTTTTTGATTTACCCGGGAGAGCGTAATGAAACTGTTGGTCGTCGAAGATGAAGCGCTGTTGCGCCATCACCTGCAAACCCGCCTGACGGAGAGCGGTCACGTGGTCGAGTCCGTGGCCAATGCCGAAGAGGCGCTGTACCAGACCGGGCAGTTCAACTTCGATCTGGCGGTGATTGACCTCGGGCTGCCGGGCATGGGCGGTCTGGACCTGATCCGGCAGTTGCGCTCGAGCGGCAAGACCTTTCCGATCCTGATCCTCACCGCGCGCGGCAATTGGCAGGACAAGGTCGAAGGCCTCGCCGCCGGTGCCGACGACTACGTGGTCAAGCCGTTCCAGTTCGAGGAACTCGACGCGCGCCTGAATGCCTTGCTGCGTCGCTCCAGCGGCTTCACCCAGTCGACCATCGTCGCCGGGCCGTTGTTGCTTGATCTCAATCGCAAGCAGGCGTCGCTGGATGAAGAGCCGCTGGCACTGACCGCCTACGAATACCGCATCCTCGAATACCTGATGCGCCACCACCAGCAAGTGGTGCCCAAGGATCGCCTGATGGAACAGCTCTATCCGGATGATGACGAGCGTGATCCGAACGTGATCGAAGTGCTGGTCGGCCGTCTGCGCCGCAAGCTCGAAGGACCGGGCGGGTTCAAGCCGATCGACACCGTGCGCGGTCTTGGCTACCTGTTCAATGAGCGCTGCACTTGATTCGTTCTCTTCGCGTTCGCTTGATGCTCGCCGCCACCACGTTGGCGGTGTTGTTCATGCTCGGCTTGCTGCCGGCCATGCAGGGCGCGTTCAGCCTGGCGCTGCAGGACTCGATCGAGCAGCGCCTGGCCTCGGACGTCACCACGCTGATCTCGGCGGCACGCGTCGACAGCGGCCATCTGGTGATGCCGGCGCAGCTGCCGGATGAGCGTTTCAATCTCACCGACAACCGCCTGCTCGGCTACATCTACGACCGCGAAGGCAAACTGGTCTGGCGCTCGAAAGGCACGCAGGAAGAGCAGATCAACTACAAGCCGCGTTACGACGGTATGGGCAATGAGTTCGCACGGATCCGCGAGAGCAATGGCCAGGAGTTCTTCGTCTACGACGTCGAAGTCAAACTGCTCGGCGGTAAAAGTGCCGCGTTCAGCATCGTCGCTCTGCAACCGGTGCGTGAGTACGAAAACACCCTCGAAGGCCTGCGCGAAAATCTCTACCTGGGCTTCGGCGCCGCATTGCTGGTGCTGCTGGCGCTGTTATGGATCGGCCTGACCTGGGGCCTCAAGGCGTTGCGCCGGCTGAGTCAGGAACTCGACGAGATCGAAAGCGGCACTCGTGAAAGCCTCACCGAACAGCACCCGCGCGAACTGCTGCGCCTGACCGGCTCGCTCAACCGTTTGCTGCACAGTGAGCGCCAGCAGCGCAGCCGCTACCGTGACTCCCTCGATGATCTGGCGCACAGCCTGAAAACCCCGTTGGCGGTACTGCAAGGGGTCAGTGAAGACATGGCCCAACGCCCGGAAGATCGCGATCAGGCCTGGGTGCTGCAAACCCAGATCGAGCGCATGAGTCAGCAGATCAGCTATCAACTGCAGCGCGCCAGCCTGCGCAAGAGCGGCTTGGTGCGCCATCAGGTGCGGCTGCAACCGGTGCTCAAAAGCCTGTGCGACACGCTGGACAAGGTCTACCGCGACAAACACGTGCGGGTGGCGTTTGATCTGCCGGAGCACTGCTACGTGCCGATCGAACAGGGCGCGCTGTTGGAGATGATGGGCAACCTGCTGGAAAACGCCTATCGCCTGTGCCTGGGCGAAGTGCGCATCAGCGTGCGCGAGACCCTCGCCGGCATCGAGTTGTGCATCGAAGACGACGGCCCCGGTGTGCCGCCGAATCAGCGCGCGCGGATCCTCGAGCGCGGCGAACGTCTGGATCGCCAGCATCCGGGGCAGGGCATCGGGCTGGCGGTGGTCAAGGACATCATCGAAAGCTACAACGCCAAGCTGATGCTCGGGGATTCGCCGATGGGCGGGGCGGCGTTCAGGATTCAGTTTCCTGCGGTTTAGTCGCAGGCCTTGCCGGCCTCTTCGCGAGCAGGCTCGCTCCCACAGAGGGTTCAATGTGGGAGCGAGCCTGCTCGCGAAGGCGCCAGTCAGTTCACCGCAGGTCTTACTGCTCCTGCGCCCGATAAGCCCCCGGTGTCAGCCCGGTCCATTTCTTGAACGCCCGATGAAACGCCGACGGCTCGGAAAACCCCAACTGCTCGGCAATCTGTTGCAACGACAGATCCGCCCGTCCCAGATGATAGATCGCGATGTCGCGGCGCAACTGATCCTTCAATTCCTGAAAACTGCTGCCTTCCTCACGCAAATGCCGACGCAGGGTTTGCGGGCTGATGTGCAGCTGCGCGGCCACGGCTTCGAGGTCCGGCCAGTGCGCACTGTCGCGGCTGAGCAAGCGGCGCAGGCGACTGCTGAGGCTGTCGCCGTCGTCCGGGCGCGACAGCAGGTCGGCGGGTGAGCGTTCGAGAAAGTGCTTGAGGGTGCGTTCGTCCTGCAACAGCGGCATGTGCAGATAGCGACTGTGAAACAGCAGGCTGCTCTGCTGGGCGCAAAACACCAAAGGGCAGGGGAATAGCAGGTCGTACTCGGCACCGTGCGCCGGTTTCGGATAACTGAAGGTGGCCTGCTTCAGACGAATCCGCTGGCCAATCAGCCAATTGCCGAGGCGATGCCAGATCACCAGCAGGCTCTCGCTGAGAAAGTGATCCGGGTCCCATAACTGCGAGTCATCAAGGCTCAGGCGCACCCATTCGTCTTCGCGGCTCAGGCTCAGACGCGGAGCCTCGGGGAATAGGCTATAAAACAATAAACCGCGTTGCAGTGCCTTCTCCAGATTGCGGCAGTGGATCAGCGCGTGGCACATCATCGCGAAGCTGCCGGGCTTGCTCGGCGCGTTGCCAAAGCCCAGGTATTCGTCATCCAGCGCCAGCCACAGACTCTGGATCAACTGGGTGAATTGCTCCGGGGCGATGCGCGCCCGAGGTTCATCGAGCAACTCGGGGCTGATCCCAAGTTGCTGAAGCAGCGGCGCATAGTCGAACCCCGAACGGCGTGCGCCACCGAGGGCGGCACGGGCGAAATGACTGGCGATGGTACGTTCGCGCATAAGCGGCAGATCCTTCCTCAAGCGCCGGATGGTAGCCGGGGCATGCGCAGGGCAACAAGGCGGATTTCCGCCAAATTGTAGGACGAGATCCGCTGACTTGGCGGAAATCCGCCACACTGGCGTCACCGGGCAGTGACAAAAAATACTCTGCATCCCCTGATATCAAAAGGCTTGCAGCGAATTGCACCAAAGTGGCACGGCGTTTGCGATAAGAGCGACAGAAGTGTGCGTCTATCCCGCGGGAATAGCGCCGCTCCAACAACAAATCCCTCCAGTGCAGGAGGGTTCGCAATTCAGGTTCTGCGCCCAACAGATGGATGTTGCCCGCGGGACGCTTGAGGACACTTGCAATGACGACTCGTCAGCCACTGTACAAATCCCTGTATTTCCAGGTGATCGTCGCGATCATCATCGGTATTGCCCTTGGTCACTACTACCCGCAGTTCGGTGTGGCGGTAAAGCCACTGGGTGACGGATTCATCAAGCTGATCAAAATGATCATCGCCCCGATCATCTTCTGCACCGTGGTCAGCGGCATCGCTGGCATGCAAAGCATGAAGTCGGTCGGCAAGACCGGCGGTTATGCACTCCTGTACTTCGAAATCGTTTCTACCATCGCCCTGCTGGTCGGCCTGATCGTGGTCAACATCGTGCAGCCGGGCAACGGCATGCACATCGACGTCAGCACCCTGGATGCCTCGAAAGTCGCGACCTACGTGCAGCAAGGTGCAGACCAGAGCGTAGTCGGCTTCCTGCTCAACGTGATCCCGACCACCATCGTCGGCGCGTTCGCTACCGGTGACATCCTGCAAGTGCTGATGTTCTCGGTGATCTTCGGTTTCGCCCTGCATCGCCTGGGTGACTACGGCCGCCCGATCCTCGACTTCATCGATCGCTTCGCCCACGTGATGTTCAACATCATCAACATGATCATGAAGCTCGCGCCAATCGGTGCCTTCGGCGCGATGGCGTTCACCATCGGTGCTTACGGTGTCGGTTCGCTGGTGCAGTTGGGTCAACTGATGGCCTGCTTCTACATCACCTGCCTGGCCTTCATCCTGATCGTGCTGGGTGCCATCGCCCGCATGCACGGCTTCAGCGTGCTGAAGATGATCCGCTACATCCGTGAAGAGCTGCTGATCGTACTCGGTACTTCGTCTTCGGAATCGGTACTGCCACGCATGCTGATCAAGATGGAGCGTCTGGGCGCGAAGAAATCCGTCGTGGGTCTGGTGATCCCGACCGGTTACTCGTTCAACCTCGACGGTACTGCGATCTACCTGACCATGGCTGCGGTGTTCATTGCTCAGGCCACCGACACGCACATGGACATCACCCATCAGATCACCCTGCTGGTGGTGTTGCTGCTGTCTTCCAAAGGTGCCGCCGGTGTGACCGGTTCGGGCTTCATCGTGCTGGCCGCCACTCTGTCGGCAGTCGGTCACTTGCCGGTGGCCGGTCTGGCGCTGATCCTCGGTATCGACCGCTTCATGTCCGAAGCCCGCGCCCTGACCAATCTAGTCGGCAACGCCGTCGCGACCATCGTGGTTGCCAAGTGGGTGAAAGAGCTGGACACCGACGTGCTGCAATCCGAGCTGGCTTCGGGCGGTCGCGGTATCGCGGATACCCGTCCGGAAGATGACCTGGGTGTGGCTGAAGGTGCTACTCCGAGCAACGTCAAGTAATCTGAATTGGCTCCAGTGTAATGCTGGAGTCTGAGAGCCCTTGTGGTGAGGGGATTCATCCCCGATGGGTCGCGAAGCGGCCCCTTCTTAGATAGAAGGGGACTGCTGCGCAGTCCATCGGGGATGAATCCCCTCGCTACAGGGGTTTTTTATTGCCTGCGATTTGAGCATTACGGTCACTGTCGCTGATGCATCCGGTGATTGCCGTGTGCGGCAGCGCTGCCTAGGCTGGGTGCATCGCCCAAGGAGATCGCCCATGTCCGCGCCGCTGGCCTCACTGAAGATTCTGGATTTCTCGACCCTGCTGCCAGGGCCATTCGCCTCGCTGTTGCTAGCGGACATGGGCGCCGAAGTGCTGCGCATCGAATCGCCAACGCGCATGGATCTGCTGCGGGTGCTGCCGCCGCATGATCAAGGTGTGTCAGCCAGCCACGCTTACCTCAATCGCAACAAGCGCAGTCTGGCGCTGGACCTCAAACAGCCTGAGGCGCTGGAGGTGGTCAGGCAGTTGCTGGCCGACTACGACATCGTCCTCGAGCAGTTTCGTCCCGGTGTGATGGAGCGTCTGGGCCTGGGGTACGAGGCGCTGAAGGCGATCAACCCGAAGCTGATTTACGTGTCGATCACCGGCTACGGCCAGACCGGGCCGTACAAGGATCGCGCCGGACATGACATCAACTACCTCGCCCTGGCCGGTCTTTCCAGTTACACCGGCCGCGCCGACAGCGGGCCCTTGCCGCTGGGCATGCAGGTGGCGGATGTGGCGGGCGGATCGTTGCACGGGGTGATCGGCCTGCTGGCGGCGGTCATCGCCCGGCAGCAGACCGGGCAGGGCACGCATCTGGACGTGAGCATGACCGATTGCGCCTTCAGCCTGAACGCCATGGCCGGTGCCGGCTATCTGGCCTGTGGCGAGGAACCGCATTGGGAAGAACAGATGCTCAATGGCGGCAGCTTTTACGACTACTACCGCACTCGCGACGGGCGCTGGCTGTCGGTGGGCAGTCTGGAACCGGGGTTCATGCAGCTGCTGTGTCAAGCGCTGGGCCGGCCGGAGCTGGCGGCGCAGGGCTTGTCGCCGAAACCCGAGCAGCAACGGTTATTAAAGGACGCGTTGAAAGTCGAATTCGAGAAGCACGACTTTGCCGAGTTGTGTGAATTGTTCGCCGGAGTCGATGCCTGCGTCGAGCCGGTCTTGAACCTGAGCGAGGCGGTACAACATCCGCAGTTGCAGGCGCGGGAACTGGTGACCCAGGTGCCGCGTGGCGACGGTACGACCCAGGCGCAGATTGCCTGTCCGCTGAAATTCTCCGAAGCGCTGCCGGCGCCGCGGCATGTCGGGGCGGGGTTGGGGCAGCATACTGAGCAGGTGTTGGGGGAGTTGGGGTTTGGTGCTGAGCGGATTGCTCAATTGCGGGCGGCCAAGGTAATTCTCTAGCGTCTGTACCGGCCTCTTCGCGAGCAGGCTCGCTCCCACATTTGAAATGCGTTCCCCTTGTGGGAGCGAGCCTGCTCGCGAAGGGGCCAGTTGGGGCAATACAAAAACCGGCTATTCCACCCGCATCTCACCACTGAACACCAAGGTGTTGCGGCATCTACGGCACAAATACCGTCGCCCTTGGCGCACCAGGCTATGACGCTGCGCCGAAAACGGAAAATCACTGTCGGCGCATGGGCATTTGTAGATGTAGCGGGTCACGCTGCGGCGTTTGATTGCGTAGGTGTGGCAGCGATCCGGCGGCAGCTCGTAAACCCCGCGCATGATCAGTTGCCACTCCTCGCCGTGCGGCTGGATGCGGTCGCCGAACAGTTGATGGGCGATCAGGTGCGCGACTTCGTGGGCCACGGTCTGCTTGAGGAAGTGTTCGGTGTTTTCCCGGTACAGCTGCGGGTTGAAGCGCAGCAGGTTCTCGTGCAGATGCGCGACACCGGCTTTTTGCCCGCGCAGCTTGAGGCTGACGACCGGGCGTTGGAAATGACGTTTGAAAAAGGCTTCAGCGAGTTGGTAACAGTCTTCGACGCGGGTATTGAGTTGCTCGGGCATGCTTGATGGATCTCCAGAGGCGTCGAGTATGCCGCAACGTTCCTGACTTGCGAATCGCTGACCTGCCGAATGGTCATCCGCCAAACGAGAAGGCCGCCTTGCGGCGGCCTGTATTGGCAGATCTTGTTTTTCTCGGGGGTGAAGCTTGTCAGTTGGTATACACCGGCCCCACGCCGAGGCCCCAGACAATCACGGTGAACGCCATGATGGCCACCAGCACCACCAGACCCACCGCCAGCACCGAGCTGGAAAACAGGAAGCCTTCGTCCGACGGAATGTTCATGAACGTCGGCAGCCCCACGTACAGCAAATAAACCGTGTAGCAGATGGCCGCCGTGCCGACGATCATTCCCAGCCACATGTGCGGATACAGCGCCGCCAATCCGCCGACGAACAACGGTGTCGCGGTGTAGGTGGCGAAGGCCACGCAACGGGCCAGACTCGGGTTGGCGTCATAGGTACGGGCCATCCAGTGCACGAACGCGCCCATCACTGCGACCCCGCCGAGCATCGCCAGGTACGACATCACGGTCATCCAGATCGCACTTTCGACGGTGAGCATCACCGGTGCGCGGTTGCCGATCACCCAGCCGACCTGAGTGGTGCCGATAAACGCCGAAACCGCCGGAATCGCCGCCAGGATCAGCGTGTGCGTCAGGTACATGTGGCTGATGCTTTCCTCTTGGTCGCCACGGATTTCCTTCCATTCCTGATCGGGGTGGGTAAAAAGTCCCACTACGTGATGGATCATGCCAGTCACTCCTCTTGTTATTGCCATCGCCCCCCAACGGAGCGCCTAAGGGCCAAAGGTGGCCGAGCAAATTCAGGTCTTCAGATGTGTGCGACCTTATGTCGCAGTATAGAAAGGACTTAACCGCACAGGGACTAGGGGCTTAGAGCAAATCGCGCTGTAAACACGGAGCGTAATCGCGGCAGGGTCTTGCACATTTGAGGCCGGATCACCTCTGTGGCGAGGGAGCTTGCTCCCGCTCGGCTGCGCAGCAGTCGCCAATCCTTCCAGTTTGGTGTGTCAGGAAAATAGCGGCTGCGGGTTTGGAGGCGCTTCGCACCTCAGCGGGAGCAAGCTCCCTCGCCACAGGGGATCGGTTGAAAGGGACAGACCCACGGCCCTTCGCGCTCCCCGGGTTTTTGCGTAAAATGCCCGCCTTTCGTCACACCTCACGGATTTCGCGTCATGGGCACTCTTACGGTCAACCAGAACAAACTGCAAAAGCGCCTGCGCCGCCTGACCGGCGAAGCGGTCGCCGATTTCAACATGATCGAAGACGGCGACAAGGTCATGGTCTGCCTGTCCGGAGGCAAGGACAGCTACACCATGCTCGACGTGCTGCTGCACCTGCAGAAGGTTGCACCGATCAAGTTCGAGATCGTCGCGGTGAACATGGACCAAAAGCAGCCGGGTTTCCCCGAGCACGTACTGCCGGCCTACCTGAAAGAGCTGGGCGTCGAGTACCACATCGTCGAGAAGGACACTTACTCGGTGGTCAAGGAACTGATCCCGGAAGGCAAGACCACTTGCTCGCTGTGCTCGCGCCTGCGTCGCGGCACGTTGTACACCTTCGCCGACGAAATCGGCGCGACCAAAATGGCCCTCGGTCACCACCGTGACGACATCGTCGAGACGTTCTTCCTCAACATGTTCTTCAACGGCACCCTCAAGGCGATGCCGCCGAAGCTGCGCGCCGACGACGGGCGCAACGTGGTGATCCGTCCGCTGGCCTACTGCAACGAGAAAGACATCCAGGCTTACTCGGACTTCAAGGAATTTCCGATCATCCCGTGCAACCTTTGCGGTTCGCAGGAAAACCTGCAGCGTCAGGTGGTCAAGGAAATGCTTCAGGACTGGGAGCGCAAGACTCCGGGCCGAACTGAAAGCATCTTCCGCAGTCTGCAGAACGTGGTGCCGTCGCAACTGGCCGACCGCAACCTGTTCGACTTCACCAGCCTGAAGATTGACGAAACGGCGGCTTCGCGCTTCGTTAACGTCGTCAATCTGTAAGCACAATCATTGTGGGAGTGAGCCCTGTGGTGAGGGGATTTATCCCCGATGGGGCGCGAAGCGCCCCCAGAAAAGCTGGGGCTGCTGCGCAGCCCATCGGGGATGAATCCCCTCACCACAGGGGCCGCTCCCACATTGGTTTTTCGTTTTATTCAATAGGAGAGGGCATGCGCGATTACAAGTGGCTGCACGAATACTGTCTGAACCGCTTCGGTTCGACGGCTGAACTGGAAGCCCATCTGCCCGTTCCCAAGACTCCCGCGCAATTGCGCAAGATCAGCGACGATCGTTACCTCTCGACCATGGCCCTGCGTGTCTTTCGCGCCAGCCTCAAGCACAGCCTGGTGGACGCCAAGTGGCCGGCCTTCGAAGAAGTGTTCTTCAAGTTCGACCCGGAAAAAGTCGTGCTGATGAGCGCTGAACACCTCGAGCGCCTGATGCAGGACGCGCGCATCATCCGCCACCTGGGCAAGCTCAAGAGCGTGCCGCGCAATGCCCAGTTCATCCTCGATGTGGAAAAGGACAAGGGCAGTTTCGGCGCGCTGATCGCCGACTGGCCGGTGACCGATATCGTCGGTCTGTGGACCTACCTGAAAAAGCACGGGAGTCAGTTGGGCGGGCTGTCGGCGCCGCGCTTCCTGCGCATGGTCGGCAAGGACACCTTCGTGCCGAGCTATGACGTGGTCGCCGCGCTGAATGCGCAGAAGATCGTCGACAAGGTGCCGACCAGTCTGCGCGATCTGGCGATTGTGCAGAACGCGTTCAATCAGTGGCATGAGCAGAGTGGCGGGCGGCCGATGAGCCAGATTTCGATGATGCTCGCGTACACCGTCAACCATTAAGACCGCGTCGCCCGATTCGCGAGCAGGCTCGCTCCCACAGAGGGAATACATTTCAAATGTGGGAGCGAGCCTGCTCGCGAAGGTGTCAGATCAGGCGACGCTGATCTCGCCTTCGCCCGCGAGTTTGCGATTCAACTGATACCGCCACCGCACATACAGCAGCGCCGAGCAGAACAGCGCCAGGCTCGCGGCCATCTCCAGCACGCCAAACAGTTGCCGGTTCGGGTCATACGCTGCCAGTGCGCCCTTGATGAAATACAGATTCACCACAAAGCACATCCACGAGTGCGCACGCGCGTTGCCCATCAGCATCCCCGGCGCAAGGATCAGCCACGGGATCAGCTCGACCAGCAGGATCACCCACGGTCGGGCGCCGTGCAGGTCGGCGAACACCAGGTAGTAAGCGGCGAGCAGCCCGGCGAGGCCGAAGAAGCACAACAGGCTGACGATCCGCATCGCCTTGACGCGGGGTTCGAGCCATTCGACGGAGGGCAGGACTTTCGGCTTCTTCGCCACCCTTAGCCCTCCAGTTTTTGCGCGGTCTTGGCCAGGCGTGCGCCGAGTGCGCGACACAGCGCCATTTCGTGTTGATCCAGACCTTTCTTGCCATCGGCCCCGGCATGATGACTGGCGCCATACGGCGTACCGCCGCCCTGGGTTTCCAGCAGCGCCGACTCGCTGTACGGCAGGCCGGTGATCAGCATGCCGTGGTGCAACAGCGGCAGCATCATCGACAGCAGGGTGGTTTCCTGACCGCCGTGCAGGCTGGCGGTGGAGGTGAACACGCCGGCCGGTTTGCCAACCAGCGCGCCGGTCAGCCACAGGTTGCTGGTGCCGTCGAGGAAGTACTTGAGCGGTGCGGCCATGTTGCCGAAACGCGTCGGGCTGCCAAGGGCGAGTCCGGCGCAGTTCTTCAGGTCATCGAGGGTGGCGTAGAGCGCACCGTCTTCCGGGATGTCCGGGGCGACCGCCTCACACTCGCTGGAAATCGCCGGTACGGTACGCAGGCGCGCTTCGAGACCGGCCTGTTCGACACCGCGGGCGATCTGCCGGGCCATCTCGTTGGTCGAGCCGTTGCGGCTGTAATACAGAACCAGAATGTACGGCGCGCTCACGGCAGCAGCTCCAGCACATTTTCCGGCGGACGACCGATCACAGCCTTGTCGCCGACTTCGAGAATCGGTCGTTCCATCAGTTTTGGATGCTGGGCGATGGCGTCGATCAATTGCGCTTCGCTGAGGCTTTCGTCAGCCAGCTGAAGCATTTTGTATTCATCTTCTCCGCTGCGCAGCAACTGACGCGCGCTGATCCCGAGCTTGCCGAGCAGTGCCTTGATTTGCACTGCATTCAGCGGGGTTTCGAGGTAACGCACCACGTTCGGGGTCAGGCCACGGGCCTCAAGTAGTTCGAGCGCGCCGCGGGATTTCGAGCAGCGCGGATTGTGATAAAGCGTCAGATCGGTCATGGCGGGTCGCTTCTGGCGTAAAGTGGCGGCTATTCTAACTGTGCAGCGCGCAATCCAGAACCTTCAGAGGCGATGGGTCGCAGGCGCCTTCAATTTTTGACCAGGGAACATGACATGACACGGCGATTGGCAGCGGCATTGACGATAATCGGGGCGTTGATGCTGGGGGGCTGCGGCAATGACTACGGCATTGACCAGAATGGTCAGAAGGTCGCGTCCGAGCGTCTGGACAAACAATGGGTAGTCATCAATTACTGGGCCGAATGGTGTGGCCCGTGCCGCACGGAAATTCCTGAGCTCAATCATTTGGCTGACGAACTCAAGAGCAAGAACATCGGCGTGTTCGGGGTCAACTTCGACAACGTCCAGGGTGAAGACCTGAAGAGCGCCAGCGAGAAGCTGGGCATCAAGTTCACCGTGCTGGCGCAGGATCCGGCCGACCTGTTCGACCTGCCGCGCAGTGAGGCCTTGCCGGTGACCTACATCATCGACAACAAGGGAAAGGTGCGTGAGCAGTTGATGGGCGAGCAGACGGCGGCGGGGGTGATGGCCAAGCTGGAGGCGTTGCAGGCTACCAAGTAGGGCAAGTGAGGTTTTGTGGTGAGGGGATTTAGCGAAACGTCGCACCGCCCCGATGGGCTGCGCAGCAGCCCTGAAACCCGAAAACCCGGTTTATCCTCAACCTCCGAAGGGGGTCGCTCCGCGACCCATCGGGGATAAATCCCCTCGCCACAGGGTAGTCTCAGCAGCAGGAGGGGGTTAACCCTCTTCCAGCCACCAACGCAACGGCTTGCCTTCGGCCGGCCAGAAGCGCGTCTGCTCGATCGGCGAGATGTCCCAGCGCTCAACGCCTTCCAGCGCCTGCAGGAAGCGTTGTTCCTGCTCCATCAGTGCCGGCGCGCAGAGTTTGCGGGTCTTGCCGATCGGGCCGAAGCTCAGCTTGTCACCGTCGAGGGTGTACGGCGCGAACCAGTGGTTGCAGCCGCCATTGCCATACGCGCGGCCATCGTCGCCGAGGGTCACGGTCAGATGGCTGTAATCCATCAATGGCCGCTCGCCGATCCACTCCAGGATGTAGCTGCGGTTCTGCTGCAGTTGCACAGGCTCTGCGGCGCAGCCCACCAGAGCGGCACCGACCAGCAGCGGCAGGGCAAGGCGTTTCATCACGCAGGCTCCTGGCATTTCGGGCACAGGTGCTTGTCGCCGACGGCTTTCCAGCCCAGTTCGGCGATGCGCGCCGTGGCGGCCGGCTGCTCGGCAGTCTTGCCCAGCTTGGCGTCCACGGCGAACTCGAAGTTCAGCTCTTTGGCGCAGCTGTCGCAGTTGACCTGCCAGGTGTGGATCGCCAGTTCGCCAAATACCGGGCCGGTGGTCATCGCGGTCCATTGGCCCGGCGGATTGATCAGGTGGCGCACGGTGTCGACGGTCAGGCGCATGGACAAGTCCTTGCTGCCTTTGAGGGTGACCAACAGGACGTCACCGTTGCGGATCGAGCCACCGTTGCCGGTGACCTGATAGCGGCCCGGTACGAGGGCGCGGCATTCGGTGAGGGTGTGTTGCGGGTTCATCAGGGTGTAGCGGAAATCGTGTTCGACCATGGATCCTCCAAATCTGCGCGACATGCTAGCACGGGCTGGATTGCAGGATGGCGTACACGTGCGACCTTCGATCCGGTTCAAATCGTCCGGCGCTCATGGCAAACTGCCGCCCTTCACTCTGAGGGAACGGAACATGGCGCTGATCGAATGTTATGAATGCAAGCGGAGCATCAGCTCGGAAGCAAAGGCGTGCATTCATTGTGGTGCTCCGATGGCGCAGCAGCACGAGCACACACCGGCGCAAGCCGCCGCTGCGACGATTTCATTTGGCAGCCTGCCGCGCAACAAATCCGTGCCCGAGGCGTTTATCCCGCCAGCAGCCCCTGAACCCGCGCCGCGCGTTTCACCGGCGGCGGTCGGTCGCCGCCGTCGGCAACCGGAACCCGCACCTCAACCTCAAGCCAACGCCGACGGTTCGCGTCCGGTGGAAGGCTGGTTGAAGATCATGGTGTTCCTGCTGCCGATGGTCTTTGTCTGGTTCCTGCTGCGTAACGGTCATTCGATGAAGCAGCGCTTTTTCGGTTTTGGCTGGCTGGCGTTGCTGATCCTGGCCTCGTCGCTGTCGCCGAAGTAAACCGGCAAGCCTTCAACCCTCGACCTGGTTCTGCGGTGCACCTGCAGCCCAGGTCGCGATGTTGTGCAGGGTGGTCGCGGCAATCGCGCCCAGCGCTTCATGGGTCAGAAACGCCTGATGCGCGGTGATGATCACGTTTGGGAAGGTCAGCAGCCGCGCCAATACGTCGTCCTGCAACGGCAAGTCGCTGCGATCCTCGAAAAACAGCTGCGCCTCTTCTTCATACACATCCAGTCCCAGATAGCCCAGTTGGCCGTCCTTCAAGGCGTCGATCAGCGCCGGCGTGTCGACCAGGCCGCCGCGTCCGGTGTTGATCAACATCGCCCCCGGTTGCAGGTGTGCCAGTGACTCGCGGTTGATCAAGTGTTTGCTCTGGGCGTTGAGTGGGCAGTGCAGGCTGATGATTCGTGACTGCGCGAGCAGCTCCGGCAGACTCAGGTAACGTGCGCCCAGCGCCACGACCTCAGGGTTTGGGTACGGGTCGTAGGCCAGCAATTGGCAACCGAAACCGTGCATGATTTTCGCGAACGTCGCGCCGATCTGCCCGGTGCCGACAATCCCCACGGTCTTGCCCACCAGATCGAAACCCGTCAGGCCGTGCAGCGTGAAATCGCCTTCGCGGGTGCGGTTGTAGGCGCGGTGCAGGCGTCGGTTGAGTGCCAGAATCAGCGCCACCGCGTGTTCGGCCACCGCATGTGGCGAGTAGGCCGGTACCCGCACCACGGCCAGCCCGAGGCGTTTTGCCGCGAGCAGATCAACATGGTTGTAGCCCGCCGAGCGCAGGGCGATCAGCCGTGTGCCACCGGCGGCGAGGCGCTCCAGCACCGGCGCACTGAGGTCGTCATTGATGAAGGCGCAGACCACCTCGTGCTGCTCGGCCAGGGCGGCGGTGTCGAGACTGAGTCGGGCCGGTTGAAAGTGCAGTTCTATCCCGGTCGGACATTCGGCGCCGAGGAAGCTGTCGCGGTCATAGGTCTGGCTGCTGAAAACGAGCGTGCGCATGAATTCCTCCTGGAACGGGGTGGCGAGTCAGCGTTGACGGCCACCACTTTAACGGCGGATGCCGCTGCCGGCATTGCCGTGGATCAGGCGCTGATCCTGGCTTGCGTCGCGAGTCGATTGATCGCCCGCTCCAGTTCTTCCAGCGCCATCACTGCTTTCGGATCGCCCTGTTTAAGCAGGGTTTCACTGCGCTGACAGGCCGCGCGTAACTGCGGCACGCCACAATATCGGGTCGCACCGTGCAGGCGATGCACGCGCTCGATCAGTGCGTTCTGATCCCGGGCTTCACTGGCGGCACGAATGGCTTCGCGGTCGGCTTCCAGCGAGGCGAGCAGCATGGCCAGCATGTCGGCGGCGAGATCCGCCTTACCGGCGGCCAGACGCAGGCCTTCCTCGTGGTCGAGCACTGGCAGTTCGCTGCTGCCCGCCGCGCTGTCGCTGGCCCGCTCAGATCCCTGATTGCGCAAGGCCAGACCGGTCCACTTCAGCACCACTTGCGCCAGTTGCCGCTCGCTGATCGGCTTGGTCAGATAGTCATCCATGCCGCTTTGCAGCAAGGCGCGTTTTTCGTTGGCCATGGCGTGGGCGGTGAGGGCGACGATCGGCAGCGGTGTGCTATGCCGTTCGCTTTCCCACTGGCGAATGGTTTCGGTGGTCTGGCGTCCGTCCATACCCGGCATCTGTACGTCCATCAGCACCAGATCGAAGGACTCGCTCTGCACCGCTTTGACTGCTGCGTAGCCGCTTTCCACGGCCAGCACCTTGGCGCCCATGTCTTCGAGCAGAGTCTGCACCAGCAACAGGTTGGCCGGGTTGTCGTCGACGCACAGCACTTTCGGTGCACGGCTCGACAGCGGCTCACCCGGCTCGTTACGCGGCTGGCGTGGATTGGCCAGATCGGCCAACGCCCGACGCAGTTTGCGCGTGCAGGCTGGTTTGGCCTGCAGCTGGCTGTGCGGGTTGGGCACCGAGAGATGGAACAGCGTCTGTTCGGTGGTCGGGCACAGCACCAGCACTTTGCAACCGAGGTGTTCGAGATCCCAGATGTGCTGGTTCAAGCGCTCCGGGAGCATGTCGTTGCTGGTGATGCCGAGCACCGCAAGGTCGATCGCCTGATCGGTCTGGTGCGCGCCAGTGACGCCGTTGGTCAGGCTCTCCAGCGTATTGAACGGCGTGACGTCGAGGCCGCAGTCTTCCAGTTGATGCTGCAGGGCCTGACGCGCCAGTTCGTGATTTTCCAGCACCGCCACGCGACGCCCGAGCAGTGGCGGGCCCGGCAGGTCTTCGCTGTCGTCGCGGGTTTTCGGCAGGCTCAGGCTGATCCAGAATTCCGAGCCTTCGCCCGGGGTGCTGTCGACGCCGATTTCGCCACCCATCTGTTCGATCAGACGCTTGGAGATCACCAGACCCAGACCGGTACCGCCGGGTTGGCGCGACAGCGAGTTGTCGGCCTGACTGAATGCCTGGAACAACGCGCGCACGTCCTGACTCGACAGGCCGATGCCGGTGTCCTGAATGCTGATGCGCAACTGCACGCTGTCTTCGTGTTCTTCTTCAAGCATGGCGCGGGCGACGATGGTGCCTTCGCGGGTGAACTTGATCGCGTTGCTGACCAGGTTGGTGAGGATCTGCTTGAGGCGCAGCGGGTCGCCGACCAGCGACAGCGGCGTGTCGCGATAAACCAGACTCACCAGCTCCAATTGCTTGGCGTGGGCGGCCGGGGCCAGGATGGTCAGGGTGTCCTGCAGCAGATCGCGCAGGTTGAACGGAATATGGTCGAGCACCAGTTTGCCGGCCTCGATCTTCGAGAAATCGAGGATCTCGTTGATGATCCCCAGCAGGCTGTCAGCGGACTTTTCGATGGTGCCCAGATAGTCGAGCTGGCGCGGGGTCAGTTCGCTTTTCTGCAACAGATGCGTGAAACCGAGAATGCCGTTGAGCGGCGTGCGGATCTCATGGCTCATGTTGGCGAGGAACTCGGATTTGATCCGGCTCGCCTCCAGTGCTTCTTTGCGCGCCAGGTCCAGTTCGATGTTCTGGATCTCGATGGTTTCCAGATTCTGCCGCACGTCTTCGGTGGCCTGATCGACGCTGTGCTGCAGTTCTTCGCGAGCGTTCTGCAGGGTGCCGGCCATGCGGTTGATGCCCGAGGCGAGCTCGTCCAGTTCCTGACTGCCGAGCGGTGGCAGGCGGGTTTCCAGATGACCGTCCTTGAGCTGGGCAACCGCCTGTTTGATCTGGCTCAGCGGGCGGTTGATGGTGCGGCCCATGCGCAACGCGAGCAGGGCCGCGCCCGCCAGACCGGCGGCGATCAGCAGCAGGCTGGCAAACAGGCTGCGATAACCGCGCAGCAGCATGCCGTTGTGCGACAGCTCCAGTTCGACCCAGCCAAGCAGACGGTCGGATTCTTCGGGGATCAGATCACCAGCGAGGTTGCGATGCTTGCCGAACACCGGCATCAGGTAACGGGTGGCGTCATTGCCGCTGCGCCGTTGCAGTTGTGCACTGTCACCGCTGGGCGCCTGATTGAGCATGGTCGGGCCGGCGTGCGCCAGCGGTGTGCGGTCGGGGGCGAGGAAGGTGACGGCGCGCACGTCAGGCTGTTCGAGGGACTGGGTGGCGATGCGTTCGAGCAGATCGGTGTTGCCGTGGCCCATGGCGGGCGCCACCAACGGCGCCAGTTGTTCGGCGATCATTTCACCGCGCTGCATCAATTGGGTCTGCAAATCGGACTGTTGCATCCAGGTGAAATAGCCACCGAGCACCAACGCCATCAGGCTGGTGGGCAACAGGGTCAGCAACAACACGCGACCTTTGATTCCCAGTTTCTTGAGCACACCCATCTCCTGCATCCCGCTGAACTGTTGACTCGCACGTGCGTCCGGCACGCGACATTGGCGCAGTGTAGCGATTTGCAGGCGGGCAATCTTCGGAAAAATCATGTCGCCATTGGTCGGCGCTGCCTGGCGCGTTTGTCCGGCCGGTCAAGCTTGGGTTGCCCGATGGCGGGCAATCTTGAATAATCGGCCAACTGAGAATTATTAGCAGATACTCATGACTCCTGTTTCCACCGACCTGCCACGCATTCTCGCCCTTGAGGACGACCCGGTGCTGGGCGCCTATGTTCACGAGCATCTGGGCCGCAGCGGATTTGCGGTGACCTGGTGCCAGAACGGTCAGGAAGGGCTGAACATTGCGCGTCACCAGCCGTTCGACGTGGTGCTGATGGACATTCTGCTGCCGGGGCTCGACGGCCTGAAGGTGCTGACGCAATTGCGCCAGAGCCATTCGACGCCGGTGCTGCTGATGTCGGCGCTGGGCGCCGAGGCCGATCGCATCAGCGGTTTTCGCCTGGGCGCCGATGATTACCTGCCCAAGCCGTTCAGCATGGCCGAGCTGCATGTACGGATCGAGGCGATCCTGCGCCGGGTGGCGCTGGATCGGCGCCCGGCAGCGATTGCCCCGGCTACGATCCACGGCGCGCTGCGTTTCGACGACGAACAGTGCGAAGTCTTCTATAACGCACAAGCCGCCGGCCTGACCCGCAGCGAATACCGTCTGCTGGAAACCCTCAATCGCAACGACGAAGAAGTGCTGAGCAAGGCCTTCCTTTATCAGCATGTGCTGCAACGCGGCTACGCGGCCCACGACCGCAGCCTCGACATGCACATCAGCCAGATCCGCCGCAAACTCAAGGCCATCGGTTACGCCGAACGGGAAGTGCGCACGGTGTGGGGCAAGGGTTATGTGCTGAGTGCCACCGATGAAAATCTCTGACCTGCCGGGGCGGCATTCGCTGTTCTGGAAACTGGCGTGTCTGCTGGTGGCGTTCTGTCTGCTGATGATCTGGCTGAGCTGGTCCTGGGGCCGCTACATGGAAGAGCGCAACCAGTATCTCTCCGACGAGGCGCGCGGCACTCTGAGCCGTTATGCCAGCGAAGCCGAGCGGGCGTGGCAGCGTGGTGAGCGCGACGGGGTCGATAACTGGTTGCAGAGCATGGAGCTGCGTGAGGCCGCCTGGGTCGGGGTGATCGACCGCAATCTGCAGTCGTTGAGCAGCGATCCGCTGAATGAACAGGAAATCCAGCACCTGACCTTTTTACGCGGCCTCGACTGGCCGATCCACAAACAAGGCCGGCCATGGCTGCGCGTACCGTTTCCGCAGAATCCGTCCGCCGGCAGTCTGGTGATTGAGTTGCCCGAGCGCTTCCTGCCGGGGAAATACCGGGTGTTCTGGCGGGTGATCACCAACGGGGTGATTCCGGGATTGTTCACCTTGCTGCTGTGTGTCGGTCTGTATCGCTTGCTGGTGGTGCCGCTGAACAATCTACGCAAGCAGGCCAATGCGTGGCGTGCCGACCAATTGAATGTGCGTCTGTCGAGCGGCATTACCCAGCGCCCGGACGAACTCGGTGAACTGGCGCGGGCCTTCGATTCAATGTCCGAACGCCTGCAATCCACCGTCGCCCTGCAACAGCAATTGCTGCGCGACCTGTCCCATGAACTGCGCACGCCGCTGAGCCGGCTGCGGGTGGCCAGTGAAAGCGAGCAGGATCTACGGCAACTGCGCGAGCGCATCAGCCGTGAAGTCGACGGCATGCAACGACTGGTCGAAGACACCCTGCAACTGGCGTGGCTCGACACCGAGCGTGCGCCGCTGCCGGACGAGGCGATCCAGATTCAGGCCTTGTGGGAAATGCTCACCGACAATGCCTGTTATGAAAGCGGCTGGCCGAGCCTGCAATTGCAGTGCGCGGTGCCGGCGTCGTGCTGGGTGCGCGGCAACCTCAATACTTTGGCGCAGGCGCTGGAGAACATTCTGCGCAACGCTATTCGGCATTCGCCCGAGGGCGGCATCGTGCGCCTCGATGGACGGCGTGACGGCGATTACTGGCATTTGTGGCTGGAGGATCAGGGCGGCGGGGTGGCCGAGGGCGATCTGCAACGGATCTTCTCACCCTTCACCCGCCTCGACGGCTCGCGCCCGGGGGACGGCGGTTTTGGGCTGGGGCTGAGCATTGCGAGGAATGCGGTGCAGCGTCAGGGTGGGATGGTGTGGGCGGAGAATGGTGGGGCGGGGTTGCGCTTGAATTTGCGCCTGGTGGCTGACGATGATGTCGCATCGACTGATGCTATCGCGAGCAGGCTCGCTCCTACACTGGAACTCGTTTCGCCACCGAACGTGTGAACAACGCAGATCTCCTGTAGGAGTGAGCCTGCTCGCGATGGGGAATTTCGCTTCACCGCTGTCAGCCCGTGCGGGAGGGTTCGCGTATTTTTGTACGACCTTTCCTAAAGGAGTTTATCGACGTTTTAACCCGTCCTTGACCGTTTACTCTCGGGGCTCCGCTCGTCCTCAAGGAACTGGTCATGACTGCAACCGACATCCCCGGCAATGCCTCCGATAACCGTTTCAATGAAGTACTGGCGCTGATTCAGAACGCCAGACAGCAAGCCGTGCAGGCAGTAAATACGCAGTTGATCGAGTTGTACTGGCAGGTGGGGGGGTACATCAGCCGCAAGATGGAGATGGCTGAGTGGGGCGATTCGGTTATCAGTCAGTTAGCTAAACATCTGGCTGAGACACAGCCGGGTTTGCGCGGGTTTACCCGGCCAAACCTGTTTCGCATGCGCCAGTTCTACGATACATACCGGGGCGACTCAATTGTCTCACCACTGGTGAGACAATTGCCTTGGACTCATAACATGATCATTTTAAGTCAAAGCAGACACCCGGAGGAACGCGAGTTCTATCTGCGCATGGCGATTCAGGAAAAGTGGTCAAAGCGTGAGCTCGAACGCCAGCTCAAGGCTGCGCTCTTCGAACGCAGCATCACCCAACCCGCAAAGGCTTCTGCTGTCCTCAAACAGACTCATCCCGCTGCGCTCGAGATCTTCCGTGACGCCTATATGGTCGAATTTCTCGACCTGCCCGGCGTACACGCCGAAACCGATCTGCACCAAGGTTTGCTGGGGCGACTGAAGGAGTTTCTGATCGAGTTGGGGCGCGATTTCTGCTTCGTCGGCTCGGAGTATCCGGTACAAGTTGGCGGCCGTGATTTCGCCCTTGATCTGCTGTTCTTCCATCGTGGGCTCAACTGTCTTGTCGCCATCGAGCTCAAGGTCGGACGTTTTGAACCTGAATATCTGGGCAAACTGAATTTCTACCTTGAAGCGCTGGATCGCGGTGTTCGCAAACCTCACGAGAATCCGGCCATCGGTGTATTGCTTTGCGCCAGCAAGGAGGACGAGGTCGTCGAATATGCCTTCAATCGCAGCTTGTCTGCGGCGCTGATCGCGGAATATCAGGTGCAGTTGCCAGACAAACAATTGCTGCAAGCCAAATTGCACGAGTTCTATGCCATGAATGTCGCAGGGGAAGAGGAAGGCTGAGCCATCTGCTTATTCCCATAAACCATAAGCACCGCACTTTGCGTGATATGGCCTGCGAACGTTTGCCGGTATGATAGGCGCCCCCGCACGTCTGGATTGCGAATACGCCATGACCCTGCAGTACCCAACCATCGCCGATTGCGTCGGCAACACTCCGCTGGTGCGTTTGCAGCGCCTGCCCGGTGCCACCAGCAACACCCTGTTGCTCAAGCTCGAAGGGAACAACCCGGCGGGTTCGGTCAAGGACCGTCCGGCGCTGTCGATGATCACCCGTGCCGAACTGCGCGGGCAGATCCACGCCGGCGACACGCTGATCGAAGCGACCTCGGGCAACACCGGGATTGCGCTGGCCATGGCCGCCGCGATCAAGGGTTACAAGATGATCCTGATCATGCCGGACAACTCCAGCGCCGAGCGCAAGGCGGCGATGACCGCTTACGGTGCCGAGCTGATTCTGGTCAGTCAGGAAGAGGGCATGGAAGGCGCGCGCGATCTCGCCCAGCGGATGGAAGCCGAAGGCCGTGGCAAGGTGCTCGATCAGTTCGCCAACGGCGACAATCCGGAAGCGCATTACACCACCACCGGCCCGGAAATCTGGCGTCAGACCCAGGGCACCATCACCCATTTCGTCAGTTCGATGGGCACCACCGGCACCATCATGGGCGTCTCGCGCTACTTGAAAGAGCAGAGCGACAGCGTGCAGATCATCGGGCTGCAACCGATGGAAGGCTCGGCCATTCCCGGTATCCGTCGCTGGCCGCAGGAATACCTGCCGAAGATCTATCAGGCCGACCGCGTCGACCGCATTGTCGACATGGCGCAAAGCGAAGCCGAGGACGTCACCCGGCGTCTGGCCCGCGAAGAAGGCATCTTCTGTGGCGTGTCCTCGGGCGGTGCGGTGGCAGCGATGCTGCGCCTGTCCAAAGAAGTTGAAAACGCGGTGATCGTCGCGATCATTTGCGACCGTGGCGACCGTTATCTGTCGACCGGCATTTTCGACGCGCCCAACTGATGGCCAAGCACGAGAGAGGCCTGCGCTTCCAGCCCACTGGCGGCAGCAAGGCCGCGCAAATTCCGACCGGCAAAAAACAGCGCTTGAACATCGAGCGCCTGGCCAATGACGGTCGCGGCATCGCGTTTTTCGAAGGCAAAACCTGGTTCGTCCTCGGCGCCCTCGCCGGTGAAGAGGTCGAGGCGCGGGTACTTGGCGCCCACGGCAAAGTGGTCGAGGCGCGCACCGAGCGCGTGTTCAAGGCCAGCGAGTTGCGTCGCCCGGCAGCCTGTCAGCATGCCGGCCACTGCGGCGGGTGCAGCGTGCAGCATTTGCCCCACACCGAACAGCTTGCCCTGAAACAGCGCATGCTCGCCGAGCAGCTGTCGAAGGTTGCCGGGGTCGCGCCTGACGAATGGGCTGCGCCGTTGACTGGCCCGGAATTCGGCTATCGCCGCCGCGCGCGGATCGCCGTGCGCTGGGACATGAAAGCCAAGCAGCTTGAAGTCGGTTTCCGCGCTGCCGGCAGTCAGGACATCGTCGCCATCAACGAATGCCCGGTGCTGGTACAGCCCTTGCAACCGATCATGACCCGTTTGCCGGAGATGCTCCGTCGTTTGAGCAAACCGCAAGCGCTGGGGCACGTCGAGTTGTTCAGTGGTTCTTCGCTGGCGGTGTTGTTGCGACACATGGCGCCGTTGTCTGAAGCCGACCTGACGATCCTCAAGGAATTCTGCCAGTTCCATGCAGCGCAACTGTGGCTGCATGGCGACGGCGAGCCGCAACCGGTGGATGCCACGCAGTCGCTGGGTTATCGCCTGGAGCAGTGGGATCTGGATCTGGCCTGGCGCCCGGGGGATTTCATTCAGGTCAACGCCGGGGTCAATGAGGCCATGGTCGCGCAGGCGCTGGACTGGCTGAAGCCGACCGGTGACGAGCGCGTACTCGACCTGTTCTGCGGTCTGGGCAACTTCGCCTTGCCGCTGGCCAAAAGCGTGCGTGAAGTGGTGGCGGTGGAGGGCGTGCAGACCATGGTCGACCGTGCCGCTGCGAACGCTGCTAGCAACAATTTGCATAACACAAAGTTTTTTCAAGCCGATTTATCCCAGCCTTTGACCGATGCTCAGTGGATCGGAAACGGCTTTTCTGCGGTACTCTTGGACCCACCGCGTGACGGTGCTTTCGAGGTGGTGCGCAAGCTCGCGACCCTGGGTGCCAAACGGTTGGTGTATGTATCGTGCAACCCTGCAACTCTGGCGCGCGATACGGTCGAATTGATCAAGCAGGGCTACCGGTTAAAACGTGCCGGGATTCTCGATATGTTTCCTCAGACGGCACATGTCGAGGCCATGGCGTTATTTGAAGCGAGCCAGGATGGCTCGTCTGAATCCGTCTGACCTGTCCGGGCGGCGCTCGCTTTAGCCCTGCGAGCGCATACGGGCGTTGAGGGTCAGCGATTTGACGCATTGAATCTGCGTCGTAGGGAAGGTAAAGCAGAATGGTACAGGTGAGAGCACACCAGCCGATCAACACTGACGGCAGTATCAATCTCGAGGCTTGGCTCGATCACGCGGTCAGTGTCGACATGGCACTGGATCGCGAAGCCTTGAAAGAAGCCTGCGAGTTCGCTCGCGAGGCCGAACAGCAGTCCAATGCCAAGAAGAATCTGTGGGCCGAAGGCTCCGGCAGTTTCAGCACGGGACTGGAGATCGCCGAGATCCTCGCCGACCTCAAACTCGATCAGGATTCGCTGGTCGCGGCGGTGCTGTATCGCGGCGTCCGCGAAGGTCAGATCGAACTCGCGGCGGTCAGCCAGCGCTTCGGTCCCGTCGTGGCCAAACTGATCGACGGCGTGCAGCGCATGGCGGCAATCAGTGCCAGCCTCAGCCCGCGCCAGTCGATGGTGATGGGCACTCAGGGCCAGGTGGAAAACCTGCGCAAGATGCTGGTGGCGATGGTCGACGACGTTCGTGTCGCGCTGATCAAACTGGCCGAACGTACCTGCGCCATTCGCGCGGTGAAAACCGCTGACGACGAGAAGCGCAACCGCGTTGCCCGGGAAGTCTTCGACATCTATGCGCCGCTCGCGCACCGGCTCGGCATCGGTCATATCAAGTGGGAGCTGGAGGATTTGTCCTTCCGTTACCTGGAACCCGATCAATACAAACAGATCGCCAAGCTGCTCCATGAGCGGCGGCTGGACCGTGAGCGGTTCATCAGCGATGTGATGACCCAGCTCAAGGACGAATTGCAGGCCACCGGCGTCGACGCCGACATCAGCGGCCGGGCGAAACACATCTATTCGATCTGGCGCAAAATGCAGCGCAAGGGTCTGGAATTCAGCCAGATCTACGACGTGCGTGCGGTGCGCGTGCTGGTGCCGGAAATGCGCGACTGCTACACCGCGCTCGGCATCGTCCACACCCTGTGGCGGCACATCCCGAAGGAATTCGACGACTACATCGCCAACCCGAAAGAGAACGGCTACCGCTCGCTGCACACCGCGGTAATCGGTCCGGAAGGCAAGGTGCTGGAAGTACAGATCCGTACGCACTCGATGCACGAGGAGGCCGAGCTCGGCGTCTGCGCGCACTGGCGCTACAAGGGCACCGACGTCAAATCCGGCTCAAACCACTACGAAGAGAAAATCTCCTGGCTGCGTCAGGTGCTCGAGTGGCACGAGGAGCTGGGCGATATCGGTGGTCTGGCCGAACAGCTGCGGGTCGATATCGAACCGGACCGGGTCTACATCTTCACCCCCGACGGCCACGCCATCGATTTGCCGAAAGGCGCGACGCCGCTGGACTTCGCCTATCGTGTGCACACCGAAATCGGGCACAACTGCCGTGGCGCGAAGATCAACGGGCGGATCGTGCCGCTCAACTACAGCCTGCAGACCGGTGAACAGGTCGAGATCATCACCAGCAAGCACGGTACGCCGAGCCGCGACTGGCTGAACCCGAACCTGGGCTACGTCACCACCTCGCGGGCGCGGGCGAAAATCGTTCACTGGTTCAAGTTGCAGGCCCGTGACCAGAACGTCGCGGCCGGTAAAACCCTGATCGAGCGCGAACTCAATCGCCTCGGTCTGCCGGCGGTGGATTTCGACAAGCTGGCCGAAAAGGCCAACATGAAAACCGCCGAAGACATGTTCGCCGCCCTCGGTGCCGGCGACCTGCGTCTGGCGCAACTGGTCAACCTGGCGCAGCAATTGGTCGAGCCGGAGCGTGGCAACGAACAGCTGGAGTTGATCCCGCGCAAAGCTACCGGTTACAAGCCGGGCAAGCGCGGCGACATCCAGATCCAGGGCGTCGGCAATCTGATGACGCAGATGGCCGGCTGCTGCCAGCCGCTGCCGGGCGACGCGATTGTCGGCTACATCACCCAGGGTCGCGGCGTGAGCATTCACCGGCAGGACTGCGCCTCGGTGCTGCAACTGGCCGGGCGCGAGCCGGAGCGGATCATCCAGGTCAGCTGGGGCCCGGTGCCGGTGCTCACCTATCCGGTGGACATCGTCATTCGCGCCTACGACCGTTCCGGTCTGCTGCGGGACGTCTCGCAGGTGCTGCTCAACGAGCGGATCAACGTGCTGGCGGTCAACACCCGCTCGAACAAGGAAGACAACACCGCGCTGATGTCGCTGACCATCGAGATCCCGGGGCTGGATGCGCTGGGGCGCTTGCTGGGACGGATTTCGCAGTTGCCGAACATCATCGAGACGCGGCGTAACCGTACCCCGTGATGAGGTCACGATCCCTGTGGGAGCTGGCTTGCCAGCGATTGCATCACCTTGGTTTTCCTGAGAGACCGAGTTGTTTGTATCGCTGGCAAGCCAGCTCCCACAGGTTCTTGTAGAGACAGACAGATGTATTCACTTGAAGACCTGCTCCACCTGATGAACCGCCTGCGCGATCCGCAGTACGGTTGCCCGTGGGACATCAAGCAAACCTACGCGACCATCGTCCCGCACACCCTCGAAGAAGCCTACGAAGTGGCCGACGCCATCGAGCGGGGCGACTTCGATCACTTGCAGGGCGAACTGGGCGATCTGCTGTTTCAGGTGGTTTATTACAGCCAGTTGGCCAAGGAAGAAGGGCGCTTCGAATTCGCCGGGGTGATCGACAGCATCACTCGCAAGCTGATCCGCCGCCATCCGCACGTGTTCCCCACCGGCGATCTGTATGCGCCGCTGGACGTACCACGCTTGAGCGAAGAGCAGGTCAAGCAGCGCTGGGAAGAGATCAAGGCCGAAGAACGCGCCGAGAAATCCGCCGCGCCCGAGCAGCTGTCACTGCTCGATGATGTACCTGCCGCGCTGCCGGCACTGTCGCGTTCAGCCAAGTTGCAAAAGCGTGCCGGGCAGGTCGGTTTCGACTGGCCGGATGCGTTGCCGGTGCTGGACAAGGTGCGCGAAGAGCTCGATGAAGTGCTCGAAGCCATGTCCGAAAACGATCCGCAAGCGGTGGCCGACGAGATCGGCGATCTGCTGTTTTCCGTGGTCAATCTGGCCCGGCACCTGAAGGTCGATCCGGAAACCGCGCTGCGTGGCGCCAACGCCAAGTTTGAAAGACGTTTCCGTTTTATCGAACAGGCATTGCGCGACACCCGTCGTCCCATGGAAGATTGCACCCTCGAAGAGTTGGACGCCCTGTGGGGTGAAGCCAAACGTCAGGAAAAGAATTTGCCCAGCTGCGGCTGAGCCGTTGCCCAAGTGAGTAAGCATTAATGAGCCTTTCCCTTCGCGACCAGTTGCTCAAAGCAGGTCTGGTCAACCAAAAGCAGGCCAAGCAGGTCAGCAAAGACAAGCAGAAGCAACAGCGTCTGGCCCACAAAGGGCAGGCCGAGCTGGATGATTCGCAGCAGCGCGCCGCTCAGGAAGCCATGGCCGAGAAGGTCAAGCGCGACCAGGAACTGAACCGCCAGCAGCAGGAGAAGGCCGAGGCCAAGGCCCGTGCCGCGCAGGTCAAGCAGTTGATCGAAGTCTCGCGTCTGCCGAAGCTGACCACCGAGGACTACTACAACTTCGTCGACGACAAGAAGGTCAAGCGCATCTCGGTCAACACGCTGATGCGCAACAAGCTCAGCAGCGGCTCGCTGGCGATCGTGCACCATGCCGGCGGTTACGAGGTGATCCCGCGTGAAGCGGCCCTGAAGATCCAGGAGCGCGACCCGCAGCGTATCGTGCAGCTCAACGTGCAGACCGAAGAGGTCAATGCCGAGGACGATCCGTACGCGGCCTATCAGATTCCGGATGATCTGATGTGGTAAACCGATAAAGCTGTAATAACGACAAACCCCGCTCATGGCGGGGTTTGTCGTTTTCAATGCTGTGGTTGCTTCAGGCGGATTTCAGATCCCGCTGCTTTTCCTGCAGTTCCAATTCGGCCTTGTAATTGTGGGCGTCAATCTCGTTGTGGAACATGCCGACCAGCAAGTTTTGTTGATGCACATCCCAGATGCGGATACCGGCGGCTACGCCTTCGTGGGACATGTGTGAATCGTCGCGTTCAGTTACTTTTACAGTCATCTGCTAGCTCCAAATCTCAAGTTATCTGCAGCAAGGCGTGTGCAGGACTCTTTTATATGATTTGTTAGCTTGCTAAGTAAACGCTTGATTTGCGCAAGGTGTTGTTGCGGTTTTTGCAACAGTGCTGCAGCCCGCGTAATCCGCGACATTCGGTCGCAGGGTGCAAGGTTTCATGACAGAAGTTTCATTTTCAGAAGCTCAGCAAGTCCACTTGTGGGAGCGAGCCTGCTCGCGAATTCGGTGGGTCAGGTGATGAGAGGGTGGCTGGAATATCGCATTCGCGAGCAGGCTCGCTCCCACAGGGTTTTACGGTTAACTGCCATTTATTTCAGGCAAAAAAACGCCCCGAACCAGTCGGGGCGTTTTCATGTGTGGCTCTGCAGCGGGGGCTTACTTGCCTTCCCAGCGCTTGAGCACCAGCGTGGCGTTGGTGCCGCCGAAGCCGAAGCTGTTGCTCATCACGGTGTTGATGGTGGCGTTTTCGCGGGTCTTGGTCAGCACCGGCAGATCGGCCACTTCAGGATCCAGTTCGTCGATGTTGGCGGAGCCGGCGATGAAGTTGCCTTCCATCATCAGCATGCAGTAGATCGCTTCGTGAACGCCGGCGGCGCCCAGGGAGTGACCGGACAGGCTCTTGGTCGAGCTGATCGCAGGAGCCTTGTCGCCGAACACTTCACGCACACCTTTCATTTCCGCGACGTCGCCGACCGGAGTCGAGGTGCCGTGGGTGTTCAGGTAGTCGATCGGGGTGTCGACGGTGGACATTGCCATCTGCATGCAGCGGATCGCGCCTTCGCCACTTGGGGCAACCATGTCGTAGCCGTCGGACGTTGCGCCGTAGCCAACGATTTCGGCGTAGATCTTGGCACCACGGGCCAGAGCGTGTTCCAGCTCTTCAACCACGACCATGCCGCCACCGCCAGCGATGACGAAACCGTCACGGTCGGCGTCGTAGGCGCGGGAGGCTTGTTCCGGGGTGTCGTTGCGCTTGCTGGACAGGGCGCCCATCGCGTCGAACAGGAACGACTGGCTCCAGTGCTCTTCTTCACCGCCACCGGCGAAGACGATGTCCTGCTTGCCCATCTGGATCTGTTCCATGGCGGTACCGATGCAGTGAGCACTGGTGGCGCAGGCAGAAGCGATGGAGTAGTTCAGGCCCTTGATCTTGAACGGCGTGGCCAGGCACGCGGAAACGGTGCTGCTCATGGTCCGCGTTACACGGTATGGGCCAACGCGTTTCACGCCTTTCTCGCGCAGGATGTCCAGCGCTTCCATCTGGTTCAGAGTCGACGCGCCGCCCGAGCCGGCGATCAGGCCGGTACGCGGGTTGGACACTTGCTCTTCGGTCAGGCCGGAGTCAGTGATCGCGTCTTTCATGGCCAGGTAGGCGTAAGCCGCTGCGTGGCCGACGAAACGATAGATCTTGCGATCGATCAGCTCTTCAAGGTTGAGGTCGATGGAGCCGGAAACCTGGCTACGCAGACCCATTTCAGCATATTCCGGGTTGAACCGGATGCCAGGGCGGCTTGCACGCAGGTTAGCGGAGACGGTCTCTTTGTCATTGCCCAGGCACGAAACAATGCCCAGACCAGTGATAACGACGCGGCGCATGCGAATAACCCTTAGAAGTTGTCAGTGGAGGTGAACACGCCGACGCGAAGGCCTTCGGCGGTGTAGATTTCGCGACCGTCGACAGTCACCGAACCGTCGGCGATGGCCAGGTTCAGCTTGCCCTTGAGGACGCGTTTGATATGAATGTTGTAGGTGACTTTCTTGGCGGTCGGCAGGACCTGGCCGAAGAATTTCACTTCGCCCGAACCCAGCGCACGGCCACGGCCCGGCAGGCCTTGCCAGCCCAGGAAGAAGCCGACCAGTTGCCACATGGCGTCCAGACCCAGGCAGCCCGGCATCACCGGATCGCCCTCGAAGTGGCACGCGAAGAACCACAGGTCAGGGTTGATATCCAGCTCGGCGACCAATTCACCTTTGCCGTACTTGCCGCCTTCTTCGCTGATCAGGGTGATGCGATCCACCATCAGCATGTTCGGGGCGGGCAGTTGCGCGTTACCTGGGCCGAACAGCTCACCGCGACTGCAGCGCAGCAGGTCTTCCCGAGTAAAGGCGTTTTGTTTGGTCATGCGAGCTCCTCAATAATCCCATGCGGCAGGTGGGGCAAATCTTCCCGGCCGATCGACGCGTTCATGCCTCGTACCGGCAGCCTACTCATAGACTATTGCGTTGTGGTGAAAGTCACAGCACCAAGGACATGAATGTACACTTGTGCACTGAAATTTTTATTCAAGCCTCTTTTGAGGCTCGTTCGGGTGCCTAAGACTGCCGCACTTTCGCTTTTCACGCCAGTCGCAGATGGTCGAAAAACCGTCACTACTGCACCCAGCGCTGCAGAATCTGTTGTAGGTCATTGCGTTTGAACGGCTTGGCCAGGTAATCGTTCATGCCCGCCGACAGACAGGTTTCGCGGTCGCCCTGCAAGGCGTTGGCGGTCAGCGCGATGATCGGCACCTCGCGGCGTCCGGGCAGTTGACGGATCTGCCGAGTCGCCTCGTAACCGTCGATGATCGGCAGGCGGCAGTCCATCAGAATCACTTCGAAATCATTGCCTTCGGCGCTGCGCACCGCTTGCGCACCATCGGTGGCGACGCTGACGGTAAAGCCCAGGCTTCGCAGCATGGCTTCGATGACCGTCTGGTTGACCGGGTTGTCCTCCACCAGCAACACATTGCGCCCCTCACCATGCCCGTTGCCATTGGCTGCACGCGGTGCCGCCAGTTGCGGCAACGTCTGCTTATATAAGGCCAGCGGGATTTCCAGAGTGAACACCGACCCCAGGCCTTCTTCGCTTTGCGCGCGCAACGTCCCGCCCATGCGTTCGGCCAGGGTGCGGGCGATCGGCAAGCCGAGGCCGGTGCCGCCATAGCGCCGGGAAATCGAACTGTCGGCCTGCTGGAACGCATTGAACATCAACTCCAGACTTTCCGAGGAGATACCGATGCCACTGTCGCGCACCGAACAGGTGAACCACAGCAACTCGTGATCCAGCGACTGCCACTGCGCCTCGATGCTGACCCGGCCACGCTCGGTGAACTTCAATGCGTTGCCCACCAGATTGACCAGAATCTGCCGGATCCGCGTCGGATCGCCCTGCACCTGCAAGGCGCGCATGTCCTCGGGGATCCGCAGGTTCAGGTCTAGGCCACGCTGCACCGCGCTGTGCTGGAACGACTGGGCGCAAGCGCCGATCAGGTCGGCGAGGTTGAACGGGATGTGCTCCAGTTCCAGCTCCGAGCGTTCGATCCGCGAGAAGTCGAGGATGTCATTGATGACTTTCAGCAGATGTTCGGTGGACTCCGAAGCAAGCGCCGCGTACTCGATCTGCTCCTCGGTCATGTCCGTGGTTTCCAGCAACTGCAACATGCCCAGCACGCCGTTCATGGGGGTGCGCAGTTCGTGGCTCATCATCGCCAGGAAGTCGGATTTGGCGTTGTTGGCCTTTTCCGCTTCTTCGCGGGTCTGGATCAGTTGCGCCATCGCCTGATGCTGTTCGCGGCTGGCCTGTTCCAGTGCCTGGGCAAGGTTGTTGATGTGCTGCGACAGGGCGCCCAACTCGGTGTCATCGACGATCGGCAGCGGAGTCTTGTAGTCGCCTTGCTGAATCGCCTTGACCGCGTTGCCAATATCGCGGATGGGCGCCGACAGACTGCCGGCCAGACGCCGCGCCAGAACAAACGTGAAGAGCAGGGCAAACAACGCCAGAATCCCGGCCTTGAGCAGAATTTCCTGCTGGCGCTGACTGAAGGCATCGTTGGACAGACCGACGATCACCCGGCCCAGATAGTCTTCGCTGGTCACGTTGTTGCTGGCTTTGGCGTCGTGGAAAAAATCGCTGTTGAGGGCGATCCGTTGCAGGCGCACCGGGGCCTGGAACACCTCGACCTGATGCGGGCGGTTGTGCGCGTCGGCGGCTTGCTCAACGTAGGCGAGAATCCGGTTGGCGCTGTCCTGCACTTCCAGAAAGCGCACGTTCGGTGTGGCCAGGGTCGCTTTGAGCAGGCTTTCCAGCACTTCGTTGTTGCCGGAAATCACCCCGTACTCGGTGGCGGGCGCCAGTTGATTGGCGATCAGTTGCCCGGTGTGATTGAGCTCCTGCCGTAAATCCTGAATTCGCACGAAGGTAAAGAAACTGATCAGCAGCAGCGTGAGCAGCAGGGCCGGGCCGAGGCTGATCAATTGCGTGCGGGTGTTGATGTCCCAGCGGCGACGCAGATTCATGGGTGGCTTTCTCCTTCAGCCAACTGGCGGGCTACAGACGCTTCATCGATTGGCTCGATACCCAGGGAACGAGCGACCTGCACATTACTTGAGACCTTGAAACGATCGGGGTAAAGCGTGCGCGGCCACGTCGCCGGCGGGCGATCGAGCAACTGGTCAAGGATCGCCAGCCAGTCGGGCTGATCGCTGTAAGTGCTGGCGAGGCTGCCGGCGCGCACGAACGCCGCGTTCGGCCCGACCAGCGCCACTTGCCGGGAGTAACTGCTGAGCAACAGGTTTTTCGCGGTTTTCGGGTTGTACAGATCGGGATCGTCGAGGCCCAGCAACACATCACTGTTTCTCAGCACGCTTTGCAACGGGCGACTGTCCTGGGTGTTGTCCCAACGCTGGCTGACGATTTGCAGATTCAGCGGCGCTGCGGCCTGATGCAGCTCCTTGAGCAGGAATTCGCTGTGTTGGTCGAACAGCACGCCGACCCGGCGCACCTGCGGCAGAATCCGTCGAATCAGTTGCAGTTGCCTCCCCAGCGGTGGATCGCTCCATAGCAGACTCAAGTGCGGCGGTTGTGCGCCACCCAGGCGTTGCCGCGCTTGCAATCGGCTGATGCGCAACACCAGCGTCGCCGGGCCCTGGGGCTCCTGCAGGCGCCAGTCGAGGCTGGGCAGGTCGAGCAGAATCATCCGCAGATTGCTCGGCAACTTGCCCGGCGCCGGCAGGCTGGCCAGCGGCTGGAACCGCACGTTGTCGGTGGGACGCAGCTCGCTCAGGGCCTGGACGAAGGCTTGCACCCCGGGGCTTTCTTCGGCGCCGGTCAACAGAATATCGGCCGCTTGCACCGCCACGCCGTGCAGCCACGCGGTCAAAAACAGACAGACACCCGCCAGCCAGTGGCCAAGGGTTGGCGTCTTGTTTGCCGTGGCGTAGCGCACCCTAGAACTCCAGCTCGGCGCTGAAGTACAGCACCCGGCGTTCGTCGTAATTATTGTCGACGAAAGTGGTCGGCTGGTTGTCGAGCCGCTGTTGCAGCACGCCGGCCAATTGCAGTTGCGCCTTGCCCAGCGGGATGCGTTTGACGATGCGCGTGTCGACGCGCTCGAAGCGGTAGCCGTTGAGCGCGTTGTCGCCGTAATAGAACAGCGCGCTGTTCCAGCCGTGGCCCCAATCACGCAGCCAGCCGGCAGAACCGCTGTTGCGCGAGGTGAATTGTTGATCCAGCGGATTGCTCGCTTCGGCGTCGACGAAAGCGTAAGTGAAGCGCAGGCGATCGATCATGCTCAGGCGCCAGTCGAGCCGGATTTCGCTGCCGCGAAAGCGTGAGCTGTTGGCGTTGCTGGCGATGTACTGGTTGTTACGCAGCGGCTCGCTGATCATCCCGGTGATTTCGTCGTAGAACAGCTTCACGTCCACGGCCAGCCCCAGCTCTGCGAAATAGCCGTTGTAGCCCAGTTCGCGCGAGCGCATGTGTTCCTGATCGAGATTGCCCGGGCCACGGGTTTTGACGAAGTAGCGCGCCGAAGACTGGCCATAGGCAGACGGTCGCAGGTTGCTCACCTGATAGCTCCAGTTGACGTTGTTCTCGAACATGTCCGGCGAGCGGATCGCTTCCGAGTACACCGCGCGCAGGCCATGGCGCGGGTTGATCAGGTAGTTGACGGCGAATCGCGGCGTCAGCGAACTGCCGATCAATTGGGTGTTTTCGAACATGGCGCCACCCTGCAACAGCCAGTGTTCACTGGCGCGCCACTCCAGTTGGCCGAACGCGCGCCAGGTGGTGTCGTCCAGCGTGCCGTTGAAGTAGGTCTCGGAGTCGGCCCGGTCGTAACGATAGTTCAGGCCGCTGACCAGTCGCAGGTTGTCGGACAGACTGAGGGTGTCCTGCAATTCGAGGTCGTAGCGTGATTCGCGGGCGCTTTGGTCGATGTCGCCACACAGGGTCTGGCTGGCACCGTTGCGCCACTGATTCAGCACCTGATTGGCGAGGGCCATTTCCTGCGAGGTTCCGGCTTCCGGACCGGGGCCGGTGAAGCGGGTGATGTTGCGCGCCAGGCGTTCGGTGTAGTTCGGGTTGAGTTGCCACAGTTGGGTCAGTTGCGGGCTGAACGACACTTCGGCATCGCAGGCGCGCCACACTTGCTGGCGATCCCAGTGCTGGGCCGAACCCTGTATATAAAGGCTGTGTTCGGGATTGATGTCGAGATTCCAGCGCAGCGAGCCGGCGTAATCCTTGGCGATCACGTCGGAATTGTTCCCGGCAGCGGTAATCCCCGAGAACACCGGGTGGTAGGTGTAGGGCCGCTGGTTACTGCCGTCCTTCGCGTTGATTTGCCAGTCGAGGCTCTGGTTGTCGCTCAGGGTCTGGCTGACGGCGAGGCTGAAGCGGTTCAAGCGGCGGCTGTCACGGTAATCGGCGCCGGTGCGGTCGCTGTCAAAACCGTCGTCTTCCTGGCCGGACAACGACAGACGCAGGTCACCGCCATTCCAGCCGGTGCCCTGGCTGGCATAGAAATCGTTGATACCGCGCTGGCCTCGGGTGACCTTCAGGCGCGTGCCGTGGCTGTCCGCCGGGTTGCGGGTGATGATGTTGACCACCGCCATCAGCGCGTTGGCGCCGTAGCTGACGGTGTTCGGCCCACGGAAAACCTCGATGCGCTCGATGTCTTCCATGGCCACCGGAATGTCACTCCAGTCCACCGTGGCCAGGCCTGCGCGGTACACCGAGCGGCCATCGATCAGCACCTGCATGCGCCGCGCTTCACTGGCATTGGTTCCGTGATAGTTGACCGCCGCCTGATTGCCGCTGATGTTGCCGACCATCATCCCCGGCACCAGTCGCAGCAACTCGCTGATGTCCCGCGCGCCGCTGGCGTTGATCAGCTCACTGTCAAGTACGGTCATGCTCCCCGGCACTTCCGCCGGCGTCTGTTTCAGGCGCGTAGCCGTCAGCACCTGCGGCAGCGTTTCGCTGTCGACAAACAGGTCGTCCGCCTGCAACACCGGGCTGAACAGCAGCGCCAGCAGCAGTGACGAACGCGAGGGGGGAGAGCCAAAAGACACGGCACGGCCTTGATCGCAAAGAATTGGCGCGCATGTTAACCGAGGACAGTGACTTTTCCAGTCACGATGCGGGCATTTTCCTCGGCTTTATTGGTCTTCTTCCTACAAGTGTCGGTAATTGACGCAGGGGCTGGCCGCGCTCCGGTCGCCCCGTATAATGCCGGCATCGCCACTGGTATGGATTAACGGATTGCATATGACTGAACAGCGCCCGATTGCGGTCCTGGGAGGCGGAAGTTTTGGTACCGCCGTGGCCAATCTTTTGGCCGAGAACGGCCATCAAGTCCGGCAGTGGATGCGTGACCCCGAGCAGGCCGAGGCCATCCGGGTCAACCGCGAGAACCCGCGTTACCTCAAAGGCATCAAGATTCTGCCGGGAGTGACTGCGGTCACTGACCTGCAGGCCACCCTCGACGCCTGCGAGTTGTGCTTCGTTGCGCTGCCCTCGAGCGCATTGCGCACGGTGCTGGCCGCCCACGCCGAGCGCCTGAGCGGCAAGATGCTGGTCAGCCTGACCAAGGGCATCGAAGCCCACACCTTCAAACTGATGAGCCAGATCCTCGAAGAAATCGCCCCGCAGGCGCGTATTGGTGTGCTGTCCGGGCCGAACCTTGCGCGGGAGATCGCCGAGCACGCGCTGACCGCCACCGTGGTCGCCAGCGAAGACGAAGAACTCTGCAAAGCGGTACAGGCTGCGTTGCATGGTCGCACCTTCCGCGTTTACGCCAGTGCTGACCGTTTCGGCGTCGAGCTGGGTGGGGCGTTGAAAAACGTTTACGCGATCATCGCCGGCATGGCGGTGGCGCTGGAGATGGGCGAGAACACCAAGAGCATGCTGATCACTCGCGCCCTGGCCGAGATGACCCGGTTCGCGGTGAACCAGGGTGCCAACCCGATGACTTTCCTCGGTCTGGCCGGGGTCGGTGATCTGATCGTCACCTGCTCGTCGCCGAAGAGCCGCAACTACCAGGTCGGGTTTGCTCTCGGTCAGGGCTTGAGCCTTGATGAAGCGGTGTCGCGTCTGGGCGAAGTCGCCGAAGGCGTGAACACCCTGAAGGTGCTCAAGGCCAAGTCCCAGGAGGTTGGCGTGTACATGCCGCTGGTCGCCGGGCTGCATGCGATTCTGTTTGAAGGACGCACGCTGGAGCAGGTGATCGGTCTACTGATGCGTGCCGAACCGAAAACCGACGTCGACTTTATTTCCACCAGCGGTTTCAACTGATTCAACAGGAAGCGAGCCATGAACGATCCGAAAACCGAAGCCAAGTACGAATCCATTCTCCTGCGCGTGCTGTGGATGATCGTCTACGTGCTGGTCTGGCAAGTGGCGCAGTTCATCCTCGGCGCCGTGGTGCTGGTGCAACTGATCTATCGTTTGATTTACGGCGCGCCGAGCGCCAGCCTGATGAATTTCGGCGACAGCCTGAGCCAGTTCCTCGCGCAGATCGGCCGCTTCGGCAGCTTTCACAGCGACCAGAAACCCTGGCCGTTTGCCGACTGGCCAACCCCGCGTGCCCCGGAAGGCGAAGCGCCGCACGCCGTGCCGCCAGCGCCGCATCCGGCCCGCGATGAGGAACCCAAGCTATGAAACTCTGGGTGTTGCGTCACGGCGAGGCGGTGCCTTACGGCTCGTGCCCTGACTCCGAGCGGGCGTTGACCGAACACGGTCGCAAAGAAGCGTTGAGCAGTGCCGCGCAATTGATCGGCCAGCCACTGACGGCGATCTACGCCAGCCCTTATCTGCGTGCGCAACAGACCGCACAGATTGTCCGCGAGGCGCTGGGGTTCGAGCCGGAGATCCGCACGGTCGATTGGCTGAAGCCAGAGAGCGATCCGGACAAGGTCACCGATCAACTGGTGTCGGTGAGCAATGTGCTGCTGGTCAGCCATAACCCGTTGGTGGGCAACCTGCTGAGCTATCTGCAGCACGGCGCCGGGCATCCGCCGGAGAAGGTCGGCACTGCCGGTCTGGCTGAGCTGGAAAGCCCTGAGCTGCTGATCGGCTCGATGACCCTCAACAGCCTCAAGCACCCCTGACACTGATTCCTTGTGGGAGCGGGCTTGCTCGCGAATGCGCTGTGTCAGTCACTGTAAATGTCACTGATAGACCGCATTCGCGAGCAAGCCCGCTCCCACAGGGCCCTCATTTTCAGTTGAAATTATTTGTTTGAATTTTCCAACCAAGCACTTGCTTGGTTGACTACGCTTGCTCCAGACCCAAAAAAACAGGAGCGAGTCGCATGTCTGCCGCCTTCCGTTTGCCGCTGGACGTGTTCTACGAGCGTGAGGCCCGGCACCCGCGCCAGCGTTTTCTGGTGCAGCCCATCGGCGGCGGGCAGGTCGAGACCCTGACCTGGGCCGACGTCGGTCATCAAGCGCGTTGTGCCGCGCACTGGCTGCGCGCCCGGGAATTACCGCAGGGCAGCCATATCGCGCTGATCTCGAAAAACTGCGCGCACTGGATCATTGCCGATCTGGCGATCTGGATGGCCGGGCACGTCTCGGTGCCGCTGTATCCCAACCTCACCGCCGACTCGGTGAATCAGGTGCTGACGCATTCGGAAAGTGTGCTGGCGTTCATTGGCAAACTCGATGACTGGCCGGGCATGTCCGTCGGTGTGCCGGCGGATTTGCCGACCATCAGCCTGCCGCTGCACCCGCCCGGCGAATTCGATTTCAGTTGGGATGACCTGCAAAAAAGCTCGCCGATCCAGGACGATCCGCGTCCTGCGGCGGAGCAACTGGCAACCATCATCTACACCTCCGGCACCACCGGGTTGCCCAAAGGCGTGATGCACAGTTTTGCCAATCTGGGGTTCGCCACGACTCGCGGCACGCAACTGTTCGGGCTTAACGAGCAAGACCGGCTGCTGTCGTACCTGCCGCTGTGCCATGTCGCCGAACGCATGTTCGTTGAGCTGGCCTCGATCTACACCGGGCAGACCGTGTTCTTTGCCGAAAGCCTCGACACCTTCATCACCGACCTGCAGCGGGCGCGGCCCACGGCGATGTTCGGCGTGCCGCGGATCTGGACCAAATTCCAGATGGGCGTGTACGGCAAGATTCCGGCCAAGCGCCTGGATTTCCTGCTTGGCCTGCCATTCATTGGCAAGCGAGTCGGGCACAAGGTGTTGGCGGGGCTGGGTCTGGATGCCTTGCGCGTGGCGCTGTCCGGTGCGGCACCGGTGCCGCAGACCTTGCTCAGTTGGTATCAGAAACTCGGCCTCGATGTGCTGGAGGTGTATGGCATGACCGAGAGTTGCGGCTATTCGCACATCTGCCTGCCGGGTCAGTACAAGCAAGGCTGGATCGGCAAGCCGTGCCCGGAGGTCGAGGTGCGCATCGACGAGTCCGGTGAGGTGCTGGTGCGCAGTCAGGCGAACATGCTTGGCTATTTCAAGGAGCCGCAGAAAACCGCCGAGACCCTCACCGAGGACGGCTTCCTGCGTACCGGCGACAAGGGTGAGCAGGATGCCGAGGGACGCTTGCGGCTGACCGGCCGGCTCAAGGAAATCTTCAAGACCAGCAAAGGCAAATACGTCGCCCCGGCCCCGATTGAAAACCGGCTGGCAGTGCACTCACGGATCGAACAGGTCTGTGTGGTCGGCGATGGCCTGAGTGCGCCGCTGGGCTTGTGCGTACTGTCGACGGTCAATCAGGAGGAGGGGCGGGCCAGCCTGCATTCGAGCCTGGAAAAACTGCTCGAAGAGGTCAACGCCGTGCTCGACAAGCACGAGCGCCTGCGGCGGCTGGTGGTGGTGAAAGACAGTTGGGCGGTGGAAAACGGTTTTCTCACGCCGACCTTGAAGATCAAACGCAATGTCATCGAAGACACCTATGGCGCGCGGTTTGAAGAATGGAGCGCGCGCAGCGAGGCGGTGCTGTGGCAGGATTGAGTGACCACCAAAACAACAAAGGAAGCCTGCGATGAGCTTGTGGCGCACCACTCCGAACATCGAGCAGTTGAACGCAATCCAGAAAAACACCATCGGCGAAGTGCTGGATATCCGTTTCGAGTCCTTCGACGAGGAATCGCTGACGGCGAGCATGGTCATCGACCACCGCACCCACCAGCCTTACGGTCTGCTGCACGGCGGCGCCTCGGTGGTGCTGGCGGAAACCGTCGGTTCGATGGCCAGTTATCTGTGCATCGATGCCAGCAAGTTCTACTGCGTGGGGCTGGAGATCAATGCCAACCATTTGCGCGGTTTGCGCAGCGGGCGGGTGAGCGCAGTGGCCAAACCGATTCACATTGGTCGCACCACGCACGTCTGGGACATCCGTTTGACCAGCGATGAAGGCAAGGCCAGTTGTGTGTCGCGGTTGACCATGGCGGTGGTGCCACTGGGCGAGCAGCCGCCGGCGCGTTGAGGTCAGATGCGCCATCGCCATGACCGGACTGTCATCATTCCTGGCAGTTACGGTCATTGCTCAGGGCCGCGCTCTTGCGGACAATCAGCGGCATGTTTCCGCTCATGGATAAACCTGCATGTCGCAACCGATCTTTTTCGCCCACGCCAACGGGTTTCCCTCGGGCACCTATGGCAAGTTGTTCGCGGCGCTGGCGCCCGAGTATCGGGTCGCGCATCTGGAACAGCATGCCCACGACCCGCGTTTCCCGGCGGACGACAACTGGTACAACCTGGTCGACGAACTGATCCACCATCTGCAGCAACAGGATCAGCCAGTGTGGGGCGTCGGCCATTCGTTTGGCGGCGTGTTGCACCTGCACGCGGCGTTGCGTTGCCCTGAGCTGTATCGCGGCGTGGTCATGCTCGACTCGCCGGTGCTGACCCGCACAGACCAGTGGGTGATCCGCGCGGCCAAGCGCTTCGGCTTCATCGACAAACTGACCCCGGCTGGACGTACGTTGGGGCGGCGCGAAGAGTTCGCCGATCTCGACACGGCGCGCAGCTATTTTGCCGGCAAGACCCTGTTTCGCGGTTTCGATCCGGAATGCTTCGATGCCTACCTGCAGCACGGGCTGCATACGGTTGGCGACAAGTTGCGTCTGCGCTTTGATCCGGCCACCGAAATCAGCATCTATCGCGGCGTGCCGCACACCAGTCCCGGTCGCACTCGTCAGCTGAAAGTGCCGCTGGCGGTGGTGCGTGGCCACAAGAGCCGCGTGGTCATGCGTCATCACAGCCGATTCGTCGGGCGCCTGCCGCAGGGTGAAGCACTGAGCATGCCGGGCGGGCACATGTTTCCGCTGGAACGTCCGCAAGACACGGCGCGCCTGCTCAAAGAGCTGTTTACGCGCTGGGAGCGCCGCCAACAGAAGGACTGCGCATGAGCCCGACCTTCGAAGAAGTGCGCTTGAGCCTGCCGCATATCGAACTGGCCGCGCACTTGTTCGGCCCCGAGGACGGTCTGCCGGTGATTGCCCTGCATGGCTGGCTCGACAACGCCAACAGCTTTGCGCGCCTGGCGCCCAAGCTCAAAGGCCTGCGCATCATCGCGCTGGACATGGCCGGGCATGGGCATTCCGGGCATCGGCCCAACGGCGCCGGTTATGCGTTGTGGGACTATGCGCACGACGTGTTGCAGGTCGCCGAGCAATTGGGCTGGAAGCGCTTCGGCCTGCTCGGGCATTCGATGGGCGCGATCGTTTCGCTGGTGCTGGCCGGTTCGTTGCCGGAGCGCATCAGCCACCTGGCGTTGATCGACGGGGTGATTCCTCCTACGGACAAAGGCGAAAATGCTGCCGAGCGCATGGGCATGGCCCTGCAGGCGCAACTGGATTTGCGCGAGAAGCGCAAGCCGGTCTACAACACCCTTGATCGTGCCATCGAAGCGCGGATGAAGGGGCTGGTGGCGGTCAGCCGCGAAGCCGCCGAACTGCTGGCGCAGCGCGGCCTGATGCCGGTGCCCGGCGGTTATACCTGGCGCACCGACAATCGCCTGACCCTGCCGTCACCGCTGCGCCTGACTCAAGAGCAGGCGATGGCTTTCGTCCAGCGCATCACCTGCCCGGCGCAACTGGTGGTGGCCGCCGACGGCATGCTGGCCAAACATCCGGAGTTGCTGGAGCGGCTACCCTTTAGCCAGGAACAGCTGGCGGGCGGGCATCATTTGCACCTGAACGATGAGTCCGGTGCCGACCTTGTCGCAGACTGTTTCAATCGCTTCTTCGCCATTCCTTGACTTGCACCGGGCAACTGTCGAGGCTGGGCGGGTTGAAATGGGAGACAAACACGATGGATTTCTATACCGCTGCGCCCCCGACCCGCCAAGCCATGCCGATCCGATGAGCCTGACTATGCGGTCACTCAGTCTGTTGGCGCTGTGCTGGTTCAGTTCCGTTTCGTTCGCCGCCGACGTGCCCGGCAGCCAGGATCTGCAGATCGTGCCGCGTCTGGCCGATGCGCAGATCGTTGACTATCGCCCTCCTGTGGAGCTTGAGCGGATCTATCCGCTGGGTTCGATCCGCAAGATCAGCGGCCAGTTGCGTTTTGACGGCCAGGTCACGGCGCGCGGCCAGACCACTTCGGTCACCTACGAGTTGCCGCCTGAGCATTCCGCCACCGAAGCCTTCACCGCCGCCCGCGAAGCCCTGCAAAAGCAGGACGCCGAGTTGCTGTTCTGGTGCCAGGCCCGCGATTGTGGCGAAAGCAGCCTGTGGGCCAATGAAGTGTTCGGTAACGCCAAGCTGTACGGCGCCGACGAGCAACAGGCCTATCTGCTGTTGCGTCTGGCCGCACCGAAGGACAACACCTTGGTGGCGCTCTACAGCATCACCCGCGGCAATCGCAAAGCCTATCTGCATGTCGAACAGTTCGAAGCGGGCGCACCGTTGGGCGAGCTGCTGCCGACCTCGGCCACGCTGTTGCGACAGCTCAAAAGTACCGGTGAACTGGACTTTCCCAAGCTGACCGGCGATCCGGATGACACCTGGTTACGACTGATTTCCCGTGGCTTGAACCTCGACACCACCCAACGCGTGACGATTGCCGGACCCAAGGCCGAGGCCTGGCGTCAGGCGCTGATCGGTCAGGGGGTGCGGGCGGCACGGATGGAGGCGGGGAGCGCCGACGGCTCTGGCCTGCGCATCGATCTGTTGCGGTAAGCTGCATCGGGCGTGCACGCGCGGCGTGTTCGCCTACTCTTTGACCGACTGACTTCTTCGAGACTGTACATGCTCAATAACGATCGGCTGTTGGTGCAAATCCTCCTGCTGGTGCTGTTCGGTGCCAGCCTGTGGGTGATGGCGCCGTTCTGGTCGGCGCTGTTCTGGGGCGCGGTGCTGGCGTTCGCCAGTTGGCCGCTGATGCGTCTGCTGACCCGCTGGCTCAATGGCCGCGAATCACTCGCCGCGGCCATTTTGACCCTGGGCTGGATGTTGCTGGTGGCGGCGCCGCTGGTGTGGCTCGGGTTCAACCTGGCCGATCACGTGCGCGATGCCACGGCGTTCATCAAGGATGTGCAGGTCGATGGTCTGCCGGAGGCGCCGGTCTGGCTCGGCAGCGTGCCATTGGTGGGCGAGCGGCTGGTGGGGATCTGGAACAGCATTGATCAGCAGGGCGCAGCGCTGATGGTGTCGATCAAGCCGTATCTGGGGCAGGTCGGGAACTGGCTGCTGGCGCGCAGTGCGCAGATCGGCGGCGGGATTCTCGAGCTGACCCTGAGCATTGTCTTCGTGTTCTTTTTCTATCGCGACGGGCCGCGCTTGGCGGCATTTGTGCACGGTCTGCTGCAGCGCCTGATTGGTGAGCGTGCCGGGTATTACATCGAGCTGGTGGCCGGCACCGTGCAGCGGGTGGTCAACGGGGTGATCGGTACGGCGGCGGCGCAGGCGGTTCTGGCGTTGGTCGGGTTCCTGATTGCCGGGGTTCCGGGGGCGCTGGTGCTGGGGATCGTGACCTTTCTGTTGAGTCTGATTCCGATGGGGCCACCGTTGGTGTGGATTCCGGCCACGGCCTGGCTGGCCTGGAAAGGTGAATACGGGATGGCGGTGTTTCTCGGGATCTGGGGGACGTTCATCATCAGTGGCGTGGATAACGTGTTGAAGCCCTATCTGATCAGCCGCGGGGGGAATCTGCCGTTGGTGATTGTGTTGCTTGGGGTGTTTGGCGGGTTGATTGCGTTTGGGTTTATCGGGTTGTTTATCGGGCCTACGTTGTTGGCGGTGGCTTATAGTTTGTTGACGGATTGGAGTAAGAGTCAGGCTCGGGTTTAGGTTGGACTTGGCGGCCTTAGGGCCGACCAGGTTCCTGGGGGGGTGGGTGAATATCCGTTTTTTTGGGTGTTGCGGCTGGCGGTTTCGCCCTTACGGCGAGTCACTTTTGCAGACGCCCAAAAGTAACCAAAACGCTGGGCCCCGGCGTACGGCCCTCGCTTAGGCTCGGGTTCCTTCGTTACGGTGTTCATCCGGGGGCATCGCCTCCGGTTTGCTTCGCTGCACCTCCTCTCGATGTGTTTGGCTGCGCCAAACGGTCGCTGCGCTCCCACCCCCGGATAAACCCCTCCACTCAGCCTGCCGAAGGGGCCGGCACGGCAAGATCAAGAGCTTTCGGCGAGCTGACACTCGGCCATTGAGTGGGGCGGCTTCGCCGCGTACGGTGCATACAGTTCAAAATTGTGGGAGCCAGCCTGCTGGCGATGGCAGCCTTACAGCCGACAAATTTCCAACTGAATGCCTTCAATCCCTGTGGGAGCTGGCTTGCCAGCGATGGCGGCCTTATAGCCGACGAATTTCCAACTGAATAAACCCATTCCCACTGTGGGAGCGGGCTTGCTCGCGAAGGCGGCCTTATAGCCAAACAATCTCCAACTGAATGCACTCCATCCAACTGTAGGAGCCAGCCTGCTGGCGATGAGGCCTTCTCAACCAACTACTCTCTTCCCGCTGTACCCAAATGACCGTTCCCACACCGCTGCATGGAAACGATCACCCATCACCCCATCAACTCAAGTCGCCACATTCAGGTACTTGCCCACCGACGCAGCATTGTCGAGCGAGTACTGTTTGCTCAAGTTGGCAATCATCCGGTTCAGCGCTTCGCTGGTGGTCTGGGTGCTGGCGGTCTGTTCTTCGGGCGGGCGTTCCCGAGCTGCCTGTAGCGCCGCTTTCAGTTCGTCGCTGCTCACGCCGCCACTGCTGTCGCTATCCAACACCTTGAGCAGTGCGGCGCTGGTGTCGGTGCTGGTTGTCGAGGTGCTGTCGCTGGTCTGCAGGGCACTGCTCAGTTCGGTAGCGCTGATGTTGCCATCACCATCGGCATCCAGTTGGCTGAACAGTTCGTTGCTGGAGGCTTGTTGCGGCGGTGGTGGCGGTGGTGGGGTGAGGCTGGCGGTGAGTTCGTCCTGGCTGACGGTGCCGTCCTTGTTCTTGTCCAGGGCCGAGAAGATTTGGTTGCTGTCGGCGCTGCTGCCGGCGCTGGTCAGGCCGTTGCTCAGTTCGTCGCTGCTGATGGCGCCATCACCATCGGCGTCGAGGGCGCTGATCAGGGCGTCGGCCAGATCGGTGTTGGGGGCTTGATCCTGCGGTGGCGGTGGGGGCGCCATGGCGCTCATTTCTTCGATGCTGAGGCTGCCGCTGGCGTCGCTGTCCAGATCACCGAATTGTTTGCTCAGGTTGACCAGCAGGCCATCGTCGGACTTCTGCGACAGCGCACTTTTCAGTTCGTCCTGGTCCACCGCGCCGTCGCCGTTGCTGTCGAGTTTGGCGAACAGCTGCTTTTGCAGTTGTTGGCTGCGGGCGTTCTGGGTGGAGGTGCTGCTGTTGCTGGTATAGCTCGTGTAATTGCTGACGCTACCGATCATGGGCTCACTCCTTGGACTGTAAAACCGGTGGGTGTACCGGCTTGTGTAGACTCAAGGGGCAAGATGTCCTGGGTGTTTTGGCTTTGTACCGGTGGGTATACACGATGGAGTGAACACCACTGAAACCTGTGGGAGCGGGCTTGCTCGCGAAGGCGGCCGATCATTCAACACAGAAGTCGACTGACACACCGCTTTCGCGAGCAAGCCCGCTCCCACGGTGGATAGGTGTGTTACTTAAGTGCGCGGTAGGCGGATGATTGCGGTCAGGCCGCCGCCCGGGGTTTCTTCCAGATTCAACTGACCACCCAGACGCTGCGCCGCTTCACGGGCGATGGTCATGCCCAGGCCGACGCCGCCGGAGTTGCGGTTGCGCGAGCCTTCCAGGCGAAAGAACGGTTCGAACACCGCCTCGCGCTTGTCTTCGGCAATCCCCGGGCCGTGGTCGATCACGCGGATCAGCAGTTGCTCGCGTTGATCCTGCAGTTCGATGCGTGCCTGTCCGGCGTAGCGCAGGGCGTTGTCCATCAGGTTGTTGATGCACGAGCGCAGCGCCATCGGCTGCACCTGCAGCGGTGCGCAATGGCCGCTGACTTCAACGTCTGCACCTTGATCCTGAGCGTTCTCGCACAGCGATTCGACCAGCGCCTGCACGTCCATCAACTGCAACGCTTCGCTGGTGCGCTGTTCGTGCAGGTAGGTGAGGGTGGCGTCGAGCATGCCGATCATGTCGTTGAGGTCTTGGCGCATCTGGCCTTGCAGTTTTTCGTCGTCGATCTGTTCCAGGCGCAGCTTCAACCGCGACAGCGGAGTGCGCAGGTCGTGGGAGACGGCGCCGAGCATTCGTGCTCGCTGCTGCACCTGTTCACGAATGCGTTGTTGCATCAGGTTGAAGGTGTGCGCCGCCTGTCGTGCCTCACGCGGGCCGGACTCGTCCAGCGGCGGGCTGTCGAGGTTTTCGCTGAGGCGTTCGGCGGCATCGCTCAGGCGCTGGATCGGCCGGGTGAGCAGTTTGGCACCGTACCACGCAGCGATCATCAGCGAGATGAACTGGAAAGTCAGCGGCACCAGCGGCCCGCCGAACCACGGACGCGGCGGGCGATGGGCGAAACGTGGATCCGGCGGCGGCCGCTGACCGTCGACGCCCGCGGCAAATTCCGGCGGGGGTGGCGGCGGGGGCGGGCCGTAGTGGTGAAACCAGGCAAAGGCCAGCAGGTGCGCCAGGACGATCGCCACGAACAGCATGCCAAACAGGCGGCCGAACAGCGTGTCGAAGCGCGCTCGCATCAGCCGATGTCTCGCGCGTCGAACAGGTAACCTTCACCGCGCACGGTTTTGATCAACTGCGGGGCTTTCGGGTCGTCACCAAGTTTTTGCCGCAGGCGCGACACCAGCAAATCGATGCTGCGGTCGAACGCTTCGATCGAACGGCCACGGGCGGCATCCAGCAGTTGTTCACGGCTGAGTACCCGGCGCGGGCGTTCGATGAAGACCCAGAGCAGGCGGAATTCGGCGTTGGACAGCGGCACTACCAGGCCATCGTCGGCGATCAACTGCCGCAGCACGCTGTTCAAGCGCCAGTTGTCGAAGCGGATGTTGGCGCGCTGTTCGGTACGGTCATCGCGTACCCGACGCAGGATGGTCTGGATCCGCGCCACCAGCTCCCGTGGCTCAAACGGTTTGGCCATGTAGTCGTCGGCGCCCAGTTCCAGGCCGATGATGCGGTCGGTGGGTTCGCAGCGGGCGGTGAGCATCAGGATCGGGATGTCCGATTCGGCGCGCAGCCAGCGGCACAGCGACAGGCCGTCTTCGCCGGGCAGCATCAAGTCGAGCACCACCACGTCGAAATGCTCGGCCTGCATCGCCTGACGCATGGCTGCGCCGTCGGTGACGCCGCTGGCGTGGATGTTGAAACGCGCGAGGTAGTCGATCATCAGCTCGCGGATCGGCACATCGTCATCGACGATCAGCGCACGGATGCTCCAGCGCTTGTCGTCTTTCTGCTCATCAGTCACGGTGGTCTGGGTGTTGTGCATGGGGCTGTTCATCTGCCAGTAGGCCGCCAACCACAAAGATGGGCTGCGAGGTGGTGGTTTCAGCATAGGCGTCCTGCCGTGAGGCGGGAAGTGCTGATGTAAGGACGTGTTGCGGCTGGCGAGGCTAGCGCGGGCGCTTGTTGGCGGCGTGTCGGTTGTGTATCGGGTTCGACACAATAGCCGCGAGCGCTATGCTGATCACGTTTGCGGCGACGAATTACCGATCATCGGGTGCCGCGCCGCCGCCGCTTCCGCTACAATGCGCGCCGATTTCGACTTGCCTGAGAGCCCATCCATGTCCGCCTGCCAGACTCCTATCATCGTCGCCCTGGATTTCCCCACCCGTGACGCCGCACTGAAGCTGGCCGACCAGTTGGACCCGAAACTGTGCCGGGTCAAAGTGGGCAAGGAACTGTTCACCAGTTGCGCCGCGGAAATCGTCGGCACCTTGCGTGACAAAGGCTTCGAGGTGTTCCTCGACCTGAAATTCCACGACATTCCCAACACCACCGCGATGGCAGTGAAAGCCGCTGCCGAGATGGGCGTGTGGATGGTCAATGTGCATTGCTCCGGTGGCCTGCGCATGATGGCCGCTTGCCGTGAAGAGCTTTCCAAGCGCAGCGGCCCGCAGCCGTTGCTGATCGGTGTGACCGTGCTGACGAGCATGGAGCGCGAGGATCTGGCCGGTATCGGTCTGGACATCGAGCCGCAGGAGCAGGTGCTGCGTCTGGCTGCGCTGGCCGAGAAGGCCGGGATGGATGGTCTGGTGTGCTCGGCGCTGGAAGCCACTGCACTGAAGTCGGCGCACCCGTCGCTGCAACTGGTGACCCCGGGGATTCGCCCGGCGGGCAGTGCGCAAGATGACCAGCGCCGTATCCTGACCCCGCGTCAGGCGCTGGATGCCGGTTCCGATTATCTGGTGATCGGCCGTCCGATCAGCCAGGCGGCGGATCCGGCCAAGGCACTGGCGTCGGTCGTGGCCGAAATCGCCTAAGCAACACCGAAGATCCAAATGTGGGAGCGAGCCTGCTCGCGAATAGGGCGTGTCAGTCGAATTCCTTGCCGACTGATCCACCGCTTTCGCGAGCAGGCTCGCTCCCACATTGGTTTCTGAGTGGTCTTAGATTTTCAGCACCAACTTGCCGAAATTCTCCCCGCTGAACAGTTTCATCAGCGTCTCCGGAAAGGTCTCCAGACCTTCGACGATGTCTTCCTTGCTCTTGAGCTGCCCCTTGGCCATCCAGCCGGCCATTTCCTGCGCGGCACCGGCGTACTGCGCGGCATAGTCCATCACCACAAAGCCTTCCATGCGCGCACGATTGACCAGCAGTGACAGGTAGTTGGCCGGGCCTTTGACCGCTTCCTTGTTGTTGTACTGGCTGATGGCGCCGCAGATCACCACCCGGGCTTTCGGCGCCAGACGGCTGAGCACAGCGTCGAGGATCTCGCCGCCGACGTTATCGAAATAGACATCAACGCCTTTCGGGCACTCACGCTTGAGTCCGGCCAGCACGTCTTCGTGCTTGTAATCGATAGCGCCGTCGAAGCCCAGTTCATCGATCAGGTATTTGCACTTGTCGGCACCACCGGCGATGCCGACGACCCGGCAGCCTTTGATCTTGGCGATCTGTCCGGCAATGCTGCCCACTGCCCCGGCAGCTCCCGACAACACCACGGTGTCGCCAGCCTTCGGTGCGCCGACGTCGAGCAGGGCGAAGTAGGCGGTCATGCCGGTCATGCCAAGGGCGGACAGAGACACCGGCAGCGGCGCCAGTTTCGGATCGACTTTGTAGAAACCTCTGGGTTCGCCAAGGAAATAATCCTGCACGCCGAGGGCGCCGTTGACGTAGTCGCCGACGGCAAAGCCCGGGTTGTTCGAAGCGATGACCTGGCCCACGCCCAAGGCGCGCATGACTTCACCGATTTCTACCGGCGGGATATAGGACTTGCCCTCGTTCATCCAGCCGCGCATGGCCGGGTCGAGGGACAGGTATTGGTTTTTCACCAGTATCTGACCAGCGCCCGGTTCGCCGACTGGGACTTCCTGGTAGGTGAAGGTCTCACGGGTCGCAGCCCCCACCGGGCGTTTGGCGAGGAGGAACTGGCGATTGGTCTGACTGGTCATGGCAGGCACTCGAACTGAATGAAGCCTTGTTGATAGACCCTCGAGGCCAATGCTGCAAGGTCGGCTGATGTGGCGAATGCGCAATGATCCAGTGCAGTGATAGTGGCCCACAGGCTTTTATCACTGCGACGGATGAAGGCATAAACAGCCTTCTGATAGTGCTGACTCGGGACGGGCCCCGGTGACTATGCTGCGAGTCTGCAAATCCCTCCTGCATCTCTCCCTTCGAGGACATAACAATGAGCATGACGTTTTCCGGCCAAGTGGTCATAGTCACCGGAGCGGCCAACGGTATCGGCCGGGCGACCGCCCAGGCGTTCGCCGCCGAAGGTTTGAAAGTGGTGGTGGCCGACCTGGACACGGCAGGGGGCGAAGGCACCGTGGCGCTGATTCGTACAGCCGGCGGCGAAGCGACCTTCGTACGCTGCAACGTTACCGTCGAAAGCGAAGTGAAGAATCTGATGGACGAGGTGATCAATACCTACGGTCGCCTGGACTACGCCTTCAACAATGCCGGGATCGAAATCGAGCAAGGCAAACTGGCCGACGGCTCGATGGACGAGTTCGACGCGATCATGGGCGTCAACGTCAAAGGTGTGTGGTTGTGCATGAAGTACCAGTTGCCGTTGTTGCTCGCTCAGGGCGGCGGGGCGATCGTCAACACCGCGTCGGTGGCGGGCCTTGGCGCGGCACCGAAGATGAGCATTTATGCGGCGTCGAAACACGCGGTGATCGGCCTGACCAAGTCGGCGGCGATCGAATACGCGAAGAAGAAAATCCGCGTCAACGCCGTGTGCCCGGCGGTGATCGACACCGACATGTTCCGTCGCGCTTACGAGGCTGACCCGAAGAAAGGCGAGTTCGCCAACGCGATGCACCCGGTGGGGCGCATCGGCAAGGTCGAGGAAATCGCCAGCGCCGTGCTGTATCTGTGCAGCGATGGCGCGGCGTTTACCACCGGTCATTCCTTGGCCGTGGATGGCGGCGTCACGGCTTTCTGACGCCGAGTGGCAACACTCTGGAACCCGCCTCAGTGCGGGTTTTCCTGTTGCTGGGCGCCAGTTCCGTTAAACCGCTAAACAATGTGTATCAAACGGTTAGAACGGCTGCTTTTGACGGCGTTGTCGCACAGCCTGAGCGACGCGGCTGTGATTTACTGCCGCCAGCAAAATGGACAGGAGTTTGCGTGCTCATGGAATTGAGAATTGACCGACAGGCAATGGTGCCGGTCGTACAGCAGATTGTTGATGGCATGACTGAGTGGATCTCGCGAAGCGGTGTGGCGCCGAGCACGCGTTTGCCCTCCGTCAGGCAGATTGCGCGCTCCAATCTGCTGAGTCAGTCGTGTGTGGCAGAGGCCTGCGAACGGCTGGTGGCGCAAGGCGTTCTGGCCCCGCGTCAGGGCGCCGGGTTCATGGTGGCCGCGCAGGAGGGCCGTGGGGTGATCGGGATTGACTGCGGGCAGGCACACGGCGGGTTGAAACTCGGCGAGGGAGGCTTGCCGCAGAGCTGGCGTGAATCCGACGACCTGAGTTATGCGATCCGTCAGGTAGCCCGTACCGACATGGCGAGTCTGTTCAATTACAGCAGCCCGCTGGGGCTGCCGGCGTTACGCGAGCAGATCGTCAAACGCCTCAGGCTGATCGGCGTCGAGGCTCTGGATGAACAGGTGCTGACGACCTCCGGTGCGAGCCAGGCGCTTGATCTGCTCGCGCGCACATTGTTGAAGGCCGGTGACTGCGTTGTCGTCGAAACCCCGGGCTATGCGCCGCTGTTCGAGCTGTTGCGCCTGTACGGCGTGCAGTTGCTGGAAGTGCGCCGCACGCCGAGCGGGCCGGATCCCCAGGCGCTGGAAGCACTGTTGCGGCAGTTCCGGCCGGTCGCGATGTTCATCAACAGTCACCACCACAATCCCACCGGCTCTTGCCTGACACTTGGCGTTGCCCAACAGATCCTGCGGTTGTGCAACGCTCACGATGTGCGAGTGATCGAGGACGATGTCTACGCCGACCTGCACAATGGCAATGGCACACGCTTGGCGGCACTCGATGAGCGAGTGATCTATGTCGGCAGCTTTTCCAAGACACTGAGCAGCTCGCTGCGCGTCGGGTTTGTCTACGCCGAGCCAGCGCTGATTGCGCGGCTGGGGCGAATCAAGATGATCAGTAGCATGGGCGCTTCGAGTTTCAATGAGGCGGTGCTGACCAGTCTTCTGGCCAATGGCGCCTATCGCAAAATGGTCCAGCGCCAGCGTCAACGGTTGAATACCGATCGGGTCGCCGCGTTGCAGGCGCTGGAAGACGCCGACTGGGAGGTCTTCGGTAAGCCGTGTGGCGGCCTGTTCATCTGGACCCGTGCCCCTCTGGGCGATACTGGCCGCTTGCACAGTCAGGCGCAGTGCAATGGTGTCAGCCTTTGCGACCCAGGGGCCTTCAGTCCGAGTGGCGAACCCAGTGAGTGGCAGCGGATCAACGTGGCCTATGCCTGTGATCCCAGGGCCCGGCAGTTTTTTCGCAGTACCGGTGTGAATCGACCTCAAGCGTTCTGAAAACGACGCGTGCGTAGCTTTTTGCCATTATTCCGTCGCCAGAGACTTGTGCTGCTCCATGGCCGTTGCGAATCTTCGGCAACAGACTTTGGCAGGGGGCTTCGCGCAATGATTTCCGCCGTGCAAGGACGTTTTGCCAACCTCGGTATGGCGAAGAAACTGGGTATCGGGTTCGTGCTGGTGCTGCTGTTGACTGCGCTGGTGGCTGCCATTGGTGTCTGGTCCCTGCAGACCATCAGTCAGCGCTTCGATGGACTGAAGCAGATGTCGTCGCTCAACAGTGCACTGCTCAAGGTGCGGCTGCTGGAGCAGGACTATGCGCTGCACAGCAATCCGAAAACCGTCGATGCCTTGCACGAAGGCGTAGACGGTTTGCTGGCTCAGGCCGCGCAACTCAAGGCGCAGTCCCCGGCCAACGTGGCGGTGATGAGCGATGTCGAACAGGCACTGGGCGCTTATCGCAAGGCTTTCGATGAGTTTGTCTCGCTGACTCAGGCCAAGGATCTGGCGCTGGAAATGGCCAGTTGGTCGGTGTCCAGCGTGGCCAATAACCTGGACGTACTGCAGGCCGGTCTGGTCGATGATGGCGCGTATACCTTGAAGGACACCGAAGGCAAGGACGGCGCACAGTTCATCGAACAGGCCAGCCAGGTCAGCCAGGTGTCGCGGCTGATGTTGCAGGCGATGAACGAGGCGCGGATTCGTCTCGACCAGAGCCGTAAGGGCGATGCCGAGAGTGCCGGCAAGGGCAATATCGAGCAGGCCGCCCAGGCGCAGGCTCAGGCCGAGCAGTTGAAGACCACGGTCAAGGATGAGGGCTACCTGACGGTACTCAATGAAGTGTCCGGGCACATCGCCGGTTTCAACGACAAGCTCGCCGAGTACACCGGCCTGCTGGCCCAGGAAAAAACCGTCTACGAACAGTTGCACCAGCGTGCGGCGCAGGTGATGGAGCGCGTGGATCAGGCGTATGGCGCCGAGGATGGCGCGATGCAGGCGGAATTGAAGAAAAACTCGGTGTTGATCATCGGTTCTTCGGCGCTGGCATTGCTGGTCGGGCTGATTGCCGCGTGGGTCATTACCCGGTTGATCGTCGCGCCGTTGCGCAGTGTGATGCGGGTGGCACAGCAGATTGCGGCGGGGGATTTGAGTGCGAGGGTGGAGGTCACCCGCCGTGATGAGATCGGGCAACTGATGCTGGCGATGCAGCAGATGGGCACCGGGCTGAGCACGATCGTCAGCGGTTTGCAGGCGGGCATCGAGCAGTTGGCCAGTTCCGCGCAATCGCTGTCGGCGGTCACCGAGCAGACCAACCTTGAGGTCAACAGCCAGAAGGAAGAGACCGAGCAAGTGGCCACGGCCATGAACCAGATGACCGCCACCGTGCATGACGTGGCGCGCAATGCCGAGGAGGCCGCGCTGGCCGCGCAAACGGCGGATGCCAAGGTCGAGAGCGGGCAGCAGGTGGTGCGCCAGAGCATGGTGCGGATCGAGCAACTGGCGGATTCGGCGACGTCGGCCAGTTCGAGCATCGAAAGCCTCAGTGCGCAGATCCAGAACATCGGTACGGTGCTGGATGTGATCAAGAGCGTTGCCGAGCAGACCAATCTGCTGGCGCTCAACGCCGCGATCGAGGCGGCGCGGGCCGGGGAGCAGGGCAGGGGCTTTGCGGTGGTGGCTGATGAGGTTCGCGCGTTGGCGCGGCGTACGCAGCAGTCGACTGAGGAGATCGAGCGGCTGGTCAGTGCGTTGCGTTCGGCGGCACATTCGTCGGTGCAGCAGATTCAGAGCAGTGGTGAATTGGTGAAGCTGGCGGTCAGTGATGCGCTGCAGACCGAGAGTGCGCTGGGCAGTATTGCGGCGGCGGTTTCGTTGATTCAGCAGATGAATCAGCAGATTGCGGCGGCGGCGGAGGAGCAGAGTTCGGTGGCTGAGGAGATCAATCGCAGTGTGACGAGTATTCGTGCGAGTGCGGATCAGTCTTCGATGGCGATGCGGGGGAATGCGGTTTCGAGTGTTGAGCTGGCGCGGTTGGGGGGGGAGCTCAAGGGGATGGTTGGGCATTTTCGGCTTTGACTTGGCGGCCTCTGGGCCGACTAGGTTCTTGGGGTTTTGGGTGAATATCCGTTGCTTCGGGGGCTGCGGCTGGCGGTTTCGCTCTTACAGCGAGTCACTTTTGCAGACGCCCAAAAGTAACCAAAACGCTTGGCCCCAGCGTTCGGCCCTCGCTTAGGCTCGGGTTCCTTCGCTGCGGGATTCATCCGGGGGCATCGCCTCCGGTTTGCTTCGCTGCACCTCCTCTCGATGTGTTTGGCTTCGCCAAACGGTCGCTGCGCTCCCACCCCCGGATGAACCCCTCCACTCAGCCTGCCGAAGGGGCCGGCACGGCAAGATCAAGAGCTTTCGGCGAGCTGACACTCGGCCATTTGAGTGGTGAAGAGCGAAGCGGTGCACTATCTCGCTCTTCTGTAGGAGTGAGCCTGCTCGCGAAGGCGGCCTGACAGCCGACCAGTTTTCTAACTCACTCACCCTATCCCACTGTGGGAGCTGGCTTGCCAGCGATGGCGGCCTGACAGCCGACCAGTCTCCAACTGAGCGCCCCCATTCCAACTGTGGGAGCTGGCTTGCCAGCGATGGCGGCCTGACAGCCGACCAATCTCCAACTGAATAAACTCATGCCCACTGTGGGAGCGGGCTTGCTCGCGAAGGCGGCCTTACTGCCAACCAATCTCTAACTGAATGTTCGCAATGGCAGTCAGCCCACCCCCCACAAAAAAGCCACCTCTCGGTGGCTTCTCTTAACTCTCGACCATCAGTCGTAAATCACTTTCTTCTTCCAGTCCGCATCGGCTTCGACTTCTTTGAGGCCTTCGGTCAACTGGTTCACTTCGCCTTCAACCGGGGCAATCTTGTCCATGACCTGGGCATTGGCGCGGGCCAGGAGTTTTTCCAGGTATTGCAGTTGTTCCGAGTACATCTGCGGGTCTTGCTGTTTGCGCAGGTATTGCACGCCGCGTTCGAAGGCGAGGCGGGCCTGGCCGGGTTGGTTTTGTTGCAGGGATTGTTGGCCGAGGTTGTTGAAGAATTCGATGTGCAGCAGGACCAGGATGTGGCGGACTTCCTTGATCCAGTGTTTGGCTTCGTTCGGTGGCAGGAAGCCGTCATGGGCGGCGCGGGTGATCTGGCCGTGCAGGGCTTCGAGCAGGAAGCGGACGTCCTTGGCTTTGGCTTCGGTCAGGATCGGTGCCGGCGGGTTGTTGACCGGGATCGATTCGCCTTGGGCCACCAGTGCGCTGAGTTCGGTGATCCGTGCCTTGGTCGTGGCGCTGGTTTTTTCCAGGTTCAGCAGGCGCTGGCAGACGTTCAGCTCCAGACGGGTCAGCAGCAGCTTGAGTGCCGGGGTCATGAACTGGCCGGGGAAGGTTTCGGTCAGCTCACCGCAGCGGCGCAGGCGGTCGTTGAGTTCGACTTTGGTGCGGGCCTTCTCCAGTTTGTTGTTTTCCACCACATGGTTCATGTAGCCAATGGCGATCAGAATTGCGATCCCGGCTATGACTAGCAGGGTGATCATGAGTGGTGTCACCGGTAAGACCTCTTTATAGGGTTCGCATGCGAGTGTAGTGGCTGGACATTCAGGCGCCCAGCGCCGCTCGACGAGTTGATTCAGCAGCTTCTGTCTATATCGGCTGCCCACTGCTTATATGAATGCTGGCGCAAGGTGCGCAGATTGCCATCATTGTGTTGCGGACTATAACGCCTTGGCGGGTGGCGGAATATAGGCGTCAATCGTCGGGCGACGGAAAAGCCCGAATGCTCCCGTAAAGCAGGTCGAAGTCATTGATTTAAATAAATTTATATTCGGGGGTTGACGACCTCTCAAACCATCCATAGAATGCGCGCCACTTGCAGCGTAAAGCACACAGCGAAACGCGGCAGGGAGTGAATGTTGTAGCGTGTCCCCTTCGTCTAGTGGCCTAGGACACCGCCCTTTCACGGCGGTAACAGGGGTTCGAGTCCCCTAGGGGACGCCAATGCGGGAATAGCTCAGTTGGTAGAGCACGACCTTGCCAAGGTCGGGGTCGCGAGTTCGAGTCTCGTTTCCCGCTCCAATTTTAAACAGCACTGCTTTCGGGCGGGGCTGAGTGAAACCAGAACCAAGTCTTCGGATGCGGGTCTGGACACCGAAACACACACCATGTGTTCCGGGTAGCGTGTCCCCTTCGTCTAGTGGCCTAGGACACCGCCCTTTCACGGCGGTAACAGGGGTTCGAGTCCCCTAGGGGACGCCATTTGCGGGAATAGCTCAGTTGGTAGAGCACGACCTTGCCAAGGTCGGGGTCGCGAGTTCGAGTCTCGTTTCCCGCTCCAAATTCTAAAAGCGCCGCTCAGTGAGCGGCGTTTTTATTAGTGAAAGTTGTAGCCTGTCCCCTTCGTCTAGTGGCCTAGGACACCGCCCTTTCACGGCGGTAACAGGGGTTCGAGTCCCCTAGGGGACGCCATTGCGGGAATAGCTCAGTTGGTAGAGCACGACCTTGCCAAGGTCGGGGTCGCGAGTTCGAGTCTCGTTTCCCGCTCCAATTTCACAAAAACGCCGATCAGTGATGATCGGCGTTTTTGTTTGTGCAGCGTTTTGTACGCAACAAAAAAGGACCTTCGGGTCCTTTTTTGTTTTCACGTCAGGCCCGCTGAATCACGGGCCCATGCCTTATCAGAGCTTCGGTAGCTGGCCGACACGGCCCATCATCTCAGTAACGATCTGCAGATCCAGCAGGAACTGGTCAACCGTCTTGAACTCGCCATCGGTATGCCCGGTGTATTTCACTTCAGGCCGGGCCAGGCCGAATTGCACGCCGTTCGGCAGTTCATGCACTGAGGTCGCGCCGGCAGACGTGCCGAACTCGTGCTTCATGCCGAGGTTTTCAGTGGCCACCGCCAGCAGTGCCTTGACCCATTCGCCTTCCGGATTGCGGTACATCGGTTCGGCGATCGAGTAAGTGAAGTCCACGGCAACGTGGGATTTCTTGCTCCAGGCCGCCAGTTTGTCAGCGATTTGCTTCTTCAGTACCTCCGGTGATTTGCCCTTCGGCACGCGCAGGTTGACTGCCAGTTTGAAGGCTTTGTCGTCCACGCCGACGTAGGTCAGCGAGGTGGTCAACGGGCCCATGAACGAATCGGAGAAGCCCACGCCGAGTTTTTTACCCAGGTAATCCAGGCCCCAGTTGGTGGACGCATAGCGTGCAGCGTCGGTGATCTGGTTGTGCTTGAGGGCCACCTTGCCGTCGAGGCTGTTGATGAAGTCGAGCATCCGCGCGACCGGGTTGACGCCGGACTCGGGTTCGGAGGAGTGCGCTGACACACCGGTGACGCTCAGCTTGACGTCTTTGCCGTCAACCTTGGCCGCGACTTCGAAGTTACCACCGTGTTTTTTCGCGTATTCGCTGCCGGCTTTCTGCAGACTCGCGGCCAGTTGCTCAGGCTTGTCGGTGACGATTGTCGCCACCGAAACCGATGGAATCTGGTTGGTTGCCAGGCCGCCGGTCATCGATATGATTTCTGCGCCGCTGCCTTCAGCCTTGCGCAGCGGGAAACTGGCCATGACCGTGCCGTAGCCTTTCTCGGCAATGACCACCGGGTAGCCACCGTCCAGCGCCATGTTGTAGTTCGGCGTCGGGTTGTGTTCGAAGTAATACGGGATCGCGTCGCCGGTGGTTTCTTCGGTGGTGTCCACCAGCAGTTTGAAGTTGCGTGCCAGCGGCAGCTTTTCTTCCTTGATCACTTTCATCGCGTACATCGCGACGACGATGCCGTTCTTGTCGTCCTCGGTGCCGCGACCGTACATGCGGTCGCCGATCAGCGTGACTTTGAACGGGTCGAGTTTGGTGCCGTCCTTCAGCACCCAGTTTTCCGGGGTGACCGGCACCACGTCGGCATGCGCGTGAATGCCCACGACTTCGTCGCCGCTGCCGTCGAGGGAGATTTCATAGACGCGGTTGTCGACGTTGCGGAACTTCAGGTTGAACGATTCGGCCAGGTTCTTGATCTTTTCGGCGATCTTGATGAACTCAGGATTTTCGTGCTGGGCCACGCCTTCTTTCTGGAAAGTCGGGATTTCCACCAGTTCGCGCAGGGTTTCCAGCGCGGCCTTGCCGTACTTCACGCGGGTGTAGATGCCCAGCAGGCGGTAGATCTCGTTCTGCTGTTCCGCGCTCGGGGTCTTGTTGTCGAGAAAGGCGTTGATCGCCGGGCCGAGGTTGTCGGTTTTACCCAGGTCGCTCTTGCCTACGGCACCCAGAAACTGGCGGAAGTCGGTGAGGCTCGCCTCATCGAAACTCTTGAGAATGGCTGCGCTCTGTTGCGGAGTGATGTTGGCCTGCGCGGGCAGGGTGAACGCAGAAAAGCTGGCCAGGATCAGGCTGGTAGCGGCCAGTCGCTTGAGAGAAAAATTCATTGCGGTGGGCATTCCTTTGCAGGCAGTTGAGTGGAAGTGTTTGAAAGTTGAAACAAATCTTTTCCAAACTAACACCGCGAAGGTGTTGAAGGGGAGCCCCTGAAGTGGGATCCGTCGCACAGAAATGCAAAAGCGGCGCACAAACGAAAAAGGCCCGAGCAGTGTGCAACTGACCGGGCCTTGTCTTTGGGTGTCGTTTTTACATCGACAGCACCAGCCTGCCGGCGAACAGAATCAGGATCACGCCCATGCTGCGCTCGAACCAATGGCCCATGCGCATGAACAGGGTGCGTACCCGGCTGCTGGAGAAAAACAGCGCGACGATCACGAACCACAGCGCATTGACGAAGCACATCCACACCCCGTACAGCGCCTGGATATTCAGCGGGGTGCTGGCGCTGATGATCGTGGTGAAGATCGCCAGGAAGAACAGCGTGGCCTTGGGGTTGGTGGCATTGGTCAGAAAACCGGTGCTGAACGCCTTGAACAGCGACTGCTCGACCAGCGGTTCGTCAGCGCTTTTTTCGCCTTCGAGCGTGGTCTTCGGTTTACTGCGGATCAGGCTGATGCCGAGGTAAAAGATGTATGCGCCACCGATCACCTTGGCCACCGTCAGCAACCACGGCGTGGTGTGCATCAGGGCGCCAACGCCGAGCACGGTGTAGAGAACGTGCACGGAAATGCCGGCGCCGATGCCCAGTGCGGTGCAGATGCCCACCAGTCGGCCGAAGCGCACGCTTTGGCGAATGGTCACGGCAAAGTCCGGGCCGGGAGCGACCACGGCCAGAAAGTGAATGGTGGCCAGCGCCAGAAACTCGCCCAGGTAGTTCGATAACATCTCAGCTCCAGAAGGTCAGGGGTGAAGCATTGCCGCGATAGCCGACAAAGAACGAAAGGCTCAGACGCGGATCCGCCACGCCCGGGGTCACCGAGTGCATGCAGCGCGAATTGAACATGATGAAATCGCCCGGCTCCGGCCGCACTTCCAGGGTCGGTGGGCCGAGCAGCGCCGGGTCGATGCCGTAACTGTCGCCACGCATCTGGTCGAACTGATCCGGGGTGATGTCGTCGTCCCACATCTGTAGTGCGCCGCCCTCGGTCGGCATGTTCAGGTACACGTTGCAGGCGAACTGCGCCTCCAGGCTGCGGGCCTGAAAGCTGTCCGGGGCGTCCTTGGCGAAAATGTCGTGGTGGGCGAGGAAGCGCACGCCGGGTTTGACCACCCGCGACAGGCCGACATACATCTTGCGGCCATAGAGGTTTTCCAGATGCGCGCCGGCCGGCCACGACTCGTCGAGCATGCAGCGCAGGGTGTCGACCGGCGAGGAATAGGGCGCACAGCGCTCGCGCAGTTCGGCGATGTTGCGGGTGGCGCGCTCGAAGTAATCCTCGATCAGCAGCGGCTGGTTTTCCGCCTCGTAAAACGCCATGCCGATGCGGCCGATGCTCGGCGCGTTGATGTAACCCTCGAAGCCCGGAGCAAGAATCTTGTCGCCAATCTCGATCGCCAGCGGCTCGGGCAAGAAGCCTTTGACGCGGATGGCGAGGACTTCTTCGTTGGCCAGTTTTTTTATGCACGTCTCATCGAGACGCTCGACGTCTAGCATCATTGTTTTTAGGTCCATCTATCGATAGTCAACGGAACCGGCGAGTGCGGTTCCCCCGGCGTCGGACGCTGCGCGGAGCAGCGCCCGAGAAGCTTAATCCACGCTGTAGTGGACGGATAACGTGCCTTTCTTCTGCGAAAGCGAGGCGATCGTGACTGTGCCCAAATCCTTCAGGCTGCGTACATGGGTGCCACCGCAGCCATAGGCCGGCAGCTCGCCAAAACCGATTTCCCGCGCGCCTTCGCGCAGTGAGGTCAGGCGCGGCAGATCGTGTTCGATCCACTGACGGATACCGTGCTGAACGGTTGGCGCGTCGACTTCCTGAGCGGCATCGCCCGGCTTGAATTGCACTCGGCCCTCGTCCGGCCAGTGGTGCGCCTTGATCGGCGTCCAGCCCATGGCCTGCACGAAATGCCCGATCAGGTGCCCGGCCGAATGCATGCGGGTGTTGTAGCGGCGACGTTGTTCATCCACATGAATACAGGTCATGCCGGGTTTTACCGGACGATCGACGTAATGCACGATCCGGTCAGGTTCCTGCACCACGCGCAGCACCTGGCTTTCGCCGATAATGCCGGTGTCACAAGGCTGACCACCGCCTTGCGGATGAAACAACGTGGCGCGCAGCACCACGGCAAATTCGTTCTCGTGGGGCGTGCAGTCGAGGACTTCCACATTAGCCTTGAGGTCATCACTATGGAAAAAGAGGCGAAGCGTCATATTCCATGCCCTTATTAAAGTGTCTGTTTTTATTATATGAATCGTGCAATAACGTGATAATCCGTTCAAACATCAAAGGACTTGTGCGCTGTGAGCATCAATCTTCCGCTGCCACTGCTCGGTGAAATGGCGATCTTCGTCAAGGTCGTGGAGACCGGCAGTTTTTCCGAGGCGGCCCGCCAGTTGGGCTCGTCGCCGTCGGCGATCAGTCGCAGCATTTCCCGGCTGGAAAAGGCCCTGGCCACGCGTTTGCTGCAGCGCACTACGCGCAAACTGCGCTTGAGTGACGGTGGCGAGGAAGTGTTCAAGCGCTGTCAGGAGATGGTCAGCGCCGCCAAATCGGTGATGGAGATCAGTGGGCAGTTCACCCACGAGGCGGAAGGGCTGGTGCGGGTCAGTGTGCCGAAAGCGGTCGGGCGTTTCGTGATTCATCCGCACATGCCTGAGTTTCTGCGGCGTTATCCGAAAGTCGATGTCGAGTTGCTGCTGGAAGACCGCCAGGTTGATTTGATTGACGATCATGTCGACCTGGCGATTCGTATCACTGATCGACCGCCGGCCGGGCTGGTCGGACGGCAGTTGCTGACCATCGACCATTTGCTCTGCGCCACCCCGCAATACCTGGCCGAACATGGCACGCCGACCCACCCGCATGACTTGCTCAATCACAGCTGCATCTATCTGGGTGAAACCCCGAGCGATGCGCGCTGGAAATTCAAGAAGGGCAGCAAAGCGGTGACCGTCGGCGTACGTGGCCGTTATGCCGCCAACCATACGGGCGTGCGGCTCGGGGCAGTGTTGCAGCACATTGGTATTGGCAGCCTGCCGTACTTCACCGCGCGTTATGCGCTTGAGCAGAAGTTGATCGTGCAGGTGTTGCCGGAGTGGACATTTCTCGCTTCCTACCACGGTGGTCTGTGGTTGCTGCATTCGCCCACGCGCTACCTGCCGCCGAAGCTGCGGGTATTCATCGATTATCTGGTGGAGTGCCTGGAGAAGGAGCCGACGTTGAGCAAGCCGGGCAAGGCGGGGGCGCCGAATAATCTGGCGATGGCGTATGAATTGCCGGAGAGCGAGGGGCTGCTTTAAAAGCAAAAGATCGCAGCCTGCGGCAGCTCCTACACAATCCCTGTAGGAGCTGCCGCAGGCTGCGATCTTTTGATCTTTGGACGCTTAGTGCTTGCTGTCCTGGGCAGACATCGCCAGCAACTGTTTTTCCTGATTCCAGTCGAACGGTTCGTCGTTCTGTTCGGCTTCGTAGCGACGTTCTTCCAGTGCCTGATACAGGTCGATTTCTTCATCAGACAAGTAGTGCAGGCAGTCACCAGCGAAGAACCACAGCAGATCCCGTGGGATCAGGTGGGCAATTTGCGGATAGCGGGTAATCACTTGGGTCAGGATGTCCTGGCCCAGGTACTGGCTTTCGATCGGGTCGATCGGCAGGGACGCCAGCAGTTCGTCAAAGCGCTCCAGGAACAAGGCATGGCTTTCTTCGGGAACCTGTTCGGCCTCACCTACGGCGACCAGGATACTGCGCAGATGGTCGAGCAAAACCAGATGATCGGCAACGACGTTGGACACGAGATAAGTCCTCAAGAGCAAAACGGGCGCGGGAGTATAAAGCTCTCGTGCCCGTTTTTCACAAATAAACAGCTACACGGTCGTCGGCATCAGCGGACTTTGCCCTCAGCCTGCTTCAGCTCTTCCTTGTCGAAATCATCGACGTCGATCACCTTGCGCCGTGCCGCTTCGGCATCGCGCAGGGTCTGTGCTTCCTGCGGTTGCAACACTCCGGCCTCCAGTGCGGCATCGATAGCGTGTTCGCCGGCGACCGGTTTGACCTGACCACTCTTGAGCGAGGTGTGCAGTTTCTTGTGCAGCGGTTGGGCGGCATTCAGCAGATCGCTGGCGTGTTGCAGGGCACCGACGGCATCGTCGGCGGACTGCGGGCGATAGCAACCGGCGAGCAGTTCTTCGAGAGTCGGATCACCTTTGGCGCGACCAATAACAGCTGCCACTTCGGCACCGAGCTTGTCCGATGGGCCTTTGTGGCGACGGCCGAACGGGAACACGATCACCCGCAGCAGGCAGCCAAACACTTTGTTCGGGAAGTTGCTCAGCAGCTCATCCAGCGCCCGTTCCGACTGGCCGAGGCTTTCTTCCATGGCCCAGCGGAACAGCGGCTCCATATGCGCCGGCGAATCCAGGTCGTGATAACGCTTGAGCGCAGCGGAGGCCAGATACAGGTTGCTCAACACATCGCCAAGACGTGCGGACAGGCGTTCCCGGCGCTTCAGTTCGCCACCCAGCAGCATCATGCTGAAATCGGCCAGCATGGCAAATGCCGCTGCCTGCCGATTGAGTGCGCGGAAGTAGCCCTGACTGATCCTGTCCCCGGGTGCATGTTCGAAGTGGCCGAAGCCCAGGTTCAGCACCAGGGTGCTGGCGGCATTGCCGACGGCAAAACCGATGTGCTTGAGCAGCAGGCCATCGAATTCTTTCAATGCCTGTTCTTTGTCTTCGCGGCCGGCGAGGGCCATTTCCTTGAGGACGAACGGATGGCAACGAATGGCGCCCTGACCGAAGATCATCAGGTTGCGCGAGAGGATGTTCGCACCTTCCACGGTGATGAAGATCGGCGCGCCGTTCCAGCTGCGCCCGAGGTAGTTGTTCGGCCCCATGATGATCGCCTTGCCGCCGTGCACATCCATGGCGTGGGTGATGCACTCGCGGCCGCGTTCGGTCAGGTGATACTTGAGGATCGCCGACAGCACCGACGGTTTCTCGCCCAGATCCACCGCGTTGGCGGTGAGCATGCGTGCGGCGTCCATCATCCAGGCGTTGCCGCCGATGCGCGCCATGGCTTCCTGAATGCCTTCGAAGGCCGACAGCGGGACGTTGAACTGTTCACGAATCTGCGCGTACTGACCGGTCACCAGACTGGTGAACTTGGCCGCGCCGGTACCGACTGCCGGCAGCGAAATCGAACGCCCGACCGACAGGCAATTCATCAGCATCATCCAGCCCTTGCCGAGCATTTCCTGGCCGCCGATGAGGTAGTCCAGCGGGATGAACACGTCTTTGCCCGAGTTCGGGCCGTTCATGAACGCGGCACCCAGTGGCAGGTGACGACGGCCGATTTCCACACCCGGTGTATCGGTGGGGATCAGCGCCAGACTGATGCCGAGATCTTCCTTGTCGCCCAGCAGATGCTCCGGGTCATAGGCTTTGAAGGCCAGGCCGAGCAGGGTCGCGACCGGGCCGAGAGTGATGTAGCGTTTTTCCCAGTTCAGGCGCAGACCGATGACTTCCTGGCCTTCCCATTCACCTTTGCAGATGATCCCGGTGTCCGGCATGGCGCCGGCATCGGAACCGGCCAGCGGGCCGGTGAGGGCGAAGCACGGAATGTCGTCGCCACGGGCCAGCCGCGGCAGGTAGTGGTTGCGTTGCTCATCGGTGCCGTAATGCAGCAGCAGTTCGGCCGGGCCGAGGGAGTTGGGCACCATCACCGTGGAGGCGAGGTCACCGCTGCGGGTCGCGAGTTTCATCGCCACTTGCGAGTGGGCGTAGGCGGAAAAGCCCTTGCCGCCGAATTCCTTGGGAATGATCAGGGCGAAGAAGCCATGTTCCTTGATGTGGCTCCAGGCTTCGGGCGGCAGGTCCATCGACTGGCCGATCTGCCAGTCAGTGACCATCGCGCAGAGTTCTTCGGTCGGGCCGTCGATAAAGGCCTGTTCCTCCTCGCTCAGTTGCGCCTTGGGATAGGACAGCAGTTTGTCCCAGTCGGGGCGGCCGCTGAACAGCTCGCCATCCCACCATACGGTGCCGGCATCGATCGCGTCGCGTTCGGTTTGCGACATCGGCGGCAGGGTTTTCTGGAACCAGTTGAACAGCGGCGCGGTGAAGTGTTTGCGGCGCAGGTCAGGCAGCAGCAACGGCGCGGCAACCGCCGCAAGCACGACCCACAACACCAGCAGCAACCAGCCCGGGGCATGGCTGAAAATGCCCATCGCCAGCAGGTATACGGCGACGATACCCAACGCGGGCAGGGGGGCGATGCGGCGGTGGGCGAGATACGCCACACCGACGATCAGAACCAGTATCCACAACAACAGCATATGTAATCCTCCGTGAACCAAGGCAAACCGACCCTCCAGAGCTTAGACGGCATCTGTAAAACGGGGTGGTCAGAACATGGTGATTGAACTCGTGGGAAACCCCGGATGGTTTTCGTAGGTTCGGTGGGCAACACCCGTGGGAAATCGTTCGCCGCTCCCGCGTCTTCGCGTGCATGTTTGGCCGAAACGTCGTTATCTCTGTGCTTGAGCTGTCGCTAGACTCGGGGCTCACCCAGGAGAACATCGTCATGCACGAGTATCTGAGTCCCGGCCGCTTCATCGATAGTGACCACCCGGCGGTGGTGGAGTTCGCCGAACAACACCGCGGTGCCAGCCGCGACCCGCTCGCGCAGGCGATCAGTCTCTATCACGCCGTGCGCGAAGCGGTGCGCTACAACCCGTATACCTTCAGTCTCGACCCACAGACCCTGTGCGGCAGTCATGCGCAGGCGGCCGGGGAAAGTTATTGCGTGCCCAAGGCCACATTGCTGGCCGGGTGCGCACGGCATTGCGGCATTCCCGCACGCATCGGTCTGGCCGACGTCAAGAATCACCTGTCGACCCCGCGTCTGCTGGAGTTGTTGCGCAGCGATGTGTTCGCCATGCACGGTTACACCGAATTGTTCCTCAACGAGCGCTGGGTCAAGGCCACGCCGGCCTTCAACCAGCAACTCTGCGAGCTGTTCAACGTCGCACCGTTGGACTTTGACGGCATCAATGACAGCGTTTTCCACCCGTACAACCGTGACGGCGCACTGCTGATGGAGTATCTGGTCGATCATGGCCAGTTCACCGATGTGCCGGAGCATTTCTTTTTCGAACACCTGGAAAAGTGCTACCCGCATCTGTTCGGCGAACATCAGGCGAAGGTCTTGGGCGATATGCAGAGTGATTTGAGTCGGGTCTGATCCGGCGTATGCTGCCTGCCCACGCATTGGAAAAGAGGCGGTCATGCTGAAGATCTGGGGACGGAAAAACTCATCGAATGTCAGGAAGCCACTGTGGGCCGCCGAGGAGCTGGGCCTGGCCTACGAGGCGATTGACGCCGGTGGCGCCTTCGGTGTGGTCGACACGCCTGAATACCGGGCGATGAACCCGAACGGCCGGGTACCGGTGATCGAGGATGACGGCTTCGTGCTGTGGGAGTCGAATGCCATCGTGCGATACCTGCTGGCCAGGCATGCACCGAACAGCGCCTGGTACCCGGCAGACTTGCAAGCCCGGGCCATCGCGGACAAGTGGATGGATTGGACCACCTCGAGTTTTGCCGGGCCGTTCCGCACCGTGTTCTGGGGCGTATTGCGTACCCCAGCGGACCAGCAGGACTGGCCGGCGATCAACGCCGCAATCAAGGAGTGCACGGCGCTGCTGGCCATGGCCGATCAGGCCCTCGCCAGCCAGCCGTACCTGTCCGGCAGCGAAATCGGCATGGGCGATATTCCGCTGGGCAGTTTCATTTATGCCTGGTTCGAGATGCCCATCGAACGTGCCGCGCAGCCGCATCTGCAGGCTTGGTACGCACGGCTGAAGCAGCGTCCGGCTTATCAGAAAGCCGTCATGACCGCGTTGACTTGATAATAACTATCGACACTCTTGACTGTACTTGTGTGGCGGCGGCAAGCACCATTGCGCTCATGCGCCGTGGTTGTTTTGTTCGCCGCCCGGCCCAATCTTTCCTTTTCTTCCCTTCTTGGTGCGTAAATCCGATATGAGTTCCGCTCTGTCCATCCGGCAGCTAACCAAAACCTACGGCAACGGGTTCCAGGCCTTGAGTGGTATCGATCTGGACGTCGCCGAAGGTGATTTTTTCGCCTTGCTCGGCCCCAACGGCGCCGGCAAATCTACGACCATCGGCATTCTCTCGACCCTGGTCAACAAGACCAGCGGCACGGTGAATATCTTCGGTCATGACCTGGACAAGAACCCCGCCGCGCTCAAGCGCTCGATCGGTGTGGTGCCCCAGGAATTCAACTTCAACCAGTTCGAAAAGACTTTCGACATCGTCGTGACCCAGGCCGGTTACTACGGCATCCCGGCGAAGATCGCCAAGGAACGCGCCGAGCAGTACCTGACCCAGCTCGGCCTGTGGGACAAGCGCGATGTGCCGTCGCGTTCGCTGTCCGGCGGCATGAAACGCCGACTGATGATTGCCCGCGCCCTGGTGCATGAGCCGCGCCTGCTGATCCTTGATGAGCCGACCGCTGGCGTCGACATCGAACTGCGTCGCTCGATGTGGACGTTCCTCACCGAGCTGAACCAGAAAGGCATCACCATCATCCTCACCACGCACTATCTGGAAGAGGCTGAGCAGCTGTGCCGCAACATCGGCATCATCGACCACGGCACCATTGTCGAGAACACCAGCATGAAACAGTTGCTGGGCCAGTTGCACGTCGAGACCTTCCTGCTGGATCTGAAAAACGACTTGCACGCCGCGCCGCAATTGATCGGCTATCCCGCCCGGTTGCTCGACGGCCATACCCTGGAAGTCCAGGTCGACAAATCCATGGGCATCACCGCGCTGTTCACCCAATTGGCGCAGCAGAATATTGAAGTGCTGAGCCTGCGTAACAAAACCAATCGCCTCGAGGAGCTGTTCGTGTCTCTGGTAGAGAAGAATCTGTCGAAGGTGGCGGTATGAGTTCCGAGTTCCGCCCCAACCTCGTCGCCCTGCAGACCATCGTTTATCGCGAGGTCAAACGCTTCACGCGGATCTGGCCGCAGACCCTGCTGCCGCCGGCGATCACCATGGTTCTGTACTTCGTGATCTTCGGTAACCTGATCGGCAAGCAGATTGGCGGCATGGGTGGCTTCAGTTACATGGAGTACATCGTGCCGGGGCTGATCATGATGTCGGTGATCACCAACTCCTACGGCAACGTGGTCTCGAGTTTCTTCGGCAGCAAGTTCCAGCGTTCCATCGAGGAACTGATGGTCTCGCCGGTGTCGCCGCATACGATTCTGATCGGCTTCACCATTGGCGGCGTGCTGCGTGGCTTGATGGTCGGGGTGATCGTGACCATTCTGTCGTTGTTCTTCACTCATCTGCAGGTGCATCACCTGGGCGTGACCATCCTTGTGGTGGTGCTGACCGCGACGATCTTCTCGCTGCTGGGCTTCATCAACGCTGTGTTTGCGCGCAACTTCGATGACATCTCGATCATCCCGACGTTTGTGCTGACCCCGCTGACCTACCTCGGTGGCGTGTTCTACTCGATCACCTTGCTGCCGCCGTTCTGGCAGACCGTGTCGCTGGCCAACCCGGTGCTGCATATGGTCAATGCCTTCCGTTACGGCATTCTTGGCGTATCGGATATCCGCATCGGTATCGCAATCACCTTCATGCTGGTGGCAACGGTGGTGTTGTACCTCGGTTGTGCGCGGTTGCTGGTGAGTGGGCGCGGGATGCGGACCTGATCCGAAACCGCGTCGCTGCCATCGCGAGCAGGCTCACTCCTACAGAAGGGCGCGTTCCTATGTAGGAGTGAGCCTGCTCGCGATGGGGCCTATTCAGACGCTACAAAAAACGGCCTCCACTGCGGAGGCCGTTTTGCATTCAGCGCATGCGGCTTTTCTTGCGCCGCGCCCATTGCCGCGCCACCCACCAGCGCCAATACAGCATCACCGTGAAGTAGGCGAGGATGCCGAGTAGCAGCCCGCATACCACCGACCCGAGCAAAAAAGGCTGCCACATTGTTGAGAGCTCTCCGCTGATCCATTCCCAGGTCAACGAATCGGGCAGGGTGCGGGCCGGCACATTCATCAACCAGGCTCCGGTCTGGTACGTGCAGAAAAACACCGCCGGCATGGTGATCGGGTTGGTCAGCCAGACCAGGCTCACGGCAATCGGCATGTTGCCGCGCACGCTAACTGCCAGTGCCGCCGCCACCAGCATCTGCGCCGGAATCGGCAGGAACGCGGCGAACAGGCCGACGGCCATCGCCCGGGCCACCGAATGCCGATTGAGGTGCCAGAGGTTCGGGTCATGCAGCAACTTGCCGAGAAAGCGTAAGGATTTGTGTTCCCTGATGCTCGTCGGATCGGGCATGTAACGTTTGAATAAGCGCCGGGGCATAAGGCTTCTCGGTCGGTTAAGGCGGCAAGTATGTCTGGATTCTACGAAGCGCCCATTCAGACTTTGTGACAATTGTTGACGACGACCCGCCCTCATACCAGCTACGCCTAATGCAGGAACTCTCAAGGACGGGCTTATGCGCACAGGGATGATGGCGCTGGCAGTCGGTCTGCTGGTTCCGGTTTTTTTGCCGGTTTTACCGCCGGTCGGGTTGATGATGTTGTTGCCGCTGGTGGGGCTGATGTTGCTGCCGTTTCGCAGCTATCCCCTGGCGTTTCTGCTGTTCGGTTTCACATGGGCGTGCGTCAGTGCGCAATGGGCGTTGAATGATCGCCTGCCTGAAGCGCTCGACGGCGAAACCCGTTGGGTCGAAGGGCGGGTGATCGGCTTGCCGCAAACCAGCGAGGGCGTGGTGCGTTTCGAGCTGGCCGATGCCCGCTCGCGTCACGAGAAGCTGCCGTCGTTGATGCGTCTGGCGTGGTATGCCGGGCCGCCGCTCAACAGCGGTGAGCGCTGGCGCCTGGCGGTGAAGCTCAGGCGCCCCGGTGGTTTGCTCAATCCCGACGCCTTCGATTACGAAGCCTGGCTGTTGGCGCAACGCATCGGCGCGACCGGCACGATCAAGGATGGTCAGCGCCTGGCCGAGGCAAACTGGGCATGGCGCGACAGCATTCGTCAGCGCTTGATGGCAGTCGATGCTCAAGGCCGGGGCGGTGCATTGGCGGCGCTAGTGCTCGGCGACGGCTCCGGTCTCAGCCGCGAGGATTGGCAGATCCTGCAGGACACCGGCACCGTGCATCTGCTGGTGATTTCCGGCCAACACATCGGTATGTTGGCGGCGGTCATCTATCTGCTGGTCGCCGGACTGGCGCGTTTTGGGCTGTGGCCGCTGCGCTGGCCATGGCTGCCATGGGCCTGCGGGCTGGCGTTTGCCGCGGCGCTCGGTTACGGCTTGCTCGCCGGGTTTGACGTGCCGGTGCAACGGGCCTGCGTGATGGTCGGGCTGGTGTTGCTGTGGCGCCTGCGCTTTCGCCATCTCGGCGCGTGGTGGCCGCTGTTGCTGGCATTCGATGCGTTGCTGTTGCTCGACCCGTTAGCCAGTTTGCGTCCGGGTTTGTGGCTGTCGTTCGCCGCGGTGGGGATTTTGATTTTCACCTTCGGCGGGCGACTCGGTGCGTGGAAATGGTGGCAGACCTGGACCCGGGCGCAATGGCTTATTGCGCTGGGCCTGTGCCCGGTGTTGCTGGCGCTGAACCTGCCGATCAGCCTCAGCGGGCCATTGGCGAATCTGCTGGCGGTGCCGTGGGTCAGTCTGCTGGTGCTGCCACCGGCACTGCTCGGCACGCTGTTGTTGCCGGTGCCTTACGTCGGTGCAGGCTTGTTGTGGCTGGCCGGTGGTTTGATCGACTGGCTGTTTCGCGGCTTGTCGCTGATCGCCGGGGTGTGGCCGGCGTGGATCTCGCCGTCGCTGCCGTGGTGGGCCTTGTTGATTGGCAGTCTCGGCGCCTTGTTGTTGCTGTTGCCGCGCGGCGTGCCGTTACGACCGTTGGGCTGGCCGTTGCTGTTGATTCTGTTGGCGCCGCCGCGCGAGCGAGTAGCCGAGGGCCAGGCCGATGTCTGGCAGCTCGATGTCGGTCAGGGCCTGGCGATCCTGATCCGCACGCGTCATCACGCGTTGCTCTACGACGCCGGTCCACGCTTCGGCGATTTCGATCTGGGGGAGCGGGTGGTGCTGCCGGCGCTGCACAAACTGGGGGTCAACCGCATCGATCTGATGCTGCTCAGTCATGCCGATGCCGACCATGCCGGTGGTGCGCTGGCAGTATCGCGGGGCCTGAAAGTGACGCGGGTGATCAGTGGCGATCCGCCGGGCCTGCCCGCCATCCTGCAAGCCGAAGCCTGTGAGAGCGGGCGTCAATGGCAGTGGGACGACGTCAGTTTTCAGCTTTGGCAATGGGCGGCGGCCCATGACAGCAATCAGCGCTCTTGTGTGTTGCAGATCGAGGCCAATGGCGAGCGTCTGTTGCTGACCGGCGATATCGACACGGCTGCCGAACGGGTGTTGCTGGAGAGTCCGTTGGCAGTGCCGACGCACTGGCTGCAAGCGCCGCACCACGGCAGCCGCAGTTCCTCTTCGATGGCTTTGCTTCGGGCATTACGCCCGCATTCGGTGCTGATCTCCCGGGGGCAGGGCAATTCGTTCGGTCATCCGCACCCGCTGGTGCTCGCGCGTTATCGCCAGCAAGGGCTGCGCATCTACGACAGCGCGCAGCACGGCGCCATTCAGCTGCGCCTGGGCAGCTTTCAGGCACCGAGGCTGATGCGTCAACAACGGCGTTTCTGGCGTTGAAACACCATTGATCGCGGGATCGCCGAATGTGGCATCAGGTCGTCGGGGCAGCGGGTCTTAATCGCCAACCGGTATGGTAAAGTGGCGCACTTTTTCGAGGGGACTGTCACTGTGTGGGAATTGGTCAAATCCGGCGGCTGGATGATGTTGCCGATCATTCTGAGTTCCATCGCGGCCATGGCGATTGTCGCCGAGCGCCTGTGGACCCTGCGCGCCAGCCGCGTCACCCCCGAGCATCTGCTGGGCCAGGTCTGGGTCTGGATCAAGGACAAGCAGCTCAATAAAGAAAAACTCAAGGAATTGCGCGCCAATTCGCCGCTGGGTGAAATCCTCGCCGCGGGCCTGGCCAACTCCAAGCATGGTCGCGAGATCATGAAGGAATGCATCGAAGAAGCCGCCGCGCGGGTGATTCACGAGCTCGAACGCTACGTCAACGCGCTGGGCACGATTGCCGCCATGTCGCCGTTGCTGGGCCTGTTGGGCACGGTACTGGGCATGATCGACATTTTCAGCGCCTTCACCGGTTCCGGCATGACCACCAACGCCTCGGTCCTGGCCGGCGGTATTTCCAAGGCACTGATCACCACTGCGGCGGGCCTGATGGTCGGTATTCCGTCGGTGTTCTTCCACCGTTTCCTGCAACGCCGCATCGATGAGCTGGTGGTGGGCATGGAGCAGGAAGCGATCAAACTGGTCGAAGTGGTGCAGGGCGACCGTGACGTCGATCTGGCCGGGGACAAAGCGTGAAATTCCGTCGCAAACCCCGGGAAACGATCGACATCAACCTCGCGTCGCTGATCGACGTGGTGTTCATCCTGTTGCTGTTTTTCGTCGTGACCACCACCTTCACCCGCGAAACCCAGTTGCGCGTCGATCTGCCGGAATCGGTCAGCGGATCCCCCGCCGAAGACCAGCAGCTCAAGCAACTGGACGTCGCGATCAGCGCCGAAGGCGTGTTTTCGGTGAACAACAAGGTTTTGCCGAAGAATGACCTGGCGACGCTGATGGAAGCCATGCAGAAAGAAGCCAACGGTGACACCAACATGCCGTTGTCGATCAGCGCCGACGGCAAGACCCAACACCAATCGGTGATCACCGCCATGGACGCGGCCGGCAAGCTCGGTTTCAGCCATCTGCGCATGACCACGGTCGAGGCGGCGCCCAAATCCTGATGAGCCTGTCCGATCGTTTGCTCGCCGCGTGGTATCAGGGGCATCCGGCCCTGACGCTGCTGCGGCCGCTGGAAATGCTCTACCGCCGCGTGGTGGTCAACAAGCGTCAGCGCTTTCTCGACGGTGACGGCCAGATCTATCAGCCACCGGTGCCGTTGATCGTGGTCGGCAACATCACCGTCGGCGGCACCGGCAAGACACCGATGATCCTGTGGCTGATCGAGCATTGCCGACGCGCCGGTCTGCGGGTTGGTGTGGTCAGTCGTGGATATGGCGCCAAACCGCCGCAACTGCCGTGGCGGGTCACCGCCGAGCAGAGCGCCGACGTCGCCGGCGATGAACCGCTGTTGATCGTGCAGCGCACCGGCGTACCGCTGATGATCGACCCTGATCGCAGCGCAGCGGTCAAAGCCTTGCTCGCCAGTGAGCCGCTGGACCTGATCCTCTCCGATGATGGCATGCAGCATTACCGCTTGGCGCGAGATCTGGAGCTGATGCTGATCGACGCCGCCCGTGGTTTGGGCAACAAGCGCTGCCTGCCGGCCGGTCCGTTGCGCGAGCCGATCGAGCGCCTGCAAAGCGTCGATGGCGTGCTGTTCAACGGTGCCACTGCGGATCGTGAAGACGGCTTCGCCTTTCACCTGCAGCCGACCGCACTGGTCAATCTACGCAGCGGCGCGCGCAAGCCGCTGGCGCATTTTGCGCCCGGTCAATCGGTGCACGCGGTGGCCGGGATCGGCAATCCGCAACGTTTCTTCAATACCCTCGAAGCGCTAGACTGGCGAGCAGTCCCCCATGCGTTTGCCGACCACGCCGAATACAGCGTGCAGGCCTTGAATTTCACACCGTCATTGCCGTTGGTGATGACCGAAAAGGACGCGGTGAAGTGCCGTGCCTTCGCAGCAGACGACTGGTGGTATCTGGCGGTCGATGCCGTGCCGTCACCGGCCTTCGTGGCCTGGTTCGACACCCAATTGATGCGCCTGTTGCCCGATCGTCTTTTGCCTTAACTCTTTATCCAGGGAATGTTCATGGACACCAAATTGCTCGACATCCTCGCGTGCCCGATCTGCAAAGGCCCGCTCAAGCTCAGCGCCGACAAGACCGAACTGATCAGCAAGGGCGCCGGTCTGGCCTATCCGATCCGCGACGGCATCCCGGTGATGCTCGAAAGCGAAGCGCGCACCCTGACCACTGACGAGCGTCTGGATAAATGACCACTGCTTTCACCGTTGTCATCCCGTCGCGTTACGCCTCGACCCGCCTGCCAGGCAAACCGCTGCTGGATATCGCCGGCAAGCCGATGATTCAGCATGTCTGGGAGCAGGCGAGCAAAAGCAGCGCCAGCCGTGTGGTCGTCGCGACTGACGATGCGCGCATCGTCGAAGCCTGCAAGGCGTTCGGCGCGGAAGTGGTGCTGACCCGTGAAGATCACAATTCCGGCACCGATCGTCTAGCTGAGGTCGCCGCCAAACTGGGCCTCGAGCCTGACGCGATCGTGGTCAACGTGCAGGGTGACGAGCCGCTGATCCCGCCAAGCGTGATCGATCAGGTTGCCGCCAACCTCGCCGCCCACACCGAAGCGCGGATGGCCACCCTGGCCGAGCCGATTGAAGACGTCGAAACCCTGTTCAACCCGAACGTGGTCAAGGTCGTCAGCGACCTCAACGGTCTGGCGCTGACCTTCAGTCGCGCCACCTTGCCGTGGGCCCGCGACGCCTTCGCCAAGAGCCGCGAGCAGTTGCCGGAGGGCGTGCCGTATCGCCGCCACATCGGCATTTATGCCTACCGCGCAGGCTTCCTTCAGGACTTCGTGAGCTGGGGCCCGTGCTGGCTGGAAAACACTGAATCCCTCGAACAACTGCGTGCCTTGTGGCATGGCGTGCGGATTCATGTCGCCGACGCGTTGATCGCGCCGCCAACCGGCGTCGACACCGTTGAAGACCTCGAGCGCGTTCGTCGCCTGCTGGAGGCCTGATGCGCGTTCTGTTCGTGTGCCTGGGCAACATCTGCCGTTCGCCCACCGCTGAAGGCGTGTTGCGCCACAAGCTGCGCGCAGCGGGGCTGGCGGATCAGGTCGAAGTGGCCTCCGCCGGCACCGGTGACTGGCACGTCGGCAATCCGCCGGACAAGCGCAGCCAGGCTGCAGCCAAAATGCGTGGTTATGACCTGTCGGCGCAACGCGCGCAGCAGGTCAGCCGCGCCGATTTCGCCAGTTACGACCTGATTCTGGCCATGGACAACAGCAACCTGCGCAACCTCAAGGCGCTGCAACCGTCCACTGGCAAGGCCGAGCTGGACCTGTTCCTGCGCCGTTATGCCGGTGTGGTCGATGAAGTGCCGGATCCTTACTACGACGGCGATCAAGGCTTCGAGCAGGTGCTGGACCTGATTGAAGCAGCCTGTGACCAACTGTTGATCGAAGTGAAGGGCCGGTTATGAGTTTGCAGCTTCAATCACAGGTTTCGCTGAAACCATTCAACAGTTTTGGCGTGGATGTGCGTGCGCAGTTGTTCGCCGAGGCCCACAGCGATGCCGACGTGCGCGAAGCGCTGGCCTATGCAACTGCCCATGACCTGCCATTGCTGGTGATCGGCGGCGGCAGCAACCTGCTGCTGACCGCAGACATCCCTGCACTGGTGCTGCGCATGGCCAGCCGTGGCATTCGGCTGATCAGCGATGACGGCAGCCGCGTGGTGCTCGAGGCTGAAGCCGGCGAACCGTGGCATCCGTTCGTGCAACACACCTTGGCGCTGGGTTTTTCCGGTCTGGAAAACCTCAGCCTGATCCCCGGCACCGTGGGCGCGGCACCGATGCAGAACATCGGCGCCTACGGCGTCGAGATCAAGGATGTGTTCGCCGGGCTGACCGCGCTGGATCGCCAGACCGGCGAGCTGCGCGACTTCAGCCTGGAAGAATGCAACTTCGCCTACCGCGACAGCCTGTTCAAGCAGCAGCCGGGGCGTTGGCTGATCCTGCGGGTGCGCTTCAAGCTCGATCGTATTGCGCATCTGCATCTGGAATACGGCCCGGTGCGTCAGCGCCTGACCGAGCAAGGCATCGAGCAACCGACACCCAGCGACGTCAGCCGCGCGATCTGCAGTATCCGCAGCGAAAAACTGCCGGATCCGGCGGTGCTCGGCAATGCCGGCAGTTTCTTCAAGAATCCGCTGGTGTCGGCCGCGCTGGTCGAGCAGATCAAGGCGCAGCACCCGGATCTGGTGGCCTATGCGCAAGCGGACGGGCAGATGAAACTGGCCGCCGGCTGGTTGATCGAGCGCGCTGGCTGGAAAGGTTTCCGCGAGGCCGATGCCGGCGTGCATAAATTGCAGGCGCTGGTGCTGGTCAACTACGGCACCGCGACCGGTCTGCAATTGCTGGAGCTGGCGCAACGCATCCAGAAAGATATTGCCGAACGTTTCAATGTCGAACTGGAAATGGAGCCGAACCGCTATTGAGGCTACGCTTCAGGTCGGTATCCAAAGCCCTGCACTGAACAAAAAGTGCAGGGCTTTTTTGTTAACGGTGGGTTAACTTAGCCAGCTAACGATAACCGTCATTTGCTCCACCAAAGGCCCGGTGCAGACGTTAGCGTCGGCACAAGAGAGCCTGTGCCAACCACATATCAGTCAGCGATGACCCTGTGGCGAGGGAGCTTGCTCTCGCTGGGGCGCATAGCAGCCCCGCTTTCAAGAAGGGCCTGCTCCGCAGTCCAGCGAGAGCAAGCTCCCTCGCCACAGGTTCATTGTTCGGCTTCACTGATGTGTATTGGCCCATTAGCCTGAGTCGATCTGCGTGAACCACCGCCAGTTCTGCTCGACCCCATAACCACCAAGAATATGCGGGCGTGCCCATGATTACCCTGAAACTCAATGGCCAGGATCACCCACTGGACGTCACCGAAGACATGCCGCTGCTCTGGGCAATCCGTGATGTCGCCGGTTACAACGGCACCAAATTCGGCTGCGGCATGGGCCTGTGCGGTGCCTGCACCATTCATATCGACGGCTTGCCGGCGCGCAGTTGCATCACGCCGATCGGCTCGGTGGTCGGGCAAAACGTCACCACCATCGACAATCTGCACGCCGATCCGGTCGGGCAGGTGGTGCAGCAAGCCTGGCTCGATAGCGCCGTGGCGCAGTGTGGTTTTTGTCAGGGCGGGCAGATCATGTCCGCCACCGCGTTGCTCAAGACCAACCCCGATCCGAGCGACGAGCAGATCGAAGAGGCAATGGTCGGCAACATTTGCCGGTGCGGCACCTACAACCGGATCAAGACCGCGATCCGCCAGGCCTCGACTCACTTGAAGGAGGCCAAGGCATGAGCCGCTTGCCGAATGATTTCGCCCTGAGCAATCTCAGCCGTCGCGGTTTTCTCAAAGGCGTCGGCGCCACGGGCGCATTGGTGCTGGCCGCGAGCTGGGGCTGGCAGGATGTACTGGCTGAAGACAAACCGAAGAAGTTCGGTGCCGACGGCATGCCCAATGGCTGGATCGACGATCCCAAGGTCTACGTCAGCATTGCCGCGGATGGCACGGTCACCGTGGTCTGCAACCGCTCGGAAATGGGCCAGGGTGTGCGCACCAGCCTGACCATGGTAGTTGCCGACGAACTGGACGCCGATTGGGCCAAGGTCAAAGTCCGGCAAGCGCCGGGTGACGAAGTACGTTTCGGCAACCAGGACACTGACGGTTCACGCAGCATGCGTCACTGGTATGAGCCGATGCGTCGTTGCGGCGCGGCGGCCCGCACGATGCTGGAGCAAGCCGCCGCCGCGCAGTGGCAGGTGCCGGTGGGCGAGTGCCAGGCGCAGTTGCACAAAGTCATTCACAAACCATCCGGTCGCGAGCTGGGTTACGGCGAACTTGCCGCTGCCGCCAGTGCGCTGGCGGTGCCGGCCCGTGACAGCTTGCGCCTCAAGCAGGCGTCGGAGTTCCGCTACATCGGCAAGGAAGGCACCAAGGCCATCGACGGTGCCGACATCGTCAACGGGCGCGCGGTGTACGGCGCCGACGTGCATTTCGACGGCATGCTCTACGCCACCATCGCCCGTCCGGCGGTGTACGGCGGCAAGGTCAAGTCGCTGGATGACAGCGCCGCGCTGAAGGTTCCGGGTGTGCTGAAGGTCATGCAGATCGAGAGCCGTCCACTGCCTTCCGAATTCCAGCCGCTGGGCGGCGTAGCGGTGATTGCCAGCAATACCTGGGCGGCGATCAAGGGCCGCGAGGCGCTGAAGATCGAGTGGGACGACGGCCCCAACGCCAGTTATGACTCGATCGCTTATCGCAAGGAACTGGAAGCAGCGGCGCGCAAACCCGGCAAAGTGGTACGCAACACTGGCGATATCGACAAAGCCCTGAGCGGCGCAGCGAGCAGTCTCGAAGCCTCTTATTATTTGCCGCATCTGGCCCAGGCACCGATGGAGCCGATGGTTGCCATCGCTCGCTACGACAAAGGTGTGTGTGAAGCGTGGGCGCCGAGTCAGGCGCCGCAGGTAACTCGCGAGCGCATCGCCGAGCGCCTGGGGCTGCCGTTCGACAATGTCACCTTCAACGTCACGCTGCTCGGTGGCGGTTTCGGCCGTAAATCGAAGCCGGATTTCGTCGTCGAGGCGGCGATCCTTGCCAAGGAGTTCCCCGGTAAAGCCGTGCGGGTGCAATGGACCCGCGAGGATGACATCCATAACTCGTATTTCCACACAGTGTCCGCCGAGTATTTGAAGGCGGCTGTCGGCAAGGACGGCATGCCGTCCGGCTGGCTGCACCGTACCGTGGCACCAAGCATTACCGCGCTGTTTGCCCCGGGCATGAACCATGAAGCGGCGTTCGAACTGGGCATGGGCTTTACCAACATGGCCTACGCGATTCCCAACGTGCGTCTGGAAAACCCCGAAGCCACGGTGCATACCCGCGTCGGCTGGTATCGCTCGGTGTCGAACATTCCTCACGGGTTTGCGATTCAGAGTTTTGTCGATGAACTGGCGCACAAGGCCGGCGTCGATCCATTCAAATATCAGATCAAGTTGCTCGGCCCGGATCGGCAGATCGACCCGCGTACCCTGAGTGAGGAGTGGAACTACGGCGAATCCCCCGAGCGTTACCCGATCGACACCGGACGCATGCGCACGGTACTGGAAACCGCGGCCAAGGCTGCCGACTGGGGGCGTCAGTTGCCCAAGGGCCGAGGCCTCGGTCTGGCGGTGCATTACAGCTTCGTCACCTATGTGGCGGCGGTGATCGAAGTCGAGGTCAAGGACGACGGTACGCTGATCGTGCACAAGGCTGACATCGCCGTCGATTGCGGGCCGCAGATCAACCCTGAGCGCATCCGCTCGCAGTTCGAAGGCGCCTGTGTCATGGGCCTGGGCAACGCGGTGCTGGGTGAAATCAGCTTCAAGGACGGCAAGGTCCAGCAGGACAACTTCCATATGTACGAAGTGGCGCGCATGTCGCTGGCGCCGAAGGAAGTTGCGGTGCATCTGGTGACGCCGCCGGGTGACGTGCCGTTGGGCGGAGTCGGTGAGCCGGGCGTGCCGCCGATTGCGCCGGCACTGTGCAATGCGATCTTCGCCGCCACCGGCCAGCGCATCCGTAACTTGCCGGTGCGTTATCAGTTGCAGGGTTGGCAGAAGGCGCAGGCGTAATGGACAGCGCCGATCTCAACGTCCTGCGCAGCGTGCTTGAATGGCGCCGCACCGGGCAGCGGGTGGTGCTGTTCAGTGTGGTACAGACCTGGGGCACTGCGCCCCGGGCACCCGGCGCGATGCTCGCGTTGCGCGAGGACGGCGTGGTGATCGGCTCGGTGTCCGGCGGTTGTGTCGAGGATGACTTGATCGCCCGTCTGCACGACGGGCGCATCGCCAGCGACGGTCCGCCGGTGCAACTGATTACCTATGGCGTCACCCGCGAGGAGGCGGCGCGTTTCGGCTTGCCCTGTGGCGGCACGCTGCGCCTGACCGAGGAGCGGGTCGCTGATCCGGCGTGGGTCGCCGAATTGCTCGCCCGTTGTGAAGCGCATGAAATTGTCGCCCGCGAGCTGAACATCGAAACCGGTGAAGTTGCCCTTTCGGCGGCGAGCAAATCCGATGTGCTGGAATTCGACGGCAAGACCCTGCGCGCCATTTATGGTCCGCGCTGGCGTCTGTTGTTGATCGGCGCCGGGCAGCTGTCGCGTTACGTGGCGGACATGGCGCGGCTGCTGGATTTCGAAGTGCTGATCTGCGATCCGCGTACCGAGTTCGTTTATGGCTGGGAAGAGCACCACGGACGGTTCGTCCCGGGTATGCCGGATGACGCGGTGTTGAGCATTCAGACGGACGAACGCACAGCCATCGTCGCGCTGACTCACGATCCCCGTCTGGATGATATGGCGTTGCTCACCGCGCTCGATTCGCCGGCCTTCTATGTCGGTGCACTCGGTTCGCGGATCAACAGTCAGAAGCGCCGGGACAATCTGGCTCAGCTGGGCTTGTCAGAAGCTGCCATTGCGCGATTGCACGGGCCGATCGGTCTGCACATCGGCAGTCATTCGCCAGCGGAGATTGCTCTGTCGTTATTGGCGGAGATTGTGGCGATCAAGAACGGCGTCGAGTTGAAACAGAAGAAAGTCGTGGAGGGCGCATGAGTCGATCTATCGCAGTGATTGTGCTGGCGGCGGGCGAGGGCAGTCGCTTTCGCCAGGTTGCCGGTGCCGACAAGGACAAGTTGCTGGCCGATTGCACCGGGCGTGATGGCGCGGTGCGCTCGGTGATCGAGCAAGTGTTGCTGAATCTGCCGGCCAACCTCGACAAGCGGGTGCTGGTGACCACTGAAGCGCGGCCGCAGGCGATGCGCATGGCTCAGGCTTATGGCTGTGACGTGGTCTCGATTGAATCGACCGGGATGGGTGACAGTATTGCGGCTGGCGTTGCGGTTTGTCCGGATGCAGATGGCTGGCTGATCGTGTTGGGGGATATGCCGTTTATCCTGCCGTCGAGTATTGAGCGGGTGGTGGCGGCAATGACCGATGACGCGGTTAGTGTGCCGGTGCAGGAGGGCGAATTTGGGCATCCGGTGGGGTTCGGACGTTCGTTCGGGCCGGGCTTGCAGGCATTGAGTGGTGATCGCGGTGCCAGGCCTTTGTTCAAGCAGGGCAGGGTGATTGAGGTAGCGGTGGATGATCCCGGGGTGTTGTGGGATATCGATGTGCCTGAGTCTCTGGTATTTCCTCAATCCTGAGCCCTGCATAAATCCTCTGTAGGAGTGAGCCTGCTCGCGATAGCGTTGGGTCAGTGTCATTTGTGGTGGCTGATACACCGCTATCGCGAGCAGGCTCACTCCTACAAGGAGTCGGGGCGATGCTTGAACTGGAGACATGAAAAAGCCCCGCCTGATTGCTCAGGCGGGGCTTTTTATTGGCTTTCGGAATCAGACGAGCGGTTTAGGCTCGTGTTCTTTTTCCTCGGCCGCTTGGTGATGCTCGACCGCGTCCTGAACGGAGCGTGGTGCTTCGGCGATCACCGATTCAACCACCGCTTCTTCAGTCACGGCAGCAACCTCGACCACTTCAGCAGCCGGAGCAGCAGCGGCAGCCAGTTCGGCTTCCTTCTGCAGACGCTCGGCTTCACGCTTGCGGCGACGCACTTCACGTGGGTCGTTTGGCGCACGGCCGTTTGGCGTCAGGGCGCTGACCGGAGCGGCTTCAACCACTGGAGCAGGGGCTTCGGCAACCACTGGCGCTTCGACTACCGGTGTTTCAACCACTGGCGCTGGAGCAGGTTCAGCGGCTTCGACCACTGGCGCGGCAGCCTTGGCTTCTTCAACCACTGGGGCTTCAACGACTGGCGCTGGAGTTTCAGCGACGGCAGGCTCGGCAACCCAGTTGAACGCGGTCTGTTCTTCACGAACTTCACGCACGGTTTCGGTCACGGTTTCAGCGACGGTTTCAGCAACCGGCTCAGCAGCCACAACTGGCGCTTCAATAGCAGGTTCTGCAGCGGCTTCAACCTGAGGCAGAGTTTCTTGAACCGGTGCCACTTCGACTTCCGGAGCAGCAACCACTTCCACTGGGGTGGTGGCCTCAACGACCGGCGCTTCCACTGGGGCGGTTTCCTGAACAGCGGCGGTGGCGCGTTCGGCTTGCTCGTGAGCCTGTGCTTCGGCCGGAGCGCTGATCACGCTGCTTGCAACAGCGGCAGTTACGGCCAGGCCGGCAGCCAGATCGGCGGCGCTTGGTGCTGTTTCAGCGTTTTCGCCGGACTCGGACTCTTCCGAACCTTCGATCACGTTGCCGTTGGCATCACGCTGACGCTCGCGACGGTTGCTGCGACGACGCTGACCACGGGAGCGACGACGTGGACGATCGCCTTCGGCGTTGTCCTGACCGTCTTCCGGCAGTTGCTCTTCGTTGCTGTTCACTTCTTCTTCAGCAACGGCAGCAGCAGCTTGCTCGGCACGTGGTTGACGCTCTTCACGCGGTGGGCGTGGAGCGCGCTCTTCGCGAGGCTGACGGGCCGGACGCTCTTCTGCGACCACAGCGGCAGCGGCAGCCGCTACGGGTGCAGCCGGAGCGGCGTCCAGTGGCTCGCGCAGTTCACGCACACGCTCTTCACGCTCGCCACGTGGCTTGCGGTCTTCGCGCGGCGCACGTGGTGCACGTTCTTCACGCGGAGCGCGGGGTGCGCGTTCTTCGCGAGCGGCCGGTGCTTCGCTGCGGGCTTCACGCGGCTCGCGGACTTCACGGGCTTCACGTGGCTGACGCTCTTCACGCGGCTCGCGTGGGGCGCGTTCTTCACGCGGTGCACGTTCTTCGCGCGGCTTGCGCTCTTCATCACGGCGACCGTTACGGTTGCGGCTCTGCTGACGACCGTTGCGACGCTCTTCGTTGCGGGCCGGACGCTCGGTGGCCGGTTTTTCAACGACGACCGGAGCGGCTGGCTCTTCTTTGGTCGCGAACAGGCTGACCAGCGATTTCACCAGGCCTTTGAACAGGCTTGGCTCTGGCGCGGCAACTGGAGCCGGTGCAGCAGCGGCAGGCGCGGCGACTTCGGTCGGCACCGGCGCATTGGCACGGGCCGGCGCAGTCTTGACCGCGGCTTCCTGGCGAACCAGGGTGCGGGTCGCAGCGGCTGGCTGGACTTCTTCGACTTCGGCAGCGGCAGCAGCGATTTCGTAGCTGGACTGGTTGGTCGCAGCTTCCGGGCTGTCGTCACGCAGACGCTGAACTTCGAAGTGCGGGGTTTCCAGGTGATCGTTCGGCAGAATGACGATACGGGCACGGGTGCGCAGTTCGATCTTGGTGATCGAGTTGCGTTTTTCGTTGAGCAGGAACGCGGCGACCGGGATCGGTACCTGAGCGCGCACTTCGGCAGTGCGGTCTTTCAGGGCTTCTTCTTCGATCAGGCGCAGGATCGCCAGCGACAGCGATTCGACGTCACGGATGATGCCGGTGCCGTTGCAGCGCGGGCAGACGATGCCGCTGCTTTCGCCCAGCGATGGACGCAGGCGCTGACGGGACATTTCCAGCAGGCCGAAGCGCGAAATGCGGCCGATCTGCACGCGAGCGCGGTCGGCTTCCAGGCATTCGCGGACTTTCTCTTCCACGGCGCGCTGGTTCTTGGCCGGGGTCATGTCGATGAAGTCGATGACGATCAGGCCGCCGATGTCGCGCAAGCGCAACTGACGGGCGATTTCTTCGGCGGCTTCAAGGTTGGTCTGCAGCGCGGTTTCTTCGATGTCGCTGCCTTTGGTGGCGCGCGCCGAGTTGATGTCGATGGACACCAGGGCTTCGGTCGGATCGATGACGATGGAGCCGCCGGAAGGCAGTTCGACGACGCGCTGGAAAGCGGTCTCGATCTGGCTTTCGATCTGGAAACGGTTGAACAGCGGCACGCTGTCTTCGTACAGCTTGATCTTGCTGGCGTACTGCGGCATCACCTGGCGGATGAAGGTCAGGGCTTCGTCCTGGGCTTCAACGCTGTCGATCAGCACTTCGCCGATGTCCTGGCGCAGGTAATCGCGGATGGCGCGGATGATCACGTTGCTTTCCTGATAGATCAGGAATGGCGCGGAGCGATCCAGCGAGGCTTCTTTGATGGCAGTCCACAGTTGCAGCAGGTAGTCGAGGTCCCACTGCATTTCTTCGCTGCTGCGGCCCAGGCCGGCAGTGCGCACGATCAGACCCATGTCGGCTGGAGCAACCAGACCGTTCAGCGCTTCACGCAGTTCGTTGCGCTCTTCGCCTTCGATGCGACGGGAGATACCGCCGGCACGCGGGTTGTTCGGCATCAGCACGAGGTAACGACCGGCCAGGCTGATGAAGGTGGTCAGGGCGGCGCCCTTGTTGCCACGTTCTTCTTTTTCGACCTGAACGATGACTTCCTGGCCTTCGCTCAGGACGTCCTTGATGTTGACGCGGCCTTCAGGGGCTTTCTTGAAGTATTCGCGGGAGATTTCTTTGAGGGGCAGGAAGCCGTGGCGCTCGGAGCCGAAATCGACAAAGGCAGCCTCAAGGCTTGGTTCGATGCGAGTGATACGGCCTTTGTAGATGTTGGCCTTCTTCTGCTCGCGTGCACCGGATTCGATGTCCAGGTCGTAGAGGCGTTGGCCATCTACCAGTGCAACACGCAACTCTTCGGGTTGAGTTGCGTTAATCAGCATTCTTTTCATGTAGTACCGTCGGTTTCCGGGCTGCCGGAAACGGCGTTCGGCACACACGACTTCTCACGGTCGGTGTCAGGTGCGTCGGGAGTGGTTGGCCATTCCCGTGTCCAGCGATGTCAGGCCAATTGGGCCGATATCGCGACGTACGCGTCCTGCTTGCTGTGGCTACTTAAGCACTCAGTCAGGAGGAGGAATCAACCAGCGGCTGTGGACGAGATGAAGCGTCTTGATAAAGCCTATTGCTACACAGTCCGGCGGTTGTGCATCTCCACCCTACACGTATCCCTGATAATTCGGGTGCTGCCGCGCGCAGAATCCGCAGCGGGTTGGCATTTACCGTGAGCTCCGAAAGGGGAGGTCACGCATCATGGCTAATTCAGGCGATGTTTCCGAAGCCTTCGCTCGGGGTCATCTGCAGCTGACTGCACTTTGTGAACTGGCCTCGAATATTTGCCTGTCAGGCGAGTGAAAACTCTGCTCGACGGTGTAATTCAGGCCTCATGTCACCTGCGCTTGTTACAACTGCAAACTCCACCGTTACGTAGCGAAAGCCCCGTAGGACGGCCTCGCGTCCTGGTGAATTGCGTTGGTCAGGGCCGGTTTTTGACCGTGGTTCCGCTGTCCAGGCCGCTTTTGGCGGCGTTCGCGACTATAGCAGCAATGATTAAGTGCTTCAATTCCATAAAAATTGTTATCATCCGCGGCATGACAACTACTGCCCCTTCGACTCCAGGCGTTCAACTGCTTGAAGTCTCGCCGGAGTATGCCGGCCAACGAATCGACAATTTCCTCCTTGCCCGGCTCAAAGGCGTGCCCAAGACCTTGATTTACCGCATTTTGCGTAAAGGCGAAGTGCGCGTGAACAAGGGGCGGATCAAGCCCGAATACAAGCTGCAGGCCGGCGATATCGTGCGCGTGCCGCCGGTTCGTGTGCCTGAGCGCGACGAACCGGTGCCCTTGGCTCAAGGCCTGTTGCAGCGGCTGGAAGCCTCGATTATCTACGAAGACAAAGCCCTGATCGTGATCAACAAGCCCGCCGGCATTGCGGTTCACGGCGGCAGTGGCTTGAATTACGGGGTGATCGAAGCCTTTCGTCAGTTGCGCCCCGATGCCAAGGAGCTGGAGCTGGTTCACCGTCTCGACCGTGACACTTCCGGCCTGCTGATGATCGCCAAGAAGCGCAGCATGTTGCGGCACTTGCACGCCGCCTTGCGCGGTGACGGTGTCGACAAGCGTTACATGGCGCTGGTGCGCGGCAATTGGGCGACCTCGATCAAGCAAGTCCGTGCCGCGCTGGGCAAGAGCAACCTTCGCTCCGGCGAGCGCATGGTCGAGGTCGACGAGGAGGAGGGCAAGGAGTCGGTGACCGTGTTCAAGGTCCTGCGGCGCTTCGGCGACTTTGCCACCCTGATCGAAGCCAAGCCGATTACCGGGCGCACCCACCAGATCCGCGTCCACACCTTGCACGCCGGGCACTGCATTGCTGGCGACACCAAGTACGGCGATGACGGTTTCAGCAAGGAAATCCGTGATCTGGGCGGCAAGCGTCTGTTCCTGCACGCCTACATGCTGACCGTGCCGCTGCCCGAAGGCGGTGAGCTCAAGTTGCAGGCGCCGGTGGATGAAATGTGGGCCAAGACCGTGGAGCGATTGAGTGCGCCCATCTGATTACAAACTGCTGATTTTCGATTGGGACGGCACCCTCGCCGATTCCATTGGTCGGATTGTCGAAGCGATGCATTCTGCGTCCGCGCGTTCCGGTTTCGAGTTGCGTGATGATTTTGCCGTCAAGGGCATCATCGGTCTGGGCTTGCCCGAGGCGATCCGCACCTTGTACCCGGACATCAGCGATGCCGAGATGACCCTGTTTCGCGAGTATTACGCCGACCACTACATCGCGGCAGAAGCCGTGCCTTCGCCGTTGTTCGAAGGCGTAGTGGAGTCGATGGCGTCGTTTCGCGAGCAGGGCTACCACCTGGCGGTCGCGACCGGCAAGAATCGTCGTGGACTGGATCGGGTGCTCAAGGCCAATGGCTGGGAAGATTATTTCGATATCACCCGTGCCGCCGACGAGACCGCGAGCAAGCCGCATCCGCTGATGCTCGAGCAGATTCTCGCGCATTGTCGCGTGCGGCCCGAGCAGGCGCTGATGGTCGGGGATTCGTCCTTCGATCTGCTGATGGCACGCAATGCGGGTATGGCGTCGGTGGCGGTCAGCTACGGCGCGCAGTCGATCGAGTCGCTGCAGCAGTTCGAGCCGCGCCTGTCGATCGACCGTTTTAGTGAATTGCACGCCTGGCTGGGGCAGCAGGCTTAATACGTTTTTGCTGGGGTACAGCGCATGACCGACGAATGGAAAGCACCGGCCAAGGCAAGTGCCGACGACGGTGACGAGAAAAGCTGGAAGCTGCTGGAAAAGACTTTGCTGGCCAGTGTGCAGGAGCAGCGTCGCTCGCGGCGTTGGGGGATCTTCTTCAAGCTGCTGACGTTTGTTTATCTGTTTGTTGCGCTGATCCTGTTCACGCCGCTGATGGACATGGAAAAGAGCGCCACCCGTGGCCCGAACTACACCGCGCTGATCGACGTCACCGGCATGATCGCCGACAAGGAGCCTGCGAGCGCTGACAATATTGTCGGCAGCCTGCGTGCAGCCTTCGAGGACAAGAAGGTCAAGGGTGTGATCCTGCGGATCAACAGTCCTGGCGGCAGTCCGGTGCAGTCGGGTTATGTGTATGACGAGATCAAGCGTCTGCGCGGTCTGCACCCGGATACCAAGGTGTACGCGGTGATTTCCGATCTCGGTGCGTCCGGTGCCTATTACATCGCCAGTGCGGCGGATCAGATCTATGCCGACAAGGCCAGTCTGGTCGGCTCCATTGGTGTAACGGCGGCCGGTTACGGGTTTGTCGGCACCATGGACAAGCTCGGCGTCGAGCGTCGCACCTATACCTCGGGCGAGCACAAATCGTTTCTGGATCCGTTCCAGCCGCAGAAGCCTGACGAAACCGCATTCTGGCAGACCGTGCTGGATACAACGCACAAGCAGTTCATCAATAGCGTCAAGCAGGGTCGTGGCGATCGCTTGAAGGACAAGGAGCATCCGGAGCTGTTCTCCGGGCTGGTCTGGTCCGGCGAGCAGGCGCTGCCGTTGGGCTTGATCGATGGCCTGGGCAATGCCAGTTCGGTGGCGCGCGACGTAATTGGCGAGAAAGAGCTAGTGGATTTCACTGTGCAGGAATCGCCGTTCGACCGCTTCTCGAAGAAACTTGGCGCCAGTGTGGCTGAGCAGTTGGCGATGTGGATGGGGTTCCACGGGCCATCGTTGCGTTAAGCGTGGTGCAGTGTTGAAAAGAAACCGGCCTCAATGGCCGGTTTTTTGTGCGTTAAGGGATTTGCACGCCCTCGGCCAGCAGCATGTCGATCAGGCGAATCAGCGGCAGGCCGATCAGGCTGGTGGCGTCAGGCCCTTCGGTAGATTGGAACAGGCTCACGCCCAATCCTTCGGCCTTGAAGCTGCCGGCGCAGTCGTAGGGCTGCTCCAGGCGCAGGTAGCGTTCAATTCGCGCCTCGTCGAGCTGACGCATGTGCACGGTAAACGGCACGCAGTCGACCTGGCAGTGGCCGGTCTGGCTGTTGAGCAGGGCCAGGCCGGTGAGGAAGGTCACGCTGGTGCCGCTGGCGGCGAGTAGTTGCTCGCGAGCCTTGTCGAAGGTGTGTGGCTTGCCGATGATCTGATCGCCGAGCACTGCGACCTGGTCCGAGCCGATAATCAGATGAGCGGGATGGCTCGCGGCGAGTACGCGGGCTTTCTGTTCGGCGAGGCGCTTGACCAGTTCGATGGCGGATTCGCCCGGTCGGTGGCTTTCGTCGATATCCGGCGAGCTGCAGACGAACGGCAGGTGCAGGCGGGCGAGCAATTCCCGGCGATAGGTCGAGCTGGAAGCAAGTAATAAAGGCAGCATTGGCGTCTCCTGAGGCAGGCGCGAATTCTAGCGGAGGCACGCAAGTGACGGACAGGGCACAATTTCCTTTGACATGGGTGGGTGCATCCCTATAATGCTGCGCCTATGTTGAATGACCCGATTCCACCTCACGTTGACCCGCGCAAATTGGCTGACCGTGGCACCACCCTTCAAGGTGAACTGCTGCTGGCCGATTTGAAGAGACTCTGCGACCCGCTTTCCGACGATGTCGGTACGGTGCAGGCCAAATTCGTTTTTGAACGAGATGAACGTAAATCTGTGGTGATCCACAGCTTTATCGACACCGAAGTCAAAATGGTTTGCCAGCGTTGTCTTGAGCTGGTCACCCTGCCGATCCACAGCGAATGCAGTTACGCTGTAGTGAAGGAGGGTGCGAATACCCAGTCGTTACCGAAAGGTTATGACGTGCTGGAACTGGGCGAAGATCCATTGGATCTGCAGTCACTGATCGAGGAGGAGCTTCTGCTCGCCTTGCCCATTGTGCCTGCTCATCATCCGGAAGAATGCCAGCAGCCGGCGGGAGCAGATGAACCCGAACCGAGCGAGGACGAGGTAACGCGGTCCAACCCGTTCAGTGTATTGGCGCAGTTAAAGCGTGACCCAAACGTTTAGGAGTTAATCAATTATGGCTGTTCAGCAGAACAAAAAATCCCGCTCTGCCCGTGACATGCGCCGTTCGCACGACGCTCTCGAGGCTAGCACCCTGTCTGTAGAAAAAACCACTGGTGAAGTTCACCTGCGTCACCACGTATCGCCAGAAGGCGTATACCGTGGCCGTAAAGTGATCGACAAGGGCGCTGACGAGTAATCACTTGTCCGCTCAAGTCATCGCGATTGACGCAATGGGCGGGGACTTCGGTCCCCGCAGCATTGTTCAGGCCAGCCTTGCTTGCCTTTCTGCTACGCCCTCGCTGCACCTGACCCTCGTCGGTCAACCCTCCCTACTTGAAGAACTGATCAACGGCCAATCGGCTGCCGATCGCGCGCGCCTGACAATTGTCCCGGCGTCTGAAGTCATCACCATGGACGAAAAGCCGACCCAGGCCTTGCGTGGCAAGCCGGACTCGTCGATGCGTGTCGCCCTGGAGCTGGTGCGTGATGGCAAGGCTCAGGCCTGTGTCAGTGCCGGCAATACCGGGGCGTTGATGGCGCTGTCGCGATTTGTGCTCAAGACCTTGCCGGGGATTGATCGACCGGCGATGGTGGCGGCGATTCCGACGCAGAAGGGTTATTGCCAGTTGCTCGACCTGGGCGCCAACGTCGATTGCAGCGCCGAGCATCTATTGCAGTTCGCGGTGATGGGCTCGGTGGCGGCGCAGACGCTGGGCATCGCCCGGCCGCGTGTCGCGTTGCTGAATATCGGCACCGAGGACATCAAGGGCAATCAGCAGGTCAAGCTGGCGGCGACCTTGTTGCAGGCGGCGCGCGGCATTAACTACATCGGTTTTGTCGAGGGCGATGGCCTGTATCGCGGCGAGGCGGATGTGGTGGTCTGTGACGGTTTTGTCGGCAATATCCTGCTCAAGTCCAGCGAAGGCCTGGCGACGATGATCGCCGCGCGCATTGAGGCCTTGTTCAGGAAAAACTTTGCTTCCCGCGTGGTAGGTGCTTTGGCCCTGCCATTGATGAAGCGCCTGCAGGCGGATCTCGCACCGGCGCGACATAACGGCGCAAGCTTCCTCGGCTTGCAGGGTATCGTGGTGAAAAGTCACGGTTCGGCCGGGGTTCAGGGCTTTCAGAGCGCGATTCAGCGCGCGCTGATCGAGATTCAGGAGAACCTGCCCGAACGCCTCCACGGTCGTCTGGAGGATCTGTTGTCTTAGGCGTTTTCGTCGGACAATGCTTAAATGTGACCGCCCGGTTCAAAGGGCCATCCAACTGTCAGTTTCTTGCGTCCCCCAGTGGGGCGTCATTTTCGACGACAAGATCATTAGGGGCTTGTTACATGTCTGCTTCCCTCGCATTCGTCTTTCCAGGACAGGGTTCGCAGTCCCTCGGCATGCTGGCCGAGCTGGGCGCGGAATATCCGTTGATCCTCGAAACCTTCAAAGAAGCCTCCGCTGCTCTGGGCTATGACCTGTGGGCACTGACCCAGCAGGGCCCGGAAGAGCTGCTCAATCAAACCGACAAAACCCAACCGGCCATTCTGACCGCTTCGATCGCCCTGTGGCGTCTATGGCTGGCTGAAGGTGGCGCGCGTCCGGCATTTGTTGCCGGTCACAGCCTGGGTGAATACAGCGCGCTGGTTGCTGCCGGCAGCCTGAGCCTGGCCGACGCGGTGAAGCTCGTTGAGCGCCGTGGCCAGTTGATGCAGGAAGCCGTTCCGGCCGGGCAGGGCGGCATGGCTGCCATCCTCGGTCTGGAAGATGCCGACGTGCTGGCAGCCTGTGCCGAAGCGGCGCAGGGCGAAGTGGTCAGCGCGGTGAACTTCAACTCGCCGGGTCAGGTCGTGATTGCCGGCGCCAAGGCTGCGGTTGAGCGTGCCATCGAGGGCTGCAAGGCCCGTGGCGCCAAGCGTGCCATGCCGTTGCCGGTGAGCGTGCCGTCGCATTGCGAACTGATGCGTCCGGCTGCCGAGCGCTTTGCCGAATCCATCGCCGCCATCGACTGGCAGGCACCGCAGATCCCGGTCGTACAGAACGTCAGCGCGCAAGTGCCGGCCGATCTGGAGACCCTCAAGCGTGATCTGCTCGAACAACTGTACAAGCCCGTTCGCTGGGTTGAATCGGTTCAGACCCTGGCTGCCAAGGGCGCTACCAGTCTGGTCGAGTGCGGCCCGGGCAAAGTGCTGGCCGGTCTGAACAAACGTTGCGCCGAAGGCGTTTCGACTTCCAATCTCAACACCCCAGACGCTTTCGCTGCCGCCCGTGCAGCGCTGGCCTGAATCAGGAGAAACTTGCATGAGTCTGCAAGGTAAAGTTGCACTGGTCACCGGTGCAAGCCGCGGTATCGGCCAGGCTATCGCACTGGAACTGGGTCGTCAGGGCGCCATCGTTGTTGGCACTGCGACCTCCGCCAAGGGTGCCGAGGCGATTGCTGCCACGCTCAAGGAGCACGGCATTCAAGGTACCGGCCTGGAGCTGAACGTCACCAGCGACGAATCCGTTGCCGCCGTGATCGCGAGCATTCAGGAGCAGTTCGGCGCGCCGGCGATTCTGGTCAATAATGCCGGCATCACCCGCGATAACCTGATGATGCGCATGAAAGACGATGAATGGTACGACGTGATCGATACCAACCTGAACAGTCTGTATCGCCTGTCCAAGGGCGTTTTGCGTGGCATGACCAAGGCGCGCTGGGGCCGAATTATCAGTATTGGCTCGGTGGTGGGTGCCATGGGCAACGCAGGCCAAGTAAACTATGCAGCCGCCAAGGCCGGTCTGGAAGGTTTCAGCCGTGCGATGGCGCGTGAAGTCGGTTCGCGTTCGATTACGGTCAACTCGGTAACCCCTGGGTTCATCGACACCGATATGACCCGCGAACTGCCGGAAGCACAGCGTGAAGCCTTGCAGACGCAGATTCCGCTGGGCCGTCTGGGACAAGCTCAAGAGATCGCCTCGGTGGTCGCTTTTCTTGCATCCGACGGTGCGGCATACGTCACTGGGGCTACAATCCCGGTGAACGGTGGGATGTACATGTAAGTAAAATGTGACGGATTGCTTCAAAAAAATGTCATACGAGCTGTCTAAAATCCGTTATAAAGCTGCAATCTATTTATAGGCAGAGGGCCGCAGGGTTTGAGGAGTGAAGCTTTCAGTTGAAAAGCTGAAAAGCCTTTCTATACACTTACCCACTGGCCAGCTGCCTGAATTTGTCCATTAGGAGTGAAAACAAGGTATGAGCACCATCGAAGAGCGCGTCAAGAAAATCGTTGCCGAGCAACTGGGCGTTAAAGAAGAAGAAGTGGTCAACACTGCTTCCTTCGTTGAAGACCTGGGTGCCGACTCCCTTGACACCGTTGAGCTGGTGATGGCTCTGGAAGAGGAATTCGAGACCGAAATCCCTGACGAAGAAGCTGAGAAGATCACTACTGTACAAGCTGCAATCGACTACGTTACTAGCCACCAGGCGTAATAGTTTGTAATCGTTGTCTGCTGTCATGGAAAAACCGCACTGCCATCATGGCGTGCGGTTTTTTCTTTAGGCCTGATGCAAAGTCGTCATTTGAAAAAGGAGAGTGCTGTGTCGCGTAGACGCGTCGTAGTCACCGGTATGGGTATGTTGTCGCCACTGGGCACGGATGTGCCGAGCAGTTGGCAGGGCATTCTGGCTGGCCGCAGTGGCATTGGTCTGATCGAACACACCGACCTTTCTGCCTATTCCACCCGTTTTGGCGGCTCGGTAAAGGGCTTCAATGTCGAGGAATACCTGTCGGTCAAGGAAGCACGCAAGCTCGACCTGTTCATTCAGTACGGTCTGGCCGCGGGTTTTCAGGCTGTTCGCAACGCCGGTCTGGAAGTCACCGACGCCAACCGTGAGCGCATTGGCGTGGCCATGGGCTCGGGCATCGGCGGTCTGACCAACATCGAAGAAACCAGCCGTACCCTGCATGAGACGGGCCCGCGTCGAATTTCGCCATTCTTCGTGCCAGGCTCGATCATCAATATGATTTCCGGTTTTCTGTCCATCCACCTGGGTGCACAGGGGCCGAACTACGCCATTTCCACTGCTTGTACCACCGGTACGCACTGCATTGGCATGGCCGCGCGCAACATCATGTACGACGAAGCCGACGTAATGATCGCCGGTGGTGCCGAGATGGCCGCGTGCGGTCTGGGCATGGGCGGCTTCGGCGCGTCCCGTGCGCTGTCGACCCGCAACGACGAGCCGACTCGCGCCAGTCGTCCATGGGACAAGGGTCGTGATGGCTTCGTGCTGTCTGACGGTGCCGGTGCGCTGGTACTCGAAGAACTCGAGCACGCCAAGGCCCGTGGCGCCACGATCTACGCCGAGCTGATCGGCTTCGGCACCAGTGGCGATGCGTTCCACATGACGTCGCCACCCGCTGATGGCGCCGGTGCAGCCCGCTGCATCACCAATGCGCTGCGCGATGCGAAGATCAACATCGACCAGGTGCAGTACATCAACGCCCACGGTACTTCGACCCCGGCCGGCGACCTTGCCGAAGCCAACGCGATCAAGACCGTGTTCGGTGAGCACGCCTACAACCTGGCGGTCAGCTCCACCAAGTCCATGACCGGTCACCTGTTGGGTGCGGCGGGCGCGGTCGAGGCGATCTTCAGCGTACTGGCGATCAACAGTCAGGTGGCACCGCCGACCATCAACCTCGATGAGCCGGATGAAGGCTGCGATCTCGATTTCGTGCCGCACACTGCGCGCAACATGGACATCGACGTCGTACTGTCCAACTCCTTCGGGTTTGGCGGCACCAACGGCACATTGGCATTCCGTCGGTTCGCCGGGTGATGGACAGCTGGGTCGACGGTCAGCCGGCTGACGCTCTGTCGCTGAAAGATCGCGGCCTGGCTTATGGCGATGGGCTGTTCGAGACCATTGCCGTGCACGGCGGCCAGCCGATATTGCTGGATCGTCACCTGACGCGTTTGGCCGAGGGCTGCTCGCGTCTGGCCATCGCCGCGGATATCGAGCGGGTTCGCAGCGAGCTACTGGCTTATGCCGCGGCAATGGGCGAGGGCGTGCTCAAGCTCATTCTCACTCGTGGTGACGGCTTGCGTGGCTACGCGCCCGATCCTGCGGCGCAGGGCCGACGCATTTTGCAAGGCAACCCGCCTGCGGCTTATCCTGCCGTGCATGGCGAGCAGGGCGTGCGTCTGTTTCCCTGCGTCACACGGTTGTCGAATCAGCCGTTGCTGGCCGGGCTCAAGCATCTGAATCGTCTGGAACAAGTGCTTGCCCGGGCCGAGTGGTGCGACAGCGAACACGCCGAAGGCTTGATGCTCGATCAGGCCGGGCGCGTCATCGAAGGCGTGTTCAGCAACCTGTTTCTGGTGCGCGACGGCGTACTGATCACCCCGGATCTGAAGCGCTGTGGCGTGGCCGGTGTGATGCGTGCTGAAATATTGTTTCAGGCCGAGTCATTGGCCATCCCCATCCAAATCACCGACATCAGCCTCGAACAGCTGCAATGGGCTGATGAAGTCTTCATGTGCAACAGCGTGTATGGCGTCTGGCCGGTACGCGCCTACGCTGCACTGAGCTGGCCGGTTGGCCCGCTCACCCGTAAACTGCAAACCATTGCCCGTGCGCTACTGGATGCCTGATTCGTGAGACGTAAACTCTTGCTGCTGCTGGAAACCGGACTGGTTCTGGCAGGGCTGCTGATGGGCGCCAGCGCCTGGAAAATTCATTCGGCGCTGGAACAGCCCCTGAATATCACGCAGGAAGAACTGCTGGATGTGCCGAAGGGCTCGACGCCGACCCGTACCTTTCTTGAACTTGAAACCGATGGGGTCATCAAGGACGCCTTCTGGTTGCGCATCTACTGGCGCTTCAATCTGGCCGGCACACCGATCCATACCGGCGAATACCGCATGCAGCCGGGCATGACTGTCAACGGTCTGATCGACCTGTGGAAGCGCGGCGAAGTGGTGCAGTACAGCCTGACACTGGTCGAGGGCTGGAATTTCCACCAGGTCCGTGCCGCGCTGGCAAAAGACGAAAAGATCGAGCAGACCCTCAAGGGCTTGAGCGACAGCGAAGTGATGGAGAAAATCGGCCATCGCGGGCTGTTCCCGGAAGGGCGATTCTTCCCGGATACCTACCGCTTTGTGCGCGGTGTTTCCGACGTCGAATTGCTGAAGAAAGCCTTCGACCGCCTCGACGAGGTGTTGGCCAAGGAGTGGGAGAACCGCTCCGCTGATGCGCCGTACAGCGAGCCATATCAGGCGCTGATCATGGCCTCGCTGGTAGAGAAGGAAACCGGTGTGCCGCAGGAGCGTGGGCAGATTGCCGGCGTGTTCGTGCGCCGCATGGCGCTGGGCATGCAGTTGCAAACCGACCCGACCGTGATCTACGGCCTGGGCGATCGCTACACCGGCAAGTTGACCCGTGCTCATCTCAAGGAGCCGACGCCCTACAACACCTATGTTATTCCCGGATTGCCGCCGACGCCGATTGCCATGGTCGGCCGCGAGGCGATTCACGCCGCGCTCAATCCGGTGGAAGGCAACAGCCTGTATTTCGTCGCCCGTGGCGATGGTAGCCATGTGTTCTCTGATGACCTTGATGCGCACAACAGTGCAGTGCGCGAGTTCCAGCTCAAGCGTCGCGCCGATTACCGCTCCAGCCCGGCCCCGGTGAATGCGCCGGCTGTTCCGGCTTCGGCGACCGAGGAGGCGACTCCTGCGGCGTCCCCGGATACCGCGCCTGAAGCGCTGCCGCAGGTTCCCGCTCAGGAACCCGCACCGACGCCGGCTCCTGCTGCCGAACCCGCGACGACCGCACCGCAAAACGCGCAATGACTTTGATTAAGGACTGCCTGTGACTGGCTTGTTTATTACCCTGGAAGGCCCGGAAGGCGCCGGCAAGAGCACCAACCGCGAATACCTCGCCGAGCGTCTGCGCGCCGAAGGTATCGAAGTGGTACTGACCCGCGAGCCCGGCGGTACGCCACTCGCCGAGCGCATTCGCGATGTGCTGCTGGCCCCGGCCGATGAAGTCATGAACCCCGATACCGAGCTGTTGCTGGTGTTCGCCGCGCGCGCCCAGCATCTGGCCGAAGTGATCCGTCCGGCGCTGGCGCGCGGCGCGGTGGTGTTGTGCGATCGTTTCACCGACTCGACTTACGCCTATCAGGGCGGAGGTCGTGGTTTGTCGCTGGAACGCATTGCTGCGCTGGAGACGTTCGTTCAGGGCGACCTGCGTCCGGATCTGACGCTGATTTTCGATCTGCCGGTGGAAATCGGCCTGGCCCGCGCCAGTGCCCGTGGCCGTCTGGATCGATTTGAACTGGAAGGACGGGCGTTTTTCGAAGCGGTACGCAATGCGTTTCTGCAACGCGCCGAGGCTGATCCGGCGCGCTATGTGCGCATCGATGCCGGTCAGCCATTGGTCAAGGTTCAGCAATCACTGGACACCTTGATTCCGAACTTGCTGGAGCTGATTCGTGGCTGAGGCCTATCCATGGCAGGACAGCCTCTGGCAGCAACTGGCCGGACGTAGCCAGCACGCCCACGCGTACTTGCTGCACGGTCCGGCCGGGATCGGCAAGCGCGCGTTGGCCGAGCGCCTGATGGCCAGCCTGCTGTGTCAGCGTCCGACCCCCGAGGCGTGCGGTGAGTGCAAATCCTGCCTGTTGCTCAAGGCCGGCAGCCATCCGGACAATTACATCCTTGAGCCGGAAGAAGCCGACAAGGCGATCAAGGTCGACCAGGTCCGTGATCTGGTCAGTTTCGTGGTGCAGACCGCGCAACTGGGCGGGCGCAAGGTGGTGCTGATCGAGCCGGTGGAGTCGATGAACATCAACGCCGCCAACGCTTTGCTCAAGAGCCTCGAAGAGCCGTCCGGCGATACCGTGCTGTTGCTGGTCAGCCACCAGCCGAGCCGTTTGCTGCCGACGATCAAGAGCCGCTGCGTGCAGCAGGCATGTCCGCTGCCGGGCGAGGCCATGAGCCTGCAGTGGCTGGCGCAAGCGCTGCCGGAGTGTTCCGAAGAGGAACGCGTCGAATTGCTGACGCTAGCGGCTGGTTCGCCGTTGGCGGCAGTCAGCCTGCAATCCCAGGGCGTGCGTGAACAGCGGGCGCAGGTGGTCGAAGGGGTGAAGAAGCTGCTCAAACAGCAGCAATCGCCGACGCAACTGGCCGAAGAGTGGAAAAGCATTCCGATGCTGCGCCTGTTCGACTGGTTCTGTGACTGGTCGAGCCTGATCCTGCGCTATCAACTGACCCAGGACGAAGCCGGTCTCGGTCTGACCGATATGCGCAAAGTCGTGCAGTACCTGGCGCAGAAAAGCGCCCAAGGCAAAGTCCTCGATATTCAGGACTGGATTCTCGCCCAGCGGCAGAAAGTCCTGAGCAAAGCCAACCTCAACCCGGCACTGCTGCTGGAAGCGTTGTTGGTGCAATGGGCGGGATTGCCTGGTCAAAGATAAGAATGTGTACCTAGACTCTGAACATCAGCAGTGGAGGTCAACATGAATGAAGCCATCAGCCCCGGGCCGCGCAACGGCATCCTGTCCCTGACGATCAAGGACAAATCGGTGCTTTACGCCGCCTACATGCCGTTCATCAAGAACGGTGGCCTGTTCATCCCGACCAACAAGAGCTACAAGTTGGGCGACGAGGTGTTCATGCTGCTGAACCTGATGGACGAGGCGGAGAAGATTCCGGTGGCCGGCAAGGTCGCCTGGATCACCCCCAAAGGTGCTCAGGGCAACCGCGCAGCCGGCGTCGGCGTGCAATTCAATGAAGGCGACAACACCGCCCGCAGTCGCATCGAAACCCATCTGGCCGGAGCACTGAAATCCGACCGTCCCACTCATACGATGTAAGTAGCCGTCTTTTTTATGCTCGTAGATTCCCATTGTCACCTTGATCGCCTCGACCTCGCCGCCCATGACGGTTCGCTGGATGCTGCACTCGATGCGGCTCGCCAGCGAGGGGTAGGACACTTCCTGTGTATCGGCGTGAGTGCCGATAACGCCGCCGACGTCAAAGCCCTCGCCGAGCGCTACGACGACGTCGATTGCTCGGTTGGTGTGCACCCATTGGATGTGCAACCGGGCGCGGCGCCTGCACTTGACTGGCTGCTGCACGAACTCAATCACCCGAAAGTGGTGGCGATCGGCGAAACCGGTCTGGATTATCACTACGAACCGGAAGCCGCCGAGCTGCAGCAGGCATCCTTCCGCCTGCACCTGCAAGCCGCACAGCAGACTGGTAAGCCGGTGATCATCCACACCCGCGGCGCCCGTGCCGATACCCTTGAGCTGCTGCGAGAAGCGGCATTGCCCCAGGCCGGTGTGCTGCATTGCTTCACCGAAGACTGGGACATGGCCAAAGCCGCGCTGGACATGGGCTACTACATTTCCCTGTCCGGCATCGTCACCTTCCGCAACGCCGACGCCCTACGCGACGTGGCGAGCAAGGTGCCGGCCGATCGCTTGCTGGTGGAGACCGACTCGCCGTATCTGGCGCCGATCCCTTATCGCGGCAAGCCGAACCTGCCGCAGTACGTGCGTGAAGTGGCTGAGTTTCTGGCGATGCTGCGTGGGGAGAGCTACGAGCGGTTTGCCGAGCAGACCACCGAGAACTTCAAGCGCCTGTTTCCGCTGGCCTCTGTCAAATCTGCCATGTAGGTCACCGCCAAATCGCAGGCAAAAAAAACCCGGGTTCTGGGGGGTGAATCCGGGTTAAGACCATTAGGAGTAAAACAAAGGCACGCGGTCCCTTGGTACCTTTACCGGCACGGCACTTGGGGGAGATGCCGCCCGACAGTTCAAGTATTGATCAGTCTGGCGTTCAGTCCAGTTAGCCGGTCGGGGTTTTTAAACAAATTTGGAATACGTGCGCTTCAGTTGAGTTCTCATTGCACCCCTGGCGTTCGCAAAATGAACAAGAAACGCAGATATGGTCGGATGATCCGTGCATTTTTGTGCAAGTTAGGCATAATACGCGGCTTCGAATTTTGACCCCTACAGACCTTTTCTTATGCACAAAGAACCTCGTAAGGTCCGTGAGTTTCGTCGCCGCGAGCAAGAAATTCTCGATACCGCGCTCAAGCTGTTCCTCGAACAAGGTGAAGACAGCGTCACCGTCGAGATGATTGCTGATGCCGTGGGTATCGGCAAAGGCACGATCTACAAGCACTTCAAATCCAAGGCCGAGATCTATCTGCGGCTGATGCTTGATTACGAGCGCGATTTGAACGAGCTGCTGCATTCGGCCGATGTCGACAAGGACAAGGAAGCGCTGTCCCGTGCCTACTTCGAATTCCGTATGCGCGACCCTCAGCGCTATCGCCTGTTCGACCGTCTCGAAGAGAAGGTGGTGAAAGGCAATCAGGTACCGGAAATGGTCGAGGAGCTGCACAAGATCCGTGCCTCGAACTTCGAACGCCTGACCCTGCTCATCAAAGGCCGGATCAGCGAAGGCAAGCTCGAAGACGTGCCGCCATACTTCCACTACTGCGCGTCCTGGGCGCTGGTGCACGGCGCGGTGGCGCTGTATCACTCGCCGTTCTGGAGCAATGTGCTGGAAGATCAGGAAGGTTTCTTCCAGTTCCTGATGGACATCGGCGTGCGCATGGGCAACAAGCGCAAGCGCGACCCGGAAACGCCGAGCAGCTGAATCATTCAGCGGCCTTATTGCGCCATGATTTCGCTACATGACGCAGTACCGCAGGAATATACTCAGGCATAGGGCTTGCTAAAACTTGATTTGTGAGTCAAGTTTTAGCGGCTCGAAATTCTATCGCCGGAGTGATCATGATCGTTGACCGTCAAGGCAGGCGTTTTCGCAATTTGCGCATCAGCCTGACTTCAGCCTGCAATTACGCCTGTACCTACTGTGTGCCCAACGGCAAGCGGTTGGTGGCTGCGCAGGATGAACTGTCGGCCGAGGCCATGGCCCGCGGCGTGGCTTATCTCATCGAAGCCGCCGGCATCGAGCGCTTGCGCATCACCGGTGGCGAGCCGCTGGTCAGCCCCAAACTCGAATCTTTCATGAGTGCCGTCGGCAAGATGGGCCTGGAAGACATCAGCCTGACCACCAATGGTCAACTCCTGGCGAAGAAGCTGCCGCTGCTGGTGGACGCCGGTCTGCGCCGGATCAACGTATCCCTCGATACCCTGGATGCCGGCGCGTTCCGCAGTATCGCCCGTGGCGGCGATCTGGCGACCGTGCTCGATGGCATGGACCAGGCGAAAGCGGCGGGACTGAAGATCAAGGTCAACATGGTGCCGTTGCGTGGGCAGAACCTGGATCAGGTGATGCCGCTGCTCGATTACTGCCTGGAACGGGGCTATGAGTTGCGTTTCATCGAGTTGATGCGCATGGGCCACCTCGCCACCGACTCCAACGCCTTCCTGCAACAGTTCGTCAGCCTGCAGCAACTGCTGAGCCTGATCGGCGAGCGCTACGAGTACGCCCAGGCAGATGCGCCGGTGGATGCCACGGCCGTGCGCTATGCGATACCGGGCCGCGGCCATTTCGGCGTGATCGCCAACGAAAGCGTGCCGTTCTGCAGAACCTGTTCGCGCTTGCGTCTGTCGTCGACCGGTTGGCTGCATGGCTGCCTGTCGTCGAGCAACCGCCACTATGTCGGTGATCTGCTCGACAAGCCTCGCCATCAGGCGTTGCCGGCGTTGCAGCGTCTGTTGGTCAAGGCGTTGGGCGACAAGCAGGAAGTGGCGTTCTCCGGTGGTGCGACCGTCATGAAGATTATCGGCGGCTGATCCCTCTTTTTCGCGAGCAGGCTCGCTCCCGCTGGGTTTTGCGCAATCCTGTGGGAGCGAGTCTGCTCGCGAAAGCGATTCATCATTCGACGAAGATCCTGAGCTGGCGCAAAAGCTGCATCCAACGGCCATTCGCCGGTTTTCCGTCACCGGCTTTTGGAGGATGAGGATGCGTAGCCTGGTTTTGCTGCTGGCCGTTTTGGCGCTTGGCGGCTGTATGACTGTCAGCGATATGGCCGAAGGCACTCGCTATCAGATGAGCGACGCGGGGCTGCTGGATCACAGCGACAGCCGTCGGGTGAACAACTTCCGCATTCAGCCGGATTCGTTCATCTACATCGCTCAGGGCGCATTTGCACCGCCGGGTGGCTCCTATCCGCGCCCGAACGTGGTGGCAGAAGAAGCGTTCAAGGGTTTTGTCGAATACTTCCCGATGGTCCGCCGCGCGCGTGCCCCTGAAGGCCTCGATCAGGCGATGGGCGAAGCCCGCGATGCCGGCGCGCACTACCTGCTGTACACCCGTTTCGCCAAGGCTGACGACCGTATCGGTAACTCTGACGAATGGCTCGATCAGGAGGCCGTGGATCGCCTCGGCATCGATGGCGGGGTGATTCAGATCATGTTGATCGAGACCAGCACCCAGTATTTGATTGATACTGCACGGATCAAGAGTCGTGGCGGTTTACTGACGTTCCACGATAACAAGCCGGAAGACCTGATCGGCCCGCCGCTGGCGCAATACGCGCGCAGCCTGCTGGGAGTCGGCGACCAATAAACCAAGGAGTACGCCATGAGTGGACCGCAAAAAGCCAATGACCTGTTGGGGCAGATCCCCAAAACCAAAGGCCTGCCGCCGGTGCACTTGTGGAACCCGGACTTCTGCGGCGACATCGATATGCGCATCGCCCGCGACGGCACCTGGTATTACCTGGGCACGCCGATCGGGCGCAAGCCGATGGTCAAGCTGTTCTCCACCATCATCCGCCGCGACGGCGATGATTACTTCCTGATTACCCCGGTCGAAAAGGTCGGGATCAAAGTCGACGATGCGCCGTTCGTGGCGATTGCCGTGGAAGCCGAAGGCGAGGGCGAAGCGCAGGTCCTGCGTTTCACTACCAACGTTGAAGAGACTGCTGAGGCCGGGCCGGAACATCCGATCCGCGTCGAGATCGACCCGGTGACTCAGGAACCCGCGCCTTATGTGCACGTGCGCACCAACCTCGAAGCGTTGATTCACCGCAATGTGTTTTACCAACTGGTGGAACTGGCGGTCAGTCGTGAGATCGATGGGCAGCGCTGGTTGGGTGTGTGGAGCGGCGGCGAGTTCTTCCGGATCGGCCTCGAACCCTGACAATGAATCAAATGTGGGAGGGGGCTTGCTCCCGAAGGCGGTGTGACAGTCACCCTATGTATTGACTGCTGCACTGCCTTCGGGAGCAAGCCCCCTCCCACATTGATTGATGGACAACCTGAAAATCTGATTTGACACCCAATCATATGATCATTAGCGTGGACACCCATCGCGAACCGCTTTGAGGTGTCCATGTCCAGCAGCTTTCATGCATCAACGGTCGATTGGCTGGGCAGCTGGATTGCCGCTGGCCAGGTCAAGCCGGGGCAGGCGATCAAGGTCGAGGCGGATCTGGGCGAGCAGTTAGGTGTCAGCCGCACGGTGATTCGCGAAGCGATCAAGACCCTGGTCGCCAAAGGCATGCTCGAAGTCGGGCCTAAGGTTGGCACTCGCGTGTTACCGGTACGGCGCTGGAACCTGTTCGATCCGCAAGTCGTCGGCTGGCTCTCACGCAACGGCCTGCCGGAAAACTTTGTTGATGACCTGCTCGACTTGCGCCGCACCATCGAACCGATGGCCGTGCGCTGGGCCTGCGAGCGCGCCAGCCTGGAGCAGATTCACGCGGTGCAACTGGCCTACAACGCGCTGGAACGGGCGGTCGACAGCGGCGTTGATTACAACCGTGCCGACCAGGCCTTCCACGAATGCATTCTGGCGGCCAGCCACAACCAGTTCATCGAGCAAATGGTCCCGGCCCTCGGCGCCTTGCTCGCCGTGTCGTTTGAAGTCTCCGCTGCCGACCCCGATGAACTGCGTCGCACCTTGCCGATCCACAAAGACATGGCCGACGCCATTGCTGCCCGTGATTCAGCACGCGGGGTCTGGGCCTGCATGACCTTGATCGACAACGCCGACCTGGCGATCAAACGCTTTTACCCGCAGGTGATGGCCGACAAAAAAGCCAGTTGAAAACACAAATCCCCCTGTAGGAGTGAGCCTGCTCGCGATGGCGGTGGGTCAGTCACAATCGTCGTCACTGACCCACCGCTATCGCGAGCAGGCTCACTCCTACAGTTAAAACAACAACATGAAGGATTCGATATGCCGTTGACCGCCGTAACTCAACACCGCGCCAGGCTCGGTGAAGGGCCATTCTGGGACGCCCCGACCCAGGCGCTGTACTGGGTCGATATCGCTGGCAAGCAGGTGCTGCGGCTGATCGGCAACAACGTGCAGATCTGGCAGATGCCCGAGCACGTTTCCGCGTTCATCCCCTGTGCCAGCGGCGACGCGCTGGTGACCCTGAGCAGCGGCGTCTATCGCCTGGATCTCGATTCCCCCGGCCTTGAGCCGAACCTGACGCTGTTCTGCATCGCCGACCCGCAACCGGGCAATCGGCCCAACGAAGCGCGCTGCGACGCCCAGGGCCGACTGTGGCTCGGCACCATGCAGAACAACATCGGTGACAACGGCGAAGACCTGCCGATCGAGCGTCGTTCCGGCGGCTTGTTTCGCATTGATCCCGACCAGCGTGTCACTCCATTGCTGCTCGGTCTCGGCATTCCCAACACACTGCTGTGGAGTGATGACGGCACCACGCTGCTGTTCGGCGACAGCCTCGACGGGGCGCTCAATCGCTATTTTATTCACACCGACGGCAATCTGGATAACGCCGAGATCTGGTATGGCCCTGACCAGAATGGTGGCCCGGACGGATCGGCAGTCGACGCCGAGGGTTATGTCTGGAACGCCCGTTGGGACGGCAGTTGCCTGCTGCGCCTTACGCCGGACGGCAAGGTCGACCGTAAAATCGATCTGCCTGTCAGCCGTCCAACCAGTTGCGTATTCGGCGGCGAAGACCTGAAAACCCTGTACATCACCAGCGCCCAGAGTCCGCGCAACCATCCACTGGATGGCGCAGTCCTGTCGATGAGGGTCGATGTGCCGGGCAAACTTTGCACACGCTTCGCTGGCTAAATCCCAAAATATGGGATGCAAAATTATATATTGAGATTATTTGGCAGTCGGGTTTATAGTCGGCTCCAGCAGTAACACGCACTCACACTTAAAAAGAACAAAACAGGTGAAGTGATGCAGCGAACCTCTATCGCACTCCTCAGCGGAGTCAGCGTCTCGCAACGGACCGGCGTCGCTCGCCGCGCCTGCCTGTTTCGTTTTCACAGTTTTCCAGACCGGACATCGGCAGATGCCCGGTTTTTTTGTGCTGACGAACAGGAGTCCTGATCCATGGCTGAACCTCTTTCCTTGCCGCCGGTGCCCGCGCCGCCGAAGGGTGAGCGTCTGAAAAACAAGGTGGTGCTGCTGACCGGTGCCGCTCAAGGCATCGGCGAGGCGATCGTTGCCACGTTCGCCTCGCAGCAGGCCAGACTGGTGATCAGCGATATTCAGGTAGAGAAGGTCGAGAAGGTTGCCGCCCAGTGGCGCGACAAGGGCTACGACGTGCAGGCGATCAAGGCTGACGTCTCGCGCCAGCAGGACTTGCACGCCATGGCCAAACTGGCGGTTGAGCTGCACGGGCGCATCGACGTGCTGGTCAATTGCGCCGGGGTCAACGTGTTCCGCGACCCGCTGCAAATGACCGAAGAAGACTGGCGTCGTTGCTTCGCCATCGATCTGGACGGCGCCTGGTACGGTTGCAAAGCCGTGCTGCCGCAGATGATCGAGCAGGGTGTCGGCAGCATCATCAACATCGCCTCGACCCATTCCAGCCACATCATTCCCGGCTGTTTCCCGTACCCGGTAGCCAAGCACGGCCTGCTTGGGCTGACCCGGGCGCTGGGTATCGAATATGCGGCAAAGGGCGTTCGGGTCAACGCCATCGCCCCGGGGTACATCGAGACGCAACTCAACGTCGATTACTGGAACGGCTTTGCCGATCCGCACGCCGAGCGTCAACGCGCATTCGATCTGCACCCGCCGAAACGCATCGGCCAGCCGCTCGAAGTGGCGATGACCGCGGTGTTTCTGGCCAGTGATGAAGCGCCGTTCATCAACGCCTCGTGCATCACCATCGATGGTGGGCGCTCGGTGATGTACCACGACTGAGTGGATCGTGTTTCAGGCGGTGAACTCCGCGTGAAATCCAATCATCATACGATATGACTATTTTTGTCCTACATTGCAAAACCAGGCTTTAACGCTTTTCAAATAACGCTCAAAAAAAATAACAAGGAGTCAGCTATGAAACGTCGTTTCGGGATTCGTACCCTGTGCAGTGCCGCCCTGGCGGTCACCGCGTTCAGTCTGAGCAGTACGCTGCTCGCTGCCGATGCCGTGAAAATCGGTTTCCTGGTCAAACAGGCTGAAGAGCCATGGTTCCAGACCGAGTGGGCCTTCGCCGAGAAAGCCGCCAAGGACAAAGGCTTCGAACTGATCAAGATCGCCGTGCCAGACGGCGAGAAAACCCTCTCGGCCATCGACAGCCTTGCCGCCAACGGTGCCAAAGGCTTCGTGATCTGCCCGCCGGATGTCTCGCTCGGCCCGGCGATCATGGCCAAAGCCAAACTCAATGACCTCAAAGTGATTGCCGTGGACGATCGTTTCGTCGACGCCAACGGCAAGTTCATGGAGGACGTGCCGTACCTCGGCATGGCCGCGTTCGAAGTCGGCCAGAAGCAGGGCAACGCGATGGTCGCCGAGGCGAAGAAACGCAACTGGGACTGGAAAGACACCTACGCGGTGGTCAACACCTACAACGAACTCGACACCGGCAAGAAGCGCACCGACGGTTCGATGAAGGCGCTCGAAGACGCCGGCCTGCCGAAAGACCACATCCTGACCGCCGCGCTGAAAACCCTCGATGTGCCGGGCAGCATGGACGCCACCAACTCGGCGCTGGTCAAGCTGCCCAGCGCAGCAAAGAACCTGATCATCGGCGGCATGAACGACAACACCGTACTCGGCGGCGTCCGCGCCACCGAAGCCGCCGGGTTCGCTGCGGCCAATGTGATTGGTATCGGCATCAACGGCACCGACGCCATCGGCGAGCTGAAAAAGCCCAACAGCGGTTTCTTCGGTTCGATGCTGCCTAGCCCGCACATCGAAGGCTACAAGACTGCCGAGATGATGTACGAGTGGGTCACCACCGGCAAAGAACCGCCGAAGTACACGGCGATGGACGACGTCACCCTGATCACCCGCGAGAACTTCAAGCAAGAGCTGGAAAAAATCGGCCTGTGGAATTGATGGCTGCTCGATCGGTGTGAAGAGGTGACTCAGATGCACGCGCAAGTACAGACACACTCAAGCAGCGCCGGCGGCAGCCTGCGCTTCAACGGGATCGGCAAGACCTTCCCCGGGGTCAAGGCGCTGGACGCCATCAGCTTCGTCGCCCATCCAGGGCAGGTGCACGCCTTGATGGGCGAGAACGGCGCCGGCAAATCGACCCTGCTGAAAATCCTCGGTGGCGCCTACATTCCGAGCAGCGGCGAGTTGCAGATCGGCGAGCAGACCATGGCGTTCAAGTCGACCGCCGACAGCATCGGCAGCGGCGTCGCGGTGATTCACCAGGAGCTGCATCTGGTGCCGGAAATGAGCGTGGCCGAGAACCTGTTTCTCGGTCATCTGCCGGCCAGTTTCGGCCTGATCAATCGTGGCGTCCTGCGCCAGAATGCCTTGGCCTGCCTCAAGGGCCTGGCCGATGAAATCGATCCGCAGACCAAGGTCGGGCGCCTGTCGCTCGGCCAGCGGCAACTGGTGGAAATCGCCAAGGCGCTGTCCCGTGGCGCGCATGTGATCGCCTTCGATGAGCCGACCAGCAGTCTCTCGGCGCGCGAAATCGACCGTTTGATGGCGATCATCAGCCGCCTGCGCGATGAGGGCAAAGTGGTGCTCTACGTCTCGCATCGCATGGAAGAAGTGTTCCGCATTTGCGATGCGGTGACGGTGTTCAAGGACGGCCGTTACGTGCGCACCTTCGATGACATGAGCCAGTTGACCCACGATCAACTGGTGACCTGCATGGTCGGCCGCGACATTCAGGACATCTACGATTACCGCAGTCGTCCACGCGGCGCGGTGGCGTTGAAGGTCGACGGTTTGCTCGGCCCGGGGCTGCGTGAGCCGGTGAGTTTCGAGGCGCACAAGGGCGAGATTCTCGGGCTGTTCGGTCTGGTCGGGGCCGGGCGCACCGAGCTGTTCCGCTTGCTCAGCGGGCTGGAGCGCAACACCGCCGGACGCCTCGAATTGCGCGGGCATGAATTGAAGTTGCGCTCGCCGCGTGACGCGATTGCCGCCGGGATCCTGCTGTGCCCCGAGGACCGTAAAAAAGAGGGGATCATCCCGCTGGCCAGCGTTGCCGAGAACATCAACATCAGCGCGCGCGGCGCCAATGCCAGCCTCGGCTGCCTGCTGCGCGGGCTGTGGGAGAAGGGCAACGCCGACAAGCAGATCAAGGCGCTGAAAGTCAAAACCCCGCACGCCGGTCAGCAGATCAAATTCCTGTCCGGCGGCAATCAGCAGAAGGCGATTCTCGGCCGCTGGCTGTCGATGCCGATGAAGGTGCTGCTGCTCGACGAGCCGACTCGCGGCATCGACATCGGCGCCAAGGCCGAGATCTACCAGATCATCCATAACCTGGCCGCCGACGGGATTTCGGTGATCGTGGTGTCCAGTGACCTCATGGAGGTGATGGGCATTTCCGACCGCATTCTGGTGCTCTGCGAAGGCGCGCTGCGCGGCGAAGTCAGCCGCGACCAGGCCAATGAATCCAACCTGCTGCAACTGGCTTTGCCGCGCCATCGCGCTGACGGCGTGGCGAACTGAGAGGTGACTATGATGACCATCCAAAACAAGGCGCTGCCGACTCCCCGCAAACCGCTGGACCTGCGGCGCTTCCTCGACGACTGGGTCATGCTGCTGGCGGCGATCGGTATCTTCGTCGCCTGCACGCTGCTGATCGATAACTTCCTCTCGCCGCTGAACATGCGCGGGCTGGGGCTGGCGATTTCCACCACCGGCATTGCCGCGTGCACCATGCTGTATTGCCTGGCGTCAGGTCACTTCGACTTGTCGGTGGGCTCGGTGATCGCCTGCGCGGGGGTCGTTGCTGCGGTGGTGATGCGCGACACCAACAGCGTGTTCCTCGGCGTCAGCGCAGCGCTGGTGATGGGTCTGATTGTCGGGCTGATCAACGGCATCGTGATCGCCAAGTTGCGGGTCAACGCGTTGATCACCACGCTGGCGACCATGCAGATCGTTCGCGGCCTGGCCTACATTTTTGCCAACGGCAAAGCGGTGGGCGTGTCGCAGGAATCGTTCTTCGTCTTCGGCAACGGCCAGCTGTTCGGCGTGCCGGTGCCGATCCTGATCACCATCGTCTGCTTCCTGTTCTTCGGCTGGCTGCTGAACTACACCACCTACGGGCGCAACACCATGGCCATCGGTGGCAACCAGGAAGCGGCGTTGCTCGCCGGCGTCAACGTTGACCGGACCAAGATCATCATCTTCGCCGTGCACGGCGTGATCGGCGCGCTGGCCGGGGTGATTCTGGCGTCGCGGATGACCTCTGGGCAGCCAATGATTGGCCAGGGTTTCGAGCTGACGGTGATTTCGGCGTGTGTGCTTGGCGGGGTGTCGCTCAGTGGCGGGATCGGCATGATCCGGCATGTGATTGCCGGGGTGCTGATTCTGGCGATCATCGAGAACGCGATGAACCTGAAGAACATTGATACGTTTTATCAGTATGTGATTCGTGGTTCGATTCTGTTGCTGGCCGTCGTCATCGATCGCCTCAAACAGCGGTAATCTTCAATCCCCCTGTGGGAGCGGGCTTGCTCGCGAATGCGGCGTGTCAGTCAATATTTTCGGCGTCTGACACAGCGCTTTCGCGAGCAAGCCCGCTCCCACAGGGGACCGCGCCGAGCCAGACCTTCCGTCATCTCTCCTAAAAATTCCTTGCTCGCCCGCGCCCGTTTCGGTTATCACTTTGTACATGATTAGACAGGTACGATTTGACAAGAAACAACGGGTGGTCGACGAACTCGTCCGGCGCATTGAAAGCGGCCTCATGGAGGACGGCTTTCTGTTGCCCGGCGAGCATCAGTTGGCTCAGGAATTCAACGTCAGCCGTGGCACGTTGCGCGAAGCGCTGGCCGAACTGAAGCGGCGCAATTACATCGCCACGCAAAGCGGGGTCGGCTCCATTGTCACGTTCGACGGTGTAGCGCTCGATCAGCGCAGCGGCTGGGCGCAGGCGTTGGCCGACAGCGGGGCGCTGATCAACACCGAAGTGCTGCGCCTGGAAGCGGTGACGCGGCCTGATCTGCTTTCGCGCTTCGGCACCGACCAATTCATCACCCTCGATCGCCGTCGTCGTTCCAACGACGGCACGCTGGTGTCCCTTGAACGTTCTTTGATGCCGGCCACCGGCGGCCTGGAAAGCCTACCGCGGGTCGGTCTGATCGACAACTCGCTGACCATCACCCTCGCTGCCTACGGCTACATCGGCGAGCGCGGCGATCAGTGGATCGGCGCCGAACCACTCAATGCCGAAGACGCCGAACTGCTCGGGCGCCCGGTCGGCACCGTGTTCCTCAAGGCCCTGCGTACCACCTACGACCGGCAGAACCGTTTCATGGAGCAGGTCGAAAGCCTGCTCGACCCGGTGCATTTCCGCCTGCACCTGCAATTTGGAGAATCGAAATGACCGCGCTCAACCGTGCCCTCGGTGCGTTTTATGGCCTGGCCCTCGGTGATGCGCTGGGCATGCCGACGCAATCGTTGAACCGCGAAACGATCAAGACCCGCTTTGGCCGGATCACTGATCTGCAGGACGCCGGTCCTCTGCAACCGATCGCCGCCAACATGCCCAAAGGTTCGATCACCGATGACACCGAACAGGCGATTCTGGTCGGTCAGTTGCTGGTCGAAGGCAAGGGTCAGATCGAGCCGGCAGTCCTCGCCCAACGGCTGATCGAATGGGAAGCCGAGATGCAGGCCAAGGGGTCGCAGGACCTGCTCGGCCCGTCGACCAAACGCGCCATTGAAATGATCCTCGCCGGGCATTCGCCGGAGGAGGCCGGGCGTTACGGCACCACCAACGGCGCGGCGATGCGCATCACTCCGGTGGGCATTGCGGCAGACGTCGCTGATCCCGAGCGTTTCATCGCAGCCGTGGTGCAGGCCTGTCAGGTCACCCACAACACCACGCTTGGGATTTCCAGCGCGGCGGCGGTGGCGGCGGTGGTTTCGGCCGGGATCAACGGCATGGACCTGGGCGAAGCGCTGAACCTAGGTCAGCAGATTGCGCAACAGGCCGAGGCACATGGGCACTGGGTGGCCGGCGGGCGCATCGCTTCGCGCATCAGTTGGGCGCGAACCATCAGCGTCGATAGCGACAAGGCGCTGTTGGCGGATCTGCTGTACGACGTGATCGGCACGTCGGTGGCCTCGCAGGAATCGGTCGTGGTGTCGTTCGCCCTGGCGCAGCAAGTGGCGGTCGGCGAAATGAGCGCGTTCGAAGCGTTGTGCATGGCCGCCAGCCTTGGCGGCGACACTGACACCATCGCGGCGATTCTTGGCGCCATGCTCGGGGCCTGCCTGGGCCTTGAGAGCTGGCCTGCCGAGATGATCGAGACGGTGAAGGCTGTCAATCATCTGGAGCTTGAGCCGTTGGTGCAGGGGCTGTTGGCCTTGCGTTGATCGGGCGGACGCCTTCGCGAGCAGGCTCGCTTGTATGTTTAGACTTGAAGGGGTGGGCGGGACTACAGACTCGATTCTGACTCTGACCAGTACAGACCGTGGGAG
>NZ_JACHCY010000009.1:0-210815 GCF_014200835.1 Pseudomonas sp. JAI115
GATCCCATCCCGAACTCAGAAGTGAAACGATGCATCGCCGATGGTAGTGTGGGGTTTCCCCATGTGAGAGTAGGTCATCGTCAAGATTAAATTCCAGAACCCCTGTCTGCTAACGCAGACAGGGGTTTTGTCGTTTCAGGACCCCCAAACATCAGGCCGTTTTACGAGCCTGGCTGATGCGCCGGGCCTGCCACTTGCGCCACCAGATGTAGACGCCAGTCCCTGACAGCCCCGCAATCACAACACCCAATACCGCGATGATCACTTGCCCGGTGAAGCCGATGATCCGTCCGCCATGTATCGGTAGTTGCAAGCGGTAAAACCGTTCCCCCAATGTCCCTTGTCCGGCAATTTCCTGACCTAATAATCGCCCGTCAGTACCGTGGAAAAACAACCAGGATTTTCCATGCGCTTGAGTGTCATGTTGCCCGAATCCTGCGCCGTAGAAGTTGTACTCAAAGCTGTAATACAACTCCCCGATCGCCGCTGTCAGCCCTAACCTCTTCCCCTCGACCAATGCCCTTTCGTACGCCTGTTGATAACTCAACTGTGTCACCCCCAACTCCGAGGGAGGCATTCGCCCTCGAGCCTCATAAACGCTCGGCTCGATCGGTGAAAACCACGACACTGCCGGTTTGAACACCTGACTCGGCAAATTCATCGCGACACTGCTGACCGCAATCGGTAGCAACAACAACCACAGCCACAATCCACTGGCCCGATGCAGATCGAAGTTGAGTCGATAAACGTGGCCGCCCTTGATCTTCCAGGCCGCCGACCACTTTTTCCAGAACGGCTTGCCACGAGGAAACGTCAGCCACAGCGCGATGAAACAATCGATCACCCAGGCGCTGGCAACCAGCCCCATCAACCACAAACCCCAGTTTCCGGGCAGCGTCAGGTTGTAATGAAACTCAAGAATGAACGGAATGAAGTTCTCCCGGGAAAAGCAGCACTCGCCCCAGTAACGTTGGCCTTTCTGCTCGGCACTCACCGGGTCCAGATAGAACACCTGATTGCGCTCATCGAACGGTTTGCCGGTCGCCGGATCATTACGCGGTACCGCCGCCAACATGGCGGTATGCCCCGTCTCCTGCGGATACTCCATGTACCAGACCTGCAACTTCGGATGCGTGGTTTGCACCACGTCGACCAAGGCCCCGGGAGGCAATCGTTGCCCCTCAAATGAGGCTGCGTAGAAGTGCGAATTCAGCCACTCATCCAACTCATGATTGAACGCAAGAATGCTTCCGGTGATCCCGGCCAGCAGCAAAAACACCGCTGTTGCCAGCCCGATATAGCGATGCAACAACACCAACAATGCGCGCATGAGAATTTCCCCCACAGAAGCGACAAAGCCAGCCCCTGAAAACAGGGGCTGGCTTTTTTATGCACAAGGCAAAGGTTTAGAACTGGTAGCTGACCGTGGCGGCGACGTTGCGCTCTTCGCCCATGTAGCAGAAGTTCAGACTCGCGCAGGAGGCCACGTAGGATTCATTGGTCAGGTTGTTCGCGTTCAGGCGCACGTCGACACCTTTCAAACCAACCTTGCCCAGGTCATAGCCGATCGATGCGTCGAACAGCGTGTAGGAAGGCACCTTCAGCGTGTTTTCCGCATCCGCCCAGCTGTAACCGACATAACGCACACCACCGCCCAGGCGCAGGCCGTCGAGTGCCGCACTGTCGAATTTGTAGTCCGCCCACAACGACGCCATGTGCCGCGGTGCCTGAGTCGGCGAGTTGCCTTTGTTCTCGATCACATCGGTCGGCGTGCTCAAGGTGCTGACCATCGACTTCGAGTACTCGATATCGGTGAAGGTGTAGCTGCCGAGTACTTTCAGGTTGTCGGTCAACTGCATGTGCGCTTCCAGTTCCAGCCCTTGCGAACGGACAGCGCCTACCGCGCGGTAGAAGTTTTCCTGCGGCAGTTTGGTCGCCAGATTTTCTTGATCAATGCGGAACAGCGAGGCTGTGAACAGGTTGTCGGTGCCCGGCGGTTGATACTTCAGGCCGACTTCCCATTGCGTCCCGTCAGTTGGCGGCAGAGGATTACCGGCGCTGTCGGCATACGAGTTCGGGTTAAACGACTCGGAGTAGCTGATGTACGGCGCCAGGCCGTTATCGAACAGATACAACGCACCAGCGCGGCCGGTCAGTTTGGTGCGGCGGTCGTTGATTTCCGTGCCCACCGGACGGCCCGCTTCGGCGATACGGTTCTCATCCGACGTCTCGACCCAGTCCTGACGCAGACCCAGCGAAAACCGCCATTGATCCATCTCGATCAGGTCTTGCAGGTAGACCCCGGTCTGCTCCAGGCGGCGCAGGTAACTTGTGTCGCCGTACATATCGATCGCCGAATTGCCGTAGACCGGGTTGAACGCATTGATCGGCGCCAGACCGCCGCTGGTCCAGTCGACCACCGTTTTGCGCCGCTGATAGTCCGCACCCATCAACACGGTGTGCTTGGTAGCTCCGGTGAAGAATTCGGCCTGCAGCATGTTGTCGACGATGAACGCATGCAGACGTTCATCGCCGCCGGTGTAATAGCGGTTCAGTTCGTTGCTGGTTGGTGTCGTCCAGCCGTAGGCGTAGACCTGATCCATGTTCACTTTGGAGTCGAGGTAACGGAAATTCTGTCGCGCTGTGAAGACATCGTTGAAGCGATGTTCGAACTGATAGCCGAACGATTGCTGATCCCGCGAGTAGCCATCAATCCCCGGCTCGCCCTCGAAGAAGTGCGGCGAGATGCGATTGCCGTTGCGCTGATGAATCGTCCCGTCCGCCGGCACGCCACCGTGGTAGCCGCCATCCGGATCGTGCTGCAGATACGCCTGCAGCGTCAGCGAGGTGTCTTCAGTGAAATCAATGCTCAGGGTCGGGGCGAGGGCGAAGCGTTTTTCCTTGTTGTGGTCGAATTGTGTATCGGACTGATCCGTCAAACCGGTCAGACGATAGGCAATGCGCTTGTCGTCATCGACTGGGCCGCTGAAGTCAAACCCGACCCCGCGCTGACCTTGGGTACCGACCGTGGCCTGAACCTGATGATAGGCCTCGTACAACGGCTTTTTGCTGGTCAGCGCCACCAGGCCACCGGGCGAACTGCGGCCATACAAGACCGACGACGGGCCTTTGAGAATATCCACGCGCTCGAGGAAATACGGATCGACCTGCATGGTGCTGTAGGTCCCGCTGTCGCCCATCGACTTGAGGCCGTCGAGGTAGATGTTATCCACCGAGCCATCGTTGAAGCCGCGCATCGCCACATAGTCGTAGCGATGGGTCGCCCCGTAAGGGTTGGTCAGCACGCCGGGGGTATAACGCATCGCCTGGGAGACGGTCTGCGAGCCTTGATCGTCCATTTGCTCGCGGGTGACCACGGACACGCTTTGCGAAGTTTCTAGCAACGCAGTACTGGTCTTGGTGGCGATCTGGCTGTGGGTGGCGTTATAGCCTTCCATGCTGCCGAGTGCGTTGCCGAGGGCGAAACCTTTGATATCGGTGGTTGGCAGTGCCAGCGCATCGGTTTCACTGACAGGGCGCAGGACGTAGCTGCTGCCGTCCTGGCTGACTGCTTCCAGGCCCGAACCGCTGAGCAAATGGCTCAACGCCTGATCAGTTGAATATTCGCCCTGTACGCCCGGAGACTGTTGTCCCTGCGTTTGCTGCGGAGTCATCGCCAGGGTAATGCCTGCCTGACGGGCAAACTGGTTCAACGCTTCGCCCAGCGGGCCGGCGCCGATGCTGTAGCGATGACTGCTCGCTTCACTGGCAGGGGCGGCGAGGCTCAGCCCGGGCAGCGCACCGGCACCCAGAACGGTGGACAGCAGGGCAGCGCGAACGGCGTGGCGCAGCAGGCCCGATTCGGCAGTGAAATTCAGCGGTTTCTTACAGGTGAGGCGGACAGTCATTGTCGGTTTCCGTGGCAAGTCGCAAAGGCTGAGTTGAAGTGCTTTACAGACCAAGCCGGACTCGTCGCGAAAACCCGCCAAAATAATTTCAGGCCACCGGTTCCAGCGTGACCCACCAACGAGTGCGATAACGCAATTGCACCGGCAGGGTCTGCGGCAGGATGGCCAACAGCTTGTCGGTGTCCTCCAGGCGGAACACTCCAGACAGGCGCAAGTCCGCCACCTGCGGCGCGCACGCCACAAAGCCCTGACGATAACGCCCGACTTCATTGAGGAAATCGCCCAGGCGCATATTGCGGGTCACAATCAAACCATCGGCCCACGCGCCCACGTCCATATCCAGTGGCGCTGCCGGGCGCACCTGATGATGATCGATCAGATAGGTCTGCCCCGCGAGTGCCTCGACGGAGGTTGCGCCGCTGCGGATGGCGACGCTCCCGGAGCTGACGGTGAGCCGTGTGCAATCGCTGTCCTGACGCAAGATGAAGCGGGCTTTTATCGGCTCATAAATACCATGACGACTTTGCACGCGAAGTGGCCGGTTGAACGTCGCGCCTTCATCGTTACCGCCGCATGTGACGATGATTTCGCCGCGAGTGAGTTGGATCAGCCGCTGCTGCGCGGTGTAGTCCAGATCCACTGCGCTGGCAGTGTTCAGCTCGATCCGCGTGCCGTCGGGCAACTGGAACCCGCGACGCTCGCCGGTCGCCGTAGCGTAATCAGCGCGCCACTGCTGCCAGACGGAGGTGTCCTTGGCCAGCCACGCCGCGGAGCCCATCAGCACCGCGCCAGACAGCAGCTTCAAGGCTTGTCGCCGCCCCAGCCCTTGCGCACTGTTTTCCAGCGTATTGAACGCCACCTGGGCGCCGGGCACGGCGCGCAGGTTATGGCTCAGTTCGGCCTGCAGCGACTGCACGCGCTGCCAGGCCAGTTCATGTTCATGATGTTCGGCGCGCCACGCGTCGCACTGATGACTCAGGCGCGCATTGCCATGGTTGTTACGCAGCCGCAGCAACCAGTGGATGGCTTGCTTGACCACCTGTTGCTGCGGCTCGGCGCGGCGCGCGACTGAGTTGTTATCCACAGGCATCAACTTGCGTACCGCAACACGTAGCAGTGATACAGCGCATCGGCGACGTAACGTTCGACTGAACGCAGTGACAAGCCCATCTGCGCGGCGATCTGCTTGTGGGTCAAACCTTCGCACTGCGCCAGCAGAAACGCCTGACGCACTTTCGGTCGCAAGCCTTCAAGCATGCGCGCGATGCTCTCGAGCAACTCGATTACCAGCGCGCGGGTTTCGGCGCTTGGGGTTTCGGCTTCGGGCAAATGGGCGATGGTTTCGAGATAGGCGCGTTCGATTTCTTCACGACGCCAATGGTCGATCACCAGACCCCGGGCGATGGTGCGTAAAAATGCGCGAGGCGCATTGAGTTCAAGACGTTCGCTGCGCTGTATCAGACGGACGAAGGTGTCCTGGGCCAGATCCGCGGCATCCGCGGCGTTACCCAGCCGCGCCCGCAGCCAGGCGTTGAGCCAGCTGTGATGACTCCTGTAAAGCGCCTGCACTGCAAACTCAGGTGAGGACATGAACGCGACAGCCCGAACGTCACAAATGATAATTAGTCGCATTTTTATCAAGGGCTGGGAATTTTGCAACCTCTGCTCGGAGATCCAGCAAAAAAACTTCGTGGCAAACGCTCTGGCACGCCGTTCGGCGGGAATCTGACAGAAATGCAGGCCATTTCCCACGCAGCCCTAAGATTTCCGTGAATGGTGCCGACAGACTGGTGAGACATGCGTGCACCAAAGTAGAGCGGCCGTCAGAACGCCGCCTGCGCTGTACATGGAATGTTGCATCCCGGAACGCATCCCCACTTTTGCATAAGAAGTCCCATGAAATGAATCTCAAGTTCAGCCATAAAATCCTGTTGGCCGCCTCGGGCGTCGTGGTCCTGGCTTTCGCTTTGTTCACCCTCTACAACGACTATCTGCAGCGCAACACCATTCGCCAGAACCTCCAGTCGTCCGTACAGCAGGCCGGCGATCTGACCGCCAGCAGCGTGCAGAACTGGATGAGCGGGCGAATTCTGGTGCTGGAAAACCTCGCGCAGAACGTTGCCCATCAGGGCAAGGACGCCGACTTCCCGGGGCTGGTCGATCAACCGGCCTTCACCTCGAACTTCCAGTTCACCTACGTCGGTCAGGCCAACGGAGTGTTCACCCAGCGGCCTGACGCGAAGATGCCCGACGGCTACGACCCGCGTCAGCGCCCTTGGTACAAGCAGGCCGTGGTCGCCGACAAAACCATGCTGACGCCGCCATACATGGCGGCGGTCGGTGGTCTGGTCGTGACCATCGCCATGCCGGTGAAAAAGAATGGCGAACTGCTGGGTGTGGTCGGCGGTGACCTGAGCCTGGAAACACTGGTGAAGATCATCAACTCGGTGGACTTCGGTGGCCTCGGTCACGCGTTCCTGGTCAGCGGTGACGGTCAGGTGATCGTCAGCCCGGACAAAGACCAGGTGATGAAGAACCTCAAGGACATCTACCCGAATTCCGGTGTGCGCATCGAGAAGGGCAACCAGAACGTGGTGCTCAACGGCCAGGAACGCATCCTGTCGTTCACTCCGGTCAGCGGTTTGCCGAATGCCGATTGGTACATCGGTCTGTCGATCGATCGCGACAAGGCCTACGCCGCCCTCAGCCAGTTCCGTACTTCGGCGCTGATCGCGATGTTCGTCGCGGTCGCTGCGATTGCGCTGCTGCTGAGCCTGCTGATCAACGTCCTGATGCGTCCGCTGACCACCATGGGCCGCGCGATGCAGGACATCGCTCAAGGCGAAGGCGACCTCACCCGGCGTCTGGTCGTGGCAGGCAAGGATGAGTTCGCCGAACTGGGCAGCGCGTTCAACCAGTTCGTCGAGCGCATTCACGCGTCGATTTCCGAAGTGTCGTCGGCTACCCGTCACGTGCACGACCTGTCGCAACGGGTGATGGCCTCGTCCAACGCCTCGATCATCGGCTCCGACGAACAAAGTGCGCGCACCAACAGCGTGGCTGCCGCGATCAACCAGTTGGGCGCCGCCACTCAGGAAATCGCCCGCAACGCCGCCGATGCGTCGCAGCACGCCAGCGGCGCGAGCGAGCAGGCCGATGACGGTCGTCAGGTGGTCGAGCAGACCATTCAGGCGATGACCGAGCTGTCGCAGAAGATCAGCCTGTCGTGCACCCAGATCGAAACCCTGAATGCCAGCACCGACAACATCGGCCACATCCTCGATGTGATCAAAGGCATCTCGCAGCAGACCAATTTGCTGGCGCTCAACGCGGCCATCGAAGCGGCCCGTGCCGGTGAAGCCGGGCGTGGTTTTGCGGTGGTGGCGGACGAAGTGCGCAACCTCGCCCACCGCACCCAGGAATCGGCGGAAGAGATCCACAAAATGATCACCTCCTTGCAGGTCGGCTCCCGTGAAGCGGTGACCACCATGAACGCCAGTCAGGCGTCCAGCGAAGAGAGCGTGGAAGTGGCCAATCAGGCGGGCCTGCGCCTGGTCAGCGTGACCCAGCGCATCGGCGAAATCGACGGCATGAACCAGTCGGTGGCTGCCGCGACCGAAGAGCAGACGGCGGTGGTGGAAACCCTCAACGTCGATGTCAACCAGATCAACCTGCTGAACCAGCAGAGCGTGGCCAACCTCAATGAAACATTGAAGGATTGTGATGCGTTGTCGCAGCAGGCGAATCGGTTGAAGCAGTTGGTCGACAGCTTCAAGATCTGACTTTCAGATTCGAGACCGCGTTATCGTTCTTCGCGAGCAGGCTCGCTCCCACAAATTGACCGCGTTCCTACAGAAGGAATGCGATCAAAATGTGGGAGCGGGCTTGCTCGCGAAGGCGGTAGTTCAGTCACCGCCAAACTGAAGCCTTATACAAACAGCTTCAGCACATTCCCCATCGCATCATCGGCAAACCCCTGCACGAAATCCTTGAATCCCGGCAGTGCCTCGGTACCTCCGCTGGCCGGCTCGGCAATGATCGTCCAGGTCGCCCGCGACTTGCCCGCTCCCAATGATTCCACGTTCATTGCTGCCCACAAATTCGCCACACCCAAGGTGTTGTAGATCGTGGTCCAGGTCATGGCCCGTGCCTGCTCATCGCGTGAGTTGAGTTGCTCGACCACCACGTTGCCGTCCTTGAAGAACTTCTTGCGCAGCGACGACACGCCGTCGCCGGTCATTTCGATGTGCGACAGCGCCGGAATGAATCGGTCGAAGCCTGCGAAATTGCCGACCACCGCCCAGACCTGCGCCGCGTCCGCCGGCACTTCCACCGACGACACAACGTGGCAGCCGTGCGGGTTTTTGATCAGGGTGTCGGGTTGCAGATTGCTCATGGTGTTGCTCCTTTTTTGGATGAATCAGATGAAATTGATTTCTTTCAGGTAATCGCAGCCGCGACGCAGCAGCGCCGGGGATTTTTCCGGGTAGTGCGCGCCCATCTGTTGCACGCCGGCTTCAGCGTTGGCGTGGCCGATCAGGGAGATGTCGCCGATGTCTTCCTCGAAGCCGTTGAGGTAGAAACCGAGCACGCCGAACAGCGCGTTGTCGGCATCGACCCGGCCCAGTTGCTGCTGCCAGTCGGCGACGCTGACCAGCGAAAACTCGCTGCCGGTTTCGCGGAACGAAGCGACGTAGGCATCCCAACTCAGCGGTTCGGGGTTGTGCAGGTTGAACACCGCACGCTCGGTCGAATAACGGCTGGCGTGGAAGGCGATGAAGCGGGCGAGAAAGTCCACTGGCATCAGGTCGAAATTCAGCGCGAAGGCCGGTACCTGACCGAGCTGGATTGAGCCCTTGAGCATCAGCATCAAACGGTTTTTGTGCGGCTGGCAGACGCCGCTCAGGCTGTTGAAACTGATGTTGCCGGGGCGATACAGGTTGACCCACACCCCACGCTCGCGAGCCCGTTCTAGGACGCGCTCGCCGACCCATTTCGATAGGTTGTAGCCGTTGCGGATGTAGATTGGCGGGGTCGGTGCGGCGGGCAATTCGAGCACTCGGCCTTCGCCGTCGACGGTGCTGGAAGCGGACAGCGTCGAGACAAAGTTGAAGACCTTTTTGCTGCGCCCTTCACACAGGCGCAGCAGCTCGAAAATCGGCTCGACGTTATCTGCGGCAAGCGACTCGTAATCGAGCACGTGATTGACGTTGGCGGCGTTGTGCACCAGCGCGCCGAACTCGCGATCCAGGCGCTGATAATCGTCATCGGCCAGGCCGAGTTGCGGTCGGGTGAGGTTCGCGGAGTAGATCCGCACCCGGCTCAAATCGAGATGCTCGAGACGGTTCTCACGCAGCGCCTGAGCAAACCGCTGCGCCGCGGTTTGCCCGCCGCCGTCACGCACCAGACACGCCACCTCGCTGGCGCCCCATCCAAGCAGCGCTTCGACAATGTGCACGCCGACAAAGCTGTTGGCGCCGGTGACGATCACCTTGTGCACATCACCCAGGCGACTGATCGGCAGCGGCTCGATGTTCAGCGGGCGTTCGGCGTCGGCCATGGCCAGGGCGCTGAGCACCGCGCTGTCATCGGTACCGCGCACCAGCGTGGCGAGCTTGATGATGGTTGGCAGTTCGATGAAGCGGTTGATCGAGATGCTGCGCCCGAATTCCTCACGCAAACGCAGCAACATCCGTGACAGCAGGATCGAATGCCCACCGAGGTTGAAGAAACTTTCGTCGGTGGAAATATCGCTGCTCGGCAGCTCCAGCAGTTCCGCCCAGATCTCCAGCAGCAACGCTTCGTCAGCGTTTGCCGGCAGGCATTTCGGACTGCTGTCCTGCACGCTCACCGGCAGCTCCAGCAACGCTTTGCGGTCGACCTTGCCGTTGCTGGCGAACGGCATCTGCGCCAGTTCAGTCCACGCCACCGGTTGCATGTAGTCCGGCAGAAACTGCTGGGCATGCGCCTTCAACAGATCGCGGGCAGCGTCCGACTGCGGCTGCGCAAGAAACGCCAGAATCCGCCGCTGATGGTCGATCACCACCGCCACCTGGCGGTACAACTGGCTCTCGCGCAGGCAGCGCTCGATCTCTTCCGGCTCGACCCGGAAACCGCGAATCTTCACCTGATTGTCGCGCCGTCCGCACAGCTCAATGCCGTGTTCGCCCCACTTGGCCATGTCGCCGCTGCGGTAGGCGCGCAAGTTCTCACCGTGCGGCAGTTGCAGGGTCAGATAACGATCCGCGGTCTGCTGCGGATTGTTCAAGTAACCGAGGCAAACGCCGGGGCCGACGATGAACAATTCGCCGACGGTGTTCTCCGGCACCGGTTGCAACTCGTCATCGAGAATCAGCACCTGACTGTTGGCAATCGGTGCGCCAAGAGTGCGGTTGCTGTCACCCGGTTTGAGCTGGCGAGCGGTAATCAGCACCGTGGCCTCGGTGGGGCCGTAGAGGTTGTGCAGCGTGCCCTGCCGGGTCAGTTGCTCGATGACGAAGGGCTCGCAGACATCACCGCCGGTCATCACTTCCACGCCTTGCAGTTGCTCCAGCGGCAGGATGCTCAGCAGTGCCGGCGGCAGGAACGCGTGGGTCAGTTGCCGGCGGCGGATCAGCGCCACCAGTTGCAGCGGATCGCGGCGCTGGGTGTCATCCGGTACCACCAGTTCGGCGCCCTGCAGCAGCGTCGGAAAGATATCGATCAGCGACGAGTCGAAGCTCAGTGAAGAGAACTGCAACACCCGGCTTTCGGCGCGCAATTGCACGTAATCGGCGTACCACGCGGTAAAATGCGCGAGGTTCGCCTGGCTCAGCAGTACACCCTTCGGATGCCCGGTGGTGCCGGAGGTGTAGAGCGCCATGCACGGTGCTTCAAGCGTCGGCCGTTGACGCATCAACGGTTGGCTGAGATCCGCGTCGGCACTGTCGATATGACTGACATCCAGCCCCGGCATCGACTCACCGAGCGGATGCTCGCCGTCGTGCAGCAACAACACCGCGCCGGCGTTTTGCAGGATGTATTGCTGGCGCTGCAACGGATGGCTCGGCTCCAGCGGCAGATACACGGCGCCACTGCCGAGCACGGCCAGAATCGAGGCGAACAGCGCCGGGCTTTTCGGCTGGCAGATACCCACGATCCACGGCTGCGGATGCTGCTCGAGCAACGGTTGCAGACATTGCTGGATCGCACGGCTGTGGGCGTGCAACTGGCGGTAGCTGAGCGACTGCTCGGCCAGGTGCAGCGCCGGTCGCTCGGCGTGTTCGATCAGGCTGCGTTGCAGGCGTTCGATCAACGGCGTCTGCGCCTGTTGCAACAATGCCGGATGCGTCGTGGCGTTGAGGCGATGGACGTAAGCCAGGCTGTCGAGAAACGACAGATCTTCCACCTGTTCGAAGTCCGGCGCGGTAGCTGGCAATGCCTGCTGAAAAAACTCGGCATCGCGGGAGAAACGGCTGACCAGCAGCGCGACTTCGTCGACCACCTGCGTCAGCACTCGCTGGCGCAGTGCTTGACCATTGCCGGACGGCTCATCGCCAATCGGCACACGGCTGATCAGTGACGAGCCGAGGAAGCACAGCAGGTCGAGCGTCGGTAAACCGCCAAGGCGCTGCGCAGCGATACCCAGGCGCAGATGCAGGTGCGGGATGGCGCAGAAATCGCCGGCGCCGATGAAGCCATCGTCGATGATCAGATCTACTGGCGATTGCGCCGCGCCGCTGCGCCGTAAGGAGTGACCGTGTTGTTCGAGTTCCTGCGCCAGGTCGGTCATGGCCTGGCTGGCGCCAATCAATAAAATGTCGAGACGTCTCATGTCGGCCTCCTCATCAAACCAGATAGTCACGCAGGGCGTGCTGCACGCACGGCGTGTCGAGCAGCGAGCTGTTGTGGAAAAAGCGCACGATGTTGCCCACCAGCGGATGGTGGCGATTGATCGGGAACGCCAGCCCGGCCATCTCGTCCCTGAGCAAACGGCGCACTGCCTCGCTGACCGGCAAGGCGTCGATCAGGCGCAGATCGAAGGACTTCTGGATATCGTTGGTCAGGTAATGGCCGATGAACACCGGCAGGATCTGCGCGATGGTTTCCCGGTCCGCGTCATTGGCGGTGTGCCAATAGATGCGCACCATGCGAGCCCAGAAGCTGGAATGCCGGCCCTCGTCGAGCAAGTGATCGGCCATCAGCCCTTTGATCGATGGCTTGACCGTGTCGTCCCGGGCGAACGCGGCGACGTCGCCGGTTACGGTGTTCTCGGCGATGGCCACGCAGATCAGTTCCACCGCGCTGCGCAGGTGCTCGGGCGCCAACGCCACAGCGGCAGGAATCGCCCGGCTCAGTTCGATTTCTGCGGGCAATTCGATCGGCTCGATGCCGGTCATGGCTACGGTCTGCTGCATGAAGTCCATCGCCACCAGCGCGTGGTAATCCTCGTCCACCACCACGGTCATGGCGTCGTAGCGACAGGCGAACGGGAACGGCACGGCGAAGCGATTCTTGGCGATGGCGCGGGCGGTCTGGTCGACGATTTCGGTTTCGAAAATCACCACGTCGTTGATGAATTTGTACAGCGTCTGCACCAGGGCGAAATCACGCTGCTGCGGGCATTCGCGCAGGAAGGTTTCGCTGAGCACCAGGGGCTGGCGGCTCAGCGGATAGATCAGGCGCTCATCGTCTTCCAGAACACGCCGTGGCCGGGTGCGGATAGTGGCGCGGGTTTCCCAGGCGTCGGCGAAGGATTGGTAGTCGGCGGCGTTCATCGGGCCACCTCCGCCAAGGGCTCGCGCATGCTCAGACGCAGGCCGTCCCACAGGGCGATGCGGCTTTCCACCGCCGCGATGGCGCTGGCATAAACCTCGGCTTCGCGCTGCGGATCGCCGTCGACCAGACGCTCAAGCAATTGCTCCGCCGCCGGACCGTGATCTTCCGAGTCGACCTCGATGTGGCGCTCCAGGTAATAGCGCAAGGTGGGTGCCTGTTCGATGCCGATCCCCCAGTCATCGAGGATGCGCTGGAACATCGTCGGGATCACGCTTTCGCGACCATGCAGGAACGCGGCGGCGACACTGTGGCCCGGTGCGTGCAGCGCGGTGTGCAGCGTCTCGCGCACAAATTTCGCCGCTGCCGGATCAACCTCAACGCTTTGCAGGGCGACGTCGTAACTCACGCCTTCCTGTTGCAGCGCGACAAACCGTTCGACCGCCGTGGTGCTCGCACCGACTTCGCGCATCGCGTCCAGGTACAGTTCGAAATGGCTGTAATGGCCGTGGGCGGGACGATCATCGGACTCTTCGCCAAGCACGATCTCGTTGATCAGCCGCGCAGCATGCGGATCGCGTGGCGGTAACCATGGCAGCCGCGTACAGGTCAGTTCCTGCTGCAGGCGCTTGGTCAACGACATGAAATCCCACACGGCGAAGACGTGGGATTCCATGAACCGGCGCAGTACCGATAACGAATCGATCTCGGTAAAGATCGGGTGAACGCTCAATTGCGCTTTTTTCAGGGCGAGTTGTTCTTTAGTTGGCATCATGGCGAACCTCGGTGTTATTGGAATAGAGGGAGTTGCTCGTTCAGTGCATCAACACGGACTTGATAAGTTTGAAATGTTTTCTATTGGCGAACACGGGCCTCATTCGGATTGATGAAAGTTTGCAAAGTGCATGAAAGGCTCTCGGTCATGCGTTGGCGAATATTTGCCAAAGTTATTGTCTGACTGCGGAGCCGTGCCGTGTTTGCAGGTAGAACCTGCTCGGCGAGGAAAAGCTAATACATCGTCAAATAACTTAACAAGTTTATTTTTAATTATTTTTAGTTGTGTGTTTTTCAAGTGTGAGTCGGCCCGGTAAAACTTTTTGTTTAAGTTTTACTTGGGCGTAGTTGCTCCTTTCGGCAAATAATGGCCAAAATTGAAGACAAGAGTGAATGCCTCACTCAAAGCAACTTTAAGAAGCGGAAATTGAATGTGATGTATAGGAATGAAAGTGGGCCGGAAACGGCGCCGTAACTTCCCTTTTTCCCGTGGCAAGGCTCCTTCCGTAGGTTCCTGGTGCGGGGACTGCGCCGGCGGTGCGGCGCGTCGCCCGTTCTTCATGGGGTGGCCGTTAAAGAGTGCGGGTAAATTGGCGGGACGGCTATGACCGATTCGTCCGCGCCGAGCCGCAATGGCGGGCTTGCCAGCGCTGGGAGGTTAGAGCGAACACGCGGATCCGCCACCAGGTTTGCGGAGGATCGGGGAGAGGATTTGTAAGCGGGTTATTCGCCGGTCAGGCGCGAAGGCCTGAGACCGGCGTGAAGGGTGTCAGCGCACGGCCTTGCGGTTTTGTCCGGCGGGACTGGCGAGGAAGCGGGTGATCACGTCGACGCCACGGTTGAGGTGATGTGTGAGCAACTTCACCGACAGCTCGACATCGCGCTCGATCACGGCCTGGAGCATGGCGCGGTGATCTTCCTGGGAGAGTTTGCCCAGGCCCATGGCTTCGAGATTGAAACGCAGGAAGCGCTCCTCCTCGTTGAGGCCGTCTTCGACCAGCCGCAGCAGACGCTTATTCGGTGCCTTGCTGTACAGGGCCATGTGGAACAGACGGTTGAGCCGACCGATTTCGCTGTAGTCGTGCTGGGTTTCGAGTTCTTCGATATAGCCGGCGGCAAGCGCGTGATCGGCGCTGGTCAGCAACGGGATCGACTGGCGCATGGCTTCGGATTCGAGGAGGATCCGCAACTCGTAGGTTTCGGTGGCGTCGCCCTGGATCAGCGGCGCTACAACGGCGCCCTTGTGGGTGGTGACGCTCAGCAGTTCCTGCGCTTCGAGCTGGCGCAGAGCCTCGCGCACCGGCATGCGGCTGACCCCGAACAGGTCGGCCAGATCCTGCTGGCGCAGGGCGGTGCCGCACGGCAAGCGACCGTCAAGGATCGCCGAGCGCAGGGTTTCTTCGATGATCGAGCGGGCAAGGTGTGCGGGAATCGGCCCATCGACTTTGATGCTGTGCAGCGGTTTGGGCTTCTGTGTCACAACTACTCACCCTGAATGACGACGGAATTTGGATCCAAAGACACTAGTGATTGCTCTACAGGTTGTCAAACCATGTAAAGGATTGCTGTCCTCTGTGAAGTTTAGCGCGATGGCGATGATCTCATGGTGCCATTGTTTTTTGCCGGGCTAAGCTTCACCATCAAACGCTTTCCTTCCTGCCCCCTGGAAACCTGCTGTGGCGGTACGTTTCGTGATCCCCCGGACTCTGCGCTGGCTAGGCTGCGCACTGTTGCTGGCCGGCGTCATGCTGGGCGGCCTGCATGCCGATTGGGATTTTTCCGCGATCAGCCGCAAGGCTACGGCGCTCTACGGCCCGTTGGGTGCCGGGCAGCAGCGGATCGATGCCTGGCAAAACCTGCTGGCCACGCAGAAACAGGTCAGCGAGATGGAAAAGCTGAAAGTGGTGAACCTGTTTTTCAACAAACAGGTGCGTTATGTAGAAGATATCGATCTGTGGGGGCAGGTCGATTATTGGGAGACGCCCATCGAAGCGTTGTGGAAAGGCGCCGGCGATTGCGAAGACTACGCGATCGCCAAGTATTTCAGCCTGCGCCATCTCGGGGTCTCCAGTGACAAGCTGCGCATCACCTACGTCAAGGCACTGCGCCAGAATCGCGCACACATGGTGCTGACTTACTACGCCACCCCCGATGCCATGCCGCTGGTGCTCGACAGCCTGATCGATCCGATTCAGCCTGCGTCCCAGCGAACCGATTTACTGCCGGTCTACTCTTTCAATGCTGAAGGTCTGTACCTGCCGGGAGCCAAGGGCAACAAAAAGGTCGGTGACACCAAACGCCTGTCGCGCTGGCAGGATGTGCTGAAGAAAATGCAGGCCGAAGGTTTCCCGGTCGAAACGACTAACTAGGAGCACGCGCTCAGATGTCTTTGTTCAAACAGCTGTTGATCGCTATCTGTCTGTTCCTGGTGGTCGCCTTCACCGGCAGCTTCATGGTCAGTCTGGAGAGCTCGCGCACCCAGTACGTCAACCAGCTGCGCTCCCATGCCCAGGACGCCGCCACGGCGCTGGCATTGTCGCTGACGCCGAATATCGACGACCCGGCGATGGTCGAGCTGCTGGTCAGCTCGATTTTCGACAGCGGCTATTACGCGAGCATCCGCGTGGTCGATCTCAAGACCGACAAGACCATTGTCGAGCGCAGCGGAATTCCGGCGGTGAGCAATGTGCCTGACTGGTTCGTCAAACTGATCGGCCTGGAGCCGGCCGGTGGCGACGCGCTGGTCAGCCGTGGCTGGGAGCAGGCGGCGCGGGTCGAGGTGGTCAGCCACCCGATGTTTGCCGTGGCCAAGCTGTGGCAGAGCGCGTTGGGCAGCCTCGGCTGGCTGCTGCTGTGCGGCGCGGTCAGTGCAGTGCTCGGCGCGTTGCTGCTGCGCCGGCAATTGCGCCCGCTGGATTACATGGTCAAACAGTCCCACGCCATCGCCCGCCGCGAATTCCTCAGCCTGCCGGAGTTGCCGCGTACCCCGGAACTGCGGCGCGTGGTGCAGGCGATGAACCAGATGGTCGAGAAGCTCAAGGCGCTGTTCCAGGAGCAGGCCGAGCGCAGTGAAAAACTGCGTGCCGAGTCTTATCAGGACAACCTCACGGGGCTGGCCAACCGGCGCTATTTCGAGATGCAACTGCACAACCGCGTGAGCAACCCGGAGCAGGCCAGTTCCGGTTACCTGCTGCTGTTGCGGGTCAAGGATCTGGCCGGGCTCAATCAGCGTCTGGGCGGTCAGCGCACCGATGAATTGTTGAAAGCCGTCGGCGAGCAACTGTCCCGCGAATGCGCCAAATACCCGGAAACCCAAAACCTCGTCACCCGGATTCGCGGCGGTGAATTCGCCGTGCTGGCACCGGGACTGGTGCGCGAAGAAGCGCTGCAACTGGCGCAGAATCTCGACAGCGCATTGAGCAGCCTGCATGCCACTGGCGCAACCGATGTGCCGGCCGTGGCCTCCATCGGCCTCGCTCCGTTTGCTCACGGCGATTCACCGCAAGCGGTACTGACCCTGGGCGATCAGGCGCTGGCGCAGGCCGAGGGACAGGGCGAGCAGAACTGGGCGTGCATCGATCAGAGCCTGGTGGCGGACGTCGGTGACGATCACCATGCCTGGCATCGCTTGCTCGATCAGGCACTGAATCAGCAGCGTTTCGAGCTGTACTTCCAACCGGTGGTGGCCGCTCAGGACACGCAATTGGTGCTGCATTACAAAGTGCTTTCGCGCTTGCTGGATGAACAGGGCCAGACCATCCCGGCCGGGCGTTTCCTGCCGTGGCTCGAGCGTTTTGGCTGGACCGCGCGACTGGACCGTCTGATGCTCGAACGCGTGCTGGAGCAGATGAAAGGGCACGAAGATTCGCTGGCGCTGAACCTGTCTTCGGCAACCCTGGCCGATCCACAAGCGCTGAACAAAGTGTTCGAGATTCTGCGCGCGCACTCCGACCTCGGCGAGCGCCTGACGCTGGAGATCGGCGAGGAGCAATTGCCGGAGCAAGCGGTGCTGGAGCAGTTGACCCGGCGCCTGCGTGAACTCGGTTTCTCCCTGAGCCTGCAGCGCTTTGGTGGACGCTTCAGCATGATCGGCAACCTGGCGCGGCTGGGGCTGGCGTACCTGAAGATCGATGGCAGTTACATTCGCGCGATCGATCAGGAGAGCGACAAGCGCCTGTTCATCGAGGCGATCCAGCGTGCGGCGCACAGCATCGATCTACCGTTGATTGCCGAGCGGGTGGAGACCGAAGGCGAGTTGTCGGTGATTCGCGAGATGGGCTTGTATGGGGTGCAGGGGCAGTTGTTTGGTGAGCCCACGCCCTGGAAGTGAATCTTGGTAAGGCGGTGTCAGTGATGCCGTCTTCGCGAGCAGGCTCGCTCCCACATTGGAATGCATTTCAAATGTGGGAGCGAGCCTGCTCGCGAAGGGGCCAGATCATTCAACGAATATGCGGGATCAGATCAGCCCACCTTCATCATCATCAATCAACTGGCTCAACCCGCCCAATGCCTCACGCGCCTGGGTGCGGTCCATCAACTTGGCCTGCGCCGCCGGCGGCAGGTCGGTGACGCGGATCACGCCCTTCTGGGTCAGCACCTGAATCAGGTCGTCGAGTACCCGAATCATTTCCAGGTCGCTCTGCTTGAGCTGTTTCAGGCTGGTTTCCACCACTTCATTGGCGAACCAGGCCTGGATTTCATGGCTGTCGGCCGGCAGCGTTTCCGTGGCCTCGGCGTAGGCCGCTGCTTCCACGCGAATCAACAGACCTTGCGCATCGCGTTGCACGTAAAACATTGAGCATCCCTCAGAAAGATCCAGCGTCATGCTGTCAGCAGCATAGGCCAACTGCGCGCGAGTATGCGGGGTGGCGACGAAATCGTCACCGCCAAGTTAGCCGCAAACGTGACGGCCGCCCCAAGGGGCGGCCGTTTTGTTCACGCATCAGCTGTTGTTGTGGTCGACCTTGATGGTCGGATCGCTGCCGGCAATCAGGTTGTGAATGTTGGCGCTCGACCAGTTGTTGCCTTCCAGTTTGATCGTCACGTCCGGCGTGGCGGCTGCCGCGTCGCCGGAGTTGAACTTGCCCGCCGAGCTGACTTGCAGCGACGACGTGCCATCAACCGTGGTGATCTTCAGGAAGTTGTCGATGGTGCTGCCGGTTTCACCCTGCAACAGATCGCGCAGGTCGATGCGGTCACCTTCGTTGGCGTTGAAGTCCTTGATCACGTCATTGCCGGTGTCGCCTGCTTTCCAGACGAAGGTGTCGGCACCGGAACCACCGATCAGGATGTCGTTGCCCTGGCCGCCGATCAGCGTGTCGTTGCCGGTGCCGCCGAGCAGGATGTCATTGCCCTTGCCGCCGTCGAGCAGGTCGTTGCCGCCCGAGCCGAACAGGATGTCATTGCCTGCGCCACCCAGCAGCGTGTCGTTGCCGTCATGTGCGCCGGACACATCGAACGCCTGATAGTGCTCGGTGATGTACTGGTGCACGTTGCTGGTGGTGACCTTGCTGACGTCGACCCCGGTCTGCTGCGCCACGAACGCCTGCATCGCCTGATAACCCTCGCCGGCAATGCCGTTGAAGCTCACCAGGTCGCCGAACAGGATGTCGTTGCCGTCGCCACCGCTGACGGTGTCGTTGCCCGGCATCGTCGCTTCGGTGTGGCCGATGATCGAGTTGGCCAGATCCTTCGGATCGATGTTGGTCTGCGGCGAGTGATCCGAGTCATACGGTTTCAGGTCGTTGAGGCTGACACCGCTATTGATACCGATCGCCTCGACGTTCGACAGACTGCTGAGCAGGGCGAAGCTGCTGTTGGAGTTGGAGGTTGTCGCCGAATCCGTACTGCTACCGCTACCGGCCAGGCTCGACAACTCGTAAGTGCCGTCACCCTGAGCGTGAACAGTGCCCAGGTTGGTGGTGCTCCAGCCATAACGGGCAGTGTAAGTCTGCAACTGGGCATAACCGCTGGCGGTGATGCTCAGGTAATGCGTGTTGTCGATGTACGTGCTGAAAGTGTCGCCCAGCTTGTAGTTGCTGGTTGTCACCACACTGTCGAACTTCACGCTGCCGTACAGCGTCGGGTTGGTCTGCTCGCCGCTCTGGTAGTAGGTCGGCTGGCCGTCGGTGATGAAGTACGTGAGGTTCTTCGCCCCGGTGTTCGCCACAGCTTCCGCGCTCTGGAAGAAGTTGGCCGTGGTCTTGAACACGTCCTCGTAGTTGGTGCCGCCGCCGGACGCCATCGAGTCGAGCACGGCTTTGAGCTTGGTCAGCGCGTTCGGGTCGTTGAGGTTCACCGACACCGACTTGTTGACCTGGGTATCGAAGTCCGCCAGGAAGATGTTCACCGTGCCCGAGTTGCTGCCGCCCAGGCTCTGCTTGAGGGTGTTGAACACCGAGGTCAGCGAGTCCTTGGCCGCGTTGATCGACGAGGTGCTCATGCTACCCGAGCTGTCGACCATGAACGCGATGTTGTAGTTGGTGCCCGGCACCACGGTCAGACCGCCGATGTCGGCGACCATGATGTCGTTGCCATCGGTACCGTTGAAGGTGTCGTCGCCAGAGGTACCAACCACCGCGTTGTACACCGCCGGCACCACGGTAACCGGAATCGTCGCGGTGCTGCTGGCCGAACCGCCGACCATTTCAGTGGAGGTCGAGGTCACGGTCAGGTTGAACTGGCCGTTGTAGTAGGTCGGCGGGGTTACGGTCAGGCTGCCCAGGTTCCAGCCGGTGACGTTGGCTTCGCCGTTGCTTGCGGTGACTGTGAAGGTGTGACCGTTGCCGTCGGAGAGAACCGAGCCGACCGGCGCGCCGCTGATCTTCACGCTCAGGATTTCCGAACCGTCGGTATCGGTCAGCGCAGTGTTGATCGCCGACAGTTTCACCGTGGTGCCTTCGGCGCCAGTGTTGAGCTTGTAGCCGTCGTAATAGCCTTCGCCGTTGGTGCCGTGCAGATCGGAGACGGTCACACCGGAATTCACCAGATCCTGCACCCCGGTGTAGATCGGCACGCCGGCGCTGCTCAGGTCGATTGGCGTGCTGCCGTTGACCGACAGGTTCACGTCATAGCTGCCCGGGCCGCTCTGGTTGTGGTGGTAGATGTCCAGGGTGTAGTAGCCGCTGGTGGTCGGGGTGAACGAACCGCTGATCGCACCGCCCGCGCCCCAGGTACCCGACGCCACGCTCTTGCCGCCAATGGTGATCAGCAGGCTGTCGTCAGCCACACCGCTGAAGCTGTAGGTCTTGCCGGCTTCCAGATAGATCAGGCCCGAAGTTTTCGACGCGGTGCCGGCGGCCACACTGCCGTCCGACTGCACGTTGGTCACGTTGGTGCTGGAGTTCGGGGTGCCGGCGCCGTCGATCACGTTTTTCAACGTGGTCGAGTCAGCGCCGTTGCCGCTGGTGCCCAGGCCCGACAGGCCGGTCCAGACTTCCTTGACCAGCCCGGTGGACTTCACGCTGTTGTCGGCCACGCTCACGGTCGGCGCATCCGCCACTGGCGTGATGTCGATCTTCACGGTGCCGGTGTTGCCCAGCAGTTGGCCGTCGGTTGGCTGGAACTTGATCTGTGCGTAGTCGGCCTGGTTGTTGCCCATACCGGTGCCGCCGTAACCGTTGACCCCCGACTCGTTGGCATCCGGCATGAAGCGCAGTTTGCCGGCGTCGATGTCAGCCTTGCTGAAGGTCTGGTTGTTGACGACGTCTTTCCAGGTCGAACCGTCCAGATACTGCAGTTTGCCTTCGCCCGGCAGCTGGGTGATTTTGATGCCCAGGCTGCTGGCCGGACTGTCGACGTCGGTCACGCCGAAGGTCGACCAGCCGAGGATCAGCGGGGTGTCTTCGGTGCCGGTGACGTTGCTTGGCGCGGCCACCGGAGCATCGTTGACCGCCACCACGTTGACCGTGGTGGTCGCGGTGTTGGAGTAGTTGCCGCCATCGGTCACGGTCACGGTGATGATCCGTGGCACGGTGCTCGGGTTTTCACTGCTGTTGGTGAAACTGATGTTCTTGATCGCCTGCATGTAGTCGGCAAGCGTCGCGTTGCCCGACAGGGTCAAGGTCACGGTGCCGTTGGTGCTGTTGGCATTGATCGTGATGCCGTTGACGCTGTTGCCGAGGTTCAGCGCATCGCCGTCCTGACGGTTGGTCAGCACGATGGTCGCGCCTGTCAGCATGGTGCTGTCCGGGTCGGTGATCGTCAGGTCAGTGTCGGCAATCGACACGCCGGCGCCCGGGGTGTTTTCGGTGAACGTCACCTTGTAGTCGGCACCGGTGGCGCCGCTGGAGTTGTTGGCATCCAGGTCGATGACCGGTGGCGCATCGTTGTCGATGATCGAGGTGCTGACGCTGCCGTTGGTGCTGCTGACGGCCAGGTTCTCGAAGTTGCCGCCGGTGGCCGAGTCGATCTTGACCACGAAGTTCTCGGTGCCTTCGGTGATCTTGTCATCGATGGTCGCGACGTTGAACTGTGCGCTGCTGGCGCCCGCCGGGATCTTCACGGTGTAAACACCGGTGAAGTCCGAACCGTCGGCAGCGGTGCCGCTGTAGACGATCTTCAGGGTCACGTCGGTTTGTGCCGGGTGCGTCAGGCTGACGGTGTAGCTGGCGGTCTGGCCTTCGGTCACCGAGGTGCTGCCGGTGATGCTGACAGTGGTGGTGTCGATGGTATCGGCGACGTTGGTCACGGCCGGTGTCGTGCTCGGTACCAGGTTCTCGAAGTTGCCACCGCTGGCGTTGGTGATGGTCGCCTGCACGCTGCCGGCGTCTTTGTAGACGTCGTCAGCCGGAGCCGGAACGGTCACGGTGCCAGTGGTTTTGCCGGCGTCGATGGTGATCACCGAGCCGTTGCTCAAAGTCACGGTTACCGGGGAACCGGCAGCGTTGCTCAGGGTTGCGGTGTAGGTGATCTGGCCACCCTCGTTCACCGCCGGGGTCGCGCTCAGCGACAGGCTGGTGGTATCGACAGTGTCGGTCACGGTGGTGCTGACCGGGGTTTTGTCGGCTACGAGGTTTTCGTAGTTGCCGCCGCTGACGTTGGTGATCGCATTGGTCAACGGTGCGTGGCCGGTCAACACGTCGTTCGGCGCAGTGGTGGTCACGGTGCCGGTGGTTTTGCCGATGTCGATGGTGATGGTCTGGCCGTTGGACAGGCTTACGGTCACTGGCGAACCGGTGACCGGAGCGCCGACAGTGGCGGTGTAGGTGACAGTGCCACCCTCGGCCACGGTGCCAGTGGCGGTAAGTTTCACGCCAGTGGTGTCGATGGTGTCGGTGACGCTGGTTACGGCTGGCGTGGTGCTTGGCACCAGGTTTTCGAAGCTGCCACCTGTCGCCGACTTGATGGTCGCCTGCACGGTGCCGGCGTCTTTGTAGACGTCGTCCGCTGGAGCCGGAACGGTCACGGTGCCGGTGGTTTTACCGGCGTCGATGGTGATCACGGCGCCGTTGCTCAACGTTACGGTCACTGGCGAACCCGCGGCGTTGGTCAGGGTTGCGGTGTAAACGATCGAGCCACCTTCGGCCACGGTGCCGGTCGCGGACAACGACAGATTGGTGGTGTCGACGGTGTCGGTCACGGTGGTACTGACCGGGGTTTTGTCGGCCACCAGGTTTTCGTAGTTGCCGCCGGTCACGTTAGTGATGGCGTTGGTCAACGGCGCGTGGCCGGTCAGCGCATCGTTCGGTGCGGTGGTGGTTACGGTGCCGGTGGTTTTGCCGATGTCGATGGTGATGGTCTGGCCATTGGACAGAGTCACCACGACTGGCGAACCAGTGACTGGCGCACCGACGGTGACGGTGTAGACGACGTTGCCGCCTTCAACCGCTGTACCGGTGGCAGACAACTTCACAGTAGTGGTGTCGATGGTGTCGGTGACACTGGTCACGGCCGGTACGGTGCTCGGCACCAGATTTTCGAAGTTGCCACCGCTGGCATTGGTGATGGTTGCCTGCACGGTGCCGGCGTCTTTGTAGACGTCATCAGCCGGGGCAGGAACGGTCACGGTGCCAGTGGTTTTACCGGCGTCGATGGTGATCACTGCGCCGTTGCTCAGGGTCACGGTCACTGGCGAACCAGCGGCGTTGGTCAGGGTGGCGGTGTAAATGATCGAACCGCCCTCGGCGACCGTATTAGTGGCGCTCAGGGACAGGTTGGTGGTGTCGACAGTGTCGGTCACGGTGGTGCTGACCGGGGTCTTGTCGGCCACAAGGTTTTCGTAGTTGCCGCCGGTCACGTTAGTGATCGAGTTGGTCAACGGCGCGTGACCGGTCAGCGCATCGTTCGGTGCGATGCTGGTCACGGTGCCGGTGGTTTTGCCGATGTCGATGGTGATGGTCTGACCGTTGGCCAGGGTCACGACGACAGGCGAGCCGGTAACTGGCGCACCAACGGTAGCGGTGTAAGTGACGGTGCCACCTTCGGCCACGGTGCCCGTGGCGGTGAGTTTCACGCCCGTGGTGTCGATGGTGTCGGTGACGCTGGTCACGGCTGGCGTGGTGCTCGGCACCAGGTTTTCGAAGTTGCCACCGCTGGCATTGGTGATGGTTGCCTGCACGGTGCCGGCGTCTTTGTAGACGTCATCAGCCGGGGCAGGGACGGTGACGGTACCGGTGGTTTTACCGGCGTCGATGGTGATGACTGCACCGTTGCTCAGCGTCACGGTCACTGGCGAACCAGCGGCGTTGGTCAGCGTTGCGGTGTAAACAATCGAGCCACCTTCGGCCACGGTGCCGGTCGCGCTCAGGGACAGGTTGGTGGTGTCGATGGTGTCGGTAACCGTGGTGCTGACCGGGGTTTTATCGGCCACCAGGTTTTCGTAGTTGCCGCCGCTGACGTTAGTGATCGCGTTGGTCAGCGGCGCGTGGCCGGTCAACACGTCGTTCGGCGCAGTGGTGGTCACGGTACCGGTGGTTTTGCCCACTTCGATGGTTATGTTCTGGCCGTTGGCCAAGGTCACCACAACCGGCGAACCGGTGACCGGCGCGCCGACGGTCGCGGTGTAAGTGACGGTACCACCTTCAGCAGCAGACTCGGTCGCGGTCAGTTTGACCGTGGTGGTGTCGATGGTGTCGGTGACGCTGGTCACGGCCGGGGTGTTGCTGGTCACCAGGTTTTCGAAATTGCCGCCAGTCGCGGTCTTGATCGTGGCCTCAACGGTGCCGGCGTCTTTGTAGACGTCATCAGCCGGTGCCGGGACGGTCACGGTGCCGGTGGTTTTGCCGGTGTCGATGGTGATCACGGCGCCGTTGCTCAACGTCACGGTAACCGGCGAACCGGCAGCGTTGGTCAGCGTCGCGGTGTAAACGATCGAGCCGCCTTCGGCCACGGTGCCGGTCGCGGACAGCGACAGGTTGGTGGTGTCGACGGTATCGGTGACCGTGGTATTGACCGGGGTCTTGTCGGCAACGAGGTTTTCGTAGTTGCCACCGCTGACGTTGGTGATCGCGTTGGTCAACGGCGCGTGGCCGGTCAGCGCATCGTTCGGTGCGGTGGTGGTTACGGTGCCGGTGGTTTTGCCGACTTCGATGGTGATGTTCTGACCGTTGGCCAGAGTTACCACGACTGGCGAGCCAGTCACTGGCGCACCAACGGTCGCGGTGTAGGTGACGGTGCCACCTTCGGCAGCAGACTCGGTCGCGGTGAGTTTGACCGTGGTGGTATCGATGGTGTCGGTGACCTGAGTCACAGCCGGCACGGTGCTCGGCACCAGGTTTTCGAAGTTGCCACCGGTAGCGTTGGTGATCTGTGCCTGAACGGTGCCGGCGTCTTTGTAGACGTCATCGGCAGGTGCCGGAACGGTCACGGTGCCAGTGGTTTTACCGGCTTCGATGGTGATCACAGCGCCGTTCGACAGGGTCACGGTGACTGGCGAGCCAGCCGCGTTGGTCAAGGTCGCGGTGTAGATGATCGAACCACCCTCGGCGACCGAGTTGGTTGCGCTCAGCGACAGGTTGGTGGTGTCGACAGTGTCGGTCACAGTGGTGCTGACTGGCGTTTTGTCAGCCACCAGACTCTCGTAATTACCGCCGGTCACGCCAGTGATCGCGTTGGTCAGAGGAGCATGACCGGTCAGTGCATCGTTCGGTGCGGTGGTAGATACAGTGCCGGTGGTCTTGCCGACTTCGATGGTGATGGTCTGGCCGTTGGCCAACGTCACTACGACCGGCGAACCGGTCACTGGGGCACCGACAGTCGCGGTGTAGGTGACGGTACCGCCTTCAGCGGCAGACTCGGTCGCGGTCAGTTTCACCGTGGTGGTGTCGATGGTATCGGTAACGTTGGTGACGGCCGGAACAGTGCTTGGCACCAGGTTCTCGAAGTTGCCACCGGTAGCGCTGGAAATGGTTGCTTCGACTTTACCCGCGTCCTTGTACACGTCGTCAGCCGGAGCTGGAACGGTCACGGTGCCGGTGGTTTTGCCAGCCTCGATGGTGATCACGGCGCCGTTGCTCAACGTCACGGTGACTGGCGAGCCAGCGGCGTTGGTCAGGGTCGCGGTGTAAACGATCGAGCCACCTTCGGCCACGGTACCGGTCGCGGACAGCGACAGGTTGGTGGTGTCGACGGTGTCGGTGACGTTAGTGCTGACCGGGGTTTTGTCAGCCACGAGGTTTTCGTAATTGCCACCGGTGACGTCGGTGATCGCGTTGGTCAGAGGAGCATGACCGGTCAATGCATCATTAGGCGCAGTGGTAGTCACGGTGCCAGTGGTTTTACCCACCTCAATGGTGATGTTTTGACCGTTTGCCAAGGTCACGACCACAGGCGAACCGGTCACTGGCGCGTCGACGGTTGCGGTATAGGTGACGGTGCCACCTTCGGCCACTGAGGTATCGGCAGTCAGTTTGACGGTCGAGGTGTCGATCGTGTCGGTGACTTCGGTGACAGCCGGCACGGTACTTGGCACCAGGTTCTCGAAGTTGCCACCGGTGGCGGTGGAAATGGTCGCTTCGACTTTGCCCGCGTCTTTGTAGACGTCATCGGCAGGCGCCGGAACGGTTACGGTGCCAGTGGTTTTGCCGGCGTCGATAGTGATTACGGCGCCGTTGCTCAATGTCACGGTGACTGGGGTGCCGGCCGGATTGGTTAGGGTCGCGGTGTAGACGATCGAGCCGCCTTCAGCGACGGTGCCAGTGGCACTGAGCGACAGGTTGGTGGTGTCGACGGTATCGGTGACATTGGTCGAAACCGGCGTTTTATCCGCCACGAGGTTTTCGTAGTTACCGCCGCTCACGTCGGTGATGGCGTTGGTCAGTGGCGCATGTCCGGTCAACGCATCGTTCGGCGCGGTGGTGGTCACGGTGCCTGTGGTCTTGCCGACTTCGATGGTGATGTTCTGACCGTTGGCCAGGGTCACGACCACAGGCGAGCCGGTTACCGGAGCACCGACGGTGGCGGTGTAGGTGACGGTGCCACCTTCCGCAGCCGATTCGGTCGCGGTCAGTTTGACCGTGGTGGTGTCGATGGTATCGGTGACATTGGTGACGGCCGGCACAGTGCTCGGTACCAGATTTTCAAAGTTGCCACCGGTAGCGCTGGAAATGGTCGCTTCGACTTTGCCGGCATCTTTGTACACGTCATCGGCTGGCGCCGGAACGGTCACGGTGCCAGAGGTTTTACCGGCGTCGATGGTGATCACTGCGCCGTTGCTCAACGTCACGGTAACCGGTGAGCCGGCAGCGTTGGTCAGCGTCGCGGTGTAGACGATCGAGCCACCCTCGGCCACGGTGCCGGTCGCACTGAGCGACAGATTGGTGGTGTCGACGGTGTCGGTGACATTGGTCGAAACCGGCGTTTTATCCGCCACGAGGTTTTCGTAGTTACCGCCGCTCACGTCGGTGATGGCGTTGGTCAGCGGCGCGTGGCCGGTCAACGCATCGTTCGGCGCAGTGGTAGTCACGGTGCCAGTGGTTTTACCCACTTCGATGGTGATGTTCTGACCATTGGCCAAGGTCACCACGACCGGCGAGCCAGTCACTGGCGCGCCGACAGTCGCGGTGTAAGTGACGGTGCCACCTTCCGCAGCCGATTCGGTCGCGGTCAGTTTGACCGTGGTGGTATCGATGGTGTCGGTCACGTTGGTGACGGCCGGAACGGTGCTAGGCACCAGGTTCTCGAAGTTGCCACCGGTAGCGGTGGAAATGGTTGCTTCGACTTTACCCGCGTCTTTGTACACGTCGTCAGCCGGAGCTGGAACGGTCACGGTGCCCGAGGTTTTACCGGCTTCGATGGTGATCACCGCGCCGTTGGACAGAGTCACGGTTACCGGAGTGCCTGCCGCATTGGTCAGGGTCGCGGTGTAAACGATCGAACCACCTTCCGCCACCGAGTCGCTGGCGGTCAGGTTCAGGTTGGTGGTGTCGACAGTGTCCGACACCGAGGTGTTCGCCGGTGTCTTGTCGGCAACCAGGTTTTCATAGTTGCCGCCGGCAACCTTGTCGATGGCCACGCTCAACGAGCTGCCGCCCGCCAATGGGCTGTTCGGCGCGACGAAGTTCACGCTGCCGGTGGTCTCACCGACGGCGATGGTGATGGTCTGGCCATTGGACAGAGTGACCACAACTGGCGAGCCGGTTACCGGCGCGGTGACGCTCGCGGTATAAACCACGGTTTCGCCTTCGGCGACGTTGGCGGTGGCGGTCAGCGACACGGTGGAGGTGTCGATGGTGTCGTTGACGCTGGTCACCGCCGGAGTGTTGCTGGTGACCAGATTTTCGAAGTCGCCACCGGTCGCGCCCTTGATGGTCGCTTCAACGGTGCCGGCGTCCTTGTAGACGTCATCCTTCGGCGCATCGACGGTCACGGTGCCGGAAGTTTTGCCGGCCTCGATGGTGATCACCGCGCCATTGCTCAAGGTCACGGTCACCGGAGTGCCGGCGGCGTTGCTCAGGGTGGCCGTGTAGGTGATCTGCCCGCCTTCGTTCACCGCCGGCGTCGCGCTCAGCGACAGGTTGGTGGTGTCGACGGTGTCGGTCACGGTGGTGCTGACTGGCGTCTTGTCGGCGACGAGGTTTTCGTAGTTGCCGCCGCTGACGTTGGTGATCGAGTTGTTCAGCGGTTCGTGACCGTTCAGCGCATCGTTCGGTGCGGTGGTCGTCACGGTGCCGGTGGTCTTGCCGATGTCGATGGTGATGGTCTGACCGTTGGCCAGGGTCACAACAACAGGTGCGCCAGTCACTGGAGCGCCAACAGTCGCGGTGTAAGTGACAGTGCCGCCTTCAGCCACCGAAGTATCGGCGCTCAGCTTCACGGTCGAGGTATCGATGGTGTCGGTGACTTCGGTGACGGCCGGAACGGTGCTCGGCACCAGGTTCTCGAAGTTGCCGCCCGCAGCATCCTTGATCGTGACTTCGACCTTGCCGGCGTCTTTGTAGACGTCATCGGCAGGTGCTGGAACGGTCACGGTGCCGGTGGTTTTACCCGCGTCGATGGTGATCACGGCGCCGTTGCTCAGGGTCACGGTGACCGGCGAGCCGGCAGCATTGGTCAACGTCGCGGTGTAAACGATCGAACCGCCCTCAGCCACGGTACCGGTCGCGCTCAGCGACAGGTTGGTGGTGTCGACGGTATCGGTCACGGTGGTGCTGACCGGGGTTTTGTCGGCAACCAGATTCTCGTAGTTGCCGCCGCTCACGTCGGTGATGGCGTTAGTCAGCGGCGCATGACCGTTCAACGCATCGTTCGGTGCGGTGGTGGTGACGGTGCCAGTGGTTTTGCCGACTTCGATGGTGATGTTCTGACCGTTGGCGAGGGTCACGACCACAGGCGAGCCGGTCACTGGTGCACCGACAGTGGCGGTGTAGGTGACGGTGCCACCTTCAGCAGCAGACTCGGTTGCGGTCAGTTTCACCGACGTGGTGTCGATGGTGTCAGTGACTTCAGTCACTGCCGGAACAGCGCTCGGAACGAGGTTCTCGAAGTTGCCGCCGGTTGCACCGTTGATGGTGACTTCGACTTTGCCGGCATCTTTGTAGACGTCATCGGCTGGTGCTGGAACGGTCACGGTGCCGGTAGTTTTACCGGCTTCGATAGTGATCACCGAGCCGTTGCTCAGGGTCACGGTGACTGGCGAGCCAGCAGCGTTGGTCAGGGTCGCGGTGTAGGTGATCGAACCACCCTCGGCGACCGAGTTGGTGGCGCTGAGCGACAGATTCGTCGTGTCCACGGTGTCAGTGACGGTGGTGCTGACCGGGGTTTTGTCAGCGACCAGATTTTCATAGTTGCCACCGGTGACGCCGGTAATCGAGTTGGTCAGTGGTTCGTGACCGTTCAGCGCATCGTTTGGCGCGGTGGTGGTCACGGTGCCGGTGGTTTTGCCGACTTCGATGGTGATGTTCTGACCGTTGGCCAGGGTCACGACCACAGGCGAGCCGGTTACCGGAGCACCGACAGTCGCGGTGTAGGTGACAGTACCGCCTTCAGCGACCGAAGTATCGGCGGTCAGTTTGACGGTCGAAGTATCGATGGTGTCAGTGACTTCGGTGACAGCCGGAACCGTGCTAGGCACCAGGTTCTCGAAATTGCCGCCTGCGGCGTCTTTGATCGTGACTTCAACCTTGCCAGCGTCCTTGTAAACGTCATCGGCTGGTGCTGGAACGGTCACGGTGCCGGTAGTTTTACCTGCTTCAATGGTGATCACCGAGCCGTTCGACAGGGTCACGGTCACCGGCGTACCGGCCGGATTGGTCAGGGTCGCGGTGTAAACGATCGAACCACCTTCGGCAACGGAGCCAGTGGCGCTCAACGTCAGGTCGGTGGTATCGACGGTGTCGGTAACGGTGGTCGAAACCGGGGTTTTGTCAGCGACCAGATTTTCGTAGTTGCCACCGGTGACGCCGGTAATCGAGTTGGTCAGCGGTTCGTGACCGTTCAGCGCATCGTTTGGCGCGGTGGTGGTCACGGTGCCGGTGGTTTTGCCCACTTCGATGGTGATGTTCTGACCATTGGCCAAGGTCACCACGACTGGCGAACCGGTGACCGGTGCGCCGACGGTGGCGGTGTAAGTGACAGTCCCGCCTTCAGCGACCGAAGTGTCGGCGGTGAGTTTGACCGTCGACGTATCGATGGTATCGGTAACTTCGGTAACAGCCGGAACGGTGCTCGGCACCAGGTTCTCGAAATTGCCGCCTGCGGCGTCTTTGATCGTGACTTCAACCTTGCCAGCGTCTTTGTAAACGTCATCGGCTGGTGCTGGAACGGTCACGGTGCCGGTAGTTTTACCGGCTTCGATAGTGATGACGGAGCCATTGCTCAGGGTCACGGTGACTGGTGTGCCCGCTGGATTGGTCAAGGTCGCGGTGTAGACGATCGAACCGCCTTCAGCGACGGAACCGGTGGCGCTCAACGTCAGGTTGGTGGTGTCGACGGTGTCGGTGATGGTGGTGCTGACAGGGGTTTTGTCGGCCACGAGGTTTTCGTAGTTGCCGCCCGTTACGGCGGTAATCGAGTTGCTCAGCGGCTCATGACCATTCAACGCATCATTTGGCGCGGTGGTGGTTACGGTGCCAGTGGTTTTGCCGACTTCGATGGTGATGTTCTGACCATTGGCCAGGGTCACCACGACTGGCGAACCGGTCACTGGTGCGCCAACGGTCGCGGTATAGGTGACGGTGCCACCTTCAGCCACCGAGGTATCGGCGGTCAGCTTGACGGTCGAGGTGTCGATGGTGTCAGTCACTTCAGTGACCGCAGGGACGGTGCTCGGCACCAGGTTCTCGAAATTGCCGCCGGTTGTTCCGGTGATGCTGACCTCAACCTTGCCGGCATCTTTGTAGACGTCATCGGCTGGCGCCGGAACGGTCACGGTGCCGGTGGTTTTACCTGCTTCGATGGTGATCACCGAGCCATTGCTCAGGGTCACGGTTACCGGAGTACCGGCCGGATTGGTCAGGGTTGCGGTGTAGACGATCGAACCGCCTTCCGCCACGGTGCCGGTCGCAGTCAGCGACAGGTTGGTGGTGTCGACGGTGTCGGTGACGCTGGTCGAAACCGGGGTTTTATCCGCTACAAGATTCTCGTAGTTGCCGCCGCTCACGTCAGTGATCGCGTTGGTCAGTGGCTCGTGACCGTTCAATGCATCGTTTGGCGCAGTGGTGGTGACGGTGCCGGTGGTTTTACCCACTTCGATGGTGATGGTCTGGCCGTTTGCCAACGTGACGGTCACTGGCGAACCGGTTACCGGGGCCCCGACAGTCGCGGTGTAGGTGACGGTGCCGCCCTCGACCACCGAGGTATCAGCGGTCAGTTTGACGGTCGAAGTATCGATGGTGTCAGTGACTTCGGTGACAGCTGGAACGGTGCTCGGCACCAGGTTCTCGAAATTGCCACCCGTGGTGCCGGTGATGCTGACTTCCACTTTGCCGGCGTCTTTATAGACGTCATCGGCTGGGGCCGGAACGGTCACGGTACCGGTGGTCTTACCGGCCTCGATGGTGATGACGGAGCCATTGCTCAGGGTCACGGTCACCGGGGTGCCGGCCGGGTTGGTCAGGGTCGCGGTGTAGACAATCGAACCGCCTTCAGCGACGGAGCCAGTGGCACTCAGCGAGAGGTTGGTAGTGTCGACGGTATCAGTCACGGTGGTGCTGACCGGCGTCTTGTCGGCGACCAGATTCTCGTAGTTGCCACCGCTCACGCCAGTGATCGAGTTGCTCAGCGGCGCCTGGCCGTTGAGCACGTCGTTCGGTGCGGTGGTGGTCACGGTGCCAGTGGTTTTACCCACTTCGATGGTGATGGACTGACCGTTGGCCAGAGTCACGACAACCGGCGAGCCAGTCACAGGCGCACCAACGGTCGCGGTGTAAGTGACGGTGCCACCCTCGGCGACCGAGGTGTCAGCGGACAGTTTGACCGTCGAGGTGTCGATGGTATCGGTCACTTCGGTGACCGCAGGGACAGTGCTTGGCACCAGATTTTCGAAGTTGCCGCCGGTCGCACCGTTGATGGTGACTTCGACTTTGCCAGCGTCTTTGTATACGTCATCCGCAGGCGCCGGAACCGTCACGGTGCCGGTGGTTTTACCGGCTTCGATGGTGATCACGGCGCCGTTGCTCAGGGTCACGGTGACCGGCGAGCCGGCAGCATTGGTCAACGTCGCGGTGTAAACGATCGAACCGCCCTCAGCCACGGTACCAGTCGCGCTCAGCGACAGGTTGGTGGTGTCGACGGTGTCGGTAACGGTGGTCGAAACCGGAGTTTTATCGGCGACGAGGTTCTCGTAGTTACCGCCACTGACATTGGTGATGGCGTTGGTCAGCGGTGGGTTGCCGGTCAACGCATCGTTCGGCGCGGTGGTGGTCACGGTGCCGGTGGTTTTGCCCACTTCGATGGTGATGGTCTGACCGTTGGCCAGGGTCACGACAACTGGCGAACCGGTCACAGGTGCACCGACGGTGGCGGTGTAAGTGACGGTGCCGCCTTCAGCGACCGACGTGTCGGCGGTCAGTTTGACGGTCGAGGTATCGATGGTGTCAGTGACTTCGGTAACAGCCGGAACGGTGCTCGGCACCAGGTTCTCGAAATTGCCGCCGGTGGTGCCGGTGATGCTGACTTCGACCTTGCCGGCGTCTTTGTAGACGTCATCCGCAGGCGCGGGAACGGTCACAGTGCCGGTGGTTTTGCCGGCGTCGATGGTGATGACGGAGCCGTTGCTCAACGTCACGGTCACCGGGGTACCGGCCGGGTTGGTCAGGGTGGCGGTGTAAACGATCGAGCCGCCTTCAGCGACGGTGCCGGTCGCGCTCAGCGACAGGTTGGTGGTGTCGATGGAGTCGGTGACGGTGGTGGTCGCCGGCGTGGTGTTCGGCACCAGATTCTCGAAGTTGCCGCCGGTCGCACCGGTAATCGTGGTGCTGACGGTGCCGCCGTTGTTGTAGACGTCGTTCGGCGCGGTCGGCACGTTGACCGTGCCAGTGGTCTGGCCGGCTTCGATGGTGATGGTCAAACCGTTGGACAGGGTGACGGTGACCGGCGTCTGTGCCGGGTTGGTCAGGGTCGCGGTGTAGGTGATCTGGCCACCCTCGACCACGGTGCCCGTGGCGGTCAGGGTCAGGCCGGTGGTGTCGCGCGAATCGACGATGTTCGTTACGACTGGCGTCGTGTTCGGCACCAGGTTCTCGAAGTTGCCGCCGGTGGCACCAGTGATGGTGGTGCTGACGGTACTACCGTTGTTGTAAACGTCATTCGGCGCGGTCGGCACGTTGACGGTGCCGGTGGTCTGGCCGGCTTCGATGGTGATGGTCGAACCGTTGGACAGGGTGACGGTGACCGGCGTCTGTGCCGGGTTGGTCAGGGTCGCGGTGTAGGTGATCTGACCGCCTTCGGTGACGCTGTTGCCAGCAGTCAGGGTGACGGTGGTGGTGTCGATGGTGTCGGTGACCTGAGTCGTCGCCGGGGTGGTCGGCGGGGTCACGGTAATGCCGTTGCCGCCGGTGGTGCCGGTGACGGTCACGTTGATCTGGGTCGGGTCGTTATAAACGGTGTCGTTCGGTGCCAGCGGGACGTTGACGGTGCCGGTGGTGGAGCCGGCCGGAATTACGATCACCGAGCCGTTGGACAGGGTGATGGTCAGGTCGGTCAGCGGCGCCTGGGTCAGGGTCGCGGTGTACACCAGCACGCCGCCGGCTTCGGTGATGGTCGGCGTGGCGCTGAGGCTCAGAGTCGATTCACGCAGGGCGTTGGTGGTGGTGTCGGTGGTCTGGCCACCGGTGATGTTCTGTGCCGCTTGTGCACCGGCGTTGATGCCCGCGGTCGGGAAGCCGATGGTCGGATCGACGCGGCCAGCCGTGGCATCGAGCATCACGAAGCTGTGGCCGCCGCCTGCCGCGCCGCCAGTGCCTGCGGCGGTGGCGCCGGCAGCGGTGGCTTCAAGGGCGGTGGTCGGGTCGGCACCGGCAGCGATGGCCTGCTGCAGCTCGGCTACAGACGGCGCGGCCTGCGCGGTGGCTTCGGCCAGGTCAGTGCTGGAGTCGGGCGCGTTGGCGCTCCACTGGGTTTCACGGCCCAGGTCCAGGGTGCGGCCATCCGCCAGTTCCAGCGACACGGCGCCGGAGAGGCCGGTATCGATCTGGTCGCCGACGAACAGGCGATCGCCTTCAACGAGCACGCGGCGTACACCCTCGGGGGAGACCACGAATACCTGACCGACAATGCTTTTGACGATGGCAACAACACTGCTCATTGAAGACTCTCCGGGTGTCACGTTCAGTTGACTTCCATAGCCTGATGGCTTCGGCGCCGATTCAGTCTGGACGTACTTTTAAAATTTGCGAATCAAGATTGACGCTGTTCTTCGTCAATAATTTGGCTAGATTCTTTCGCTATTAACTTTATGCCAAACTATTGACCTTCTGGGTGCCATCCTAAACAATCGCCCCACTAATGTCACATTGATATTTCCGCGGCGACCTGTCCCTCAGCGTGTGATCCAGTTCCTATTTTGAACTTTCCGACATACGGTCATTCCGGTTGCCAATCATCCGACGCAGCAGCACGTTTTGCTGTGATTCAAGACAAGAAGTCCTGGGAAATCTTTACCATGCGTTTGCACTTGTTCAAGGCTCTACCGTTCGCCCTCGCCGCCTCTTTCGTCCAAGCACAATCCTTACCAGAAGCCATGCAACAGGCACTGGATGTCCATCCGGAAATCCAGGCGGGGGTCAACAGTCGTTTGGCCGCGGATTATCAGTTAAAGGCAGCCAAAGGTGGATACCTGCCCAAGGTCGATCTGCTGGGCGGTTATGGCCGTGAGGGCACTGACAGCGTGACCACGCGCGCCAACGGTGGCGGCAACCACTGGGAAACGTTGAACCGCAGCGAGTCAAGTTTACGTCTCTCGCAAATGGTTTTTGACGGTTTTGCCACGTCCAGCGAAGTCGGGCGTCAACAAGCCACCGTCAACTCCCGCGCCTACTCGCTGCTCGGCACTTCCGAGCGCACCGCGCTGACCGTCGCCCAGGTTTACCTGGACGTGCTGACCCGCCGCGAATTCGTGCGTCTGGCCGAAGAAAACCTCAAGAGCCACCAGCGCATTTACGACCAGATCCAGTTGCGCACCCAGCGCGGCGTTGGTAGCGGCGCTGACCTTGATCAGGCTGAAGCGCGGATGGCCCAGGCCCGCAACAACCTGATCACCGAACAGACCAACCTCGCCGACTCCGAGACCAACTTCCTCAGTGCCGTCGGCCAGATGCCTGACCAGTTGGAGCGCCCGGCGCCGTTCATGGCGATGATGCCGGCCAACCTCAATGAAGCCCGTACGCAGATGCTGGAAAACAGCCCCATCCTGCGCTCGGCCGAGTCCGATATCGCCGCTGCCGAGAAACAGTACGAAACCGCCAAGTCGACGTTCTACCCACGTTTCGACGCCGAGCTGGGTCGCACTGCCGACAACGATCTCGACGGTCAGAACGGCCACAACAACGAGTGGCAGGCCATGCTGCGCATGCGCTTCAACCTGTACTCGGGCGGCAGCAACAAGGCCGATCTGGAATCCAAGTCGTACCTGTCGAACCAGGCGCTGGACATCCGCAACAACGCCCTGCGTCAGTTGAACGAAGAACTGGGCCTGGCCTGGAACGCCCTGAACAACGCCAATGCGCAGGTGCCGATCGCTCAGCAGTACGTTGATCACAGCACCGCCGTGCGTACCGCCTACCAGCGTCAGTTCAGCCTCGGCGAGCGCACCCTGCTCGATTTGCTCGACAGCGAAAACGAGTTGTTCACCGCTTCGCGCCGTCTGGCCGAGATCAAGAACATTCAGTTATTTACTCAGTATCGAATCAAGGCGACCATGGGCGAGTTGCTCAAGAGCCAGGGAGTGGTCGCACCATTGGCATCCGTCGTGCAGAACGATGTGAAGCCGAAGGTCCAACTGCCGGGTATGAATTGAGCAGAACCTTCATTGTTCAATTGTTAGCCAAGAGTGCCGAGCGTGGAATCAGAAGTCAGTCGAGTTCAACTCATTCATGATCCGCGCGCGATGCACGACGATCCGTTACTGGATGGCTTGCTCGCTCTATGCATGTTGCACCAGAAGCCGGCCAGTGCCGCGATGCTTACCACTGGTCTGCCGCTGCCCAAGCAGCGCCTGAGTGTCGAGTTGCTGCCCCGCGCAGCGGCTCGCGCCGGGCTGCAGGGCCGGGTGCTGCAACGCAAGCTGGAAGAGATTCCGGCGATTGCCATGCCGGCGCTGTTGCTACTCAAGGATGGCCGCAGCGCCGTCCTGCTCGGCTGGCAAGGTGACAACGAAGCCCGGGTGCTGCTCAGCGAAAGCGACGGCGGCGAATCGGTGGTCAGCCGCGAACTGCTGGCTGACGACTACACCGGCAAAGTGTTCTTCGCCCAGCCGCAGCACAAATTCGACGTCAACCACGGCACGCTGATCCCGCGTGCACGCTCGTGGTTTCGCGACACCCTCAAGCGTTCACGCTGGCTGTATGCCGATGCGATCGCCGCGAGTTTCCTGATCAACATCATCGCCATGGCCGCGCCGCTGTTCGTGATGAACGTCTACGACCGTGTGGTGCCGAACCAGGCCGAGGCGACTCTGTGGGTGCTGGCGCTGGGCATTACCGGTGCCTACATTTTCGACCTGATCCTCAAAAGCCTGCGCAGCCTGTGCCTGGATCTGGCCGGCAAGAAAACCGACCTGATCATCTCCGCGACGCTGTTCGAGCGCATCGTCGGCATGGCCATGAAGTACCGCCCGGCGCGGGTCGGCAGCTTCGCGCAGAACATCCATGAGTTTCAGAGCCTGCGCGACTTCCTCGCCTCGCTGACCCTGACCAGCCTGATCGACCTGCCGTTCACCATCCTGATCTTCATCGTCATCGCGATTCTCGGCGGGCATCTGGTGTGGATTCCGGTGCTGGCGTTCCCGATTGCGCTGTTGATCGGCTATGCGTTGCAAAAGCCGCTGGTAGCGACCATGGAACGCACCATGGCGCTCGGCGCCGAGCGTCAGTCGAGCCTGATCGAAACCCTCGCCGGCCTCGATGCAGTCAAGGTCAACAACGCCGAAAGCGAACGCCAGTACCAGTGGGAACAGACCATCGGCACCCTCAGCCGCCTCGAACTGCGGGTGAAAATGCTCTCCGGTCTGGCGATGAATATCACCCTGCTGATCCAGCAACTGGCCGGGGTGATCATGATCGTCTTCGGCGTGTACCAGATCATCGCCGGCAACCTGAGCATGGGCGGTCTGATTGCCTGCTACATGCTCAGTGGCCGTGCGCTCAGCCCGCTGGCCTCGCTGTCCGGTCTGCTGACCCGCTACCAGCAGGCGCGGGTGACCATGACGTCGGTTGATCAGATGATGGAGCTGCCGCAGGAGCGCAATTTCGAAGAGCGTCCGCTGAGCCGCAAGGTGCTGCAAGGCGCGATCGAGTGCCGTCAGCTGAACTTCACCTACCCGGAACAGCAGAACCCGGCGCTGAAGAACATCAACCTGGTGATTCGTCCCGGCGAGAAGATCGGCATCATCGGCCGCAGCGGCTCGGGCAAGAGTTCGTTGGCGAAACTGCTGGTCGGCCTGTACCAACCGGACGACGGCGCATTGCTGGTGGACGGCGTGGACATCCGCCAGATCGACGTCAGCGAGCTGCGCTACAACATCGGCTACGTGCCGCAGGACATCCAGCTGCTGGCCGGCACCCTGCGTGACAACCTGGTCTCCGGCGCGCGCTATGTAGAAGACGAGCTGGTACTGCAAGCCGCCGAACTGGCCGGCGTGCACGAATTCGCCCGCCTGCACCCGCAGGGTTATGAGCTGCAAGTCGGCGAGCGCGGGCAGAACCTGTCCGGTGGCCAACGGCAGAACGTTGCTCTGGCGCGGGCGCTGCTGCTCAACCCGCCGATCCTGCTGCTTGACGAACCGACCAGCGCCATGGACAACACCGGCGAAGAACGCCTCAAGCAGCGTCTGGCCGCCGTCGTTGAAAACAAGACCGTGGTGCTGGTGACGCACCGGGCCTCGCTGCTGTCGCTGGTCGACCGCCTGCTGGTGGTCGACCGTGGACAGATTCTCGCCGATGGCCCGAAAGCCGCCGTGATGGAAGCGTTGAAGAAGGGGCAGATCAGTGTTGCTTAAGTCGGGTGTCAAAGAGTCGATCCGTCGCTACTTCAAGGGCTCTGCCTCGCTGCAGGGCCAGCCGCTGCCGGAGGTCAACAAGGCGCTGATCGAGGACGCCCCGCGCGTCGTGCGCCTGACCATCTGGGCAATCATCGGCTTCTTCCTGTTCCTGTTGCTGTGGGCCAACTTCGCCGTCATCGACGAAGTGACCAAGGGCGACGGCAAGGCGATTCCGTCGTCGAAGATCCAGAAAATCCAGAACCTTGAGGGCGGGATTGTCTCGGAAATGTTCGTCAAGGAAGGTCAGATCGTCGAGGCCGGCGCACCGCTGATTCGTCTGGACGACACGCGGTTTGCTTCCAACGTCGGCGAAACCGAAGCTGATCGACTGTCGATGCTGCTGCGCGTCGAGCGTCTGAGCGCCGAGGTCGATGACCGTCCGCTGAATTTCCCTGAAGACGTGCTCAAAGCCGTGCCGGGCCAGGCGAAAAGCGAAGAATCGTTGTACATCAGTCGTCGTCAGCAACTGCACGACGAGATCGGCGGTTTGCAGGAGCAGTTGATCCAGCGTCAGCAAGAGCTGCGCGAGTTCAGCTCCAAGCAGGCGCAGTATCGCCAGCAATTGGGATTGCAGCGCCAGGAAATCAACATGTCCGAGCCGCTGGTGGCGCAGGGCGCGGTGTCGCCGGTGGAGGTGCTGCGACTCAAGCGTGCCGAAGTCGAAACCCGTGGTCAGCTCGACGCCACCACGCTGGCGATCCCGCGTGCTGAATCGGCCATCAAGGAAGTCCAGCGCAAGATCGACGAGACTCGCGGCAAATTCCGCAGCGAAGCGCTGACTCAGCTCAATGAAGCCCGCACCGACCTGAACAAGGCCCAGGCCACCGGCAAGGCCCTGGAAGACCGGGTCAGCCGGACGCTGGTCACCTCGCCGGTACGCGGCATCGTCAACAAGTTGCTGGTCAACACCATCGGCGGTGTTATTCAGCCGGGCAGCGACATGGTGGAAATCGTGCCGCTGGATGACACCTTGCTGGTCGAAGCCAAGATCCGTCCGCAGGACATTGCGTTCCTGCATCCGGGGCAGGAAGCGATCGTCAAATTCACCGCGTACGACTACACCATTTATGGCGGGCTGAAAGCCAAACTGGAGCAGATCGGTGCCGACACCATCACCGACGAAGACAAGAAAACCACCTACTACATCATCAAGGTGCGCACCGAGCGCAGCCACCTGGGCACTGATGAAAAGCCGCTGCTGATCATTCCGGGGATGGTGGCGTCGGTGGATATCATCACCGGCAAGAAATCGGTGTTGAGTTATCTGCTCAAACCGATCATCCGGGCGCGGGCCGAGGCGTTGCACGAGCGTTAATTCTCTAGTGGTCATTACCGCCTCATCGCTGGCAAGCCAGCTCCCACAGAGTTTTCGGTTGGAACACGATTGTGTGCTCGACATCGGAAACTGTGGGAGCTGGCTTGCCAGCGAAGGCGCCAGTGAAGTTGCCACATTACGCCTAGAAGTGACACAAATCGTCACTCACCATCCAGTCCATTCCTCACCATCCGCCATATCGTTATTCATTAACGGTATTTAATTTCCAGTTCTTATAGCTTTAAAGTCATCCACCTGCGTACCTGCCGACCAATCGGCGCGCCGCACGACCTGAACCAACACGCAATCCAGCGTGAGTGTCTGATCGACGTGCGCGCCTGTGAGCGCGCCGTGCGTGGGAGATTTAAAGATGTCCGCAGCTACTGCCACCCCAAGCGCCGCGACTGCCGCGCCGCAAACCTTTGAAATTCGTCCGTTCAGCGGTGCCGTCGGTGCCGAGATCATCGGCCTGGACCTGACCCGGCCGGTCAACGATCAGGACTTCGCGCGTATTCATCGTGCGCACCTGGATCACCACGTGGTGGTGTTCCGCGACCAGCGCATCACCCCGCAACAGCAGATCGATTTCAGCCGCCGCTTCGGCGTGTTGCAGATTCACGTGCTCGAGCAGTTCCTGCTGGCCAATCACCCGGAAATCCTCATCGTTTCCAACATCGTCGAGAACGGCCAGAACATCGGCCTCGGCGATGCCGGCAAGTTCTGGCACTCCGACCTTTCCTATAAAGAGCTGCCGAGTCTCGGCTCGATGCTGCACGCCCAGGAGTTGCCGTCCGAGGGCGGCGACACGCTGTTCGCCGACATGCACAAAGCCTGGGACAACCTGCCCGAGGCGCTGCGCAAAGCCGTGGAAGGCCGCTCTGCCGCGCATTCCTACACCGCGCGCTACAGCGAAACCAAATTCGAAGGCAACTGGCGTCCGACCCTGACCCCGGAACAACTGGCGCAGGTCGCCGAAGTGGTGCATCCGATCGTCCGCACCCACCCGGAAAACGGCCGCAAGGCATTGTTCGTCAGCGAAGGCTTCACCACCCGCATCGTCGGTCTGCCGGAGGACGAGAGCAAACAACTGCTCGCCGAGCTCTACGCCCACAGCGTGCTGCCGCAAAACATTTACCGCCACCAGTGGCAGCCCCACGACATGGTGTTCTGGGACAACCGTTCGCTGATCCACCTCGCCGCCGGCTGCCCAGCGCACCTGCGCCGCAAGCTGTATCGCACGACCATTCAGGGCGACGCGCCTTTCTGATTTGCCGGAGATTCGATCATGTCCAAACGTCTTCCATTCGCACCGCTGGCGGCGGCCATCGGCCTGGGTTTCAGCCTGCTTGCCGGCAGCCTGGTGGCGCCGACCGTGGCCCACGCCGAAGGTGAAATCCGCATCGCCGAACAGTTCGGGATTGTCTATTTATTGCTCAATGTGGTGCGCGATCAGGGCCTGATCGAAAAGTACGGCAAGCAGCAAGGCCTCGACATCAAGGTCGACTGGACGCAGCTCTCGGGCGGCGCGGCGGTCAACGATGCGCTGTTGTCCGGTTCCATCGACATTGCCGGCGCCGGCGTCGGCCCGCTGTTGACCATCTGGGATCGCACCCACGGCAAGCAGAACGTCAAGGCAGTCGCCTCGCTCGGCAACTTCCCGTACTACCTGGTCAGCAACAATCCCAAGGTCAAAACCATTGCCGACTTCACCGAGAAGGACCGCATTGCGGTACCGGCGGTGGGCGTGTCGGTGCAGTCGCGCTTCCTGCAATTCGCCGCGGCCAAACAGTGGGGTGACAAGGAATTCAATCGCCTCGACAAGTACACCATCGCCGTGCCGCACCCGGATGCGACCGCTGCGCTGATTGCCGGCGGCACCGAGCTGACCGGGCATTTCTCCAACCCACCGTTCCAGGATCAGGCGCTGCAGAACCCGAACGTGCACGTGGTGCTCAACTCCTACGACATCCTCGGCCCGAACTCGCCGACGGTGCTGTTTGCCACCGAGAAATTCCGCAACGACAACCCGAAAACCTACAAAGCATTCGTCGAAGCGCTGACCGAAGCCGCGCAATTTGCGCAGAACGATAAGGGCGCGGCGGCGGACACTTACATCCGCGTGACCAAGGCCAGGATCGACCGCGCCGAGCTGCTGAAAATCATCGACAACCCGCAATTCGAATTCAGCGTCACGCCGAAAAATACCTATCCACTGGCCGAATTCCTCTACCGCGTCGGTGCGATCAAGAACAAACCGGAATCGTGGAAGGACTACTTCTTCCAGGACGCCAAACCGCTGCAGGGGAGCTGATCGAGATGAATGCCCCTTTGCAAGGCCACGCGGCCAGCAACCCGGTCGCCAGTACGCAAGCGCTGCTGGCGGTGGATAACGTCAGCCTCGAATACCGCACCCCGCAACGGGTGGTGCGAGCTACCCATCAGGTCAGTTTCGAAATTGATCCGGCAGACCGCTTCGTGCTGCTTGGCCCGTCCGGCTGCGGCAAGTCGACTTTGCTCAAGGCGGCCGCCGGTTTCATTGCGCCGAGCGAAGGCGAAATTCGCCTGCAAGGTCAGCGGGTCGATGGACCGGGTCCGGACCGGATCGTGGTGTTCCAGGAATTCGATCAACTGCCGCCGTGGAAAACCGTCAAACAGAACGTGATGTTTCCGCTGCTGGCCTCGCGAACCTTGAACAAAAAAGACGCCGAAGAACGTGCACTGCACTACCTGGAAAAAGTCGGTCTGGCAGCATTCGCCGACGCCTATCCCCACACTTTGTCCGGCGGCATGAAGGCGCGGGTGGCGATTGCCCGCGCGCTGGCGATGCAGCCGAAAATCCTTCTGATGGACGAGCCGTTCGCCGCGCTGGACGCGCTGACCCGGCGCAAGATGCAGGAAGAATTGCTGCTGCTCTGGGAGGAGGTGCGCTTCACCTTGCTGTTCGTTACGCACTCGATTGAAGAGGCGCTGGTGGTCGGCAATCGCATCCTGCTGCTGTCGCCACATCCGGGGCGGGTACGCGCTGAGGTGCACAGCCATCAATACGATCTGCAAAGCCTCGGCGGCGTAGCGTTTCAGGAATCGGCGCGGCGCATTCACCGTTTGCTGTTCGATGAAGGCCAGTCGCCGGAAACCGAGCGTGACCATGACTTCAACGACATTCGTATCGCTTATTGAGCGTTCTGGAGGGATTGCCCGATGAGCCAACCATCGTCTGTACGACAAGAGTTTGAAACGGTCCTTGAACCACTGACCAGCGTGCCGCTCGAGCGCGAATTGCCGCTGGGCCAACGCCTGTGGCAACAAGGCTGGCTGCGCAAAAGCCTGATCCTGATTCTGCTGGCGATCCTTTGGGAGGTGATCGCCCGGGTGCAGAACAACGACCTGCTGCTGCCAGGTTTTCTGCAGACCAGTCATGCGCTGTACGACGGCCTGCTCAGCGGCGAGCTGCTGGGCAAGGTGTGGATATCGCTGGTGGTGCTGATCAAGGGCTATCTGATCGGCATCGTGCTGGCGTTCGCCCTGACCACGCTGGCGGTGTCGACCCAGTTTGGCCGGGATCTGCTGAGTACCCTGACCTCGATGTTCAACCCGCTGCCAGCGATTGCCTTGCTGCCACTGGCGTTGCTCTGGTTCGGGCTGGGGCAGAACAGCCTGATTTTCGTGCTGGTGCATTCGGTGCTGTGGGCGCTGGCGCTGAACACTTACGCCGGCTTTCTCGGCGTTTCGGAAACCTTGCGCATGGCCGGGCGCAATTACGGGCTGAAGGGCATGCGTTTTGTGCTGTTCATCCTGATCCCGGCAGCGCTGCCGTCGATCCTCGCCGGTCTGAAAATTGGCTGGGCGTTTGCCTGGCGCACGCTGATCGCCGCCGAACTGGTATTCGGTGCCACCAGCGGCAAGGGCGGGTTGGGCTGGTACATCTTCCAGAACCGCAATGAGCTGTACACCGACAAGGTGTTTGCCGGGTTGGCGGTGGTGATCCTGATCGGGTTGTTGGTGGAGAATCTGGTGTTCGATACGCTGGAGCGGGTGACCGTAAAACGCTGGGGCATGCAGCGCTGATGTGTATTGACTGAGCTGGCCCCATCGCTGGCAAGCCAGCTCCCACAGGGATTGTGGCGTTCACTCATTCTGTGACCGCCGAAAATCCTGTGGGAGCTGGCTTGCCAGCGATGGCGTCCTTACAGCCGCCGCGAAGTTGAAGGATGTTTGCTAGCATTGCGCCCGGATCAATCCAGATCAGCCATGAGTGCTCAGCATGCAACTCCCGGACATGAACCTTCTGGTCGCCCTCGACGCCCTGCTCGACGAGGGCAGTGTGGTCGGCGCCGCGCGGCGGATGAACCTCAGCCCCGCCGCCATGAGCCGCACTCTGACGCGGATCCGCGAGGCGATCGGCGATCCGATCCTGGTGCGCGCCGGTCGTGGCTTGGTACCCACCCCAAAAGCCCTCGAATTGCGCGAGCAGGTGCGCGATGTCGTCGAGCAGGCGGCGCTGCTGTTTCGCTCCGCCGACAGCGTGGATCTGGGCACCCTGCGCCGGCGCTTCAGCATCCGCGCCAACGACTTTTTCATCGGCGTGTATGGCGGCAAACTGTTCGATACCCTCGACCAGCAGGCGCCACACTGCGAGTTGCGCTTCGTCCCCGAGGGCGATGGCGACGATGAAGCGCTGCGCGAAGGACGGATCGATCTGAGTGTCAGCAACACCCGTCCGGTGACCCCGGAAGTCAAAGTGCAGAACCTGTTTTCCACGCATTTCGTCGGTCTGGTACGTGAGGATCATCCGTTGCTCGACGGCGAAATCACCGCCGAGCGCTATGCCGGCTACTCGCATATCAGCATGTCGCGCCGTGGCATTGCTCGCGGCCCCATCGACACCGCGTTGAACGCCTTGGGTCTGGAGCGGCGGGTGGCGGTGATTGCGCCAAGCTTCCACGCGGCGATGTTTGCCTTGCCCGATTCCGACCTGATCTTGCCGGTGCCCAAGGAAGCGTTGCTCAGCGTGCGCCGACTGGGCCTGAAGCTACGTTCGTTCAATCTGCCGATTCCGTTGCCGACGCTGATGCTGACTCAGGCCTGGCACCCGCGCTTCGACAAGGACCCGGCGCACCGCTGGCTGCGCGAAACGCTCAAGGCGTGTTGTGACGAGACGTGGCTGGCCACGCAACCCTGATACAAGCAGAGTCCGTGTGGGAGGGGGCTTGCTCCCGAAGGCGTCGTGTCAGGCACCGCACAGGTTGAATGATCCACCGCTTTCGCGAGCAAGCCCGCTCCCACATTGGATATTCATTGCTGAACTGAGCGCACTTATAACCTGCCAATAAGTCAATTTTCGTCAGCAGTAAGCCTTACTAAAATGCTCCGGTATTTTTCCTTCCGGAGTGTGTATCCATGACATCCCTGTCGGTTCCGGCGCCCATTGCTGCGGCCAGTCCGGCGACGGCGGCTGCGCCACCGGTGTTCGGGGCGCGGATCATCACCGGCCTGGTTGGTGTGCTGCTGGCGGTGCTGGTCTCGGGCCTCAACGAAATGGTGACCAAAGTCGCACTGGCCGACATTCGGGGCGCGCTGAACATCGGTTATGACGAAGGCACCTGGCTGGTGTCCTGCTACGCCGCGACCTCGGTGGCGGCGATGGCGTTCGCGCCGTGGTGCTCGGTGACCTTTTCGCTGCGCCGTTTCACCCTCTGCGCGATCAGCCTGTTCACGCTGCTCGGCGTGCTGTGCCCGTTCGCCCCGAATTACGAAAGCCTGCTGCTGATGCGCACCCTGCAAGGGCTGGCCGGCGGCGCGTTGCCGCCGATGCTGATGACCGTTGCGCTGCGCTTTCTGCCGGCCAATTTCAAACTCTATGGTCTGGCCGGTTATGCGCTGACGGCGACGTTCGGCCCGGGTCTCGGCACGCCGCTGGCTGGCTTATGGAGTGAATACGTCGGCTGGCAATGGACGTTCTGGCAAATCATCGTGCCGTGCCTGATTGCCATGGCAATGGTCGCTTGGGGGATTCCACAGGATCCGCTGCGCCTGGAGCGCCTCAAGACCTTCAACTGGAAGGGCCTGCTGCTGGGCTTCCCGGCGATCTGCATGCTGGTGATCGGCTTGCTCCAGGGCAATCGGCTGGACTGGTTCGAGTCGAGCCTGATCTGCGGTTTGCTCGGCGCCGGTTCGCTGTTGCTGGTGGCGTTTCTGATCAATGAATGGTCGCAGCCGATTCCGTTTTTCAAGTTGCAGATGCTCGGCATCCGCAACCTGGCGTTCGCCCTGATGACCCTGGCCGGGGTGCTGGTGGTGTTGCAGGCGGTGGTGCTGATCCCGTCGAGCTATCTGGCGCAGGTCCAGGGTTATCGCCCGGTGCAGACCGCGCCGATCATGCTGATCGCCGCGTTGCCGCAACTGATCGCGCTGCCGCTGGTGGCGTCGCTGTGCAACTTGCGCTGGGTCGATTGCCGCTGGGTGCTCGGCATCGGTTTGAGCATGTTGACCCTGTCCTGCATGGGGGGCTCGCTGCTGACTTCGGAGTGGATCCGCGACAATTTCTACGTCCTGCAATGGCTGCAGATTTTCGGTCAGCCAATGTCGGTGCTGCCGCTGTTGATGCTCTCGACCGGCAGCATCCAGCCGCAGGACGGGCCGTTCGCCTCCGCGTGGTTCAACACGGTGAAAGGCCTGGCGGCGGTGATCGCCACCGGAGTCATTGAGGCGCTGACCACCGCGCGCCTGCATTTCCACTCGACCATGTTGATCGACAACCTCGGCAACTCACCGCTGGCCGATCGCAGCGACCCGGGCCTCGCCCATCGCCTGCACGAACAGGCCGTGGTGCTGACTTCCTCTGATCTCTATGTGTGCATGGCCGGCGTCGCGGTGGCGCTGATCCTGCTGATTTTCTGGCTGCCGACGCGGATCTTTCCGCCCCGCGCGCCGACCTGATTGCTTCACTGATACCGAAGGTTTTTATGACGACTCAAGCAAAGCAAAAACTCGCGGTGGCCGTGGCGGCCGCACTGGCGGTCGGCGTGTTGCTGTACCTGGCGGTGCCGGGACTGTTCGGCAAGCGCACCCAGCAAAACACCAACGATGCGTTTGTTTCCGCCGACTTCACCCTGGTGGTGCCGCGCGTGGCCGGATTCATCAAGGAAGTGCTGGTGGAAGACAACCAGCAGGTCAAGGCCGGGCAGTTGCTGGCGCTGATCGATGATCGCGATTTGCGCGCCGCCGCTGAAGCGGCCGATGCGCAAACCCTGGTCGCCCGCGCTCAGCTGCAAAACGCCAAGGCCACGCTGGAGCGGCAGACGTCGGTGATTGCTCAGGCGCAGGCCTCGGTGGTCTCGGCCAAGGCAGAAATGGCCTTCGCCCAGCAGGAACTCAATCGCTACAACCACCTCGCCGGTGTAGGTGCCGGCACGGTGCAGAACGCGCAACAGGCCCGTACGCGCATCGATCAGGCGAGCGCTCGGCTCGACACCGCCAGCGCGAAACTGGCGGCCGAGCGCAAGCAGGTGGAAATTCTCACGGCGCAGCGCGATGCCGCCGAAGGCAATCTGAAGCATGCGCAAGCGGCGCTGGAAATCGCCAGTTTCGAGCTGTCGTATACACGCATCACCGCGCCGCAGGACGGCATGGTCGGCGAGCGCGCGGTGCGTGTCGGCGCTTATGTCACGCCGGGCAGCAAGCTGCTGGCGGTGGTGCCGTTGCGTCAGGCGTATGTGGTCGCCAACTTTCAGGAAACCCAACTGACGGACGTGCAGCCGGGCCAGCACGTGCAGGTGCGCGTCGACAGCCTCGGCGGCGAGGCCTTGAGCGGTCGCGTCGAAAGCATTGCCCCGGCGACTGGCGTGACATTCGCCGCGGTGAAACCGGACAACGCCACGGGTAACTTCACCAAGGTCGTGCAGCGGATTCCGGTGAAGATCGTACTTGAACCGGGTCAGCCGTTGGCCGAGCGTTTGCGTGTGGGCATGTCGGTGGAGGCGAGTATCGACACTCGCTGTTCGGCGCCGGCGGAGCGCGAGGTGACTCAGCGATGATTTTTGTTGAATCGGTTGGCGCCATCGCTGGCAAGCCAGCTCCCACAGAGGGTGTGCAGACTGGCCGGGATTCTCACTCCAAACAGAGTTCTCTGTGGGAGCTGGCTTGCCAGCGAAGAGGCCCGTGGCAGCAACTCACCTTAAGTGCCTTGCTTACCCTTGGCCTCAGCGCCTGCACCGTCGGCCCGGACTTCCGCAAGCCCGAGCCCACGCAGATCGCCGACTGGGCCAAACCCGCCAAATCAGCCCCCAGCCAAGCCGTCAGCGAACCGCTGAACGAACGCTGGTGGGAGGTTTTCCACGACCCGCAACTCTCAGCCCTGACCCAGCGGGCGATGAACAGCAACCTCGATCTGCAACTGGCCAGCAGCCGCTTGCAACAAAGCCGTGCCGCGCGCCAGGTGATCACCGCGGATCGCTACCCGAACACCGCCGCTACCGGCAGCTACGCGCGTAAACGCAACAGTGGCGAAGGCCTGAATGACCCGTCCGGGCACAACGGCGATTCCGCCTTCAACCTGTGGGACGCCGGTTTCTCCGCCTCCTGGGAACTGGATTTCTGGGGCCGTGTACGCCGCGAAACCGAAGCCGCCGATGCCAACCTCGAAGTCGCCGAAAACGACCGTCGCGGCGTGCTGCTCGCGGTCCTCGCCGACACCGCACAGAACTACATCCAGTTGCGCGGCGTGCAGAACACCCGCGCGGTCACCGAGCAGAACCTCGACGTCGCCCGGCACAGCCTCAAACTGTCGCAACTGCGCCTCAACGACGGTGTGGCGACCGATCTGGACGTCGCCGAAGCGGCCGCGCAGGTCGCGGCCATCGAATCGCGCCTGCCGGCCCTTGAGCAGCGTCAGTCGCAATTGATCAACGCGATAAGCCTGCTGATGGGCGAACCGCCCCAGGCCCTGGCCAAGGAGTTATCCACAGAAGGCGCGGTGCCGCAGTCACCGCTGCAAGTCGCCATCGGCCTGCCGTCGCAGCTGGCCGAACGCCGGCCGGACATCCGGCAGGCCGAGGCGCACCTGCATGCCGCCACCGCCAACATCGGCGTGGCCAAGGGCGATTTTTATCCGCGCATCACCCTGTCCGGCAACCTCGGCTCGCAAGCGATGCAACTGAGCGATTTCGGCTCCTGGGGCTCGCGCGCTTTCGGTATCGGCCCGCAATTGAGCCTGCCGCTGTTCGACGGCGGACGCCTGCGCGGCATGCTGCAACTGCGCGAAGCCCAGCAACAGGAAGCGGCCATCGCCTACCAGCAGACCGTGCTGAGCGCCTGGCATGAAATCGACGACCAACTGACGGCTTACAACGCCAGCCAACGCCGCCGCGACAGCCTCGCCGAAGCCGTACGCCAGAACCAGATCGCCCTGCGCACCGCGCAGCAGCAGTACGTCGAAGGCGTGGTCGATTTCGTCAACGTCCTCACCGTTCAAGGCGCGTTGCTGGCGACTCAGGAGCAGTGGGTGGAAAGCTCGACCGGCGTTTCGCTGGCGATGGTCGGGTTGTACCGGGCGTTGGGCGGGGGCTGGGAGTCGGTGTATCCGGCGGGGGAGGTGGCGCGGCGCTGATGGCCTGAACTGGAAATGCCGAGGGCTGTTTGGGATTGGCCGGGGTGCCGGATGTCGTGAAAGCGCACACCGCCATCGACGGCTCTCCTGTGGCTGACCTAAAGTGACGGGCAGGTTCGGCTCCATCCGTTCGCGATATTCCGGCACAGCAAGAGGATGCAATGGCGGCACACAGAGAAACGCCGGTTGGCGACACGCAGGATCCGCGCGCGGTCCCGGGTGCATGGCTGGTGGCCTTGCGTCTGCTTCGCTGGGCCAGAGAGCACTGGTTGTTACCGATCATGCTGCTCGCGGCGGCGGTGCGTTTTTTCGACCTGACGGCGGCGGCGATCTGGTTCGACGAAGGCTCCAGCGTCCTGCTGAGCCAGTTTCCACTGGCCGAGATCTGGGGGCTAGCGGGCCACGATGTGCACCCACCGCTGTATTTCCTGCTGCTGCACGGCTGGATCGGGCTGTTCGGTGACGGCATCCTGTCCATTCGCTTGATGAGTGCGCTGCCGGGGATCATTACCGTCGGTCTCGGTGTGTGGCTGGTGGATCTGCTCGCCACCCGTCGCGCTGCGTTGCTGGCCGGGCTGTTGCTGGCGTTGTTGCCCACGGCCGTGCGCTACAGCCAGGAAGTGCGCATGTATTCGCTGCTCGGCATGTGGCTGATCGGCGCGACGATCGCGCTGGTCTACTGGGTGCGCCAGCCGCGTCGGCATCGCTATCTGGTGGCCTATGCGCTGCTGATGACGGCAGCGTTCTACACCCACTACTTCACCGTTCTGTGCGTGATCAGCCACTGGCTGTATCTGACAGCGGTGCGCGTGCAGCCGGGGTATCGGCTGCGGCATATACAGCGTCCGGCCTGGTGGCTGGCCAACTTGAGCATCGCGTTGCTGTACATGCCGTGGGTGCCCAACCTGCTTGATCTGCTGCAGCACATCCCGGAACTCAAGGCCAGCAATGACATAGGCTGGGAAGATCCGGTGACCGTCAGCTCATTGCCGTCGATGGTCTGGTCGTTGCTGATCCAGGACGACGGCATGACCTTGCCGGGGTGGCTGTTTTTGCTTTTGCCATTGGCGCTGGTAGCCGTGATTGCCGTTGCCCTGCATCGTGATCGCAGCGTATTTCGCGGCAGCTTGTTGTTGCTGTGCTACAGCGTGATGCCGATTCTGCTGGTGTTTGGCGTGTCGTTCATCTCGCCGGTGTTCATCGAGCGGTATTTGACGGCCTATGCGTTGGGGTTGCCGATGCTGGTGGCGCTGGCGATTGATCGGCTGTACATAGGTTCTCGCGTTCTGGCGCTGGCGATTCTGGTGCTGTTCGTCGGGGTCGAACTGGTGGGTGTGAAGAACAACGCCACGGTCGACAGCAATGATCAGTTCAGCGTGCTGGTCGACTACGTCAATCGACACTTCACCGAGGGTGACCGGATCGTCACCAGCGACATGATGTGGTACCTCAGCTACATCTACTACAACCGCACTGACGCGCAGATCCGTCTGTATACGCCACCAGCGGCGGATGGGCGTTCCACGCGTCCCAATGCCTACGGATTTGGCACTTTGGTCGGCGAGGAGGTTTTCCTCGATCAGCTTGGCGACGTGTCCAAGGGCAGCACGCGGATGTGGTTGATCGGCACGCTGGATGAACCCGATGAGTTTGCGGCGTTGCCTGAAGGCTGGCAGCGGCAGAGCGATGTCCATGCAGGCGGCGCATTTGCACGTTTGTACGTGAGGGAGCCGAGCGCCGATAAACCGGGCGGGTGATCGCAGGCTCAGGATTTTCCCGACAGATCCGCCATCCCCTTGAGCAATTCGATCGGCAACGGAAAGACGATCGTCGAGCTCTTGTCACCGGCAATCGAACTCAGGGTCTGCATGTAACGCAATTGCATGGCACCGGGCTGGCGGCCGAGCATTTCGGCGGCCTGCATGAGTTTTTCCGAGGCCTGCAGTTCGCCTTCTGCGTGGATCACCTTGGCCCGGCGTTCGCGTTCGGCTTCGGCCTGTTTGGCAATCGCACGCACCATCGATTCGTTGAGGTCGACATGCTTGATCTCGACGTTGGCGACCTTGATGCCCCAGGCGTCGGTCTGGGCGTCGAGCACCTGCTGGATGTCGATGTTCAACTGCTCGCGTTCGGCCAGCAGTTCATCCAGCTCATGTTTGCCGAGCACCGCGCGCAGGGTGGTCTGCGCCAGTTGGCTGGTGGCCGAGAGAAAGTCTTCGACCTGAATGATCGCCTTCTGCGGGTCGAGCACGCGGAAGTACAGCACCGCGTTGACCTTCACCGAGACGTTGTCGCGGGTGATCACGTCCTGCGGCGGCACGTCGAGGACCACGGTGCGCAGGTCGACCCGGACCATTTGCTGCACCACCGGAATCAGCAGGATCAGCCCCGGGCCCTTGACCTGCCAGAAGCGTCCGAGCTGGAACACCACGCCGCGCTCGTACTCACGCAGGATGCGGAAGGTCGACCCGGCGAGGGCGATCACCAACAGCAGCAGTGCAACGAAACCGATTTGCAGACCCATGATCACTCTCCGTGTCGCACCGCGTCAGTCGCGGCGACTTTCAGCAGTAAACCCTTACGCCCGACCACGCGCACCGATTGCCCGGCGTGCAGCGGTGTTGTGCTGTGCACTTGCCAGTGTTCACCCTGCAATTGCACCCAGCCGTTGTGGGCGTTTTGCGCTTGCACGGTGGTCACCGCCGTCACGCTGCCGACCAGCCCGGCATCGCCGCTGACGGCGTGGCGCGGGCGGGTTTTCAAGGCGCGGACGATCAATGCGATCAGCAGCAGGGCGCTGAGCAGGCCGAGGCCGATGATCATCGGCACCGGCAACTCGGCGTTGCCCAGAATCAGCGCGCCGATGACGAACATGATGATCCCGCCGAGGCCGATCACCCCGTAGTTGGGCAGCGCTGCTTCGGCGATCAGAAAGGCAATGCCAAGGGTGATCAGCCACAGGCCGAGCGGATTGACCGCCGTCGGCAGGACATCAGCCGCGAGGGCTGAGCCGCTGGCCAGCAGTATCAGGAAAAACGTGCAACATCGGCTGTTCACGTGACCCTCCGGGAGAGTCATGGGTGTTTCCTAAGTCTAGTTGAGCCTGGCGCCGGATGAATTTTGATCAATAAGCGTATGTGTCCAATGAGCGGATTTCTCTTCATCAGCAACTGGCCGAACTAGACTCAGCAGAACAGGCACAACGTTCAGCGGGACACCGAGGTGCAGCATGCGTATGGCAAAAAAAGTGCAGAGCAGCCTGAACCGGGCGCACTGCGAATATGACATCGTGGCCCACCGCCACTCGGCCAGCAGCCTGGAAACCGCGCGGGTTTCCGGGGTGCCCGCCGAACGCGTGGCCAAGTCAGTCATTCTCGACGACCACCACGGGCATTACCTGATGGCCGTGCTGCCGGCCAGTCGGCATCTGGACTTGAGTAAAGTGCGTAGTCGCGGCGAATGGCAGATCACCCGGGAGAGCAACCTGGCGCATATCTTCGATGACTGCGAACGCGGCGCGGTGCCGCCGCTCGGTGATTCCTACGGCCTGGACATGGTCATCGACCCGCTGTTGACCCGGCAGAAAGACATCTACCTGGAAGCCGGCAACCACAACTACCTGCTGCACATGAGCATGCCCGAGTTTCTGAAAATGGTGCCGCATGCCGAGGTGCGGGAGTTGAGTCAGTAGGATTTGTAGCGTTTTTGCCAACGCCTTCGCGAGCAGGCTCGCTCCCACAGGTTGAGCGCGTTCCCCTGTGGGAGCGAGCCTGCTCGCGAATAATCTCCCACCGCATTTTTGAAGGAGTCTTCCATGGAGCAGCCAACCCACAGCCTGCCATCCCTGTTCGAGCAGCTCGGCCTGAGTAGCGACCCGGTGAGCATCGACCAATTCATCGCCACCCATTCCCCGCTCAAACCCGAACTGCACTTGGCGGACGCGTTTTTCTGGAGCGAAAGTCAGGCGGACTTCTTGCGCGGCGAGATTCTTGATGATGCGGATTGGGCGGAGGTGGTGGATCAGCTGAACGTGCTGTTGCGCAAGGGGCGGGAGGGATGACCACTTGGCGGCTGAGCACATTTTCGGTTGTATGGAAGGTATAAATAGACCAATATCACGACCTCAATTAAGGTCTTTTATTATGCAAAGTGTTCTTGCCGATATGGCGGTCAGTGTTTCCGAATTGAAGAAAAATCCATCAGCAGTGCTGAGTGGCGCACATGGTGGTGCTGTGGCTGTGCTGAACCATAATCGCGTCATGGGTTACATGGTGCCAGCCGATGTCTACGAAGCCATGATGGAGCGGCTTGATGATTTGGAATTGGCTGAGATCGTCCGTTCCCGCAGTCATGAAACCCCCATTTCGGTAAACCTGGATGACCTATAAGCTCGAATTTCTGCCGTCTGCTCATAAGGAGTGGAGCAAGCTGGGTCATACGCTGCGAGATCAATTCAAGAAAAAGCTCGCTGAAAGGTTATCGCTGCCAAGGGTATCGGCTGATGCGCTTCATGGAATGCCTGACTGCTACAAAATCAAACTGAAGGCTTCTGGTTACCGTCTGGTCTATCAAGTGATAGATGAGCGAATCGTCGTTTCGGTAGTCGCTGTGGGAAAACGCGAGCGCAGCAGTGTCTATGAGAAAGCCAAAAAACGCTGAGTCGTCCAACCTCGGCGTTTTTTTCTCCCCTGACAACCTATTTGTTTCAAAACTTGACTGAAATTCCCCGCCAATGCGATATTGATAGTTAGCAAACTAACAGTGTGCATTTTCCCGTGGCGAATTCCCTCGACGCTCTCCAGATGAACATCAGCAGTGCCATGGTGGTGGCCGCCAGGCATTGGCGGAAGATCTGCCAGACCACGTTGGTCAACTATGGAATCTCCGAAGCCTGCGCCGTGCCGTTGTTGATGATCGGGCGGTTGGGCGAGGGTGTGCGTCAGGTGCAGGTGGCGCAGGCAGCCGGGATGGAGAGTCCGTCGCTGGTGCGCCTGCTCGATCAGTTGTGCCACGCCGGCTACGTCTGCCGCACCGAAGATGCGCAGGATCGTCGGGCCAAGTGCCTGAGCCTGACCGACACCGGCCGTGAACTGGTGCAAGCGGTGGAGATCGAACTGGTGCGTCTGCGTCATGAAGTGCTCGAAGGCATCGACCAGAGTGATCTGGAAGCTACGCTTCGGGTACTGCGAGCTTTTGAGGCGGCCAATCCGCCTGTGGTGATCAATTCTTGAACGGTTTTTTCTCTGGCATCCCGCCTGCCCGTGACTGGTTTTACGGGGTTCGTACCTTTGCAGCGTCGATGATTGCGCTGTACATCGCCTTGCTCATGCAAATGCCGCGTCCGTATTGGGCGATGGCCACGGTGTACATCGTCTCCAGCCCGTTTCTCGGGCCGACCAGCTCCAAGGCGCTGTACCGCGCCATCGGCACTTTTCTCGGAGCGGCGGCGGCAGTGCTGTTCGTGCCGATGTTCGTGCAGAGTCCGTACGTGTTGGTGGTGGTGATTGCCTTGTGGACGGGGATTTTGCTGTTCCTGTCGCTGCACCTGCGTACCGCCAATAACTACGCGCTGATGCTGGCCGGCTACACTCTGCCGCTGATCGCTTTGCCGACCGTGGATAACCCGCTGGCGGTGTGGGACGTGGCGGAGGCGCGCACCGAAGAGATTTTTCTCGGCATCGCTGTGGCGGCGGTGGTCGGCGCGATGTTCTGGCCACGGCGTCTGGCGCCGGTGTTCAACGACGCGGTGGGCAAGTGGTTCGCTGACGCCACCACCTACAGCCTGAAGTTTCTCAGCCGCGACGTGCAGCCTGAACAGATCGCCACGCTGCGCATGGCCATGGTCGCCAATTTCAACAGCCTCGAATTGATGATCGGCCAGTTGCCCCACGAAGGCGCCCGGCCGCAAACCGTGCGCAACACCAAGGAACTGCGCGGGCGGATGATCCACCTGCTGCCGGTGATCGACGCTCTGGAAGATTCGCTCTACGCGCTTGAACGGCGCACACCGGAACTGGTGGAAAAGTTTGCCCCGCTGCTGACCGCGACCCAGGAGTGGCTCGGCCATAACGACGCCGATCTGGCGCGTTGGCAGGCACTCAAGGATCAGCTGCAGACCCTGCAGCCAAGCTGCGAGGCGCTGGAAGATCGCAAGCAATTGCTGTTCTCCAACGCGATTTATCGCCTCGGCGAATTCATCGATCTGTGGCAGGACTGCCGCAGTTTGCAGGACGCGATTCTCTGCGAGCGCCAGGACAGCTGGCGCGCGGTTTACCGGCACTGGCGCCTCGGGCGGCTGACGCCATTTCTCGACCGCGGGATGATGCTGTATTCGGTGGCCTCGACCGTTCTGGCGATCATCGTCGCTTCGGTGCTGTGGATTCTGCTCGGCTGGCCGGACGGTGGCAGCGCGGTGATTCTGGCGGCGGTAGCGTGCAGTTTCTTCGCCTCGATGGACGACCCGGCACCGCAGATCTACCGGTTCTTTTTCTGGACCGGGATGTCGGTGCTGTTCGCCAGTCTCTATCTGTTTCTGATTCTGCCGAACCTGCACGATTTTCCGATGCTGGTACTGGCGTTTGCGGTTCCGTTCATCTGTGTCGGCACCCTGACGGTGCAGCCACGGTTCTTCCTCGGCATGCTCCTGACGCTGGTCAACACCTCGTCGTTCATCAGCATTCAGGGCGCCTACGACGCGGACTTCTTCGCCTTTGTGAACTCCAACCTGGCCGGCCCTCTGGGCCTGTTGTTCGCGTTCATCTGGACCCTGATCGCCCGCCCGTTCGGCGTCGAGCTGGCCGCCAAACGTCTGACCCGCTTCAGCTGGAAAGACATCGTGCGCATGACCGAGCCGGCCAATCTGGCCGAACATCGGCATCTGGGCGTGCAGTTGCTCGACCGTTTGATGCAGCACTTGCCGCGTCTGGCCATGACCGGCCAAGACACCGGGATTGCCATGCGTGAAGTGCGCGTCGGCCTGAACCTGCTCGATCTGCTGGCTTACACGCCACGGGTCAGCGGCGCGCCGAAGGCCCTGCTGCAGCAAGTGGTGGCTGAGGTCGGCGAGTATTTTCGCGCGTGTCTGAAGGCCGGCGAACGCTTGCCGGCACCGAGTCCTTTATTGATGACCATGGATCGCGCCCGCCGTGCGCTCAAAGGCCACGGCGACGAAGAAACCCGGCTAAACCTGTTGCATGCCTTGAGCGGTTTGCGCCTGGCGCTGCTGCCCGGCGTGGAATTCGTCAGCACCAGCGATGCCGAAGAACCGCTGCCCGATGGAGCGCCCCTATGATCGGTGATCTGGATATCAGCGGGATTTTCCTGCCCACCCTGCTGGTGCTGATGGGCATCACCTATGTGTTGTTTTTGCTGGTGCACGGCGTGCTCACGCGCCTGCACTTTTACCGTCTGGTCTGGCACCGGGCATTGTTCAACGTGGCCCTCTACGCCGTGCTGCTGTACGGCGTGGACTCACTCAGTCGATACCTGATGACATGAAAAAACCGTTTCTGACTATCGGTCGCGTGATCCTGACCCTGCTGATCGTGACTTTTGCCGTCGTCCTCGTCTGGCGCATGGTGATGTATTACATGTTTGCGCCGTGGACCCGCGACGGCCACATCCGCGCCGACATCATCCAGATCGCTCCGGACGTGTCCGGGCTGATCCAGCAGGTCGAGGTCAAGGACAACCAGTTGATCAAACGTGGTCAGGTGTTGTTCAGCATCGATCAGGACCGCTTCAAACTGGCTCTGCGTCAGGCTAAAGCGGCGGTTGCCGATCGCGAGGAAACCCTGGCCCAGGCGCAGCGCGAAGCCAAGCGTAACCGTGGCCTGGGCAACCTGGTGCCGGCCGAGCAACTGGAAGAAAGCCAGTCGAAAGTCGCCCGGGCGCAATCGGCGCTGGCCGAAGCGCTGGTGACGGTGGACAGCGCGCAGCTCAACCTGGATCGCTCGGTGATCCGCAGCCCGGTGGACGGCTACGTCAACGACCGTGCGCCCCGGGTGCAGGAATTCGTCACCGCCGGGCGTCCGGTGTTGTCGGTGGTCGACAGCAACTCGTTCCACATCGACGGCTATTTCGAAGAAACCAAACTCGACGGCATTCATGTCGGGCAGTCGGTGGATATCCGCGTGATCGGCGACAAGGCCAGGCTGCGTGGGCATGTCGAAAGCATCGTCGCCGGTATCGAAGACCGTGACCGCACCAGCGGCAACAACCTGCTGCCGAACGTCAACCCGGCGTTCAGCTGGGTGCGCCTGGCACAACGGATTCCGGTGCGCATCGCCTTTGACGAGGTGCCGGAAGACTTCCGCATGATCGCCGGGCGTACCGCGACCGTGTCGATCATCGACGACAAAACGCAGGAGCCCGCGCAATGAACAAGGCCCTGATAATCGCCGGGTTGGGCTTGATGCTCTCGGCCTGTCAGATGGTCGGGCCGGACTATCAGCTGCCCGCTGACGCCGCGGTGCAGCGCAAGGACTTTCAGGGCGAACTGGCGGTGGAGGGCAAACCGGTGGTGTCGGCGCCGGTGCCGGCGGATTGGTGGCGGCTTTATAAGGATCCACGTCTGGATCAACTGGTGCAGCAGGCCATGGCGTCCAACACCGATTTGCGCGTAGCGGCGGCGAACCTTCAACGGGCTCGCGCGCAAGTCGATGAGGCTGAAGCGGCGGGTGGCTGGAGCGCAGGCGTGAAGATGGGCGCGCAGCGTTTGCAGGAATCCGGGCAGGCGTTCTTGCTGCCGGAAAAAGTCCCGGTCGACAACGTCGGCGATATTGGCATCAGCGCGTCTTATCAGTTCGATCTATGGGGCACCCTGCAACGCGGTATCGAAGGCGCGAAGGCTAACGCCGATGCGACTCAAGCAGCGGCTGACACCGCACGCATCACTTTGGTGGCCGACGTGGTTCGCGCCTACACCCAGGTGTGCGCGGCCAACGAAGAGCGGGAAATTGCCCAGCATTCCCTCGACCTGCAATCGCAGAGCACCACGCTGATCCAGCGTCTGCGCGATGCCGGGCGTGGTGATGAGACCCAGGTCACCCGTTCGCAAACCCAATTCAAGTCGTTGCGCGCCGACCTGCCGCGCTATGAGGCAGCGCGTCAGGCCGGGTTGTTCCGCCTGTCGATGCTGCTGGCCAAACCGGTCGAGCAATTGCCGGCCGGTACCGCCACTTGTGCCGAACTGCCGAAAATTGCCCAACTGGTGCCGGTGGGCGACGGTGCGGCGCTGCTCAAGCGTCGTCCCGATATCCGTCAGGCGGAACGTCGCTTGGCGGCCTCGACAGCGGGCATCGGCGTCGCCACGGGCGAGCTGTACCCGGACATCAGCATCGGCGCGACCATCGGCACCGTCGGTCTTATTGACGACTTGGGCGATCCGTCGACCAACCGCTGGGGCTTCGGACCGTCGTTGAGCTGGAAGGTGCCGACCAACGGCGCCCGTGCGCGGATCCGTGAAGCCGAGGCCAACACCCAGGCCGCACTGGCGCATTTCGACGGCGTGGTGCTCAACGCCATCCGCGAAACCCAGACCGGTCTGGCCCAGTACAGCGCGCTGCTGCAACGCCGCGACGCTCTGGCCGATGCCGAGCAGTCGGCGAAACTGGCGGCGGACCAGACCCACCGCTTCTTCCAGGCCGGGCGCGAGTCGTTCCTCGCCGACCTGCAGGCGACCCGCACCTACACCGACGTCACTGCGCAACTGGCCGCCGCCAACACCCAGGTCGCCATGAGCCAGATCGATTTATTCCTCGCCCTTGGTGGTGGTTGGGAAAGCGGACGAACGCAAGCCTCAAGCGCCAGCAAACCCTGAAGCCGTTGCTATGCTTTGAAGTGTTGAAGGGGTGCCACGTGCAACGCACCCTTTCAGCGCACATTGCTAGCGCTGGTCTAGGGGAAACCAATAATGAAAAACCCTTACGCTCTCGGCTTCTGGTGCGCCCTGGTAGCGCTGGTGCTGCTATCGGCCACCTATTTCTACGGCATCATGCTGGCCCATCAGATCGACAAGGCCATGGTCTTCCTCGACAGCGCCACGGCGTTGATCGCGGTGATGGCAATTGTCGTCGTGGCCTGGGCGTCGATCCAGGTGCAGCGAGTCAAGAAAAGACAGCTTGAACAAGGCAAGACCCTGGTGCTGATCTGGGACACCAAAGTCGCCCTGCGCCGGGTCGAAACCGTGTTCGACCGCTACTTCTGGGGCAGCTATTGGCAACCGGGACGGACCTTCGCCGAAGTCATGGGCGAACTCACCGGCACGCCGCTGGAAAAAAGCCTCGAAGCCCTGAAAAAGCAGTGTCTGGAGCTCGACAAGCAGATTGCCGATGAAGGCTGGCACTGGCTCAACAATGCCCGCGAACTGTCGGATGTCGCCACGGCCATGGCCCGCGAGCGCTATCAGCTGGATTTCTGTGACCCCCGGGCGGATGGGCCGGGCGGGGCGGTGATCGATCGCGACTTTGAAGTGCTGGTGTATACCTGGACGGCGCGGTTGAAGAGCTTTGATCATCAGCTGGATGAGATCGAGGTTCAGTATTCCTGAAAAGCAAAAGATCGCAGCCTTCGGCAGCTCCTACAGGAAACGCATTCCTTTGCAGGAGCTGCCGAAGGCTGCGATCTTTTTGCTTTTGCGCGTGTCCATAGACACTCTTTAACCTTTAAACATTGGGCCGCCTCGCGCTGCCAGTGCTAATCTCCACCGCTAATTTCAGCGGAGTCGAGCCGCGACCCGGTCACGGGTTCAGGGAAGACGACCACATTTTCAGCCACGGACATTGATCAGGTCATTCATGAATAAATCAGCAGGCGTGCTTCTCGGGATTGTTGTTGCCATCGGTGCGATCAGCGCCGGCGGGGCCTGGTACACCGGGACCAAGATTGAAGGCGTGCTGAATAACGCCGTCAGCAACGCCAACAAAGAGCTGCAGACCGCGATGGCCGGCTCCAATGGCACCGCGTCGCTGGAGCTGGTGTCGCTGGAGCGGCACACCTTCACCAGCACCGCGCACTACCGTCTCAAGGGCGAAGGCGAGATGTTCGGTGACCAGCCGGTCGAGTTGCTGTTCGTCGACCACATCGAGCACGGCCCGCTGCCGTTCTCGCGCCTGGTATCGCTGAAGTGGCTGCCGGTCATGGCCACCAGCAATTACGAGCTGGAAAAGAGCCCGGCCACCGAAAAATGGTTTGCCGCCACCAAGGGCGCCGCGCCGCTTAAAGGTGTGACCAACATCGGCTACGACGAATCCACCACCAGCAGCTTGGAGTTGCTGCCGCTGGAAACCGCGCTGGACGAGCAGTCGAGCCTGAAATTCTCCGGCCTGACCATGAACATCTCCGCCAGTGCCCAGGCGCAGAAGGTCAAGGCTGACGGCTACATGGATAACCTGAAACTGGTCACCGTGTCGCAGGATCAGGCGCCGGTGCAGGTCGAACTCAACGGTCTGACCCTGGCCAGCAACCTCACCAAGAGCAGCTACGGCTACTACACCGGGGAAAACACCCTGGAGCTGACCAACAGCAAAACCACCTTTGGTCCCAAGCAGTCGGTGCTCGGCGTGAAGAACTTCGAAATGAAGAACCTCACCGAAGAGAGCGGCAGCAATGCCTCGGGCCGCGCTGACTACAAGGTGGGTGAAGTCACCCTCAACGACAAGAAAATCGGTTCGGCCAACATGGCCATGAGCCTGAAGAACCTCGACATCCCGTCGACCATGTCGCTGATGCAGATCTACCAGACCAAATTGCAGCCGTACGAGAAGGAAGCGGCGGCCGCTGCCGAAGCCGGCCTGCCGGCACCTGAACTGAACCTGACCGAGGCCGAGTCGGCACAGGTCAAGGCTGACCTGCAGAAACTGCTGGCCGCCAGTCCACAGATCGCGCTGGAAAACCTGTCGCTGAAAACCGCCAACGGTGAAAGCCGCGCCAGCCTGGTGATTGATCTGACCAAGCCACAGTCGATGGATCTGCCGCCGGATCAACTGGGTAAACAGTTGGTCGCGCTGCTGGACCTGAACATTCAGGTGTCCAAGCCGATGCTGATCGATCTGCTCAGCGTGCAAGCGCAGCTCGACGGTCAGACTGACGCCAAAGCCATCGTCGACCAGGCCAGCGCCGGTGCTGACATGTTCTCCGGCATGGCCGTCGGTTCGCAGTTGGCGACCGTCGAGGGCACCAACGTCGTGACCAAGCTGCATTACGCCGCCAATCAGGTGGAGTTCAACGGCCAGAAGATGACCGTCGAGCAGTTCGTCGGCTTCCTGATGAGCAAGTTCGCTGGCGTCACGCAAGTGCAGTAATCCTGCGCTCTTAATAGCAACGCCCGGCCTCTGATCCCCAGACGCCGGGCGTTTTGCTGTCTGGTGTTCGGGTTTTCGTCTCAGCCGGCACCGCGATTCTGAACAATTATTGCGTTCTGGATATTCGACTACGCTTGCATGCAAGACTGCCTGACTAAGCTTGGCTGGGTCTCTTTTGACTCGGTCTCCGTTACGAATGGGCAAGGGGGGCATTGCGACCCGGCTGGCCATGTAAGGATGCTGACGAATGCCGCGTATTGATGTTCCTGTTTTACATCGTGGTTTACGCCCGTTGTTTCGCGTTGCGCTGTGCAGCCAGTTGCTCTGGCCGGCACTGGCGTTTGCCGATACGCCCTATGATCAGATGGTGCGTGATGCCCGTGCCGGGCAGACCACGCCTGCGCTGAACGTGCTGCGCCAGGTGCCACCGGGGCAATCGACCACCGGCCAGATCAGCGATCACCTGCAAATCGCCAGTTGGGCCGGCCTCGATGCCGAGGTGGTGCAGGTCTATGAGACCCAGGGCCGTGACCGGGTGCTGCCGGTGCAGGCACTGACCGCCACCGCACGCGCCTATCGCAACCTCAAGCGTTGGGAGCAGGCGACCCAGGTTTACAACAAGGCGCTGGCGCTGGAGCCGGACAACGCTGACCTGCAACTGGGGCTGGCGCTGACTCAGGCTGACTCGGGTAAACCCGACGAAGCCGTGACCCGCGCCAAGGCTCTGGTTGCCGCCAAACCCGACGATCCCTCACGCCGTCTCGCACTGGGCTATGCCCTGACCCGCGCCGGCAAGCAGTACGACGCACTGTTTGAATACGATCAGGCGTTCATGCGTGCCGGCAGCAAGCCGGACGTTGCCCGTGAATATGTGGTCGCCCTGCAAAAGGCGCGGCTGCCGGAACCGGCGCTGCGTCTGGCCAATCAACGTCCGGGGCTGATCGACCCGGTGACCTTGCGCCGTCTCGAAGGCGATCTGGCTGCCGAACGGGTGCGTCTGGCCGAACTCGCCACCCGCAGCGAAAAAGAACGCTACGTGATCGCCGACCGTGCGTTGGCCGATTACGACAAATTGCTCGCCACCTGGACCCCGGACGCCAGCGCCCACGATGACGTGATTCGCTGGCGCATCGACCGCATGGGCGCACTCAAGGCCCGGGCGCGCACCGCCGACGTGATCAATGAATATCAGAAGCTGCAAAGCGAAGGCGTGAAGATTCCGACCTACGCCTTGCGCTGGGTGGCGGCGTCGTATCTGGATCAGCGCCAGCCGGAAGTCTCCACTGACCTGTATCGCCAGGTGCTGTCGGCCCCCGACGCTGATGTCGGTGATCGTCTCGAAGACACCACCGCGTTGTACTACTCGCTGCTGGAAAGCGACCGCGCCGATGAAGCGCGCAAAGTCGCCGAGGATCTGGCCAAGACCCAGAAGCCGCGCGTCGAACTCAAGGGCTTGCCGATCGGCAACCCCAACGACGAATGGATGGACGCCCAGCAGCTCGCGGCGCAGGCCGGTACCTACGGCTCTGACCTGCCGCACGGCGAGGAGCGCCTGCAGACATTGGTCGATCAGGCCCCGGGCAACCTCGGTTTGCGTCTGGCCCAGGCCGATCTGTACCTGGCCCGACAGTGGCCACGCCGCGCTGAAAACCAGCTCAAGGAAACCGAAAGCATGGCCCCGCGCGACATGGGCCTGGAACTGGCTCAGGCGCGCACCGCGATGACCCTGCAGGAATGGCGGCAAATGGATGCGCTGACCGATGACGTGGTCGCGCGTTTTCCCGACAACCGCCAGGTGCAACGCGCGGCCCGCGAGCGCGAAGTGCACGACATGTCCGAATTGCGCGTCGAAGCCTACGGTGGCAAGGCCAATGGGGGCGGCGGCAGCGGCGGTGCGGGCGCGGTCAGTGGCAGCCGCGATTTCGGCATCCAGAGCACCCTGTACAGCCCGCCGATCGATGAAGACTGGCGGGTGTTCGTTGGCGCCGGTTATGCCACCGGCGACTTCGCCGAAGGCACCGGTACCGACCGTTTCCAGCGCGTGGGCCTGGAACGTCGTACCCGCGACATGAGCCTGGAAGCCGAGGTCTCCAACCACAATTACGGTTATGGCGCCAAGCAGGGCGCGCGCATCGCGATTGCCCGCGACATCAACGATAACTGGCAGTACGGCGGCAGCTTCGCCTATCTGTCGGCCGAGACGCCGTTGCGTGCGCTCAACAGCGACATCAAGGCCAACGGCGGCAACGCGTTCATCCGCTGGCGCGCCAACGAGAGCCGCGAGTGGCGGCTGTCGGTCAGCCCGTCGCACTTCAGTGATGGCAACAACCGCCTCGAGGCCTTGCTCACCGGGCGCGAGGGTGTCTACAGCGCGCCGAACGTGCAGGTCGATGCCGGTCTGGAAGTCGGCACCAGCCACAACTCGAAATCCGATGACGTGCCGTACTTCAACCCGAAGTCGGACTTCAGCGTGATGCCGACGGTCAACGTCAACCATGTGCTTTACCACCGCTACGAAACATCCTGGAGCCAGCAATTCCAGGCGGGTGCGGGCACCTACAGCCAACGTGATCACGGCACCGGCGGCATGGCGATGCTCGGCTACGGTCAGCGTTATGCCTGGAACGACGTGTTCGAGGTGGGCGGCTTGTTCAGTGTGATCAACCGGCCCTACGACGGTGATCGGGAGACCGATCTGCGTCTGCTTGTCGACCTCACTTTCCGCTTCTAGAAGAGTTTGAAGATGCCTTTGATGACGCGTTTCATCCTTCTGCTGGGAGTGCTGCTGATCAGCGCCTGCGCCCAGCAAGCCCCGGCCTTCGCGCCGCCGTCGCAACGTCCGGTGGCGGCCAATGAAAAACCGTGGCCGAAAAACCACGTGCTGGGCATCGCCTATCACGACGTCGAAGACCGTGACCCCGATCAGGCGGTGGTGGCGGTGCGCACCGAGCGCATGATCGAGCAGCTCGCGTGGCTGCGCGAGAACGGCTATCAACCAGTCACCGTCGACCAGATCATGGCCGCGCGCAAGAGCGGCCCGGAACTGCCAGCCAAAGCGATCCTGCTCAGCTTCGACGACGGTTATTCAAGCTTCTATACCCGCGTGTTGCCGGTGCTGCGTGCTTACAACTGGCACGCCTTGCTGGCACCGGTCGGCACCTGGATCGACACCCCGCTCAATCAACCGGTGGATTTTGCCGGTGCACCCCGCGCACGCTCCGACTTCCTGACCTGGGATCAGGTGCGCGAGATTTCGCGATCGGGGCTGGTGGAAATCGCCGCGCACACCGACGCCAACCACAAAGGCGTTCTTGCCAACCCGCAGGGCAACCTGCAGCCGGCGGCGGCGACGCGTCGCTACGATCCGCTCACCAAACGCTACGAATCCGAAGAAGAGTTCCGTGCCCGAATACGCAATGACGTCGCGGCCATCTCGGAAAAAATCCGCAAGGTCACCGGCAAAAAACCGCGTGTCTGGGTCTGGCCATACGGCACGGCGGACGGCACTTCGCTGACCGTGGTCGGCGAGCAGGGCTACGAAATGGCCCTGACCCTGGACGACGGTCTCGACGCCCTCGACAACCTGATGAGCAGCCCGCGTTTCCTGGTGGCCTCCGATCCTGACGGCGAGCATTTCGCCAACAGCATCGTTGGCGTGCAGTCGGATTTCGCCATGCGTGTGGTGCACGTCGATCTCGACAACGTTTATGACCCGGATCCGGCGCAGCAGGAAATCAACCTTGGCAAGCTGATCCAGCGCATGGCCGACATGGGCGCCAACACCGTGTTCCTGCAGGCCTTCGCCGATCCGAAGGGCGACGGGCTGGTGCACTCGCTGTACTTCCCTAACCGTCATCTGCCGGTGCGCGCCGACATTTTCGATCGCGTTGCCTGGCAACTGCGCACTCGGGCGCACGTGAAAGTGTTCGCGTGGATGCCGGTGCTGAGTTTCGGCCTCGATTCGAAGCTGCCGCGTGTTACGCGCTGGGATCCGAAGACCGGCAGCACCTCGGTCGATCCGGGCCAGTATCAACGCCTGTCGCCATTCGATCCGCAAGTACGGCGGATCATCGGTGAAATCTACGAAGACGTGGCGCGTCTGACCTCGGTCGACGGCATCCTTTATCACGACGACACGGTGCTCTCGGACTTCGAAGACGCCAGTCCGGAGGCCTTGAAAGCCTATACGGCGCACGGTTTGCCGGGTTCGATCGCCGCCCTGCGCGATGATCCGGCGGCGATGCAGCGCTGGACGCGCTTCAAGAGTAAATACCTGATCGATTTCACCAACGAACTGACTGCCAAGGTGCGTGCGATCCGTGGCCCGCAGGTGCTGACCGCACGCAACCTCTTCGCCGAACCGGTGCTCAATCCTGAGAGCGAAGCCTGGTTTGCGCAGAACCTCGACGACTTCCTCGTGACCTACGACTGGACGGCGCCGATGGCCATGCCGCTGATGGAAAAACAGACCCAGGCGCAATCCGGCCCGTGGCTCGAACAACTGGTGGCGAAGATCAAACAGCGCCCCGGCGCGCTGGATCGCACGGTGTTCGAACTGCAGGCCCGCGACTGGACGAAAAAGGATCAGGCCGACATCGATGGCGCCCAACTGGCCGACTGGATGGGCCGGCTCAAGCGTCAGGGTGCGACCAGTTTCGGTTACTACCCGGACAACTTCCTCGACAACCTGCCGGACCTGAAAACCGTAAGGCCTGCGCTCTCCAACAAATGGAACCCATGACATGCTGGATAGACTGTTAGCCCTGCTTGTTCTGGCGCTCGTCCTCGGCGTGCCGCTGGGGTTGATCTTCCTGGTCACCGGGCAGTTCCTGATGGACTTCGTGTTCTTCTACCCGTTGTTCATGTCCGGGCTGTGGATCGCCGGCGGCCTGTATTTCTGGCTGCACTGGGAACGCCACTGGCCGTGGAAGGACGACACTTTGCCGCCGCCACTGGAAGGCGAGCCGCTGATCTCGATCCTGATCCCTTGCTACAACGAAGGCGAAAACGCTGCCGACACCATTCACGCGGCGCTGGCCCAGCACTACCCGAACATCGAAGTCATCGCGATCAACGACGGCTCCAAGGACAACACCGCCGAAGTGCTCGACCGGCTCGCTCAGGAAGACCCACGCCTGCGGGTGCTGCATCTGGCGGAAAACCAGGGCAAGGCCGTGGCCCTGCGCATGGGTGCGATTGCTGCGCGCAGCGAATATCTGGTGTGCATCGACGGCGACGCGCTGTTGGCGCCGAACACGGCGGCCTATCTGGTGGCGCCGATGCTCGACAACGCGCGGCTTGGCGCAGTGACCGGCAACCCGCGCATCCGCACACGTTCGACCCTGGTCGGGCGGGTGCAGGTCGGCGAGTTCTCGTCGATCATCGGTCTGATCAAGCGTACGCAACGGGTGTTCGGGCGGATCTTCACCGTGTCCGGGGTGATCGTCGCGTTTCGTCGTACCGCGTTGAACCGGGTCGGCTACTGGAGCCCGGACATGATCACCGAAGACATCGACATCAGCTGGAAGCTGCAACTCGATCACTGGAGCATCTTCTACGAGCCGCGCGCGCTGTGCTGGATCCTCATGCCGGAAACCCTGCGCGGTCTGTGGAAGCAGCGCCTGCGCTGGGCGCAGGGTGGCGCCGAGGTGCTGTTCAAGAACATTCGCGGCATCTGGCAGTACCGCCATCGTTACCTGTGGCCGCTGCTGTTCGAATATTGCCTGTCAACCGGTTGGGCCTTCACCTTCCTGCTGTCGGTGATTTTCTGGGGCGTCGGCAAGTTCGTGGTCATGCCGGAATCGATTGCCGTGCATCACCTGATGCCCCCGGCGTTCACCGGCCTGTTGCTGGCGTTCGTCTGCCTGGTGCAATTCGCGGTCAGCATCATCATCGATCGGCGCTATGAACCGGGTCTGGGCCGAACCATGTTCTGGGTGGTCTGGTATCCGATCGCGTTCTGGCTGGTCAGCCTGCTCACCACCTTGGTCAGTTTCCCAAAAGTGCTGTTTGGTCAGCATCAGAAGCGTGCACGCTGGGTCAGCCCTGACCGCGGCATCAAGCCGGTTGGCGACGACGAAGAGGAGGTCATCAAATGAAAATCATCCGGACCCGGCAGCGGCCCTTCCTGGTGGTGGTCGATGTGGTCCTCACCGTGCTGGCCTGGGTCGGCCTGCTGTTTCTGCTGATTCGCGGACTGTGGCCGTTGATCGAGACCCACGCCGGTGGGCCACGCATCGACAACTCGGCGTTCGAGGCTCTGGGTACGTTGCAGATCTACCTGTGGGTGGCGCTGGTCAACGCAGTGATCCTGATTGGTTGGGCGCGTTATCAGCAGCGCAAAAGCAGAAGCTTCGCCCAGCGTCGCTTGCCGGCACCGGTGGTCGATGATGAAGGGCTGAGCAAGAGCTTCCGCCTTTGCGATGACCGCCTGGAGAAGCTGCGCACACCCGGGGTGATGACCATCCACAACGATCAGGAAGGTGATATCAGCCATGTGGTGCTGAACTTTCGTCCACTGGCACCGACGGAATTGCCGCCACCGCTGGCGCCGCTGGAATATCCCCGGGTGATCTTCCTGCACGCCGAGGACGACGATAATCGCGACCCAGTGAACCGCCCCACCTGAACGACGACTCCCCTGTAGGAGCTGCCGAAGGCTGCGATCTTTTGATCTTGATTTTAAAGATCAAAAGATCGCAGCCTTCGGCAGCTCCTACATTGTTCAGCATTCAACTGCGAATCAGCCGCCAAGCCTCCTCCATGGTGAGCGGCTGCTTCATCCGCTCGGCCAGCATCGCCATGGCCCGCTCCTCCTCGCATGCCACGGCGGCAACCACCACGCCGTTGTGGCCAAACAGGCCGATGAAGGGCGGATGCTCGGGTTCGCCCTTGAACTCGATTTCATCCCACTGACTGGCGTGGCCCAGGTAGTCGTAGTTCCTGCCGAAGTGCCAGGTCCAGAAAAACGGCACATCCAGATAATGCTCATCGGCGCCCAACATGTTGGCGGCAGCGATGCGTGCGTGCTGCTGGGCCAGGCGCCAATGCTCAATGCGTTGCGGCTGGCCGCTCAGGGTGAACGTGGCGATATCGCCAATCGCCCATAGACCTTCGCAGACCCGCAGACCGGCATCAACGCGCAGTGACTGGTCTTTCTCCCTTGGCAGCGAAGCGAACGCTTCTGTGGCCGGATGAACGCCAACTCCCGCCAGCACCAGATCCGCCGAAACGCGCAAACCGTTATCCAGCAGCACCGCCTCGACCTTACCGTCACCGGTGATTTCCCGGGCTTCGTGATCGGTGATGAATTTCACCCCGTGTTGTTCATGCAGCGCACGGATCGCCTTGCCCACCGCTTCGCCAAATTGCGCGGCAAACGGAATCGCATGGCGGGCGATGACCGTGACGTCGAGGCCGAACTGACGCAGGGCCGAGGCGCATTCGAGGGCGATAAAGCTGTCGCCGATGATCAGCGCCCGCTGTTCGGGGTTGGCGGTGCGCATGATCTGTTCGGCCTGGGCTTTCGAGCGCAAGACAAACACCTGCGGCAGGTCGGCGCCGGGCAGTTGCAGCGGGTTGGGCTCGCCGCCGGTGGCGAGCACTGCGGCGTTGTAGGACAGGGATTGGCCGTCGCTCAGATGCAGGGTTTTCGCTGAAGCGTCGAGGGCAGTGATTGCGCCTTGCCGGCGTTCGATGCGTTGTTCTTTATAAAAGTCTTCGTCGCGCAGAGGCGGAGTTTCCTGCGCCGACATCTCGCCGGCGAGGACGAATTTGCTCAGCACCGTGCGGTCGTAACCGGCCTCCGCTTCGCGGTCGAGCATGATGATCTGGCCACCGAAACCTTTCTCCCGCAGAGCCGCCGCACATGCCGTGCCCGCTGCACCTGCGCCGACAATCACAAAGGTGCGTGAATCATCGGCCGGAGGCGTGTGCGCATCCGGCAGCGGTTGATCATCGACCCAGACCTCATCGCCACGTAACTCCAGCGGATAACGCTTGAGGCTGTCGAGGGCCGGTGGCTCGCACAACGCGCCGTCTTCGACGCGAAATGCGGCTTTATGCCAAGGACAGATCAGGCGTCCGTTGCACAGCGCGCCGTCAGCCAGTGGCGCCCCGGCATGTGGGCATTCGCCCTGAAATGCGCGCAGTTGGCCATTGGCGTGGAGCAGGACAATCTTGCGCTCGCCGATTTCGACTTGCAGGCCACGGTCTTCGGGGACATCGGCGACACGGGCGACACGGTGCAGGCTCATGTTCGTGCTCCTGACAGGCATTTCTCTTACGAGTTTGCGCCGCCGTGCGAGGTTCAGCCAATTGCCACTGCCAAGCTACGAACGGTACAGCTATAGTTTGCAGGCCGACGAAGGCCCAACTGCACAAGGTACTCCCGGAATGACCCGATTGACCTCTCTCAACCCTTGGCTGGCGGCCGTCGCCGTCGCCCTTTGCGTGCAGTTTCCGGCGCAGGCGGCCGAGCGCTTTACCCTCGACATCCCCGGTGTCTCGGACAACCGTCTGTTCACCTCGGCCGCCGCGAGCGATGCGACCGGTTGCGGTGGCAAGAACCAGTCCCCGGCACTGGCCTGGAACGCCGGGCCTGCCGGCACTCTGAGCTACGCGATCGTCATGCACGACCCGGACGGCCAGAAAGGCGCTGGCGTCGATCACTGGATTCACTACGGCATCAAGGCCACCACCCGGCAGATCCCGGCCGGCGTCGGCGCCAAATCCAGTCTTGAAGGCGTGGGCGGTACCAACAGTAAAGGCACCACCCATTACATCGGGCCGTGCCCACCGGTCGGCGACAGCGCCCACCACTACATCATTCAGATTTACGCCCTGGATCTGGCCCCGGACGCCTTGCCCGCCGGTCTGACCCGCGCCGAGCTGATGGACAAAATCAAAGGACACGTACTGCGTAACAGCAGCGTGGTGCGGCGTTATCACCGCTGAAAATATTTTCAGCGGCGCTTAACCCGATCTGAAGGGGCTGCCCGTCTCAGTGGATGAATGGATCACTTTCATCCCGAGGTCAGCCCCCATGTCCCGCTCCCTGCCTTTTCTGCGACCCGTTGCCGTCGGTGTGTTGTTGACCGTCGCCGGTTGCGGCGTGTCTTCCAATCCCGAATCGGCTGCCGTTCCGGCGCCGGCCCAGCCACAGGCGTTGATTCAGCATGAGGCGCTCGTTACCGACAGTGCGCTGGCCAAGCGCAGTGCGCGTACGGCGCCGATTGCCAGTTTCGCGGCGATGCCGGCTTCGGAAAGTTATCCACAAGGCTATCGTGACGAGCAGCGCGAGCAATATCAGGCGCTGGCCGACAACCCGATCCACAGCGTGGACGAGGCTCCGGTCTCGACCTTCAGCGCTGACGTCGATACGGGCGCCTACGCCAATGTCCGGCGTTTGCTCAATCAAGGGCGTTTACCACCTGAAGGCGCGGTGCGACTGGAAGAGATGGTCAATTACTTTCCCTATGACTACGCGCTGCCCAGCGATGGTTCGCCCTTCGGCGTAACCACCGAACTGGCCGCCACGCCATGGAATCCGCACACCCGCCTGCTGCGCATCGGCATCAAGGCCTCTGACCGGGCTGTGGCGGAGCTGGCCCCGGCGAATCTGGTGTTTCTGGTGGATGTGTCCGGCTCGATGGATCGCCGCGAAGGGCTGCCGCTGGTCAAAAGCACATTGAAACTGCTGGTCGATCAGTTGCGCGAACAGGACCGTGTTTCGCTGGTGGTGTATGCCGGCGAATCCCGCGTGGTGCTGGAGCCGACTTCCGGACGCGAGAAAGCGAAAATTCGCACAGCCATCGAGCAATTGACCGCCGGCGGTTCAACCTCTGGTGCGTCGGGCATCGAACTGGCCTATCAAATGGCGCAGCAGGCGTTCATCCCCAAAGGCATCAACCGCATCCTGTTGACCACTGACGGTGACTTCAACGTCGGCATCAGCGACTTCGACAGCCTCAAGCAAATGGCTGTGGATAAACGCAAAACCGGGATTTCCCTGACTACCCTGGGTTTCGGTGTGGATAACTACAATGAACACTTGATGGAGCAACTGGCCGACGCCGGTGACGGCAACTACGCCTACATCGACAACCTGCGCGAGGCGCGCAAGGTGCTGGTGGATCAACTCGGTTCGACCCTGACGGTGGTGGCGAAAAACGTCAAATTGCAGGTGGAATTCAACCCGGCGCAGGTCAGTGAATATCGCCTGCTTGGCTACGAAAACCGCACCTTGAAGCGTGAGGATTTCAGCAATGACAAAGTCGATGCCGGTGAAGTCGGCGCAGGACACACGGTGACCTCGCTGTATGAAATTGTCCCGGCAGGTAAGCAGGGCTGGCTGGAACCGCTGCGCTACGGTAAATCGGAGAAGGTGGTTGCTGCGAAGGATGGAGAATTGGCGATGCTGCGTGTGCGTTATCAACAGCCCGAAGGTGGGAAAAGTCTGCTGATCGAGCGGCCGATTGCCAATCAGGTCGCACCGGCCAGTGAGGACCTGCGTTTCGCGGCGGCAGTGGCGGCGTTTTCCCAGCAGCTCAAGGACGCTCGCTACACCGGCGACTTCAGCCTCAAGGACACCGAAACCCTGGCCCGTGGCGCTCGGGGCGACGACCGCTTCGGCTTGCGCAACGAGTTCGTGCAACTGGTGGAACTGGCGCAAAGCCTGCGCACCTCAACCGCATCGATCGCGATGCCCACTGAGCGACGGATTGAATAGTGAGCCGCTTGCAAGGCTTCATCAGTCAGCTGTTTGCTACGCCAGACAGCCCGGCCGCCAGCAGCGATGAAACGCTGCTGGCGCGTTATCGCGAGGGCGACGGCGCGGCGTTCGAGATTCTGTACGCGCGCCATCGTCAGGGTTTGTATCGGTTTCTGCTCGGATTGAGCGGCAAACCGGAACTGGCTGACGAAGTCTTTCAGGACACCTGGCTGAGCCTGATCCGCAGCAACAGTCAGCCACAGGGACGGGCGACGTTTCGTACATGGCTGTTCCAGATTGCGCGCAATCGGCTGATCGATCACTGGCGCAAACACGGCGCACATCAGCCGCTGCACGACAGCTACGACGAACAGCTGCATGCGATTGGCGACGAGACCAATGATCCCGAACAATTGCTGAACCTCAGCCGCGACAACCAGCGCCTGGAAAGCGCTCTGCAAACCTTGCCTGCCGATCAGCGCGAAGTGTTCCTGCTGCGTGCCCACGGCGACCTCGACCTGGAACAAATCGCCAGCCTCACCGAAACACCGCTGGAAACCGTCAAAAGCCGCTTGCGCTACGCCCAGCAAAAACTGCGTCGGCTGCTGGCCGAGGAGGTACTGACATGACTGACGCCCGCCAGACACCCGAAGAATCTGTGATCAAACATGTACGCGAACAGCACAATGTTGAACCGCCGGCGCACCTTGATGCGTTCATCCTCAAGGCTGCTCTCCGCGAAACACCGGTGCCCAAGCCAGGCCTGTGGCAACGCTGGCTGCGGGCCTGCCAGAAACCGCGTTGGCAGGTCGCATTCGCCAGCGTGGTCGGTGTGGCACTGATGTTGTCGCTGGTGCAACGTGCACCCGAGCCGCAGCCGCAATTCGACTTCGCCCCGGCGGCCAAACCGGCTGCGCCACTGGCGCGCAAGCAAGCCCCCGAAGCGCAATCACTGCCGGCTCCGCCCGCTGCGGCCATGTCCGCACCGGCACCGATGATGGAAATGGCCGAGCCGATGCAAAGCGACGCGATCAGCGCCGACGAAGCCAGACTCAGCAAACGCGCCGCCGCCCCGGCCAACGGCCTGGATGAGCAACTGCGCGAAGTCCTGCGCCTGCGCGAGGCCGGCCAGTCGCAAGCCGCGGATGCGCTGTACAACAATCTGCACAAACGCTACCCCGGGGTGAACCTCGACCTGCGACTTGAGCGCATACGCCAGAACTGACCGCTTGTTCACCCAGCCATTTGGCATTGCCCGGCAAAAACGCGCACTATCGGGCCATGGCTGAAGCGCTGGAGAACAAAGTGGCAGCAAAAATCGACCGCATCGCCCAACTCCTCAACTGCCCGCAGAAGGGCGAGGAGATGCGGCGCGCGATTACTGAGGCGCGCAAGGAATTTCTGCTGAACCAGTCGGAAGAAGACGTCGTGGAAGAAGACGAGGTTTTTGAGGAGGTTGGGGAAGAAGAGGAAGACGACGATTACGATGAGTTTGACTGGACGACGGAGTGACCGTCGTCGCATGAAACACTGCGCCCACAAAAAAGCCCCGGACCATCACAGTCCGGGGCTTTCTCGTTTCAATTCATGGCGCACCAGGCGGGATTCGAACCCACGACCCCTGCCTTCGGAGGGCAGTACTCTATCCAGCTGAGCTACTGGTGCAGCGGGCGACATCATACCTAGGTCGGCTCGGGGCGTCCATGCCGGGTTTTGGCGGGTTTTGTCAGTGCGCGTGTCGGTGTGAATCGCTGCATTCCTTAAAGCTGTAACGTCCTGCAAAACCCTCGCTTGGCGCTTTTTCCTGGCTGATCTATGGTTTGGCTGCGGCCGGGGCTTTTTGCTCGTTGATCTGAAAAAACCAGCAAACGCTGGGATTTTGTTCTTTTTTTCGAACGACCTATTGTCCTTTACCCCCTTTGCTCCTACGATCCGTTTGAGATTTCAAACGCTCTTTGACGGGGTGTGGATGCGCAGATGCTGTGAATAACGCACGATCGCTGCGCCTCACCCGGTAGATGATTTCCCTGACGGCAGCCTTGCGAGGCGCCTTTCTACAATCATAATTTTGCTCCGCGCAGGCCGCGGTGCTGTTAAGGAAAGCCGACATGCAGCTTAAAGATACCCAGTTGTTCCGCCAGCAAGCCTTCATTGATGGCGCTTGGGTCGATGCGGACAACGGTCAGACGATCAAGGTCAACAACCCGGCCACCGGCGAAATCCTCGGCACCGTGCCGAAAATGGGCGCCGCCGAAACCCGCCGTGCCATCGAAGCCGCTGACAAAGCGCTGCCGGCCTGGCGTGCACTGACCGCCAAGGAGCGTGCAGGCAAGCTGCGTCGCTGGTTCGAACTGATGATCGAGAACCAGGACGACCTCGCGCGCCTGATGACCCTCGAGCAAGGCAAGCCGCTGGCCGAAGCCAAGGGCGAAATCGTTTACGCCGCTTCGTTCATCGAGTGGTTCGCCGAAGAAGCCAAGCGTATCTACGGTGACGTGATCCCGGGCCACCAGCCGGACAAGCGTCTGATCGTGATCAAGCAGCCGATCGGCGTTACTGCTGCCATCACCCCGTGGAACTTCCCGGCGGCGATGATCACCCGTAAAGCCGGCCCTGCGCTGGCCGCCGGTTGCACCATGGTGCTCAAGCCGGCTTCGCAAACCCCATTCTCCGCCTTCGCTCTGGCTGAACTGGCCCAGCGTGCCGGCATCCCTAAAGGTGTGTTCAGCGTGGTCTCCGGCAGCGCCGGCGACATCGGCAGCGAGCTGACCAGCAACCCGATCGTGCGCAAGCTGTCCTTCACCGGCTCGACCGAAATCGGCCGTCAGCTGATGTCGGAATGCGCCAAGGACATCAAGAAAGTCTCGCTGGAACTGGGCGGCAACGCGCCGTTCATCGTGTTCGACGACGCGGATCTGGATAAGGCCGTCGAAGGCGCGATCATTTCCAAGTACCGCAACAACGGCCAGACCTGCGTCTGCGCCAACCGTCTGTACATTCAGGATTCGGTCTACGACGCGTTCGCCGAGAAGCTGAAAGTGGCGGTGGCCAAGCTGAAGATCGGCAACGGTCTGGAAGAAGGCACCACCACTGGCCCGCTGATCGACGAAAAAGCCGTGGCCAAGGTGCAAGAGCATATCGCTGACGCCGTGGCCAAAGGCGCCACCGTGCTGGCCGGTGGCAAGCCGATGGAAGGCAACTTCTTCGAGCCGACCATCCTGACCAACGTGCCGAAAAACGCGGCTGTCGCCAAGGAAGAAACCTTCGGCCCGCTGGCGCCGCTGTTCCGCTTCAAAGACGAAGCCGAAGTGATCGCCATGTCCAACGACACCGAGTTCGGTCTGGCGTCCTACTTCTACGCTCGTGACCTCGGTCGTGTGTTCCGTGTAGCGGAAGCCCTGGAATACGGCATGGTCGGCGTCAACACCGGGCTGATCTCCAACGAAGTCGCGCCGTTTGGCGGCATCAAGGCCTCGGGCCTGGGCCGTGAGGGCTCCAAGTACGGCATCGAAGATTACCTGGAAATCAAATACCTCTGCCTTGGCATCTAAGCCGGGAAAGGGATCGCTGCAAACGCAAAGGGCACGAGAGCGCTGTCCCTTTGCGTCGTTTCAAACCGGAATTTTCTCTGCGGCCAGGAACGCCGTGGCAGTCGATCATCGCATGCTGCCACCGCCGATTTCTCCCGCTTAATCCTTGAACCACGCCGCCCGATGAGCGGTGAATGAGGACTGTAATGAGCAAGACTAACGCTGAACTGATGGCCCGTCGTACCGCAGCTGTTCCACGTGGTGTTGGCCAGATTCACCCGATCTTCGCTGAATCGGCGAAGAACGCTACCGTGACTGACGTTGAAGGTCGTGAATTCATCGACTTCGCCGGCGGTATCGCTGTGCTGAACACCGGCCACGTGCACCCGAAAATCATCGCCGCCGTGACCGAACAGCTGAACAAGCTGACCCACACTTGCTTCCAGGTACTGGCCTACGAGCCGTACGTTGAGTTGTGCGAAAAGATCAACGCCAAGGTGCCAGGTGATTTCGCCAAGAAAACCCTGCTGGTGACCACCGGTTCCGAAGCCGTGGAAAACGCCGTGAAAATCGCCCGTGCCGCCACTGGCCGTGCCGGCGTGATCGCCTTCACCGGTGCTTACCACGGTCGCACCATGATGACCCTGGGCCTGACCGGTAAGGTCGTGCCTTACTCGGCCGGCATGGGCCTGATGCCAGGCGGCATCTTCCGCGCGCTGTATCCGAACGAACTGCACGGCGTGAGCATCGATGACTCGATCGCTTCCATCGAGCGCATCTTCAAGAACGACGCCGAGCCGAAAGACATCGCCGCGATCATCATCGAGCCGGTGCAGGGTGAAGGTGGTTTCTACGTCGCGCCGAAGGAATTCATGAAGCGTCTGCGTGCCCTGTGCGACCAGCACGGCATCCTGCTGATCGCTGACGAAGTGCAGACCGGCGCTGGCCGTACCGGTACTTTCTTCGCCATGGAACAGATGGGCGTTGCTGCCGACCTGACCACTTTCGCCAAATCCATCGCTGGCGGCTTCCCGCTCGCCGGTGTCTGCGGCAAGGCCGAATACATGGACGCCATCGCTCCGGGCGGCCTGGGCGGCACCTACGCCGGTAGCCCGATCGCTTGCGCGGCGGCGCTGGCCGTGATGGAAGTGTTCGAAGAAGAGCAACTGCTGGACCGCTGCAAGGCTGTCGGCGAGCGTCTGGTAACCGGTCTGAAGGCCATCCAGGCCAAGTACCCGGTGATCGGCGAAGTGCGTGCGCTGGGCGCGATGATCGCGGTCGAGCTGTTCGAAAACGGCGACAGCCACAAGCCGAACCCGACCGCCGTTGCGGCTGTCGTGGCCAAGGCGCGCGACAAGGGTCTGATCCTGCTGTCCTGCGGCACCTACGGCAACGTGCTGCGCGTTCTCGTACCGCTGACCTCGCCGGACGAGCAACTGGACAAAGGTCTGGCGATCATCGAAGAGTGCTTCTCGGAGCTGTAATTCCGGGCACTGTGTGATCTGATCGAGAAAAACCCGCTTCGGCGGGTTTTTTTATGCCTCGGAAACCCTTTTGCGCTGTATCGATAGGCCAGCATTGGCTAAGGTTCAGGCATTGCAAGGGAGAGCGCGCATGACCGCCGTTGATTTACCCGCCGTACCCCGAGTGCTGATTGCCGAGGCCGATCCGTGGTCTCGTGACCTGCTTAAACAAGTGTTGCTCAACGTGCGCTGTGATGCGCGGCTGGACTTGTGTGCCGATGGCCAGCAAGCCATGTCGTTACTCAGCGAAGTGCCTTATGACCTGGCTATCGTCGATTGGGAGTTGCCGGGCATCGATGGTTTGAGCGTGCTGCGCAGCGTGCGCCAGCGCAAACGCAATCCGCCGCTGCCGTTCATTCTGATGAGCAGTCGCGCTGACAGTGCCAGCGTACGCGAAGCTCTGCCACTGGCGCCGACGGCGTATCTGACCAAGCCCCTGAACATGGAAACCCTGACCGAGCGCCTTCAAGGATTGCTGCTGGATGCCGGCGAAGAAGTGTTCTGCGAAGTGCCGACGCTGGCGCCGGGCATGACCTTGTCGGTGTTCCTTGAGCGGCGTCGCGAGCAGGCCGACGGCGCGCCATTGATGACCGATGTGCAAGTGGCGGTCAAACGCAGCCTCAACCCCAATGGCCTCGACCTGAAGCTGCTCGAAGAAGAGATCCGCACCGATCCGCAGATCACCGCCGTGCTGATCGCCGCCGCCAACAGTGCGGCGCAACATCATGGTGTGGCGGTGCAGACCCTGGGGCAGGCGCTGCACCGCCTCGGCACCGGGCAGAGCATGAACCTGATCCTCGGCCTGGCGCTCAAACGCAGCGCGAGACTCAGTGACCCGTGCCTGGCGGATTACGCCGAGCGCTATTGGGGGCTGTCGCTGCACACGGCGGAATACGCCCGCACCTTGGCGCGCCTGCTCGATCTGGATCAGGAGCGCTGCTACTGCGCGGGCATGCTGCATCGTCTCGGTGATTTGGCCTTGCTGCGCTGTTTGCAGGAGTGGAAGCAGGCTGGCGGCGAGCTGGATGAGTGGGAGGAGGTCGGTGACGCGCTGGCGGAGTTTGGCGCGGCCTACGGTTCGGCGCTGCGGACACGCTGGCGCCTGCCGCTGGAGCTGCGCGAGTTGATTGCGTCGGTCTATCAGCTCGGTGGCGGGGTCTATTCCCGGGAAGCGCTGGTGATGAACATGGCAGCGCAAATGGCCCGTCTGACCGAGCATGAGGGCGTTGAGGAACTGGCCAGGAGTCGTACGGCGCGGCTGCTGAAGATCGGGCTGCCGGAGTTGATGCGGATGCGTAAGTAATCTGACTTTTCACAAAACCCTGTGGGAGCGGGCTTGCTCGCGAAGGCGGTGTATCAGCCAACATAAATGCTGAATGACCTACCGCCTTCGCGAGCAAGCCCGCTCCCACATTGGATATTCGGGTGGCTGAAATTCTGGATCAGGCAGAAATGATCCGGTTCTTGCCCTGCCGTTTTGCCTCGTACATGGCCGCATCCGCTCTGGCGAACAGGCTCTCGAGACTGTCGTCGCCATCCCTGATGCTGGTCAGGCCCTGGCTGACGGTGATGCCGAATGTCTGCCCCTCGTGGTTGAAACTCAGGCGCTGAATCTCCTGCTGCAGCCGCTCGGCCACTTGCAGCGCCATGTCCGGTGCGCAACCGGGAAACACCGCAGCGAACTCCTCACCGCCAATGCGTCCGAACAGATCGCCCCGGCGTAACGACCCACGTCCGCATTCGGCAATCCGTTGCAGCACGTTGTCACCCTCCGGGTGGCCGTAGCTGTCGTTGATCAGCTTGAAGTCATCGATGTCCAGCAGCAGGAAGGCCAGTGGTGCACCTTGCAGGCGCGCCTCTTCGAACTCGCGGTTGGCGCATTCGAAGAAGTGTCGGCGGTTGCTGCTCTGGGTCAGTACGTCGGTGGTCGCCAGGCGATGCAACTCGGTTTCCATGTGCTTCTTGTCGGTGATGTCTTCGGCGATGCCGACGATGATCACCGGTTGCCCGGGTTCGTCCTGACGGTTGATGAAGCATTTGTCGCTGAGCCAGCGCACCTGACCGTCGGCGGCGATAATCCGGTACTCGCGGTCTTCCACCGCGCCCTTGTGCAGCACTTCGGCAAGACTGCGTTCGGCGTAATCCAGGTCGTCGGGGTAGATGCTGTCGCGCCACTGGTTGTAGTCGGCCAGCAACAGGCCTGCGGAGCGACCGAAAATCCGCTCGTAGGCAGGGCTGACATACAGCACCTGACGGGTTTCCCAATTGAACGCCCAGAGCACCGCGTTGACGCTCACCAGTAATGAACTGAACAGTTGTTCGCGCTCGCTCAGCCGGGCGACTTCGCCTTGAGCGTGCATCAGCGCCATCAGGGTTTGCGCGGCCTCGGGCCACTGCGCAAGGGATGAGTCTTTTTGATTGTTGTTGACCATCGGCACGTTTCTCAAAAGGTGTGCCGCAATTTCGACAACGGCCACAGTACAGCCCGCCGGGGTGGCGAAGTGTCTTTGAGATAGGGCTTTCGGTGCTAAGTTCCGCGCTTTTGTAGAGAGGAAGCCTGCTCCCGCCGGGCGGTAGAAATGACGCGTTTCAGCAATGAGAACGCGTCGACAAATTTGCGGTAGCTGCGCTACCGATCGGGGATGAATCCCCTCGCCACAGGGGATTCGTTCATGGCGGTCAGGCTGCGGCGGGGCGCAGCGAGTAGGTTTTCAGCTGGTCGGCGAATTCACGCAGGGACTGGATGCCGCTGGCTTCGGCCTCGTGCACCCATTCCTTGATGGCGGCGAGCATGTCGTGGCCATTGGCGCTGGTTTTGACCCAGATCTGCTGCAGGGCCAGGCGTTTTTCGTAAATGACCTTCAGCGCCTGGCTGTGCTCGAGCATGTTCTGGATGCGCAAGTGATGACGGTCTTCCAGCAGGCTGGTTTCCCGCGACAGCAGGCGCTTGGCCCGATGGAATTGATGGCGTACCGAATGATCGACCTTGTCCAGCTCCTGCTTGACCAGCGGGCCGATCACCAATTTGCGGTACTGGGCCATGATCTGGAAGCGGTTGTTGAGGATCGCCATGGCGGTGTCCATGTCCAGATGGCCCTTGCCTTCGACGCGGTGGGCGATCGGTGCCACACGCTGCACCTTGGCCAGCCTGAAGAAGCTGAAGACCTTGATCCACGCCCAGCCGAGGTCGAACTCCCACTTCTTCACCGACAGCTTGGCCGAGTTGGGGTAGGTGTGATGGTTGTTGTGCAGTTCTTCGCCGCCGATCAGGATGCCCCACGGCACCAGATTGGTCGCCGCGTCGCGGCATTCGAAGTTGCGGTAGCCGATGGCGTGACCCAGACCGTTGACCACGCCGGCAGCCCAGACCGGGATCCACATCATCTGGATCGCCCAGATGGTGATGCCGATGGTGCCGAACAGCAGCAGGTCGATGACGCCCATGATCGCCACACCCAGCAACGGGTAGCGGCTGTAGAGGTTGCGTTCGATCCAGTCTTCGGGGCAGTTCTTGCCGTAGATGCGCAGGGTCTCCGGGTTCTCGGCTTCGGCGCGATACAGCTCGGCGCCTTTGCGCAGCACGGTGGACAGACCCTTGATGACCGGGCTGTGCGGGTCATCTTCGGTTTCGCATTTGGCGTGGTGTTTGCGGTGGATGGCAGTCCACTCGCGGGTGTTCTGCGCCGTGGTCAGCCACAGCCAGAAACGGAAAAAGTGTTTCAGGCCGGCATTCAGCTCGAGCGAGCGATGGGCCGAGTAACGGTGCAGATAGACCGTGACGGCGACAATTGTCACGTGGGTCATCAGCAGGGTGACCGCGACCAGAGACCAGGCCGACAAGCCAAGAAAACCTTCGTACCACATAGGCTATAGGGCCCTCGATAAAGATAAAAACAGCCGTTGCATTATCACCAAGCACACAGATAAAACCAGTCGCCCTTTCAGATAAGAGTCGCTGGATGTTTCTTGACCTATAATTCCAACCTTTTTTGTAGGGACATGGACAGCCGAATGCCTGCCACTTACCGCGATGCCTTGCGTGCAGCGCTGCTTTACCTGTTGCTTGCTGTGGTCTGGCTGCAGGGAACTGGTTACTTATTGAACAGTTTCTTTGATGAGTCTGTCGATCTGCAGCGATGGCAACTGATCAACGGTTACGTCTGGGCTGCCGTCAGCGCTGGCCTGATTTTCCTGGCACGGGCCAGATTGTGCGAATTTCTCGGCATTGGTGCGCGGCTACGCGAGCGTCAGTCTGACCGTGAACGCTTGCGTCAGGCGGCAGCCGTGTTCGATTGCACCCGCGAAGGGGTGCTGGTCACCAACCGTCAGGGCCTGATCGTGCACGTCAACCGTGCGTTCATGGAAATCACCGGCTACCAGTACGACGAAGTTCTCGGCCATCAGCCAAGCCTGTTCAAGTCCGGCCACCATCCGCCGGGCTTTTACCAGGCGATGTTCGCCACGCTGGAGAGCGAGGGCGAATGGAGCGGTGAGATCTGGAACCGGCGCAAGAGCGGCGAGATTTATCCACAGTGGCAGACCATCCGCGTGATTCACGATGATCAGGGCCGGCTCAGTCACTACGTGGCGGTGTTTTCCGACATCAGTGCGATCAAGGACTCCGAACACGAACTCAAGCACCTTGCCCACCACGATCCGCTGACCGACCTGCCCAATCGCCTGTTGTTCAGCGACCGCGCCGAGCAGGCACTGGCCTCGGCGCAGATCCACAAGCGCGGCTGCGCCCTGCTGATGATCGATCTGGATCACTTCAAGATGATCAACGACAGCCTCGGGCACAACGTCGGCGATCGCCTGCTCAAAGCGGTGGCGGCGCGCCTGCAGGACCTGTTCGGCCCCGGGATTACCCTGGCACGGCTCGGCGGTGACGAATTCGCGGTGCTGGCGGAAAGTTGTCCACAACTGGTTCAGGCAGCGGCGCTGGCCCAGCGCATTCTCGATGCGCTGAAGGAACCGTTCAGCATCGAGCGGCATCAGCTGTTCATCAACGCCAGTATCGGTATCAGCCTGTTCCCCAGTGATGCATTGAGTGCCGATCAATTGCTGCGCAATGCCGACGCCGCGCTGTTCAAGGCCAAGAGCAGCGGGCGCAACGGCTACGCGCTGTACACCGAAGAGTTGACCGCCCATGCGCAGCAACGGGTCGAGATTGCCTTCGAGCTGCGTCGCGCGCTGGAGCAGCAGGAGCTGCGCGTCTATTACCAACCGGTTCACGATTTGCACAGCAGTCGGCTGATCGGCGTCGAAGCGCTGGTGCGCTGGGAGCATCCGCAGCGCGGTCTGGTGTCACCGGCGGAATTCATCCCGATCGCCGAGCGCACCGGGCTGATCGCCGAAATCGACGCCTGGGTGATGCGTCAGGCGTGTTCGCAGATGTGCCAGTGGCAGCAGGCCGGGATTGAGTTGTCGTTTGTTGCGGTGAACGTGTCGTCGCGCTTGTTTGCCCGGCGTGAGCTGTATCAGCAGGTGGCGCAGGTGCTGCACGAGACCGGGCTGGATCCGGCGTATCTGGAGCTGGAAGTCACCGAAAGCGCGGTGATGGATGACCCGGAAGTGGCGCTGGAGCAGATGCATCGCTTGCGTGAATTGGGCATTCGCTTGGCCATCGATGACTTTGGCACCGGGTACTCGTCGTTGTTGCGGCTCAAGCGCTTGCCGGTGCAGAAGCTCAAGATCGATCAGGGTTTTGTCGCCGGTCTGCCGTGGGACGAGGATGACGCAGCCATCGTTCGGGTGATCGTCGCCCTGGCACGCAGCATGGGCATGCAGGTGCATGCCGAGGGGATCGAGCAGGCCGAGCAGGCGGCGTTTCTGCTGGAGCAGGAATGTGATCTGGGCCAAGGCTACTGGTTTGGGCGGCCGGTGCCGGCGGGGGAGATTGATTGGGGCAATGCGCCTTTTATTGATTGAGCCCGATTCTGTGGCGAGGGAGCTTGCTCCCGCTGGACTGCGTAGCAGGCCCAAAAAAACGGCGAGTGCTTCGCACTCGAGCGGGAGCAAGCTCCCTCGCCACAGGGGTTGCGGTGTTCTCTTGTACCCGTGAATACCGCGCAAACCCTTGCCCCGTCAGATAATGTTTTCTAGTTATATAAACATTCTTAAATAGTCTTTTTAAGAATATCTGCGCCTCTCTTATATTGCTCCCACGCCGAACGCAGTGCCGCCCACTGCCAGGCATATCCCATTCAAAGGAGCAGCACCATGAGCGCATCCCTTCGCAGCGTTGACGGTCAGGACGAAACCACCATCTTGCGTGAAATCCAGAGCGCCCTGCGCGATCTGCGATTTGGCGCGGTGGAGATCACTGTGCACAACGCTCAGGTCGTGCAGATCGAACGCAAAGAGAAATTCCGTTTGCAGCAGCCGGGTAACAAGCCGAGCTGAAAAAGATCGCAGCCTGCGCCAGCTTTTGCAGGGGGCTGTGCGCAAGCGCTGGCGCAGGCGGCGATCTTTGAATGAGCAACCCGATTCCAGCAACACATAAGAAAAAGCCACCACCAAGAATTCCAGGAGCTTTCACCATGTCGTCGATTCGCCGTTACGCTTTGGCCGCGCTGGCCAGCGCTGTGTTTGCCGGTTCCGCGGTTGCCAAGGATTACGAACTGCTCAACGTGTCGTATGACCCGACGCGCGAGCTGTATCAGGACTACGACGCCGAATTCATCAAGTTCTGGCAGAAGGATCATGCCGGCGACACCGTGAAAATCCAGCAGTCCCACGGTGGTTCGGGCAAGCAGGGCCGGGCGGTGATCGACGGTCTGCGCGCCGACGTCGTGACCCTGGCACTGGCCGGCGACATCGACGAAATCGCCAAGCTCGGCAAGACCCTGCCGGCCGACTGGCAGAAGCGTCTGCCGGACGCCAGCACCCCGTACACCTCAACCATCGTGTTCCTGGTGCGCAAGGGCAACCCGAAAGGCATCAAGGACTGGGGCGACCTGGTCAAGAACGACGTCTCGGTGATCACCCCGAACCCGAAAACCTCCGGTGGTGCACGCTGGAACTTCCTCGCCGCGTGGGCCTATGGTCTGAAAGCCAACGGCGGCAGCGAAGAAAAAGCCAAAGAATACGTACAGACCCTGTTCAAGCACGTGCCGGTATTGGACACCGGTGCTCGTGGCTCGACCATCACCTTCGTCAACAACGGTCAGGGTGACGTGTTGCTGGCCTGGGAAAACGAAGCGTTCCTGGCACTGAAAGAAGACGGCGGCGCTGACAAGTTCGATATCGTTGTGCCGTCGCTGTCGATCCTTGCCGAACCACCGGTGGCGGTGGTCGACAAGAACGCCGAGAAGAAGGGCAACGAGCAGATCGCTGAAGCCTATCTCAAACACCTGTACAGCCCGGCCGGTCAGGAGATCGCCGCGAAGAACTTCTACCGTCCACGCGACAAGGACGTGGCGGCGAAGTACGCCCAGCAGTTCCCGAAACTGGAACTGGTGACCATCGACAAGGACTTCGGCGGCTGGAAATCCGCACAGCCGAAATTCTTCAACGACGGTGGCGTGTTCGACCAGATCTATCAGGCGCAGTAATCTGAATCAAAATGAGCCTGAAGTTCAGGCACTTGAGATGTGGGAGTGAGCTTTTGTGGTGAGGGGATTCATCCCCGATGGGTTGCGCAGCAGCCCCAATGCCGACCTTTGCGGTGGATCAAATCTACCGCGAGCTCTGGTTTTTGGGGGCAGCTACGCTGCCCATCGGGGATAAATCCCCTCACCACAGGGCTCGCTCCCACATTGATGCGTTTTCAACCAAGGACTTTTATGTCGCGTCGTATCTCCCCCGTCATACCCGGCTTCGGGCTGACGCTGGGCTACACCTTGGTGTACCTCAGCCTGATTGTGCTTATCCCGCTGGCGGCGATGTTCGTCCACGCCGCCCAACTCACCTGGGATCAGTTCTGGACGATCGTCACCGCGCCACGCGTGCTGGCAGCCTTGAAGCTGAGCTTCGGCACTGCGCTGTGTGCGGCGATCATCAACGGCATCATCGGTACGCTGCTGGCCTGGGTGCTGGTGCGCTACACCTTCCCCGGGCGCAAGGTGATCGACGCGATGATCGACCTGCCGTTCGCCCTGCCGACGGCGGTGGCCGGTATCGCCCTGACCGCGCTGTACACCCCGACCGGTCTGGTCGGACAGTTCGCCGCCGACCTCGGTTTCAAGATCGCCTACACCCCGTTGGGCATCACCTTGGCGCTGACTTTCGTCACGCTGCCGTTCGTGGTGCGCACGGTGCAACCGGTGCTGGCTGACATTCCCCGTGAAGTCGAAGAAGCCGCCGCCTGCCTCGGCGCGAAACCGTTGCAGGTGTTCAGCCATATCCTGCTGCCAGCGCTGTTGCCCGCTTGGCTGACCGGTTTCGCCCTGGCGTTCGCCCGCGGTGTCGGTGAGTACGGTTCGGTGATTTTCATTGCCGGCAACATGCCGATGAAAACCGAGATCCTGCCGCTGCTGATCATGGTCAAGCTCGACCAGTACGATTACACCGGCGCCACTTCCATCGGCGTGCTGATGCTGGTGGTTTCCTTCGTCCTGTTGCTGCTGATCAACCTGTTGCAGCGGCGCATCGAAACCCCATAAGGAGGCGCGAACATGTCCCAATCGTCTATTGCGGCCGCGTCCTCGGCCAACGCTGCGCGGCGTGGCAGCGCTACGTCACGGCGCGTGCTGATCGGCCTCGGCTGGCTGATCTTTTTCCTGTTTCTGGTGCTGCCGCTGTTCATCGTGGTGTCGCAAGGTCTGAAGAATGGCCTCGGCGCATTTTTCACCGCGATCTTTGAACCGGACGCCTTGTCGGCGCTGAAACTCACGGTGATCGCCGTGCTGATTTCGGTGCCGCTGAACCTGGTGTTCGGCGTCAGCGCTGCATGGTGCGTGAGCAAGTATTCGTTCCGTGGCAAGAGCATGCTGGTGACGCTGATCGACCTGCCGTTCTCGGTGTCGCCGGTGATCGCCGGTCTGGTCTACGTGCTGATGTTCGGCGCTCAGGGCCTGTTCGGGCCTTGGCTGCAGGATCATGACATCCAGATCGTCTTCGCCCTGCCGGGCATCGTCCTGGCGACGATCTTCGTCACCGTGCCGTTCGTGGCCCGCGAGTTGATCCCGCTGATGCAGGAACAAGGCACGCAGGAAGAAGAAGCCGCGCGCCTGCTCGGCGCTAATGGCTGGCAGATGTTCTGGCATGTCACCGTCCCCAACATCAAGTGGGGTCTGATCTATGGCGTGGTGCTGTGTACCGCGCGGGCCATGGGTGAGTTCGGTGCGGTGTCGGTGGTCTCCGGGCACATTCGCGGGGTGACCAACACCTTGCCGCTGCACGTTGAGATCCTCTACAACGAATACAACCACGTGGCCGCGTTCGCCGTGGCGAGCCTGTTGCTGATCCTGGCGCTCTTCATCCTGCTGCTCAAGCAGTGGAGCGAAAACCGTATCAACCGCCTGCGCGCCAGCGCCGCGGAGGAATAATTCATGTCGATCGAAGTGCGTAACGTCAGCAAGAATTTCAATGCGTTCAAGGCGCTGGACAACATCAGCCTGGACATTCACAGCGGTGAACTGGTGGCGCTGCTTGGCCCGTCCGGTTGTGGCAAGACCACGCTGCTGCGGATCATCGCCGGCCTGGAAACCCCGGATCAGGGCAACATCGTGTTTCACGGCGAAGACGTCTCCGGCCACGACGTGCGTGATCGCAACGTCGGTTTCGTGTTCCAGCACTACGCGCTGTTCCGGCACATGACGGTATTCGACAACGTCGCGTTCGGCCTGCGCATGAAACCGAAAAACCAGCGCCCGAGTGAAAGCCAGATCGCGACCAAGGTCCACGAACTGCTGAACATGGTGCAGCTGGACTGGCTGTCGGATCGCTACCCGGAGCAATTATCCGGCGGCCAGCGTCAGCGTATCGCCCTGGCCCGTGCCTTGGCGGTGGAACCGAAAGTGCTGCTGCTCGACGAGCCGTTCGGCGCTCTCGACGCAAAGGTGCGTAAAGAACTGCGCCGCTGGCTCGCACGCCTGCACGAAGACATCAACCTGACCTCGGTGTTCGTGACCCACGACCAGGAAGAAGCGATGGAAGTCGCCGACCGCATCGTGGTGATGAACAAGGGCGTGATCGAGCAGATCGGCTCACCGGGCGACGTCTACGAAAACCCGGCCAGCGATTTCGTTTATCACTTCCTCGGCGACTCCAACCGCTTGCTGCTCAGCGACGACAACCATGTGCTGTTCCGTCCGCACGAAGTGTCGTTGTCCAGGCATGAACTGGAGGATCACCACGCCGCTGAAGTGCGTGATATTCGCCCGTTGGGTGCGACCACGCGAGTGACGTTGAAGGTGGAGGGGCAGACGGATCTGATCGAGGCTGAAGTGGTGAAGGATCACGACAGCCTGATTGGTCTGGCCAAGGGTGAAACGCTGTTCTTCAAGCCGAAGGTCTGGCAGAAAGTCGCCAGTCTTTAAGATCAAAAGCTTCGCGAGCAGGCTCGCTCCCACAGGGAAATACATTCCAAATGTGGGAGCGAGCCTGCTCGCGAATACGATCTACACAGCCGCACGATTCGGATTGACCCGCACCACCCCCGCCCGCGCCTCGATCTGCTCTTTCAACTCATGCCGCATGCCGAGCAGGAACGCCACTTCGGCCACGACAAACAGCGGCCCGACAATCAGCCCGCTCACGTCATCGACGAACGCCGGTTTGCGCCCCTCATAGTGGTGCCCGACAAACTGGATCACCCAGCCAATCACGAACATCGCCAGCCCGCTGCTCAGCCAGACCATGGTGCTCTGCTGCGCCAGCGTGTGCCCGGCCCAGACCGACAGCCCCATCAATAGCGTCATCAGCACGCCCAGCTTCAGTTCCAGGCGCAGGTAAAACCACGCCGACGCCAGTGCCAGCAGCACCGCCGGAGAGATCCACAAGCCGCCCAGTGACCATTCTGGTCGCGACAGCAACACCGCCACCGCCACCACGATCAGCGGAATGCCGATAAAGTGGCTGGCGATGTTGCGCGGGTCGCGGTGGTAGGCGGCGTATTGACTGAGATGGTCGACGAGGCTTTTCATTGTTGTTCCTCCTGTAGGGTGCGTGCAGCATGCCTCGGGTTCGGCGTTCGCTCTGTCAGGCAGGCGACAATTGGGAGTGATCATGGATAAGCGTTCACGGCTGCTGACCGGGCAATGGTTCAGTCATCTGCCAGCGTCCTTTCAGGATAGTCTGCTGGCGGCGGCCCGGGAGCGGCGGCTGGCGGCGGGGCAACGCCTGTTCCAGCGCGGTGATCCGCCCTGCGGCCTGTACGCGGTGCTCGACGGCGCGATCCGAATCGGCGCGGTGAGCGAGCAGGGCAAGGAGGCGTTGCTGAGCCTGGTGGAGGCGCCGCACTGGTTCGGCGAAATCTGCCTGTTCGACGGCCAGCCACGCACTCACGATGCTTATGCGGTCGGGACGTGCACCCTGCTGAATATCCCGCAGGCCACGCTGCTGAAAATCCTCGACCAACAGCCGGTGTATTGGCGCCATCTGGCATTGCTGATGAGCCACAAACTGCGCCTGACCTTCATCAATCTCGAACAGTTGAGCCTGCTGCCGGCCCCGGCTCGCCTGGCCCATCGCTTGCTGATGATCGCCGAGGGCTACGGCGAAATCGATGCGCCACGCCGGGTGCTGCAACTGCCGCAGGAGCAGCTGGCGTCGATGCTGTCGCTGTCACGGCAGACCACCAACCAGATCCTCAAGGATCTGCAGGGGCAGGGGATTATCGGGTTGGGGTATGGCGAGATCGAGATTCTCGATGCCGAGCGATTGCGCGCGCTGTCCACAATTTGACGGGCACCTGAGATCCCCTGTGGGAGCGAGCCTGCTCGCGAAAGCGGTGGGTCATTCAACGGTGATGTCGACTGAACCGACGCCTTCGCGAGCAGGCTCGCTCCCACATTTTTGATCTGTGTTGATTCAGGAGCCGCGATAGGTCGAGAAGCCGTAAGGGCTGAGCAGCAACGGGATGTGGTAGTGCTGGTCAGTCTGCTTCACTTGGAAAATCACCGGAATCTCCGGGAAAAACGTCTCGCGCTTGTTCTTCTCGAAATACTCGCCGGTCTTGAACACCACCCGGTATTCGCCTGCCTCGAAAGGCTGTTTGGCCGGGAACAGTTCCGCGATGCGTCCCTGCTCGTTGGTGGTGCCTTGGGCCAGTGGCTGCCAGTTCTGGCCGACGTGTTTTTCCAGGGTCACGTTGACGCCCGGGGAGGGCAGGCCGTTTTCCAGATTGAGCACGTGCACGCTCAATGGATTGCCGGCGGCCAGCGCCAGGCTGGAGAAGGCACTCAGGCCGAGTGCGGCGAAGGTCATGCGCAGGGTGGTCATGGTCAGTCTCCTTAGTGGGAACGGGTAATGGTCAGGCCGGCCTTTTCGGCGGCCTTGATGGCACAGTTTTCGTCCTGCTCGCCGCCGCCGGAACCGGCCACGCCCATGGCGCCGACCAGTTCATCAGCGGCGAACAACGGAATCCCGCCACCGAGCAACAGCAGCTCATCGAGGGTGTTGAGGTTGGCGGTCTCCGGATTACTGCGGGCGCGCTCGGCGAACAGCCGGGTCGGAGTTTTCGTCGACAGTGCGGTGTAGGCCTTGCGCTGGCTGGCGACGGTGTTGTGCGGGCCGATGCCGTCGCCGCGCAGGGTCACCAGCGTGTTGCCGCCCCGGTCGAGCACCGATACCGTGGCGGTGCAATTGCTCAGTGCGGTGTCGGCCAGCAGGCGTGCGGTTTTCAGGTCGAGGTCAGCGTGGCGCGGCAGTTCAGGGGCGGCGAAAACGCTGGCGCTGAGACCCAGGGCGAGGCTGGCTGCAAGGTATTTGACGGTCATGAACAGGCTCCGAAAGCGAAGTACATCACCTTAGCCGCCGCTCTTCGTCAGAACCCCGTCAGGCGGATTACAAGTTTGTAATGGGCAACGCCGCCGAAGGCGCCTAGCCTGTGTGCTTGATCAATTGAGGTGTGCCATGCGTTTGCTGGTCGTAGAAGATGAAGCCAAAACCGCGAATTTCCTGGCCAAGGGCCTGGGCGAATCGGGATTTGCCGTGGACGTGGCGCTCAATGGCCTCGACGGACGCTATTTCGTCGAGCAGCAGGAATACGACCTGATCATCCTCGACGTGATGCTGCCGGGCCTCAATGGCTGGCAACTGCTGCAACTGATCCGCCAGCGCGGCGCCACCCCGGTGCTGTTCCTCACCGCCAAGGACGCCATCGAAGACCGCGTGCGCGGCCTCGAACTGGGCGCCGATGATTACCTGCTCAAACCCTTCGCCTTCGCCGAATTGCTCGCGCTGGTGCGCACGTTGCTGCGCCGCGGGCCGCTGCGCGAGGCCGAGTCCTACAGCATCGCCGATCTGGAAATCGACGTGCTGCGGCGTCGGGTCAGTCGCGGCGGCCAGCGCATTGCCCTGACCAACAAGGAATTTGCCCTGCTGCAATTGCTCGCCAGCCGTCAGGGCGAAGTGCTGTCGCGCACGCTGATCGCCTCGCAGGTGTGGAACCTGAATTTCGACAGCGACACCAACATGGTCGAAGTTGCAGTGCGCCGCTTGCGGGCCAAGGTCGATGATCCGTACATGCCGAAACTGATCCACACCGTGCGCGGGGTCGGCTATCAGCTGGAGGCGCCCGACGATGCGGTCTAGGTCGATCGCCTGGCGTCTGGCGCTGGCGTTCGCCGTGGTTTGCGCATTGGTGTTGAGTGCGATCGGTGTGTTTCTCTACCGCTCGCTCGACTCGGAAATCGCCTACCGCGACGACCTCGCGTTGCTCGGCCGTCTGGAGCAGGTGCGCGCCTTGCTAGCCGACAGTGACAGCCTCGGCGCCTTGCAGGCGCGGCCACGTCTCTATCAGAACATGCTCGGTAACCTCGACAGCCTGCTGTTGGTGCGGCGTGCCGATGGCTCGAACGTGATCGCGATCAACCCGCGCCAGCGCGAGCTGCCGCCATTTAACGCGATCCCCCGCGAGCACACGCCGCAGCGTCACGACGTGCTGACCTGGCAGGCGCCGGACGGCGCCGAGCTGGCGTTGTTGTCCGGTGAAGCCCAAGGGCCGAACGGAGAACCGCTGACGGTGATCGCCGGCAAGGTACTGACCGAACGTGAACAGATGCTCGCCAGTTATCGCTTGCGCCTGTACCTGGCCGTCGGGCTTGGCGCGTTGCTGGCGTTCGCGCTGGGCCTGGTTTTGCTGCGCCGTGGTTTGCAACCGTTGCGCCAGTTAAGCGCGGCGGTGCGCGGCATTGATCTGCGCAGCCTCGACCAGCGTCTGCCCACCAGCGGCACCCCCGCCGAATTGCTCGAACCGGTGCAGGCGCTCAACGGCATGCTGGCGCGGCTGGACGACAGCGTGCAGCGGCTGTCGCAGTTTTCTGCCGATCTGGCCCACGAGTTCCGCACCCCGCTGCACACCTTGCTCGCCAGCAACGGCCAGGCGCTGAATCACCCGCGCAGCACGGCGGAGTATCAAGAATTGCTGGCGTCGAACATGGAAGAATTCGAACGCCTCAAACGCATGGCTGAAAATCTGATGTTCCTCGCCCGCGCCGAACAGGCGGAGCGCGCGCTCGACTTGCAAACGCTCGATCTGCACAGCGTCGGCAGCGAGCTGTGCGATTACTTCGAAGCCTTGGCCGATGATCGCCAGTTGCGCCTGGAAAACCGGCTGCACGGCGAACTGTTGGCCGATCAGCAACTGCTGCAACGTGCCCTGGGTAATCTGCTGGCCAACGCGGTGCGTCACGCCGATGAAGGCACACTGATCAGCCTGCGCCGCCACGATGAGCCGGGCGTGTGCTGGTTACAGGTACACAACCACGGCCCGGTCATCGCGCCAGAACATCTGGGCAAACTGTTCGACCGCTTCTATCGCGTCGACCCTTCACGCGCGCAGCCTGGGGATTCCGGTGGGCTGGGGCTGGCGATCGTGCAGTCGATCATGCTGTTGCATGGCGGGCAGGTCAGGGTGAGCAGTGATGCGAGTGGCACAGTGTTTGAGTTGGGTTTTGTCCTGAGCCAATGATGCGCCGTGCAAGTATTCTGAAACTCAGCTAGAGTTTGGTGACTGGTGCATCGCATGTGATGCATTTCATTTATTTATCTATAAATGCATCGTAAACAGTGCAGGTTTGCGCAATGGAACAGATCGGCGAAGTGATCAGAAGCTTGCGCAAGGCGCGCAAACTCTCTCAGCAGGCACTGGCTCAACAATACGGCATGAGCCGCGCCACCATCTCGGGGATCGAAAACAACACGGTCTCCGAAATCGGCCTGCGCAAGGTTGAGGCGATACTCAATGGCTTCGGTTACGAGCTGGTTGCCGTTCCCCGCAAGTCCAATCGCCCAACCCTCGACACTCTGCAAAAAGTGAATTTCCATGACTGAAACGCCGGACAGGTTGCAAATCCGTGTAGGTGAGCAGGTGGTTGGGACGCTGGGGCGCGGGCAGATTCGCGACGACAGTGTGTTCAGTTATCGCGAAGATGCCAGCGCCGACAATGCGGTATCGCTGACGATGCCCACTCGCCTGGACAGCTATGGCTGGGAACATGGCATTCACCCCGTATTCGAGATGAACTTGCCCGAAGGCGCGCTGCGTGAGGAGTTGATGCGGCGCTTCAGTAAAGCCGTGCGTGGCTTCGATGATTTTGCTTTATTGGCTATCGTTGGCCCACATCAGCTCGGCCGTCTGGCAATTGCCAGCACACCGGCGACTGATCAGCCTCCGGCAACATCCCTCAGCGATCTGCTGGTGCACGATGGTGCTCAGGGGCTGTTCGAAGATCTGTTACAGACCTACGGTCAGTATTCCGGAGTGTCAGGCGTGCAGCCCAAAGTGCTGGTGCGTGACAGCGCTGCCGTGATTGATCGCCTGACTCATCGGGGCGCGACTCATCTGGTCAAGGCCTTTCGCGCCGAAGAGTATCCGCAGCTGGCAACCAATGAATATTTCTGTATGCGGGCGGCACAGCACTGCGGCCTCGAAGTGCCAACATTCGAGCTCAGCGAGCGCGGCAAATTTCTGGTGGTCGAGCGTTTTGACCTGAGCGATTCGGGGTACCTCGGTTTCGAAGACTTCTGTGTACTGAACGGGTGGCCGTCGAAAGCCAAATACGACGGTTCCTATGAAGGTGCCGCGCGGCAGATCAAGGCATTTGTTTCACCGCAGTTGCTGGGCTCTGCCTTGGAAGCGTTTTTCAAGATTGTCGCGTTGTCTGCAGGGCTGAAAAACGGTGATGCGCATCTGAAGAATTTCGGCGTGCTTTACGAAGATTGTGCAGAGCAGTCATCCGTCAGGCTCGCGCCGGCGTACGACATCATCACAACGTCGGTTTATATCAAGAGCGACAGCATGGCGCTGCTGCTGGGCGGTTCAAAAGCCTGGCCCAAGTACAAGATGCTGGTGCGGTTCGGTCGTACGGCATGCAACCTGACCGAGGCGCGTTGCAACGAATTACTGCAACAAGTGGCTCACGGCATGCAGATGGCGATCGAGGAAATGGCCAGACACAGCCGCAAGTACCCCGATTTTGCCGAAGTAGGCGAGGCGATGATCGAACAGTGGACTTCCGGCCTGCAACGCAGCTTGATCAAGGGCTGATGTTCAGCGCAACTGATCGCGAAACTGCCCCGGCGTCATTCCCGTCCAGCGCTTGAACGCGCGGCTGAAGCTGCTGGTGTCGGCAAACCCCAGCAGGTAACTGACTTCACTCAACGAACACTGCGGATCGCGCAGGTGCAGCAGCGCGAGGTTTTCGCGGCTCTCGTTGAGCAGCGTGTCGAAGCGACAGCCCTCATCCGCCAGATGCCGTTGCAGGCTGCGCAGGCTCAGGTGCAAGGCCTGAGCGATGCGTTCGGCGCTGGGTTCGCCTTCGGGCAGTTGTTCTTCGATGGCGTCGCGCACCTTGCGCTCCCAGGTCAGCGGCTGGAGTTGGGCCATCGTGCGTTTGAGCACCGCTTCGTTGTGTTCGGCCAGTTCCGGGTTGGCGTCGTCGAGGTGGCTGTCGAAGTCGGCGAGGGCGAACTCCAGGCGATCTTCGGCGCAGGAGAAATGCACCGGGGCGCGGAACACCTTGTGCCACTGATGCGCATCGGACGGTTCCGGTCGGCGCAGGTACACCGCCAGCGGCGCGTAATCGCGACCGAGGCGATTACGGCAGGTGCGTACGTAGATCGCGGCAAACGCGTCGATGGCTTCGAAGGCCGGCGCCGGATTGCCTGACGGAATTTTCAGACGAAACAGATAGCGGTCATCGCTGCGGCTCAACTCCAGTTCCAGCGCATCGCTGACCACCGGGTGATAACGCACGATGCGTTCGAACACTTCGCGCAGACTGCCGCTGGCCACCAGCGCATAACCCAGCGCATGGAACGTGGTCGGGCTAACGAAGCGCGACACTCGCAGGCCGATCGCCGGATCCCCGCTGAACTGCACTGCCAGTTGCCACAGGCGCGTGGTGCCGGACAACGGATAACGCGCGTTCGGGTCGTCCATCAACTGCGGATCGAGTCCGGCCTGTTGGCACAGGCCGAGACTGTCCAGCCCCAGCGCATCGAGTTGCTTGCGCAAGGCACGGGTCCAGCTGGCGAGCGAGGTCGGTTCCTTCATGCTGATTGGCGCTTCCGGTCAACAGGTTGGCGTTCACGGCTACCATTAATAAAGCGTTCGCAGGGCAGGATGCGAACATCAATAACCAGAGGATGGAAGCATGGACCGTACTTCTGCAAGTCCCCAGCGACACAATGCTGCTCAGCGATCAGCGCATATTCGCGAAGTGGTGCTGGCCAAGGGCGTCGAGTTGCGTCAGCGCTATCCGATTTTGCAACACCAGGACGCCCTCGGCGCGGGGATTCTGGCCTTCGCCCTGGCCGGGATGATCGGTTCGGCGACGCTGTACATCACGGGTCACATGGCATGGTGGGTGTGCCTGCTGCTGAATGCGTTTTTCGCGTCCTTGACCCACGAGCTGGAGCACGACCTGATCCACAGCATGTATTTTCGCAAGCAGCGCGTGCCGCACAACCTGATGATGGGCCTGGTGTGGCTGGCGCGGCCGAGCACGATCAACCCGTGGATCCGCCGCCATCTGCACCTCAATCACCACAAGGTCTCCGGCACCGAAACCGATATGGAAGAACGCGCGATCACCAACGGCGAACCGTGGGGTTTTGCGCGGTTGCTGATGGTCGGTGACAACGTGATGTCGGCGTTCATCCGCATGCTAAGGGCCAAGACCTGGGCGCACAAAATCAACATCATCAAGCGCACGCTGAAAGTCTATGCGCCACTGGCGCTGGTGCATTGGGGCGCGTGGTACGTGTTCCTCGGCTTCCATGCGGCGAATGGCATCGCCTACCTCATGGGTTCGCCGATTGAATGGTCGGCGACCACGCTGTCGGTGATGCAGGTGATCGACATCGCGGCGGTGGTGATCATCGGCCCGAACGTGCTGCGCACCTTTTGCCTGCACTTCATCAGCTCGAACATGCATTACTACGGCGATATCGAGGCGGGCAACGTGCTGCAGCAATGCCAGGTGTTGAACCCGTGGTGGTTGTGGCCGTTGCAGGCGTTCTGCTTCAACTTCGGCAGCAGCCACGGGATTCATCATTTTGTGGTGAAGGAACCGTTTTACATCCGGCAGATGACCGTGCCGGTGGCGCACAAGGTGATGCGCGAGATGGGCGTGCGGTTCAATGATTTCGGCACGTTCGGGCGGGCGAACCGGTTTGTTCGCAGGGATGAGTTGGTGCCGGAAGAGGTGCGCACTGCCCGGGCTTGATGGCTGAGTTTGAGGGCCTATTCGCGAGCAGGCTCGCTCCCACATTGGATCGTATTCGCAAATCCAGTTTGTGGGAGCGAGCCTGCTCGCGAAAGCGATCTATCAGGCAACCTCAATCCGGCTGAAACGGCGAAGCACTGAGAATCACCCCGGTCTCCTCCACATACTGCTGCCAATGCCCTATCAAGCTGTTGAGCTTGTCCGGCTGATGCGCCGCCAGATCATGAATCTCCCCCGGATCCCTGCTCAAGTCATAAAGCTGCCAGGTCGCCGGCCCCACCGGCCCGGGGATCCACACCGCTTTCCACGAGCCCTGACGAATCGCCCGCCGCCCAAACAGCTCCCAACCGGTGACGGTGTGCTCGTCATGCACCTGCGCCGTCTCGCCGGACAAAAAGCCCAGCCATGATTTACCGCGCAGCGGCGCCACCGGTTTGCCGTGCCATTGCTTGCCCGGATGACGCACGCCGGCCAGATCGAGAATCGTCGGAGTGATGTCCATCACCGTGCCAAAGCCGTGGCTGATCTGCCCTTTGATCGGCAGTTGCGGATAGTGCAGCAGCGCCGGTACGCGAATCCCGCCTTCAGTGGTGAACGCCTTGAACAGCCGTGACGGCGCGGTCGCCACCTGCGCCCAGCTCGGCCCGTACCAGACATAGGAATTGGCACGACCGATGTTGTCGAGGCTGTTGTCGTAATGCTGATTTAGGTAGGTCAGCAGTTCCGGGCCGAACTTGGGAAACGCCTCCAGCAGTGCGCCCTCGGCACCGTTGTCGGACATGAACAGGATGAAGGTGTTATCGAGTTGGCCCTGCTGGCGCAGGTAATCGACCACCCGGCCGATGTTCCAGTCCATGCGCTCGACCATCGCCGCGTAGACCTCCATGGCCCGCGCGGAAATCTGCCGTTGCTCATCACTCAGCGCGTCCCATTGCGCATTCAGTTGAATCAGTGGATGCGGCTCGACATCCGGCTCGATGAGGCCCAGCGCCTTGAGTTTTTCCAGGCGCTCCAGACGCAAGACTTCGGGCCCGGCGTCGTAACGGCCACGGTATTTTTCGACTACCTCGGCCGGTGCCTGCAATGGCCAGTGTGGTGCGGAGAAGGGCAGGTAGGCGAAGAATGGCCGGCTCTGATCGCGCTCCTTGAGGTACTGCAGCAGCTTGTCGCCGAAGGCATCCGACGAGTAGAAATCCTTGGGTAATTTGTCGATAAAGGTGTCGTCTTCGATGTACAGCGCCGGAGTCGATTTCAGCAGGCCAGGGGTGTGTTCATCGTAGGTCGGCTCGAAACCATAATGGTTGGCCGCACCCGGCAGCAGCGAGAACGAACGCTCGAAACCACGGGCCTGCGGCGCCAGTTCAGCAGTCAGGCCGAGGTGCCATTTGCCGCTCATCAAGGTTTGATAACCGGCCTCGCGCAGCAGCTCGGGCAGGGCCACAACGCGGTCGTTGAGATAGCCTTCGTAACCCGGTTTGCCGATCAACTCCGGGGTCAGCGCTTCGGCCATGGTGCCGATGCCGGCGATGTGGTGGTCGGTGCCGGTCAGCAGCATCGAGCGGGTTGGCGAGCAGGTCGGCGCGGTGTGGAAATCGGTCAGGCGCAGGCCGTTATTGGCCAGGGCATCGAGGTTCGGCGTGGCGATTTCGCCACCGAAGGCGCCGATGTCGGAAAAGCCGAGATCGTCGGCCAGAATCACCAGAAAGTTGGGGCGTTGCGGCATCGAAAAGCTCCTCTCAGCAGGCAATGAACGACAGCGGCAGATCGCGGATCTGGACCGGCAGGCTCGGTTGGTAATGGTCGTCACTGGTCAGTTCGTGCAGCAGCTCTTCACGCAACTGATGGAAGTCGAAACTGCTGCGCTGACGCGGGTGCGGCAGGGCGATGTCGACGACTTGCTTGATCCGTCCCGGACGCGGCTCCATCACCACCACGCGATCGGCGAGAAAGATCGCTTCTTCGACGTCGTGGGTGACGAGGATCGTGGTGATTTTCGCCCGGTCGCGGATCGCCAGCAGCTCGTCCTGCATTTGCTGACGGGTCAACGCATCGAGCGCGCCGAACGGTTCGTCGAGCAGCAGAATCCGTGGGCTGGCGACCAGTCCGCGAGCAATCGCCACGCGCTGGGCCATGCCGCCGGAGAGCTGGTGCGGATAGGCGCGGGTGAAATCGCGTAGGCCGACCAGATCGATGAAATCGTTGATGCGCTGCTGCTTTTCGGCGGTGCTCAGCGGCTCGTTGACCAGGCCCAGACCGATGTTGTCGGCCACGGTCAGCCACGGGAACAGCCGATGCTCCTGAAACACGATGCCGCGCTCGCCGCCGATGCCGCTGACCGCTTTGCCATCGACGCTGATCTGCCCGCGAAACTGCGTATCCAGACCCACCAGCAAACGCAGCAAGGTGGATTTGCCGCAACCGCTGGACCCGACGATGGCGACAAATTCGCCCTCGGCGATGTCGAGGTTGAATTCGCGAATCGCCTCCAGTTCGAAACCGTCGACGTCGAAGGATTTGCCTACATGGGTGAAGCTGACAATCGGTGTGTTCATGCGTGTCTCCAGCGAGTAGCGCGAATTTCCAGGCGTTGGCCGATGAGGTTGAGCAGGGCGCCGGTGAGGCCGACCAAAAGCATCCCGGCCATGATCAGATCCATGCGTAGCAGTTGTTGGGCGCCGATCATCTGGCTGCCGATGCCGCCGTTGGACGGCATGAAATATTCGGCGCCGATGGTGCCGAGCCAGGCGTAGATCAGACTCAGGCGCAGCCCGGCGAAAATCCCCGGCGCCGCACCCGGAAGCACCAGACGACGCAGGCGCTGGCCGAGGTTCAGGCGCAGCACCTGCGCGGCTTCGTTGAGTTGTGGCGAGAGGTTGGCGACGCTGCGCTGGGTGGCGATGAACAGCGGGAAAAACGCGGCGAGGGCGACGAACACGCACTTCGCCAATTCACCCAATCCGAACCACGCGGTGAGCAGCGGCACCCAGGCGAAAATCGCGATCTGGCGAATGGCGGCGAGAGTCGGGCCGAGCAGCCGTTCGCTGGTGCGCGACAGACCCAGCAACAGGCCGAGGGCGAAACCGAGTCCGCCGCCCAGCAGCAAGCCGCCAAGGGTACGACCGAGGCTCAAGGCCATGCCGCTGATCAGCGTGCCGTCGAGCAGACCGTTCCTGGTCGTTTCCAGTACCGCCAGCGGGCTGACCAGAATATTCACATCGACCCACTGCTGATCGCTCGCCACTTGCCACAAGCCGATCAGGCTCAGCGGCAACAGCCACGGTTGCAGCCGTTGCCAGCTTTGATAACGTGGGCCTCGGCGGATTTCCGCAGTCGCCGGGTGCGGCCAGTGCACCAGTTTGCGGTCGAGAAAACCGATGCCGCGATCCATCGCCACACCGAGTACACCGATGACCACGATGCACACGAACACGATGTCGAGCATGAACAGTTGCCGTGCCCAGACCATCAGGTAGCCGATGCCTTCGCTGGACGCCAACAGCTCCACCGCCAGCAATGAAGTCCAGCCAGCGGCCAGGGCCAGGCGCACGCCGGCCATGAACGCCGGCAGTGCAGCGGGCAGCACCAGGCGCCGGATCAGCAAATACGACGGCAGGCGCAATACGGCGGCGGCTTCGCGCAGTTTCGGTTGCGCATCACGAACGCCGACCAGGGTGTGCAGGGTCACCGGCACCACGATGGCCTTGATCAGCACCACCAGTTTCAGCACTTCGCCGATGCCGAAAAACACCATGAACAGCGGAATCCACGCCAGCGTCGGTACCTGTGCCAGACCGGCGAACGTCGGGAAGACCAGGCGTTCGAGACGCCGGCTGAAGCCCAGCGCGGCACCCAGCAGCGCACCAGCTGAGATCCCTGCCAGCAAGCCCCAGAGCAGACGTTGCAGGCTGATCCACAAATGACTCCACAACTCGCCTTGGGACAGCTCGATGGCGCTGTTCCACACCAGCGATGGCGCCGGCAGGATCTGCTCGCTCATCCATTGATTGCGTGCGGCCAGCCACCACAGAGCGAACAGGCTGATCGGCAACAGCCATGGCAACAGACGTTGGTTGAGGCTCGGCCACGCGCGCCGGCTTTTCAGAGGTGGCGCGGGCAGCGGCAGGCTGAGCAGGGAATCACGGGCCATGGGTGACCTCCGTTGTCGGGTTGCATGGCGAACCGCTGTGCCTGTGTGGGAGTGGGCTTGCTCACGAAGACGGAGTGTCAGGCACCGATGATGGTGAATGACACGGCCTCTTCGCGAGCAAGCCCGCTCCCACAATTGGCTAGCGGTGTATGCAAAATCGATCTATAAAAATTCAAATCAATTCTATTGAGAGATAAGCCAGACCATTTAAGGCTTGCAGCGCGACGCGCATCCAATGCATTCGAAGAATATTTTCGATGCTGTTAATGCATACGCCGCTGCAGCCCGCGTGATTTCACGCTTAGCGCTAAAGGCTATAAAAATGTGCATTTATAGTATTTAAGCGAAGGTCATGCTTCGGCCTACTTTCGGCTCCTCAACGCCTGTCGTGATCTAGGAGCCGTACCCATGAACCTTCCCTTCAAACGAGTCTTCAGTCTGTTTGCCATTCCGGCACTGGCGGGCCTGCTGGCGTTTAACGCGCAGGCTGACGAACTCAAGGAAATCAGGATCGCCGTGCCTGACCTGAGCGCCGGCACCCAGCACAGCGGCGGCGGTGTGGTGGACGTGCTGCGTGACCAGCAGATCTTCGAAAAAGCCTTCGCCGATCAGGGCATCAAGATTCAGTGGAGCTTCTTCAAGGGTGCCGGGCCGGTGATCAACGAAGCGTTTGCCAATGGTCAGGTCGATCTGGCATATCTGGGCGACCTTGCGGCGATCATCGGCAAGTCCAATGGCCTCGACACGCGTTTGCTCAGCGCCAGTGCGCGTGGGGTGAAACAGTATCTGGGCGTGGTGCCGGGGTCGGGGATCAAGACACTGCAGGATCTGAAGGGCAAGCGCGTGGCGATCTTCCGTGGCACCGCCACGCAGCTGTCGTTTGATGCGGCGCTGGCCAGTCAGGGCTTGAGCGAGAAGGATCTGAAAGTGATCAATCTCGACTTCAGCGGGGCGGTCGCGGCATTGGCGGCGAAACAGATTGACGCGTCGTGGGGCAGTTCAGGGCTGACGGCGCTGCAAGCCAAGGGGCTGGCGGAATTGCCGCTCAATACCAAGGATCTGGGTGGCGCCGGCAGTGTGCAGTCAGTGCTGGTCGGCACCGGCAAGTTTGTCGACGGGCACCCGGAGGTCGTGGCCAAACTGCTGAAGGCGCAGCAGCAGGCGGTGGAGTGGCTGACCCAGGACAGCAACAAGGACGCTTATGTGCAACTGGTGTCGGGGCTGGCGAGTTATCCACCGGTGATCCTGACCCAGGACCTTCAAGATCAGAAACTCAGCGAAGTGTTCCCGTCGACGCTGGACCCGGTGTTCCTCGGCAAGTTGCAGGACTCGGTAGACCTGGCGGCGCAGCAGAAGCTGATTCGCAAGCCGTTCAAGGTCAGTGATTGGGTGGCGCCTGAACTGGCGGCGGCCAAGCTCTGAATCTCCAGTGTCTGGACGGGCCTTTTCGCGAGCAAGCCCGCTCCCACAGGGATCTTCAGTGAACACAGATTTTGTATTCACAACGATCCCCTGTGGGAGCGGGCTTGCTCGCGAAGGCGTCCTCAAACCGCGACACTGATTGCCTGTTTATCCACCGCCACCAACGTCTCGATCATCTCTCTGGCTGCCGGCGACAAGCGAAATCCTGTGCGACTGACAATCCCGCAGCGCGCGTTCATGCTCTCCAGATTCTGCGGCAGATTGCGCCAGTGCAGCAGCGCCAGTGAACCCTGGGCAATGTCCTCGTAAAACGCTTCTTCCGTACCGATGCCGATGGCATTCGATTGCAGCACCACTTTCACCAGCGCCGGGAAATGCTCGGTCTCGATGGTCGGGGAAAAATCGATCCGGCCGCTGAGGTTCGCCAGCAGTTTGCGAATCCCTGGCGGGATCAGCGTGGTCGCCAGCGGGTAGTCGAACATGTCGTTGGTCGACAGGCTTTCCTTGGCCAGCAGCGGATGCCCGGGTCGGCAGAAAAACACCCCGCGCTTGGGCGTCAGGGCCTGGGTCTGGAAGTTCGGGTCGGCTTCGAAGTGGCGGATGTCGGCGATGAAGAATTCGATCTCTTCACGGCTCAGCGCACGGCTGAGTTTTTCCCAGTTATCCACCTGAAAACAGGTGCGCACTTTCGGGTGCGCGTTGATGAATTGCGCCACCGCGTCCGGCACCAGTTTCACCGCCGGGGCCGGGCCGCAGCCGAAGTGCAGTTCTCCGGCATCGAGCTTGGTCATCTGCGTCACTTCCGCGCTGAGCAGCGCCGCGCCTTGCACCAGGGTCAGGGCGTGTTGCAGCACCACCTGGCCTTCGGGTGTCGGGCGCAGATCCTTGTTGCCGCGATCCACCAGCACGCAGCCGAACTCCTGCTCCAGCCCTTGAATGCTGCGGCTGAACGCCGGTTGAGTGATGCCCATCGCGTCCGCCGCACGGACAAAACTGCGGTGTTCGTTGAGGGCGATGAAGTAGCGCAACTGGCGAAGATCCATATGCTTTTCCGGCATCCTAAAAATAGCTCGAAGGCATTTGCGACGAGGGTTGCTTGAGGTTTTAAATGCAAGCTCTTATTCCGTCAACGAAGCATGTGAATATCTATTAGATGTAAATGGAATATAGATAGAGCGATGTTTCGCTGCCGCCTAACCGCAAGCAGTCGATGAGGGTCTACCCATGAGCAATGCCGCACTCGCTGTAAAACCTGCTGTCCACGCGTTGGAAATCCATCCGGTGGCCGGCCGTATCGGCGCCGAGATTCGTGGCGTGCACCTGTCCGGTGAACTGGACGCCGCCACGGTCGAAGCCATTCAGCAAGCGCTGATCCAGTACAAGGTGGTGTTCTTCCGCGAGCAGACCCAGCTCGACGATCAGCGCCAGGAAGCCTTCGCCCATCTGCTCGGCGAGCCGGTGGCGCATCCGACCGTACCGGTGCGTGAAGGCACGCGTTATCTGCTGGAGCTGGACGGGGCCGAAGGCCAGCGCGCCAACTCCTGGCACACTGACGTGACCTTCGTCGACGCCTACCCGAAAGCCTCGATCCTGCGCTCGGTGGTGGCGCCGGCCTTCGGTGGCGACACGCTGTGGGCCAACACCGCGACCGCCTACAACGAACTTCCGAGCGAGCTGCGTGAGCTGGCGGACAAACTGGTCGCCGTGCACAGCAATGAATACGACTACGCCGGGGCCAAGCCGGACGTGTCGGCGGAGAAGTTGGAGCGCTATCGCAAGGTCTTCACCTCGACTGTCTACGAGACCGAGCATCCGGTGGTGCGTGTGCATCCGATCAGCGGCGAGAAAAGTTTGTTGCTGGGGCACTTCGTCAAACGCATCAAGGGGTATTCGCAAGCCGATTCGGCGCACCTGTTCGGCCTGTTGCAGAGCCATGTGATTCGTCAGGAAAACACCGTGCGCTGGCGCTGGAAGGCGGGTGATGTGGCGATCTGGGATAACCGTTCGACCCAGCATTATGCGATTGATGATTACGGCACTCAGGATCGTATCGTGCGGCGGGTGACGCTCAAGGGTGAGGTGCCGGTTGGGGCATCGGGGCAGCGTAGTCAAACCATTAAAGGCGCGGATATCGTCGGCGTTTGATAAGGCCCCATCGCTCGCAAGCCAGCTCCCACAGAGATTTGTGTTGGACACAAAGGATGTGAACAACGCAAAACCTGTGGGAGCTGGCTTGCCAGCGATGCTTTTAACTACCACACACCGATTTGCACGACCTTCTCGGTCTCCGGCTCGCCATAGCGAAACCGCTGTCCACGCAAATCAATCTCCTGATGACTGATCGTGGTCCGCCGCTTCAACCCGCGCACCCACTCGAACAGATACCCCGCATGCTCTTCGCGCACCGCCGCGTAGGCCGGATCCTCACCCAGATCGCGCAACTCCTGCGGATCATTCAACAGGTCAAACAGTTGCGGCCGGAAGCCGTCGTACGCCAGGTATTTCCAGCGCTCGCTGCGCACCATGGTCATGCGGCAGCGGTCGATCGGCTGGCCAAGTCGCTCGCGTGCCGGGGCCTGAAAGGCGTAGTCGTATTCGCTGATCGCGTAGCGACGCCAGTCGGGATTTTCGCCGTGTAAAAGCGGGATCAGCGAGCGCCCTTCCAGCCGATGTTCGGCGCCCGGCAAGCCCAGTGCCTGGAGAAAAGACGGCAAGGCATCAATGGTTTCCGCCAGCCGCTCATCCACCGTGCCCCGAGTGATGTCCGCTGCGGCGCGCGGGTCGCGCACGATCAGGGGCACGCCCACTGCCTGTTCCAGCAAAAACTCCTTCTCGCCCAGCCAATGGTCGCCGAGAAAGTCGCCGTGATCGCTGGTAAACACGATCAACGTGTCATCCCAACGTCCGTTGCTCTGCAGAAAATCGAACAGCCGCCCGAGTTGATCATCCACCTGCTTGATCAGACCCATGTAGGTGGGGATTACATTCAATCGTACTGAGTCACGGGAGAAGTTGAGGCTTTCCTCATGCTGGCGAAACGCCGTGTATACGGGGTGTTTGCTGGCTTCGGAGGGCGTCGCGCGGACCGGTTCGAGAATCGATTTCGTACTGTACAAGGCGTGGTATGGCGCCGGTACGATGTAGGGCCAGTGCGGTTTGATGTAGGAGAGGTGTAAACACCAGGATTTCTCACCTTGCTCGGTGATGAAGTCGATGGCTCGATTTGTAGTGTAGACAGTCTCTGAGAACTGCTCGGGAATTCGCGCTGGCAAATGCGCATGACGCATCTGCCAGCCGCTGAGGATTTCGCCGTTCTCGCCTTCGGCGGCGTTGGCCCAGTCGTGCCAGGGGTTGCGCCCGTCGAAGCCCTGCTCGCGCAGGTAATGGGTGTAGGGCGCGGATTCGCGTTTGTCGTCGAACAACGGGTCGTCGGGGAAGATCCCGTCGTGACGAAAGTACGGTTCGAAACCGACCTCGTTGAGCACCTCGGCCTGCGCGCTGTCCGGGTTGATCGCCAGACGCTGCAGGGCATCGACATTGGCCGTGGCGTGGGTCTTGCCGACCAGCGCGGTGCGGATGCCGTGGGGGCGCAGGTAGTCGCCGATCGTCAGTTCTTCCAGCGGCAACGGCACGGCGTTCCACGCGACCTGATGGCTGCTGACGTAGCGCCCGGTGTAGGCCGACATCCGCGACGGGCCGCAGATCGTGCCCTGGGTGTAAGCGCGGCTGAAGCGCACGCCAGCGGCGGCCAGGCGATCGATGTTCGGCGTGTGCAGATGCGGATGACCGTAACAGGACAGGTAATCGCGGCGCAGCTGATCGCACATGATGTACAGCACATTGCGCACAGGGTTTTGCGGGTTGGACATGGGGTTCACCGGTCAGAAAGACAGGCGAGGGTTTTCGCTTTCGGCGGGGGTGTTCGGCAAGTGCATTTGGGGAATGGGTTTTATGCGGGGATTGCATTGGCGCCTGTAACGGCCTCTTCGCGAGCAGGCTCGCTCCCACAGTGGATTGTGGTGAGCGCAGAATTTGTGATCGACGCTAACTCTGTGGGAGCGAGCCTGCTCGCGAAGGCGTGCTGTCAGACGGCAAAATTCTCCAGCGAACACACCTCCTCATCCACCGCATCAATCGCCTTGATCTGCTCAATCATCGCCTCGGCCAACGGCGACAAGCGATACCCCGCGCGACTGACAATCCCGTAGCGGGTGTACAGCTCTTCCAGATCATCCGCCAGACCCTCGATCCGCACACACACCAGCTCACCCTTGGCCTGATGCAGCGCATCTGAATACGCCCCGACAATGCCGATCGCATCCGAACGCAGCACCACGCTGAGCAGGCTCGAGCTGTTTTCGCATTCCACATTCGGCGTGAAATCCGGGCGGCCGCTGAGGTCGACGATGACCTTGCGCAAGTTCGGCGGACGAATGCTCACTGCCAGTGGATAGCTCATCAATTGCTCGGCCGAAACCCGTTCAAATGCCGCTAACGGATGCCCGGCACGGCAACAGAAATGCCATTTGCGCGGCCGCAAGCGGTACGTCAGGTAATCCGGATCGGCCTCGAAGTGTCGAGTGTCGGCGACGAAGAACTCGAACTCCTCACTGAGCAGGCGTTTGCTCAGGCTCTGCCAGTCATCGACCTGAAATTGCACCCGCGCTTTCGGGTAGCGCCCGATGAACGCGCCGATCGCGCGCGGGATCAATCCGGCCGCCGGCGCCGGGCCGCAACCGAAGCGCAACTCGCCCGCCTCCAGACCATTGAACTGACTGATCTCGTTGGCCATCTGCTGCGCGCCGCTGACCAGTCGCCGTGCATGTTCGAGCAGCACCTGACCCTGCTTGGTCGGCGGCAGATCCTTGCGCCCGCGATCGACCAACTGACAGCCGACGCTGTGTTCCAGCGCCTGAATGCTGCGGCTGAACGCCGACTGCGACAGGTTCACCGCCTGCGCGCCTGCGACGAAGCTGCGTTGTTCGGCGAGGGCGATGAAGTGACGAAGTTGGCGCAAGTCGATATGCATTTTTCACATAAAAAATATCCGGGAAATGCATTGGATATGCATTAGGTCGACTCCTTATAAAGGCAATCTCTTATGCAGTAAATATTTGTAAATCCATAAATAAATAACTGAAAAGAATATGCAGCGCTGAAGACGTCTGTGTATTTTTTGACCAGGAGCCGCGCCATGAGTCCGTTGAACCTTGCGTCACCCTTAACGCCACGACGGCTCAAACGCCTGCCTCTAGCCCTGTTGCTGGCGGGGAGTGCCAGCTGGACTCACAGCTACGCCGCCGACGCCGAGACCCCGCCGCCAGCTCCCGCCGGCAAACCCGCGGCCAACAGCTCGCAGCTGGAAACCGTGACCGTCACCACCCGCCGTCGCGAGGAAAGTTCGCAAGATGTGCCGACGCCGATGAGCGTGGTCAGCGGCCAGACCCTGGAGACGCAGCGCGTCTACCGCATCCAGGATCTTCAGCAACTGGTGCCGAGCGTCAACGTCGCCTACATGCACGCGCGCCAGTCCAGCGTGTCGATTCGTGGCCTGGGCAACAACCCGGCGAGCGACGGCCTGGAAGGCAGCGTCGGTCTGTACATCGATAACGTGTATCTGGGCCGTCCGGGGATGGCGGTGTTCGACCTGATGGACATCGAACAGCTCGAAGTCTTGCGCGGGCCGCAGGGCACGCTGTTCGGCAAGAACACCACCGCCGGGGTGATCAACATCAGCACCCGCGCGCCGACCTTCACCCCTGAGCGCAGCATCGAAACCTCGTTCGGCGAGGACGGCTACTTCCAGACCAAGGGCACGATTTCCGGGCCGCTCAACGATCAACTGGCCGGACGTTTCTCGGCCTATCGCACCCGCAGCGACGGCGATATCAAGAACGAATACAACGGCCATGACCTGAACGGTGGCTCGCGCGATGGCTTCCGTGCGCAGTTGCTGTTCAAGCCCAACGAAGACTTCAACCTGCGCTGGATCGGCGACTACAACGAAGAGGACTCCAGCGCCGGCAACCGCGTGCTGTACAACACCGGACCGACCATCAACGGCGTCAACCTCTACCAATCGCGGGCCAATGCCGCCGGTGCGACGCTGGTCAACGGCTCGCACCGCAAGGTCAATCTGGACAACGACCAGCACGTCACCGTGCATCAGGGTGGCACGTCGGTGGAGGCCAACTGGACGCTGCCGAGCGATTTCACCCTGACCTCGATCAGCTCCTATCGCTTCTGGAATTTCACCCCGGCCAACGACGACGGTCTCAACGTTGCGGCGACTTACAACGCCGGGGTTTCGGTCGAAGACAAACAGTACTCGCAGGAATTTCGCCTGGCCTCGCCCAAGGGCGAGTTCTTCGATTACGTGGTGGGCGCGTACTACTTCGGCTCGGATCTGGACAACAAATCCTTCGCCTATTACGGCCCGCAGGCCGACATCTGGAACGGCACGCCACGCGGTGCGCTGGCCAACGTCGGCAGCGTCGGCAACGGCCACATCAAGACCGACAGTTTCGCGCTGTTCGCCCAAGGCACCTGGCACCTCACTGAGCGCCTGGACTTCACCGCCGGGGTGCGCGGCACCTATGAAGAGAAGAACGCCTGGGTCACCCGCGATGCGCCGGTCGGTGGCGCCACTGTCACCGGTGCAGCGGCCACGGCACGCCGCGGACGCACTGGCGCCTACGATTCCGGCGATCTCAATCAGTACAGTTCCAGCCCCTCTGGGTTGCTCAACCTCAGCTATCGCTTCACCGATGATCTGCTCGGTTACGCCACGCTGTCCCACGGCGAAAAATCCGGTGGGGTGAACCTCGCAGTGGGTTCGGCGCCAACCGCCGGCGCCGACTCGCTGCTGATCGGCACCGAACGCGCGAACAACGCCGAACTCGGTTTCAAAAGCACCTTGTGGGACCGGCGTCTGCAGCTCAACGCCAACGTTTTCTGGACTCAGGTCAACGCCTATCAGACCAACGCCTACGACGACCTCAACCGCGTGCAATACCTGACCAACGCCGGCTCGGTGCGCTCGCGCGGCGTCGAATTCGAAAGCACCGTGATCCCGTTGCGCGGCCTGACGCTGAACTTCAACGGCTCGTACAACGACGTCAGCTACCTCTCGTACAAAGATGCGCCATGCCCGCCGGAAGTCAGCCAGGCACCGAGCGCACCGGCGTCCTGCGACCTCAGCGGGCACCAGGTGGTCGGCGCGTCGAAATGGATCGGCAACGCCAACGGCAAATACGAATGGAATCTGGCCAACAGTCTGCAACCCTACGTCACCGGCAGCTACGCGTTCCGCTCCAAAGCGGTGGGCACGGTCGAAGATTCCGACTACGGGCAGATCCCGAGCTACGCGGTGGTCAACCTGTCCACCGGTCTGCGCGGCGATTTCAATCAGGGCCAGTGGGACGTTTCGCTGTGGCTGAAAAACGCCTTCGACAAGACCTACTACACGACCCTGTGGACCGGCGGCAACGGCGGTTATGAAGGCCTGCTCGGTACGCCGCGCACCCTCGGCGTTACCGGTCGCTACGACTTCTGATCTGTCATTCAAGGAGCTGCATCATGTTGCCAGGCAAAACCGCTTTAGCGCTGTTGTTATCCGGCGCAGCGTTGAGTACCTCGGTGTTCGCCGCACCCAGCGTGTACCCGACCGGCGTCACCCGCTACGACCCGAACAAGGCGTTCAACCAATACGTGATTTTCAGTGGTGCCGACAAGCAGACGCACCTGATCGACATGAACGGCAACGAGGTGAAAACCTGGCCGCAGGCGGGGTTTCCGTCGGCGATCATCGACCCGCAACTGGTCGGCGGCGAGCGCGGGCATGTGCTGTTGCAACTGAGCGACAAGGATCCGGGCAAGCTCGGCTCCGCCGGTAACGGCCTGGGCAATCAGAGCGTCGGCGAGCTGGACTGGAACGGCAAAGTGGTCTGGCAGTGGGGCGACAAGGCGCCCGGCGGCGCAGCGCAGCAACACCATGATCAGCGGCGCCTGAGCAACGGCAACACCGTGGTGCTGGCGAACAAGGTGCACAAGGTCAAAGGCTTCAAAGTGCCCGAGGTGATCGACGATGCGATCTACGAAGTCAGCCCCGACGGGCAGGTGAAATGGCAGTGGCTGGCCTCGGAACACCTCAACGAATTCGGCTTCACCCAGGAGCAACTGAAGCTGGTGCGCGCCAGCGACAACCCGGATTACCTGCACATCAACAACCTCAGCGTGGTCGGGCCGAACAAGTGGTTCGATGCCGGGGACAAGCGCTTCAATCCAGATAACCTGTTGCTCGATTCACGCAACGCCAACTTCATCGCGATCATCGACAAACACAGCGGCAAAGTGGTCTGGCGCCTCGGCCCGAACCTGCCGCTGATCAACCCGAAAACCGCACAGAAACTGCCGCGTCCGGTGGATCAATTTGTCGGCCAGCACGACGCGCACATCATCCCTGCCGGGCTGCCCGGTGCGGGCAACCTGCTGGTGTTCGACAACCAGGGTTCGGCGGGGTATCCGAACGTCACCCTCGGGCTGATTTCCGGCTCGCGAGTGCTGGAAATCGACCCGCAGAAAAATGAAATCGTCTGGCAGTACAGCGCGGCTAATTCGAAGCAGCCGGGGTGGGCGTTCTATAGCTCGTTCATCAGCAGCGCGCGACGTTTGCCCAACGGCAATACGCTGATCGACGAAGGCATGAACGGGCGCTTTTTCCAGGTCACGGCCGGCGGCGAAAACGTCTGGGAATACGTCAGTCCTTATCTGGGTAAAGCACCGGGCAGCGACGCGATCAGCAACTGGGTCTATCGGGCGTTGCCCGTGAGTTACGACTGGGTGCCGAAGGGTACGCCGCGCTCCGAGACCGCCGTGATTGCCCCGACATCGGCAGTGCAGCAGACCAGTGCCAGTCGTTAGTTGAAAAGGAATTAATGCTCGAATGAATGGCGATAAGTTATGTGCGGTTTGAATACTGCTTATTGCAATTTCGTTGAAAAGTCGCGTGGACAATAAGTGAATGGCCAACCATCCTGAGTGTCGTGAGTTTCCAGGAGGGAACTTGCTCTCATCGGAAGACACTTATCCAACCATAAAGGAAATCACGTTATGTCGAGCATTAATGGAACTTATGTAAACGCTAACGCTGGCGCCAAACTGACGATTACCGATGGCAACGACTCCAACGGCACCTTCAGCGGCAAGTTGAACCAGAACGGCGTGAACTACGACATCGCTTACGGGCATTACCATTTCCAGAACAGCACCGGGCAGCCTACGATCATCACCTTCGCGGCTCTGAATGACGGCACGGGTTATCAATCCTGGGCGCTGTTCTCGCCGGATCACACCTATTCGAAAGTTCGTGCGGCGGGTTCGCGCACCAACTTTGATGGTGATGTTGTTAGTCTGGCTGGAGAGTTTGTTAAACAGTAATTTTGTGTCACAAAAAAGCCGTCATGCTATTGAGCATGGCGGCTTTTTTCTTACATGAAATAAGTCATTTTCATGTTGGTTGCGCTTCCTATGGATGACAGCGTTTGCTGGCGTCTGATTCTAAGCTCGAGGTGAACTCAATCATTCGAGCAGGACGCTTACATGCAAAACGCGCTTTATTCCAACACCCTCGATGGGCCCTCTCTGACCATTGTCGATTCCGATGACCGCACCGGGGTCTTCGGCGGCACGTTGCATCACCAAGGCATCAACTACGGCATTGTCAGTGGCCGTTATGCCAGCCTCAACGGCTACCAGCCGCCAACCGTGGTCACGCTGATTGCCAATAACCAGGATCACGGTTATTTCGCCCTGACCCTGTTCTCGCCAAGTCGCGGCACTCACGAACTGCAGGGGCACTGCGTGCGCGTTACCTATGACGGCGTGGTCAGCAGCCTGCCGGGCGACTTCGTTCGCCACGCATGAGGCGCAGCCAGCGCCAGATTTCTTCGCAAACACAAGCAAGGATGCTGCACATGTCCACGATCAATGGCGTTTATCGTCATGAACCTTCAGATACAACCTTGACCCTGACCGAGGGCGATGACCGCACCGGCAGTTTCACCGGCACGTTGTCCGTGTCCGGCACCGATTACCCGATCGCATTTGGCAATTTTCATTTCAGGCATGGCTTTTCAACAGGCCCGGTCGCTATCTCTTTCAATACGCTGACGGCCGATGGCACGGCGCAAGCCTGGGTGATGTTCTCGCCCGATCAGGCCTACACACGCTTGCGGGCAATGGGCAGCGCGGCGGACATGATGGGCAACACCGGGTTGAATGGCCTGGAATTCATCCGGAAAAACCGCTGAAGAAGCGCGAAATGAGCGGGTTTCGCATGCCTTCGCCGAATAATTTTCATGCTTGAAAAGCATTGTAAATTCAGCCCTCGGCGCCAGCCCTTGCAGGCCGTGGCTTCGCGACAATCTACGAAAACCTATATTCGTTAAAAATCTAAACACATCGATAAAAGTTACTTTCGGAGATAAGCGATTGCTCCAATGATTCACCCAACGACCGGTCGCCCGGGGGATGTTTGCGGCGACCTGTCGGGTACTTCGCAAAAAGACCGCAGGGAGTGAATCAATGGGCAATGTCCAGACCGCCGCCAGCGCACAGGAATTGCTGTGGCGTCAGACGCCGAGTGGCGAACTGGTCGATCTCGGCCGGCCGCATCGTGTGCCGCTGGGGCAGCTGCGTTTGCAGCGTGCGCCCAAGGGCATTCTGAGCCGCCGTGAAACCATTCTGCTCGGCGTGCTGGCGCTGCTGGTGCACGGCGCGGTGATCTATTGGATCAACCAGCATCCGACGCCGCCGTTGCCAATCGTGCCGCCGGAAATTCCGCCGATGACCATCGAGTTTTCGCGGCCGGCGCCACCCGCGCCGCCGGTGGTCGAACCGCCGCCACCGGCACCGGTCGTGGAGCCACCGCCACCGGTTGAAGACGAGTTGGCCGTAAAGCCGCCGCCGCCCAAACCGATTCCCAAGCCCAAGCCGAAACCGGTGGCCAAACCGGTTCCGAAACCAGCACCGAAAGCTGTTGAACAACCACCCGCGCCGCCACAACCGGCAGCTCCGGTTGCCGCCCCGGCGCCACCTGCACCACCGGCCCCGGCGCCCGTGACGCCGGCTTCGGCCAACGCCGCGTATTTGAAGAATCCGGCGCCGGAATATCCGTCGCTGGCCCAGCGTCGCGGTTGGGAAGGCACGGTGATGTTAAGGGTGCACGTGTTGGCCAATGGCAAACCGGGCGAGATCCAGATTCAGAAAAGCAGTGGTCGGCAACAGCTCGACGATGCGGCACTCAATGCCGTCAAGCAGTGGAGCTTCGTGCCGGCCAAGCAGGGTGATGTCGCCCAGGACGGCTGGGTCAGCGTGCCCATCGATTTCAAGATTCATTAAACCGAAACCTATTCGCGCTAAATGTTTACACGAGGGAATACATCATGACGTTACTGGCCTCTCCACTGGAATCCATCGAAAGCGCGGTGATCTGGCTGCTGGTGGTTTTTTCCGTTGCCACCTGGGGACTGGCGCTGCTCAAGGCTGTGCAGTTCGGTCGTCTGAAGGCGCAGGATCGCAAGTTTCATAAACGCTTCTGGGCGGCCTCGAGTCTGGATTCCGCCGCCGAGTTGAGCGAAACCCAACCCGGCGCTGCGGCCCGGGTGGCACAAGCCGGTTACGCGGCGATTCAGGTGGGTGAGGCGCCGCAGGCCAATGACCTGAGCCAGGCGATCAACCATCAGGATCGTCTCGAACGGGCCTTGCGCCAGCAGATCGTCCGCGAACGGCGTTCGCTGGAAACCGGTCTGGCGGTAGTCGCGAGTATTGGTAGTACGTCGCCGTTCATTGGTTTGTTCGGCACGGTGTGGGGAATCATGGAGGCGTTGAAAGGCATCAGCGCGGCAGGCTCGGCGAGCCTGGAAACCGTCGCAGGTCCGATTGGCGCGGCACTGGTCGCCACTGGTGTGGGGATCGCCGTCGCGGTGCCGGCGGTGCTGGTTTACAACTACTTTTTGCGTCGTCTGAAACTGACGGCGGCGGATCTGGATGACTTCGCCCACGACTTTTACAGCCTGGCGCAAAAGAGCTCGTTCCGCGTGCTGATCCATCCGACGGCGAACAAGGTCGCGGCACCGGGCAACGCGACAAAAGTGAAGGAGGCGTCCTGATATGGCCTTCTCCACGCAAGACAGCGATGAGGTGCTGAGCGAGATCAACGTGACACCGCTGGTGGACGTGATGCTGGTGCTGCTGGTGGTGTTTATCGTCACCGCGCCGCTGCTGACCAATGCGATCCCGATCAACCTGCCGAAAACCGAAGCGGTGGCGCCGGTCGAGCAGAAAGATCCGCTGGTGGTGAGCATCGACGGCGCCGGCAAACTGTTTATCAACAAGGATGAAATTCAGCCGGACTTGCTGGAATTCAACCTTAAGTCGGCCAAGGCAAAAGACCCGGAAGTGCGCGTGCAATTGCAGGCCGACGACGGGGTGAACTACGGCGAAGTGGCGCGGGCCATGGCTTCGATTGAACGGGCGGGGATTACCAAATTGTCGGTGATCACTGCGCGGTAAACAGGATTTACGTTTTTCCGGGGCCGTCTCCTTGGCAGGGTGCGGCCCTTTTTTTATTCCGCAAAACCAGCCTCACCACCGACCTATTGTGGGAACGGGCTTGCTCGCGAAAGCGTCAGCTGCATCGACATCAATGTTGACTGAGACACCGCATTCGCGAGCAAGCCCGCTCCCACAGATGCATCTCTTATATTCTTTTTGGGTCTTAATAAATAGCTTCTTATTCCTTAACGAATATAAATCCCGTCCCTATACTCGATCAGGAACAGACACGACGCAGGAGAGCTCCCCATGCGCAACGAATCAATCCGCTACCTGATTGTGCCGGGCTGGCAAGGATCGCCAGAAGATCATTGGCAAACCCACTGGCAGAACAGTCTGCCCAACAGCGCACGCGTGGAGCAGGCCGACTGGCTGACGCCGCGCCGTGAAGACTGGGTCGCGGCGCTGGCCGAAGCGATTGCTGCCGACAGCACGCCGGTGATCCTGATTGCTCACAGCCTGGGTTGCATCACCGTTGCACATTGGGCGGCTACCGCGCCTGTGCAATACCTGCGTCAGGTGCGCGGTGCGTTGCTGGTCGCACCTGCCGATGTCGAGCGTCCGGCCTGCGCGCCGGCACTGCGCAATTTCGCGCCGATCCCGACCGATCTGTTGCCGTTCCCCAGCCAGGTGGTCAGTTCCGACAACGACGCCGCCGTCAGCGCTCCGCGCGCTCTTGAGCTGGCGCGCAACTGGGGCGCCGAGGCGGGAATTCTTGCCGGGGCGGGGCACATCAACGTCAAGTCTGGGCATCAGCGCTGGGAGCAGGGTTTCGCTTATCTGTATCGCCTCCAAAACCGTATGGAACACCACGCCCGGCGTCGCGCTTGAACCTTTTTCTTTTCTGAACGCCCCCGTCTGCCGGCGGTTCTGGGCGGGAGTCTGCCATGAGTTTCGAAACGTTCGGTCAGCCGTTGCTGACCTTTCCCGATGCGGAAAAAAGTCCCCTGAGCATTCGCGCCAAGGCGCTGGTGTTCGTCGATCCCCGCTCCCGCCAGTTGCGCGAGCAGCTGGAGCACCTCGCGCCGCGTGCCATTTCGGTGTTGATTCGTGGCGAGACCGGCACCGGTAAAGAGCTGCTCGCGCGCCACATCCACCGTGCCAGTGATCGCAGCGGTCTGTTCGTCTCGGTCAATTGCGGCGCGATCAGTCCGACCTACGCCGATGCCGAACTGTTCGGCTATGCCGCCGGCAGTTACACCGGTTCGGCGAGCAGTCGCGCCGGCTGGTTCGGTTCGGCCAACGGCGGCACCTTGTATCTGGACGAAATCGGCGATCTGCCGTTGCCGATCCAGATCAAACTGCTCGCCGCCCTGGAAAACCACGAAGTCACCCGCGTCGGCGCACATCAGCCAAGCCCGGTGGATGTGCGGCTGGTGGCGGCAACCAGCATTGATCTGGCGCAAGCGGTGGACGCGGGGAAATTTCACGAACGGCTCTATCACTACCTCAGCGAAGGTCAGCTGGAATTGCCGGCCCTGCGTGAGCGAATCGGCGACATCCTGTCGCTGGCGGAGTATTTCCTCGGCATTTACAGCCAGCGCCTGGATCTGCCGGTGCCGTTGATCAGCGAAGCGGCGCAACACCTGTTGGAGCGCCACAGCTGGCCGGGCAACACCCGCGAGCTGGAAAACGTCATTCACTTTGCGCTGTTGGTCAGCACTGGCGACGAAATCCTGCCGGAGCACCTGAACCTGCCCGAGGTGTCTGGGCCGCAGCTTCAGATCGAACGACTGGTAGCACAAATCAATATTGGCGGTAGCGTTGACGAACGTAAGGCTTTGAAAGATCTGCTGATTGGTTTGAGCCAGCAGTTGTAGCCGTTCGGTTCTGTATGAACGAAATGGAATATCAAAGTGAATAAACGTTATTGTGCGGGAATAAAAAATCCCGGTATTGTCCGCTTCACGCCAGAGATAGCACTTCACCGGCACTCGTATTAATAGCCGTCGCCATTCGCGACCGTGATTCTCGATAAGGACACTGCATGAAAAAGGTTCTGTTGTTTACCGCATTGGCGGCTGCTCTGACTGCTTCCCTGGCCCAGGCCGGCGAGAAACTGGTGGTGGCGGCGACTCCGGTGCCGCACGCGGAAATTCTCGAGCTGATCAAACCGACCCTGGCCAAAGAAGGCGTGGATCTGGAAATCAAGGTCTTCACCGACTACGTGCAGCCGAACGTGCAGGTTGGCGAGAAGCGTCTGGATGCCAACTACTTCCAGACCAAGCCTTACCTGGACAGCTTCAACGCCGGCAAATACAAGGACGACAAGTCCAAGTACCTGGTGACCGTGCAAGGCGTCCACGTTGAACCCTTCGGTGGCTACTCGAGCAAGTACAAGAAACTGGCTGATCTGCCAGACGGCGCGACCATCGCCATCCCGAACGAAGGCAGCAACAGCGGCCGTGCGCTGATCCTGCTGCAGAAGGCTGGCCTGATCGAACTGAAAGATCCGAAAAACGCCCTGGCGACCCCGAAAGACATCGCCAAGAACCCGCACAACTTCAAGTTCAAGGAACTGGAATCGGCCCTGCTGCCACGCGTCCTGAAGGAAGTTGATCTGGACATGATCAACACCAACTACGCGCTGGAAGCCAAGTTGAACCCGACCAAGGATGCGCTGGTGATCGAAGGCGCTGATTCGCCTTACGTGAACTTCCTGGTAGCCCGTGAGGACAACAAGAACAGTGACGCCATCAAGAAACTCGCCGCTGCCCTGACCAGCCCGGAAGTCAAAGCGTTCATCGAGAAGAAGTACAACGGCGCGGTATTGCCGGCGTTCTGATCCGACGCGTGAACCACCCCTTCAAGGTATGAAAACGCCGATGGCCAGCGATGGTCATCGGCGTTTTTGTGCGTGCGTTGAAAAGCCCCTCACCCTAGCCCTCTCCCAAAGGCAGAGGGGACTGATTGGGGGATGCTGTAGAAGTACACCGACGTGAAAGTTTTCTGCCGAATCCATAATCGACTCGATCTTTCAGGTCGATGTTAATCGCCAGACACTGCGGTCGGCCCCCTCTCCCTCGGGGAGAGGGCTGGGGTGAGGGTGCTGTTGATCCTGACCTCAGGTTACCTGAGCCTTCAACGCCCGGCGCAACGCCACGAGCAATTTCACGATGTCCTGCGGATCCAGTCGCTGCGGCACTTTTACGTCCATGTTGTCTTCCTTGTAATGGTTTGGCCGGGGGAGTCTGGCCAAAAGCTGTTCGTCCTTGGAGGGCTTTCATGCAAAAAAGATCCTTCCTACAGCGCAAGGGAAAATAGCCTTCTTATTCCTTCCCGGCAAACCCACAGGATAGTTTTTTGCGTAATATCAATATGCTTTAACGGTATTTAAATTCTTGTTTTTATACCTATAAAGTCAGCGCCTGCCGGACAGTTACCCGCTGTCCATGGACTGCATGACCGTCGCTTACCTAGCGACGTCCAGGATGCTTCATGACTTTCGATTACGCATTTATCCTCAGTACCCTGCCGGCCTTTCTCAAGGCCGTGGGCGTGACGCTGCAAGTCGGGTTCATCGCCATCGGCACGTCGCTGCTGGTGGCGCTGCTCAACGCGACGATTCTGGTGTTTCGCACACCGTACCTGCAAAAACTGGTGGGCCTGTATGTGGAACTGGCGCGCAACACGCCGTTGCTGATTCAACTGTTCTTCGTCTACTTCGCCTTGCCGGCCATCGGCATCCAGGTTTCCGGATTTACCGCGGCAATCATCACCATGACTTTTCTCGGCGGCGCCTACCTCACCGAAGTGCTGCGCGCCGGCGTCGATGCGGTACCGCAGGCGCAACTGGAATCGGGGCGCTCCATCGGCCTGTCCCACGGCCAGTTGCTGCGCTACGTGATCCTGCCGCAGGCGGGGATTCTCAGCCTGCCGTCGCTGTTCGCCAATTTCATTTTCCTGCTCAAGGAAACCACCGTGGTCTCGGCGGTGGCGGTGCCGGAAATCCTCTACACCACCAAAAGCTACATCGCGCTCTACTACAAAACCTACGAAATGCTCGCCGTGCTGACGCTGATCTGCGTGCTGTTGTTCTTGCCGCTGTCGCTGTTGCTCAGCCGTCTGGAAAGGAGGCTCCAGCATGGCCAGTTCGGGTCTTGAGCTGCTCTGGGTGTCGTTGCCGCAACTGGCAAAAGGCGCCGGGCAAACCTTGTCGATTTCGTTCCTGAGCATCGCCATCAGCACCGTTGGCGGCGTGCTCTACGGCGTATTGCGCACGCTCAATGTGGCGTGGCTGAACGCGATCCTGCGGATCTATCTGGAACTGTTCCGGGCGATCCCGGTGCTGGTCTGGCTATACCTGCTGTTTTTCGGCCTGCCGATTTTCTTCGGCCTGAGCCTGCCGAGCTTCTGGTGCGCGGTGCTGGTGCTGTCGCTGTGGGGTGCCAGCGAGGTTGGCGAAGTAGCGCGCGGTGCGTTGCATTCTTTGCCGCGCGGGCAGCGTGAAGCAGGGTTGTCGATCGGTCTCAATGCGGCGCAACTCTATGGCTACGTGCTGCTGCCGCAGGCGCTGAAACGCATGACGCCGCCGACCATCAACGTCTACACGCGAATCATCAAGACCAGCTCGCTGGCGGTGCTGATTGGCGTGGTCGATGTGATCAAGGTCGGCCAGCAGATCATCGAGCGCACTTACGAATCGGTGCTGATCTACGGCGCGCTGTTTCTGTTTTTCTTTTTCATCTGCTACCCGCTCTCGGCCGCTTCGCGCGTGCTGGAGCGGCGCTGGACGCAAGCATGAGCGCATTGGTCGAGTTTCAGGGTTTCAACAAATTCTACGGCGAGCAGCAGGTGCTCAAGGGCATCGACCTGCAAGTGCGCAGCGGCGAAGTGATCGTCATCCTCGGCCCCAGCGGTTGTGGCAAAAGCACGCTGCTGCGTTGCCTCAATGGTCTGGAAGAAGCCCACAGCGGCAGCCTGAAGTTTGTCGGCCGCGAGCTGCTGGACAAGGCCACCGACTGGCGCGAAGTGCGTCAGCAGATCGGCATGGTGTTCCAGAGTTATCACCTGTTCCCGCACATGAGCGTGCTCGACAATTTGCTGCTCGGCCCGCTCAAGGTGCAAAAGCGCCAGCGCCGTGAAGCGCAGCAGCAAGCCGAAGCCTTGCTCGAACGGGTGGGCCTGGCGGACAAGCGCGATGCGTTTCCACGCCAGCTCTCCGGCGGCCAGCAGCAACGCATCGCCATCGTCCGCTCGTTGTGCATGAACCCGCGGGTCATGCTCTTTGATGAAGTCACTGCCGCGCTTGATCCAGAGATGGTCAAGGAAGTGCTGCAAGTGATTCAGGGCTTGGCCCGCGAGGGCATGACCCTGCTGATCGTCACCCACGAAATGGCCTTCGCCCGCGCGGTGGCCGACCGCATCGTGTTCATGGATGCCGGGCGCATCCTTGAGCAGAACCCGCCCGAGATTTTCTTTACGAACCCGCAAACCGCACGCGCGCAGCAGTTTCTGGAGAAGTTCTCCTTCGTTGCAACACTGCCTGAAACGAATCCGACAAAGGAACTGGAACCGCTATGAAAACTGCCAAGTCATCCCTGTTTTTACTGCCGCTGCTGGGGCTCGCGCTGCTCGCTGGCTGCAACAAATCCGAAGAACCGGCCAAGCCGAAAGTCGCCAGCGAAAGCACCGCGCCGGCCAGCTATCTGGACAAGATCAAGGCCCGCGACAAACTGATCGTCGGCGTATTCACCGACAAGCCACCGTTCGGCTTCGTCGATGAGGCCGGGCGCTACGTCGGCTTCGACACCGACATCGGTCGGCGCTTCGCCAAGGATCTGTTGGGCGATGAGAACAAGGTCGAGTTCGTGGCCGTGGAACCGGCGAGCCGCATTCCGTTCCTGCAGAGCGACAAGGTCGACCTGATCCTCGCCAACATGACCGTGACCCCGGAGCGCAAGGAGGCGGTGGAATTCACCAACCCGAACCTCAAGGTCGCGGTGCAGGCACTGGTACCGCAAGGCAGCGCGGTAAAAAATCTGGATGACCTGGCCACTCGCACCACCATCGTTACCACCGGTACCACCGCCGACATCTGGCTGACCAAGAATCATCCGGACTGGAAACTGCTGAAGTTCGAGAAAAATTCCGAGTCGTTGCAAGCCTTGGCCAACGGTCGCGGCGATGCCTACGCGCAGGACAATCTGGTGCTGTTCAGCTGGGCCAAGCAGAACCCGGGCTACCGCGTGCTGGACGAAAAACTCGGCGCCGAAGCACCGATTGCCCCGGCAGTGAAGAAGGGCAACGTCGAGCTGCGTGACTGGGTGAATACCGAGCTGGCCAAGTTGGGTGAGGAGAAATATCTGCTCAAGCTGTATGACCAATATGTGCGTAAAGAACTGAGCGATGACACCCAGCCTGAGAGTGTGATTGTCGAGGGTGGCAAGTGGCAGGGGTGATTGGCCGTTAAATCTGCGCTGACCTGAAGGTCCTCTTCGCGAGCAGGCTCGCTCCCACAGGGGTACGCATTCCAACTGTGGGAGCGAGCCTGCTCGCGAAAGCGCTCGCTCAGGTGCCGCTCAATCCGGCCAGTTCCACGCCGGCTCATCGAGCACCCGCTGGCCAACAATTCCGGTCTGCCCCAGCGTCTTCTCCAGCACGATGCAATTGCACTCCGAGTCTTGCTGCAACGCCGAAATCAACCGTCGCGCATGCGAAACCACCCACACCTGACAAGCCTGCGACGCGCGAATGATCAAGCGCGCCAGCGCCGGCAACAGATCCGGATGCAGACTGGTTTCCGGTTCGTTGAGCACCATCAATGACGGCGGGCGTGGCGTCAGCAGCGCGGCGATCAGCAACAGATAACGCAGGGTGCCGTCCGACAGCTCCGCCGCCGACAGTGGCCGCAGCAACCCCTCCTGAAAGAACTCGATGGCAAAGCGTCCGCCGGCCAGCGGTGCGATGTTCAGTCTTGCGCCGGGAAACGCGTCGCTGATCGCCGCCTGCAACGCCTCGGGGTCGCCGATTTCATTGATGGTCTGCAGGGCTGCGGCGAGGTCGCGACCGTCGTGGTGCAGCACCGGCGTGCGCGTACCCAGTTGCGGTTGGCGCACCGGGGCGTCGGCGTCGCTGCGAAAGTGATCGTAGAAGCGCCAGCGGCGAATGAACTCGCGCATCTGGAACACTTCCGGCGAACTGCGCAGGCTGCCGATCTGATCGAACAGACTGTCGAAATTCGGCGTGTGCTGTGCCAGCACGTCCCAGCTGCGGCCTTCGCGGGCGCGAATCATCGGGCCGTTGCGATCCACCAGCAGGCTGGCCGGGCGATAGAGCGGCCCGGCCCAGATGCATTCGCGCTTGATCTGCGGATCGAGACTGAAGCGCGAGGGGCTGGGATGAGTATCCCCCGGCAGCATGAAATGTCCGTTGGAGTCGGGCAATCCGAGGCTGATGGAGTAGCTGAAATCCTCGCCGGCAAACCCCAGGCGCAGACGTTTGACGCCCTGACGCACCGTCGGCTCGATCGCCACTTCGCCGTTGCGCATGCGCCGACTGATGGTTTCCGGCCCGGCCCAGAACGTCGAATCCAGCCCGCCCTCGCGGGCCAGCGCATTGACCACGCCGCCCTGGGCGGTCTCCGCCAGCAGGCGCAAGGCCCGATAGAGATTGGACTTGCCGCTGCCGTTGGGGCCGGTGATCAGGTTCAGCCGGCCCAGCGGAATCACCAGTTTGTTGATCGAGCGGTAATTGGCCACCGCGAGGGTCTTGAGCATGAAAATCCTTCTCTTGAGGCGACCATTGTAGGAGCTGCCGAAGGCTGCGATCTTTTGATCTTGCTTTTGTAAAGTCAAAAGATCGCAGCCTGCGGCAGCTCCTACAGGGGAAATATGGAGATCACGCAGGCGAACGTTGAACCCTGTTCTAAGCTCACAGTCGTATCGTCACTTGCACGTTCGTACACAGGAAGGAGTCTGCATGGCGAGTCCCGGATTGAAAACAGTTGTCGTGCTGAGCCTGCTCACGTTGCTGACCGCTTGCGGCAAGAAAGAAGCCCCGGCGGAGTACTTGCCACGGGTCTTCGTGCAAGAGGTCAAACCGGCGGACTATGCCGCTGCCGTGACCCTCACCGGTGATGTGCAGGCGCGGGTGCAGACCGAACTGTCGTTCCGGGTCGGTGGCAAGATCATTCAGCGCATGGTCGATGTCGGCGACCGGGTCAGCGCCAAACAGGTACTGGCCAAGCTCGATCCCAAGGATTTGCAGACCAACGTCGATTCCGCGCAAGCCCAGGTCATCGCCGAACAGGCGCGGGTCAAGCAGAGTGCGGCGGCGTTCGTGCGTCAGCAGAAGCTGCTGCCCAAGGGCTACACCAGCCAGAGCGAATTCGATTCCGCACAAGCCGCCTTGCGCAGCAGCCAGAGCGCCCTGAGCGCGGCGCAGGCGCAACTGGCCAATGCCAAGGATCAACTCAGTTACACCTCGCTGATCGCTGACGCCCCCGGCATCATCACTGAGCGCCAGGCTGAAGTCGGCCAGGTGGTCCAGGCCACCGCGCCGATTTTCAAACTGGCCCGCGATGGCGATCGTGACGCGGTGTTCAACGTTTATGAGTCGTTGCTGGCTGAGCGCCCGGCGGAGCGTTCGATTGTCGTCAGCCTGCTCGACAACCCCGCGATCAAGACCACCGGCACGGTGCGTGAAATCACCCCGGCGGTGTCGGCGCAGTCCGGCACGGTGCAAGTCAAGGTCACCCTCGACAGCCTGCCGCAGGGCATGCAGCTCGGCTCGGTGGTCAGCGCCACGGCCAAGGGCAGCGGCAAGTCGGCGGTGGAATTGCCGTGGTCGGCGCTGACCAAAAACATCAGCGATCCGGCGGTGTGGATGGTTGACGACAAGGGCGAAGCGCAGCTGCACAACGTCACCGTCAGCCGCTACCTGATCGGCAAGGTCATCATCAGCGACGGCCTCAAGGGCGGTGAGAAAGTGATTGTCGCGGGTGGGCAACTGCTGCACCCGGGCATGAAAGTCGAAATCGCCGAAAACACTTACGAAGGTCTGCAACCGGGAGCGCAGCCATGAAGCGTCTGGGGCTGTTGTCCATTGGTGTGCTGCTGGCCGCCTGCTCGAAAAGCGAGCCACCGCCGGAGCCGGTTCGGCCGGTATTGTCGATCAAGGTACAGGCGCTGAACGAGGAAACCCTCGGGCGTTTCGCCGGCAGCATTCAGGCGCGTTACGAGAGCAACACCGGGTTCCGCGTCGGCGGGCGCATTGCCAGTCGCAACGTCGATGTCGGCGCCGAGGTGCAAAAGGGTACGCTGCTGGCGACCCTCGATCCGTCCGATCAGCAGAACCAGTTGCGTTCGGCCCAAGGCGACCTGGCCAAGGTCCAGGCGCAACTGATCAACGCCCAGGCCAATGCCCGTCGGCAGCAGGCGCTGTTCGATCGCGGGGTTGGCGCGCAGGCGCAACTGGACATCGCCACCACCGACCTGAAAACCACTCAGGCCTCGCTCGATCAGGCGCGGGCGGCGGTCAACCAGAGCCAGGATCAACTCGCTTACACCGAATTGCGCGCCGACCACAAAGCTGTGGTCACCGCGTGGAATGCCGAGGCCGGTCAAGTGGTGACAGCAGGTCAGCAAGTGGTGACCCTGGCGCAACCGGACATCAAGGAAGCGGTGATCGATCTGCCGGACACGCTGGTCGATGAAATTCCTTCCGACGTGGTGTTTCTGGTGGCCGGGCAACTCGACCCGAGCATCAACACCACCGCAACCATTCGCGAAATCGAACCGCAGGCCCAAAGCGCCACGCGCACCCGCCGCGCGCGGCTGACCCTGGCCAACACGCCGGAGGGTTTCCGCCTCGGCACGGCGATCAGCGTGACCCTCAGTTCGGCGATCAAGCCGCGCATCGAATTGCCTGCCACCGCCCTGCAGGAAGCCGACGGCAAGACCCGCATCTGGGTGATCGACACCCAAAGCAAAACCGTCGCGCCCCGTGACGTCAGCGTGATCAGCCGTACCGACGGCACGGTGGTGCTGGCCGGCGGGGTCAAGTCCGGCGAGCAGGTGGTCACCGCAGGCGTTAACAGTCTCAAACCCGGACAAGCCGTGAAACTCGACGAGGACAGTCAATGAAAGGCTCTTTCAATCTCTCCGAATGGGCCCTCAAGCATCAGTCATTTGTCTGGTACCTGATGTTCGTCGCGCTGCTGATGGGGGTGTTTTCGTACTTTAATCTGGGGCGCGAAGAAGACCCCTCGTTCACCATCAAGACCATGGTCATCCAGACCAAATGGCCGGGCGCGACCCAGGAGGAAACCCTCAAGCAGGTCACCGACCGCATCGAGAAAAAACTCGAAGAGCTCGACTCCCTCGACTACGTGAAAAGCTATACGCGCCCGGGCGAATCAACGGTTTACGTGTACCTGCGCGACACCACCAGCGCCAAGGACATTCCAGAGATCTGGTATCAGGTGCGCAAGAAGATCGATGACATTCGCGGCCAGTTTCCCCAGGGCATTCAAGGCCCCGGGTTCAACGACGAGTTTGGCGATGTGTACGGCTCGGTCTACGCGTTTACCGCCGACGGCCTGACCATGCGCCAGTTGCGCGACTACGTGGAGCAGGCCCGCGCCGAGATCCGCAACGTCCCGGGGCTGGGCAAGATCGAAATGATCGGCCAGCAGGACGAAGTGATTTACCTGAACTTCTCCACCCGCAAACTCGCCGCGTTGGGCATCGACCAGCGTCAGGTGGTGCAGAGCCTGCAATCGCAGAACGCGGTGACCCCGGCGGGGGTGATCGAGGCCGGCCCGGAGCGCATTTCGGTGCGCACCTCGGGGCAGTTCGCTTCGGAGAAGGATCTGGCCGAGGTCAATCTCAAGCTCAATGACCGCTTCTATCGTCTGGCCGATGTCGCCGACATCAGTCGCGGTTACGTCGACCCGGCCACGCCGGAATTCCGTTTCGACGGCAAGCCGGCAATCGGTCTGGCGATTGCCATGCAGAAGGGCGGTAACGTCCAGGAATTCGGCAAGGCGCTGCACCAGCGGATCGACCAGATCACCGCTGATTTGCCGGTTGGCGTCGGCGTCCATACGGTGTCCGATCAGGCCGTGGTGGTGGAAGAGGCGGTCGGCGGTTTCACCAGTGCGCTGTTCGAAGCGGTGGTGATCGTGCTGGTGGTCAGCTTCATCAGCCTCGGCGTGCGCGCCGGGCTGGTGGTGGCGTGCTCGATTCCGCTGGTGCTGGCGATGGTCTTCGTGTTCATGGAATACAGCGGCATCACCATGCAGCGGATTTCCCTCGGTGCGCTGATCATCGCCCTCGGCCTGCTGGTGGACGACGCGATGATCACTGTGGAGATGATGGTTACACGCCTGGAAATGGGTGAGACCAAGGAACAGGCGGCGACGTTCGCCTACACCTCGACGGCATTCCCGATGCTCACCGGTACGCTGGTGACCGTCGCCGGTTTCGTGCCCATCGGCCTCAACGCCAGCTCCGCCGGCGAGTACACCTTCACCCTGTTTGCGGTGATCGCGGTGGCGATGCTGGTGTCGTGGGTGGTGGCGGTATTCTTTGCGCCGGTGATCGGCGTGCACATCCTCAGCACCAACGTGAAACCCCATGAAGCCGAGCCGGGCCGCATCGGTCGGGCGTTCAACGGTGGTTTGCTGTGGTGCATGCGCAACCGCTGGTGGGCGATCGGCATCACCGTGCTGCTGTTTGTGCTGGCGGTGTTCTGCATGCGCTTTGTGCAGAATCAGTTCTTCCCTTCGTCGGATCGCCCGGAAATTCTCGTCGACCTGAACCTGCCGCAAAACGCCTCGATCGACGAAACCCGCAAGGCCGTGGACAAGCTCGAAGCCACGCTCAAGGGCGATCCGGACATCGTGCGCTGGAGCACCTACATCGGTCAGGGTGCGATCCGTTTCTATCTGCCGCTCGACCAGCAATTGCAGAACCCGTACTACGCGCAACTGGTGATCGTCAGCAAGGATTTCGAGGCCCGTGAGGCGTTGAGCCAACGCCTGCGCGAGCGCTTGCACAAAGACTTCGTCGGCATCGGCAGTTACGTGCAGGCGCTGGAAATGGGCCCGCCGGTGGGACGTCCGATCCAGTACCGGGTCAGCGGCAAGGACATCGATCAGGTGCGCAAGCACGCCATCGATCTGGCGACCGAGCTGGACAAGAACGAACACATCGGCGAGATCATTTACGACTGGAACGAGCCGGGCAAAGTCCTGCGCATCGACATCGCCCAGGACAAGGCGCGTCAGCTCGGGCTGTCCTCGGAAGATGTGGCGAAGTTGATGAACAGCATCGTCAGCGGCTCGCCGTTGACCCAGGTCAACGACGACATTTACCTGATCAACGTGGTCGGCCGGGCGGTGAACTCGGAACGCGGCACGCCGGAAACCCTGCAGAACCTGCAGATCGTCACACCCAACGGCACGTCGATTCCGCTGCTGGCCTTCGCCACCGTGCGGTATGAGCTCGAGCAGCCGCTGGTGTGGCGTCGCGACCGTTTGCCGACCATCACCATCAAGGCTTCGGTGCGTGACGAGATCCAGCCGACCGACCTGGTGAAATTGCTCAAGCCGTCGATCGATGCCTTCGCGGAAAAACTGCCGGTCGGCTACAAGGTCGCCACCGGCGGTACGGTCGAGGAAAGCGGCAAGGCCCAAGGGCCGATCGCCAAGGTCTTGCCGTTGATGCTGTTCCTGATGGAGACCTTCCTGATGATCCAGCTGCACAGCGTGCAGAAGATGTTCCTGGTGGCCAGTGTCGCGCCGCTGGGGCTGATCGGCGTGGTGCTGGCGCTGGTGCCGACCGGTACGCCGATGGGCTTCGTGGCGATCCTCGGGATTCTGGCGCTGATCGGCATCATCATTCGCAACTCGGTGATTCTGGTGACGCAGATCGATGAGTTCGAGCGCAACGGCTCCGCGCCGTGGGATGCAGTGGTGGAAGCGACTGAGCACCGCCGCCGACCAATCCTGCTGACCGCGGCGGCGGCGAGCATGGGCATGATTCCGATTGCCCGGGAAGTGTTCTGGGGGCCGATGGCCTACGCGATGATTGGCGGGATCGTGGTGGCGACGTTGCTGACCCTGCTGTTTTTGCCGGCGCTGTATGTGGCCTGGTACAAGATTCGCGAGCCGCAGAAAGAGACCCGCTAAAGAGCGAGCGCTACGCACTCTATTCGCGAGCAAGCCCGCTCCCACAGGGGGTACGCATTCCAACTGTGGGAGCGGGCTTGCTCGCGAAGGCGTCAGAACTGACTACGCAGATTTACGCCAGACGCTGGCCAGCCAAGGCTGTTGCTCGCGCGGCAATCCCGCCGGCCGGTAGTAATGCTCAAGCTCGACAAACCCCGCTGCCGTGAGCAACCCGCGCCACGCTTCCAGATCGTGGTACGAACCATAGCGCGGCCCGTTCCAGCCCTCACGGTTATCCCCGCGAGGATTGGAACTGAACAACACCCCGCCCGGCTTCAGCGTGCCATGCAACTGCTTGAGCACTCTCGGCAATTCCTGCAACGGCACATGAAACAGCACCGCATTGGCGAAGATCCCGTCGAAGCGCTCGGCCGGCAGATCGAGTTTCAGAAAGTCCTGCTGCCAGACCTCGCAACCGCTGTCCTCGCGGGCCATGCGCGCAAATTCCGGCGTGCCATCGAGGCCGACCGCGACGTGGCCCATGCGGGTGAACGTCTGCAGGTCGCGTCCCGGACCGCAGCCGAAATCGAGAAGAGTGAACGGCGCCTGACCCTGGATGTGGCGAAGCAAGGCGTCGATGTTCTGACTGACATCGTGGTCGCGGGTGCCTTCGCGGAAGTCTTCGGCCACCGAGTTGTAGTGGCCGAGGGTGGTGGCGGTGATCTGTTCCAGATCGGAGGGCGTTTGCTTCATGGTCGAGGGCTGCGCGGGCAATGAGGATTTGCCGAATATACGCCATCAGGTCTAGGGCTGCTGCGCAGCCATTCGCGAGCAGGCTCGCTCCCACAGGGGAACGCATTCCAAATGTGGGAGCGAGCCTGCTCGCGAAAGCGGTTTCAAAAGCGTCGAATGAGCCCTGCTGAAATCAGCGCTTGTTCAGGCCCCGTGCCAGACGATCTCCACCCAACTGAATCACCGCCACCAACGCCACCAGCAACACAATCACCGTCAGCATGATCTGGCTGTCAAAGCGCTGATAACCGTAGCGGTAAGCGATGTCGCCGAGGCCGCCGGCACCAATCGCCCCGGCCATGGCTGACGAGTTGATCATCGTCACCAGCGTAATCGTGAACCCGCCAACAATCCCCGGCAGCGCTTCAGGCAACAGCACGTGCCAGACGATATGCCAGCGTCGGCAGCCCATGGCCTGTGCCGCCTCGATCAAGCCGTGATCGACCTCACGCAGACTCACTTCGGCAATCCGCGCAAAGAACGGCGTCGCGGCGATGGTCAGCGGCACCACCGCCGCCCACACACCGTACGTGGTGCCGACAATCAGCCGGGTGAACGGAATCAGCGCGACCATCAGAATCAGAAACGGGATCGAGCGGAACAGGTTGACGAACGCGCCCAGCGCCCGGTTGAGCAGCGGCGCCTGATAGATCCCGCCCTTGTCGCTGGTGACCAGAATCACCGCCATTGGGATCCCCACCAGCAACGCGATCAGCGACGACACGCCGACCATCAGGAAGGTGTCGATGAATCCCTGCAGCAAACGATCAAACCACATAACCCGATACCTCCACTCGTTGCGCCCACTGCCCGGCGCGCTCGCGCAATTGTTCGGCGCTCAGGGCCGAGCCGCTGACCGCCAGTAACAGTTGTCCCAGCGCATGCCCCTGAATCCGTTCGACGCCGCCCTGCAGCAACTTCACGCGTCCGCCGAGAGCGGCGAACAGCGCCGCCAGATCCGGCTCGTCGGCGGCGCCACCGGTGAACTGCAAACGCAATACCACCGCCGCGCCCGGGGAGGGCGGCTGGGCATGCAGACGGCTTTGCAGTTCTGCCGGCAAGGCGTGTTGCAGCGGCGCGAGCAAGGTCTGGCTGACCTCGTGCTGCGGATTGCCGAACACTTCCCAGACCGGGCCTTGCTCAACGATCCGCCCGTGTTCCAGGACCACCACGCGGTCGCAGATTTCGCGGATCACCGCCATTTCGTGAGTGATCAGCACAATGGTCAGGCCCAGGCGCTGATTGATCTCGCGCAGCAGGCCGAGGATCGACTGAGTGGTCTCGGGATCGAGCGCCGAAGTGGCTTCGTCGCACAGCAGAATGTCCGGGTCATGCACCAATGCGCGGGCGATGCCGACACGCTGTTTCTGCCCGCCGGAGAGCTGCGCCGGGTAAGCCTTGTGCTTGGCTTGCAGGCCGACCAGTTCGAGCAGTTCACGCACCTTCTGCTCGCGTTGCGCCTTCGGTACGCCCGCGACTTTCAGCGGCAGTTCGACGTTCTGCCACACGGTCTTGGCTGACATCAGGTTGAAGTGCTGGAAGATCATGCCGATCCTTCGGCGCAGGGCGACCAGCCGGTCTTCATCGAACTCGCCGATGTCGACCTGATCGATCAGCACCCGCCCCGCAGTCGGTTGTTCCAGACGATTGATCGTGCGGATCAGCGACGACTTGCCGGCGCCGCTGCGCCCGATGATGCCGAACACCTCGCCGCGCTGGATCGCCAGATCGATGCCTTGCAGGGCCGCGACCGGGCCTTGCCGACCCGCGTAGGTTTTACCCAGGCCGATGAAGCGCACATGGGCGCGATTCAGCTCGGGATGCAGTTCGGTTTTTTCAGCATTTTCTGGCTCTGGAATCTCCAGTCGCCGTTGGATCGCGGCCGTCATGTTCAGCTTTCCCAACCGGCCTGATACAGCTTGCCGTGAGCCTTATCCAGCGCGGCGCGAACGGCCGGCGAGTGCTGGTAGATGTCGACGAATTTGATCAGGCGCGGGTCGTTCTTGCTCTTGGGCTGGATGACGAACTGGATCACGTATTCCTTGTGGTCGAGACCGTCGAACAGCAGCGCCGAACCGGCGTCAAAAGTCTTCGCCAGACGGATGTAGGCCGGGTAGCCCTGCACCAGATCGGCGTCATCGTAGGCGCGCACCAGTTGCACGGCTTCGACTTGCAGGATCTTGATCTTCTTCGGGTTGGCGACGATGTCGTCTTCGGTGGCCTTGTAGCCGACCCCCGGTTTCAGGGTGATCAGGCCAGCCTTGGCCAGCAGTTGCAGACCGCGACCGCTGTTGATCGGGTCGTTGGCGATGGCGACGCTGGCGCCTTCCGGCAACTCGTCGAAGCTTTTGTATTTTTTCGAATAGAGGCCGACGTTGTTGATGATCCCCGGGGCGAACGGCACCAGGTCAAAACCGGAGGCAGCCTTGGCGTTTTCGAGGAACGGGATGTGCTGGAAGTAGTTCACGTCGATGTCGCCAGCGGCGAGGCTGACGTTCGGTGCGATCCAGTCGGTGAACTCCACCAGTTCGACTTTCAGGCCTTGTTTAGAGGCCTCTTCGGCGGCGGCTTCCAGTGGAATGGCGAAGGCGGCGGTGGTGCCGATTTTAAGGGGTGCATCGGCGGCGAACACCGCCGAGCTGAACAGGCCGAAGGCCAGGGCCAGTGCTTTGACTGGGTGGGACAGGAATTTCTGGGTCATGGTGGTTTTTCCAGTCAGTGCATAAGTTTGTGGTGTCTGGTCGGGCCTCTTCGCGAGCAGGCTCGCTCCCACAGGGGAAATGCATTTCAAATGTGGGAGCGAGCCTGCTCGCGAAGCTGTTAATGCCGGTACGAAGAGCCGGTGTGTTGCTGAGGCAAATGCGCCACCCCGTGAAACAGTTTTTCGCGCAAACTGCCGCTGTCATACGCAGTCTTGTACGACCCACGCCGTTGCAGCTCCGGAATCACCAGCTCAATGAAATCGACATAGCTTTCCGGGGTAACGATGCGCGTGAGGTTGAAGCCGTCCAGCCCGGTTTCGGCGATCCACGATTCCAGTTCATCCGCCACCTGCTCAGGCGAGCCGACCACGGTGATGTAGCGGCCACCGAGGGCGTGCTGCTCGAGCAATTTGCGTCGGGTCCAGTCGTTGTTCTGCAGGTTTTTGGTCGCGGACTGGATGGCATTGCTCTTGACGTACTGGATCGGTTCGTCGATTTCGTACTGGGAAAAGTCGATGCCGGTGGAGGCCGAGAAATGCGCGACGCCGGCCTCGGCGCTGGCATAACTCAGGTACTCGGCGTGCTTGGCCCACGCGGCCTCTTCGGTCGCGCCGACGATCACGTTGAGGCCCATGAACACCTTGATGTCCTCGGGATTGCGTCCGGCTTCGACGGCGCTGGCGCGGACCTTGTCCACCTGCACTTTGGTCGACGGTTTGTTCTGGCCGCTGATGAACACGCATTCGGCATGACGCCCGGCGAACAGCAAACCGCGGTCCGAACTGCCGGCCTGGAACAGCACCGGTGTGCGCTGCGGCGACGGCTCGCAGAGGTGATAACCCTCGACTTGATAGAACTCGCCGTGGTGCTCGACCTTGTGCACCTTCTCCGGCTGCGCGTAGATGCGCTGCTCACGGTCATTGAGCACCGCGCCGTTTTCCCAACTGCCCTCCCAGAGTTTGTAGAGCACTTCGAGGTACTCGTCGGCCTGATCGTAGCGACGGTCATGCTCGACCTGTTCGCGCAGGCCCATGGCCTTGGCGGCGCTGTCGAGGTAACCGGTGACGATGTTCCAGCCGACCCGACCACGGCTCAGATGATCGAGCGACGACATGCGGCGGGCGAACAGATAGGGCGGCTCGTAAGTGAGGTTGGCGGTGAGGCCGAAGCCGAGGTTTTTCGTCACGGCGGCCATCGCTGACACCAGCAGCAGCGGGTCGTTGACCGGCAACTGGATCGACTCTTTGAGCGTGACGTCCACCGAGTTCTGGTAGACGTCGTACACGCCGACGATGTCGGCGATGAACAGTCCGTCGAACAAACCGCGCTCCAGCAACTGCGCCAGCTCGGTCCAGTACTCGATGGTGTTGTAGCGCGTCGACGTGTCGCGCGGATGCGTCCACAGACCGTGGTTGATGTGGCCGATGCAGTTCATGTTGAACGCGTTGAGCAGGATCTTCTTTTTCGCGGCGCTCATCAGATGGTCCCTCGCAGCGGAGGCTTTTCATCGTTGAGGTAGTAATTGCCCACCGCGTGATACTTCCAGCGCACCGGGTCGTGCAGGGTGTGCACCCGGGCGTTGCGCCAGTGACGGTCGAGGCCGTGCTCGATCAGGGTCGCCTGACTGCCGGCCAGTTCAAACAGAGTGCTGCCGGCGGCCAAGGAGATTTCGGTGCTGATCGCCCGTGCTTCGGCGACGGCAATCGAGGCGGCAGCGACGGTTTCGGCATTGGTCTCGGCCTGGGCCTTGTCGAGGAATTCGCCAGAGCGCTCAAGCAGCGCTTCGGTGGCGTGCAGGCGAATACTCAAGTGGCCGAAGCTCTTCAGGGTCAGCGGGTCTTCGGTGGCCTTGTCGTTACCGGAGTCGATCCATGGCCGGGTCTTGCTGCGCACGAAGTGCAGCGCATCTTCATAAGCGGCGCGAGCGATGCCGGTGTCGATGGCGGCGTGAAGGATCTGCGCCAGCGGGCCGACCGTGGTCGGACGCTCGAAAGCGCTCTGAAACGGTATTACGTCCTCGGCGGCAACGTAGACGTCTTCGAACACCACGGATCCGCTGCCGGTGGTGCGCTGACCGAAACCACTCCAGTCGTCGATGACCGTCAGGCCTTGGCTGTCACGCGGGACGAAGGCCAGTTGCTGCACGCCATTTTCATCGACCACGGAGGTCGGGATACGCTGCGCGTAGATCGCGCCGGTCGCGTAAAACTTGCGCCCGTTGATGCGATAGCCGTCGCCGTCACGCTTGAGGCTGGTGACGCGGTCGTGGGCGGTTTTGGTACCCAGTTCCGCCAGGGCATTGCCGAAACGTTGACCGGCCAGCACCTCGGCGTACAGCCGCTGTTTCTGCTCGTGGCTGCCGTTAACGCGCAGCACTTCGAGGGCGTAGAAATGGTTCTGCGGAATCTGTCCGAGGGAGCCGTCGGCCTGAGCGATCAGGGCGATGACTTTGGCCAGGGTCACGTTGGACACGCCGGCGCCGCCGTATTCCTTGGGCACGCTGATGCCCCACAGGCCAGAGCGGGAAAACACGTCGAGCTCCGGCAGTGGCAGGCGGCGTTCACGGTCGCGCACGGCACTGTCGCGTTTGAAATCTTCGGCCAGGTCGCTGGCGACGATCAGGGCTTGCTCATCGCTGGTGATGACCGCGACGGGGTGAGAATAAGTCATATGCTTCTCCAGATGTCTGGTCGTTAAATCCAGGAATGGCGAGCCGGTAGAGTGCCGTTGAGGCGATAGGCGCCGACCGCGTGATACTTCCAGCGCACCGGGTCGTGCAGGGTGTGCACCCGGGCGTTGCGCCAGTGGCGGTCGAGGTTGAATTCGGCGAGGGTCGCGCGGCTGCCGGCCAGTTCGAAAAGCTTCTCGCTGGCGAGCAAGGAAATCTCGGTAGTCAGCACTTTCGCTTCGGCCACCGCAATTGAAGCGCGGGCGGCGGATTCGGCGGTCAGCGGCGCGGTGTGCACCTGATCCAGCATTTGCCCGGCCTTGCGCAGCAGTGCTTCAGCCGCGTGCAGTTCGATTTTCAGCTTGCCGATGTCGGCGATCACATAGAGGTCATCGCTGGCGCGCTCGACCTTCGCGTCGATCCAGGGCCGCGCGCGAGTTTTGACGAACTCGATGGCATCGTCGATGGCGCCACGGGCGATGCCGGCGTCGATGGCTGCCTGAATCAGCTGCGACACCGCGCCTTGAGTGTTGGGCTTCTCGTTGATCTTCCAGTTATCGACGACCAGGCTCGACTCGACGCGCACGTTGTTCAGCAGAATCGTGCCGCTGGCGGTGGTGCGCTGACCGAAGCCCGACCAGTCATCAACGATGCGCAGGCCCGGGGTGCCACGGCGGACGAAGGCCAGCACTTGTTTGCCGTCGTCATTGAGCGCCTTGACCGCCACCCAGTGCGCGAACAGCGCGCCGGTGGAATAAAACTTCTGGCCGTTGATCACGTAGTCATCGCCGTCGGCGGTGATGCGGGCTTTCAATTCCAGGGTATTTTTGGTTCCGCGCTCAGGACCCGCATTGCCGATGCGCCAGCCTTCCAGAACACTCTGGAACAGCTGTTTTTTCTGCGCTTCGGTGGCGCTGCCGAGTACCAGGTTGATGATGCCGAACTGGTTCTGCGGGATCTGTCCCAGCGCCGGGTCGGCTGCGGAAATGATCGCGAATACCTCGGCCAGGGTCACGAATGAAACTTGTGGGCCACCGTATTCGCGCGGGATGGCAATGCTGCCCAGTCCGCTGCGGGTGAACTGTTCGATTTCCGACCATGGCAGCTTGCGCTGGCGGTCGCGCTTGGCGGCCTGCGCGCGGGCGACTTGCGCCAGTTCGTGGGCAGCCTTGATGGCTTGGGCGTCGTTGCGCAAAACCTGCGCGGGCAACAACAGTGGGGCGATGTCCAGATCAGACTGGAGATTTGCGTCTGCCAGACTGGACATCAGTGCCGCTCCTTGGCTGCACGCAATGCCCTGGCGATCTGCACTGGGGTGATTGTGTTCCGGACCATACTACCTACCTCACATCTCATGAAAAACGCCGCAAAAGTGCGGCGAACGAAAGAATGTCCGGTGGTCCGGTTCATATACCCTAAGCGTGTATAAATATTAAATAAACTAACTTTTAGGAATATGTATAGAAGGGGCGGTGGTCGGGTTGGTTAACAGTCTCTCAGCCGTGGCAATACAACCTGTGGTGAGGGGATTCATCCCCGACAGGCAGCGCAGCGGCCTTTTCTGAGTCATAAAAAACGGGACTGCTTCACAGTCCATCGGGGGCGGCGCGCCGTTTCCCTGAATCCCCTCACTACAAAGCCCCACAAGTACAGGAATGCGGCGTCAATCCTTGGTCGATTCAGCGGCCTTCAGCGTTTGGCGCAGCGGCACCTTCAGATAAGGATTCACGCAACCGATCTTCAGCGTCCGTGGCGGTGCCCAGCGTGAGTTGTTGCCCACCCAGTCGATGACGCAGTAGGTCACGTCCAAGCGCAGATCCTCACCGCCCTCGACGATCACTGCCGGTGGCACCCAGACCTGAATCGGCAGGCCGACATCCGCTGCGGTGATCGGTGCCAGGTCCATACGCACGTCGCCCCAGCGCAAGGTGATGGCGTCGTCCTCGGCCATGTTCAGGTAGGGTTCGATGGTCAGCGGCACGCCGCGTTTGATCTGATTGGGGTTCACGCCCTGGCGGCGGATGGTGTCGGGCAGCGTGACGGGCGCCAGTTGCTGATTCTCGTCACCGCACAGCGGCGAAGGCTGGCCGCCAGGGCAGTCGAGCTTGACCTGAACCCGCGTTGCCGCCGACAGCGCCGGTCCCTGACCGATCTGCATCACTCGATAGTGAATCCGTGCGGTGCCACTGGCGATAAAGCTTTCCGGCACCCGCAGGCTGATCGAGGCGCCGACGTCTTCGCTGGTCAAGACTCGCGAGGCGACGTAGCAGTTGTTCCAGAACAGTTCGATCAGATCACCGGAGTCCATGCCGGGGTAGGGCAGGACATCGATCAGCAAATGCGCGGCAGCGGCCAGATTGATGGCGTTGTTGGATGCGGACGCCAGATTCGGCGCTGCCAGTTCGGGGGCGTGCGAAGTGCGGGTCATCGGGTTCTCTCCTTGAAGTCTTGCGGCGAAGTCCGTTTCTTGAAACAACAAAAGGCGTGATGAATCGGTAATACAACCGTGAACTTTGTTCGGGCTGAGTAAGCGTTGATTCAACTAATGGGTGCCGGTTGGCGACTAGATAAGAGCGTGCCGGAAAGAGTGTCAATAGAGTGCCTTAGTTAATCTGTGAATTACCGATTAATCAGAAGCGTCCTACGCTGATGAGGCATCCTGCCTAGCGGTGATGGCGAATGGAACTACGGTTTTTCGCGAGTTTCGCGATTTTTGTGCCGGTCGATTTAGATCATTTCACAGGCACGAAAGCGCGCCGCAGATTACTTGTATCTGTTGCAGAACATATATGTATTGTTTTGACAGGTTTAAGCTGGAGGGATTTGGAAGTTTTCAGGCGCGGTAAGTAAAACTTCCGTCCATGGAAGTTGATGACTCAAGAGAATAAGTATCTCAGGCGTGATTCAGGAACTTGCTGAGGAACTGTCTGGTGCGTTCTTCTTTCGGGTTGGCAAACAACGCCTTGGCTTCGCCTTGCTCGACGATCACGCCCTTGTCGAAAAACACCACACGGTTAGCCACGTCGCGGGCGAAACCCATTTCGTGGGTGACGATGACCATGGTGCGTTTTTCTTCAGCGAGACCGCGAATGGTCGCCAGTACTTCGCCCACCAGTTCCGGGTCGAGGGCCGAAGTCGGCTCGTCGAACAGGATCACTTCCGGCTCCATCGCCAGCGCCCGGGCAATCGCCACGCGCTGTTGCTGACCACCGGACAGACGACGCGGATACGCATCTTCCTTGCCGGCCAGACCGACCTTGGCCAGCAGCTTCATGCCCAGGGCAACGGCTTGCTCGCGCGGCATCTTCTTGACCACGATCGGCCCTTCGATGACGTTTTCCAGTGCGGTGCGGTGGGGGAACAGGTTGAAGTTCTGGAACACGAAACCCACGTGCTGGCGCAGATTGCGCACCAGACTCTGCTGCTGGCTCAGCGGGCGGCGGGTATCGATCTCGATATCGCCGACCTTGATCCGGCCGCTGGTGGGCTCCTCAAGGAAATTCAGGCAGCGCAGGAACGTGGTCTTGCCCGAACCGCTGGGGCCGATGATGGCCACGACCTCGCCTTCCTTCACCTCAAGGTCGATGCCTTTGAGCACCTCTTGACCCTTGAACTGCTTTGTCAGTTTTTCCACGACAATCATGGGGTCAGGACTCCTGGTCGTGCCGATTGGCCCGCTCTTCCAACTTGTTCTGCAGGTGCGACAGCACCGTGGCCAGAATCCAGTAGATCAGCGCGGCGGCAAGATACATGGTGAAGACTTCGAAAGTCCGGGCGGTAATCAGTTGCGCCTGGCGGAACAGTTCCGGCACCTGAATGGTGGCGGCCAGTGCCGTGTCCTTGACCAGCGAAATGAAGCTGTTACCCAGTGGCGGCAGGGCCGTGCGCATCGCTTGCGGCAGGATGGCCCGGCGCAGGGTCTGCGCACGGGTCATGCCGATGCTTGCGGCGGCTTCCCACTGGCCGCGCTCGATCGAACCGATCGCGGCCCGCAGGATTTCACAGGCGTAGGCAGCCATGTTCAGCGAGAAGCCGATCAGCGCCGCTGGCAGTGGATCCAGTTCCAGACCCAATTGCGGCAAGCCGTAATAGATCACGAACAGTTGCACCAGCAACGGCGTGCCGCGAAAGAACGACACGTAGATGCGGGCGATCCAGCTCACCAGTTTGAAGCGCGACAGGCGCATCAAGGCCAGGCCGAAGCCCAGCAGCAAGCCGAAGAACATGCCGCCCAGACTGAGGATGACCGTGTAATACGCGCCCTTGAGCAGAAAGGGCGCGGAGTCCAGTGCGAGTTGGAAAGCTTCTTCCATTATTTGGTGACGTCAGCGTTGAAGTATTTCTTCGACAGCTTCTCAAGGGTACCGTCGGCACGCAGTTCGTCGAGAGCCTTGTTCACCGCAGCCAGCAGCTCAGGCTCGCCTTTGCGCAGGGCGATACCGGATTCCTGACGGGAGAACGCTTCACCGGCAGCCACGGTTTTCGGGGCTTTCTTGGCGTATTCAAGTGCAGCCAGACGGTCGATCAGGATGGCGTCGGTGCGGCCGTTGTTCAGGTCGGCGAACTTGGTCGGATCATCGTCGTAGGTACGCACGTCAGCGCCCGGCACGTTGGCGCGGACCCACTGTTCGTAGTTGGTGCCCAGGCCGACACCGACTTTCTTGCCGGACAGGTCGGCGGCAGTCTTGATGTTCAACTTGGCTTCCTTGTCCTTCAGCACCAGCGCCTGAATCCCGGAAACGGTGTACGGCTCGGAGAAGTCATACTTCTTCTTGCGCTCGTCGGAGATGGTCACTTGATTGACCACGACGTCCAGACGTTTGGATTCCAGCGCAGCGAGGATACCGTCCCACTTGGTTGGCTGAATCTTGGCTTTGACGCCGAGTTTCTGCGCCAGGGCTTCGGAGAGTTCGACTTCGAAGCCGGACAGCTTGCCGTTCTCATCAACAAAGCTGAACGGTGGGTAAGTGCCTTCCAGGCCGACGTTGATAACGCCTTTGTCCTTGATCTGTTGCAGCTGCTCACCGGCGGTTGCCTGGCCGATCAGGCCGGCGCTCAGTGCAAGGCCCAGCGAACCTACCAGCAGAGTGCGACGTAGTGCGGAAAAATTCATGACAAGCCCCTGTGTTTTCTTATGGAAGACGCTTAAGGAAGGTTGGCGAATCCGGGAATTGAACGACTGCGTTATCGTGCCCTAAAGCAGCTTATGCGTCTTGCCCGAAATTCGCCTGCGGCGAGACTATAAGATGTCTGCTTTAGACTTGAAAATACTTAATGATCTTTCTGTTATTCCAATTTCGAATATATATGATCAATTGTGGCGAGGGGGTTTATCCCCGATGGGGCGCGAAGCGGCCCTCTCTTCTGACTTGAAGAGCAGGGGACTGCTGCGTAGTCCAACGGGGATAAATCCCCTCACCACAGAAATTCTTGCAGCTGGGAGGATCAGTTTGTCAGCGAATCCTTGTAGGCAAACAACGCCGGCGCCCCACCGGTATGCAGGAAGATGATCGGGCCCTCGTCGAAACGCTGGCGGCCGATCCCGTCGAGCAACCCGGCCATGGCCTTGCCGGTGTATACCGGGTCGAGCAGCACCGCGTCCTGACTGGCCAACAGTTTCACCGCCGCCAGTGTCCCGGCATTCGGTTCGCCGTAACGCGGGCCGAAGTATTCGTCCCACAACTCGACCTTGAAGTTCACTGGTAATTTCACGCCCAGCAGCTCCGCCGTGCGCTCGGCCAGACCCTGCACTTTCGGGCGTTGGTCTTCTTCACTGCGCGATACCGTTACGCCGATCACTGGCAATTTCGGCAGTGCTTCGCTCAAGGCCAATGCCAGACCGCTGTGGGTCCCGGCGCTGCCCGAGGCCAGCACCACGGCGGCGAAATTCAGGCCGGTGTCCTTGATCTGCTCCGCCAGTTCGAGACCGGCACGTACGTAGCCCAATGCACCGAGTGCATTCGACCCACCAATCGACACCAGATACGGTTTCTTGCCATTGCTGCGCAGGCGCACGGCGAGTGCGGCCAGTTGTTCGTCGGCATTGTCGAGGTTGTCCACCAGCTCGACCTTGGTGTCGAACAGATCGAGCAACAGGCGGTTGCCGTTGCCGGTGTAATTGCTGTCGTCGGTGCCTAGCGGATTCTCCAGCAGCGCCACGCAACCCAAGCCGAGTTTGGCCGCCAATGCGGCGGTCTGGCGTACGTGATTCGATTGCAAGGCGCCGGCGGTGATCAGCGTGTCGGCGCCCTGAGCGAGGGCATCGGCGGCGAGGTATTCGAGTTTGCGCAGCTTGTTGCCGCCCATGGCCAGCGGCGTCAGGTCATCGCGTTTGATGTACACATCGCGACCCAGCCAGGCGGACAGACGTTCAAGTTTTTCCAGCGGCGTGGGTTGGCCGAGCAGGTCGAGACGGTTAAAGCGATCCAGCTGTTGTTTGATCATGAGTCCGTACTGGCGGAGAAAGATGACAGGACTATAGGCACGCCGTTTTAGCGGGGCAACCGTGAATCGCTTATAGCCAAATGTGCTTAGTCCAGCACTATCGGTTCTTAATTCGCCCTCACGGGCATGCCGTAAAGTAGTCGCCGTTGACGCGGCCAGACCGTCCGGCCGCCCGTGAGGAGTCTTTACCGTGAGCGAGCGTTCCAGCCATTGGCAATTGCAGACCATCGTCAGCCAACTGCGTACCGCGCGGGATCAGTGGCGTACCCAGAATGGCCGGGCCAGCGGCGAGCAGGGTGGCCGCGAGTTACCGTCCCGCGCGGCGATGGCCGAGATTCTCGAAGCGCTGTGTGGTGCGTTGTTCCCAATGCGGCTGGGGCCGGTGGATCTGCGTGAGGAGAGTGAGGACTTCTATGTCGGTCACACCCTCGATACCTCATTGAATGCCTTGCTGGCGCAGGCGCGGCTGGAGTTGCGTTATGTCGCCCGGCACAGCGCTCAAGGCGATGCCGACGTCGAAGCTCAGGCGATCCGTATCATTCAGGATTTCGCCCTGGCCTTGCCGGGCCTGCGCAGCCTGCTCGATACCGACGTGCTGGCCGCCTATCACGGTGATCCGGCGGCGCGCAGCGTCGATGAAGTGTTGCTGTGCTATCCGGGAATTCTGGCGGTGATTCACCATCGTCTGGCGCACCATTTGTACCGCGCCGGGTTGCCGTTACTCGCGCGAATCAGCGCGGAGATTGCGCACTCGGCCACCGGCATCGATATCCATCCGGGCGCGCAGATCGGCCGCAGCTTTTTCATTGATCACGGTACCGGTGTGGTGATCGGCGAGACCGCGATCATCGGCGAGCGTGTGCGGATCTATCAGGCCGTGACTTTGGGCGCCAAGCGCTTCCCGGCGGATGAAGACGGGCAGTTGCAGAAGGGCCATCCACGCCATCCGATTGTCGAGGACGACGTGGTGATTTATGCCGGCGCGACGATTCTGGGACGGATCACTATCGGCCAGGGGTCGACCATCGGCGGTAATGTGTGGCTGACGCGCAGCGTGCCGGCGGGGAGCAACCTGACTCAGGCCAATCTGCAGCATGATGACGGGACGCAGAAGTAAGTTCCTGAATCTGCGTTGCCGCGTCAGGCCTCTTCGCGAGCAGGCTCGCTCCCACACTGGGATGCGTTTCAAATGTGGGAGCGAGCCTGCTCGCGAATGGTTTTTTGGGTCAGATCGAGATAATGGCATTCAGCCAATTCTCCATTGAACGAATCCCCTCAAACCCGCGTCATACCCCTCCTTGGGCTACTGTAGGAAAACTACCGCCTGGCCCTGCGATTAGTCCTTACCACCCTATCCATGTTTAACTTGAACGTTCATTCAAGTTAAACCGGTGGTTCGCTGCCCGCTCACAACAGGAGGCTTGCCTTTGCTGAGTCCGATCATTTCAGCCACGTTTCAACCCCTCGAGGTGCACGTTTCATGAGTGCATCGTCTACCCCCGCCAGCGGTCTGGTGCGCATGAATCCGCCGGTGTTCTACTTCGCCGCGACGGTGATTCTGCTGTTTGGTCTGGTTGTCATCGCCATGCCGGAGCAGGCCGGCGCCTGGTTGCTGGCTGCGCAAAACTGGGCGGCCAACACGGTCGGCTGGTACTACATGCTCGCGATGACCCTGTATCTGGTCTTCGTGGTGGTCACCGCGTTATCGGGCTACGGCAAGATAAAACTCGGTGCCGACCACGACGAACCCGAGTTCAGTTACCTGTCCTGGGCCGGCATGCTGTTCGCCGCCGGGATCAGCATCACGCTGTTTTTCTTTTGCGTATCCGAGCCACTGACGCACCTGGCCCAACCGCCGCAAGGCGAGGCCGGCACCGCCGATGCGGCGCGGCAGGCGATGCAGATTCTGTTTCTGCACTGGGGCCTGCACGGCTGGGGCGTGTTCGCCTTCGTCGGCATGGCGCTGGCCTATTTCGCCTACCGGCATAACCTGCCGCTGGCCTTGCGTTCGGCCCTGTACCCGCTGATCGGCAAGCGCATCAACGGCCCCATCGGCTACGCGGTGGACGGCTTCGGCATCATCGCCACGGTGTTCGGTCTGGGCGCCGACATGGGCTTCGGCGTATTGCACCTCAATTCCGGTCTGGACTACCTGTTCGGCATCGCTCACACCCAGTGGATTCAGGTCGGCCTGATCACGTTGATGATGGGTGCGGCGATCATCGTCGCCGTGTCGGGTGTGGACAAGGGTGTGCGGGTGATGTCCGACATCAACATGCTGCTGGCCTGTGCGCTGCTGCTGTTCGTGTTGTTCGCCGGACCCACCCAGCACCTGCTCAACACCTTGATCCAGAACCTCGGCGATTACCTCGGCGCGTTGCCGATGAAGAGTTTCGACCTCTATGCCTACGACAAACCGAGCGACTGGCTCGGTGGCTGGACCGTGTTCTACTGGGCCTGGTGGATCGCATGGTCGCCGTTCGTGGGCCTGTTCATCGCGCGGATTTCCCGTGGTCGGACCATCCGCGAATTCGTCTTCGGCGTACTGCTGATTCCGCTCGGTTTCACCCTGGCGTGGATGTCGATCTTCGGCAACAGTGCGATCGATCAGGTGCTCAATCACGGCATGTCGGCACTGGGCATGTCGGCCCTCGACAATCCGTCGATGAGCCTTTACCTGCTGCTGGAAACCTACCCGTGGAGCAAGACTGTCATCGCGGTGACGGTGTTCATCAGCTTCGTGTTTTTCGTCACTTCCGCCGACTCCGGCACCGTGGTGCTCTCGACCCTGTCGGCCAAGGGCGGCAACCCGGACGAAGACGGGCCGAAATGGCTGCGAGTGTTCTGGGGCGCGATGACCGCGTTGATCACCAGTGCGCTGCTGTTCTCCGGCAGCATCGATGCGCTGAAATCGGCGGTGGTGCTGACCTCGCTGCCGTTCTCGATGATTTTGCTGCTGATGATGTGGGGCCTGCACAAGGCGTTCTATCTGGAGTCGCAGAAGCAGATCGCGCAGTTGCATTCGCTGGCACCGGTCTCCGGTTCGCGGCGTGGCACGGGCGGCTGGCGCCAGCGCCTGAGTCAGGCGGTGCACTTCCCGTCACGCGACGAGGTGTACCGCTTCATGGACACCACGGTGCGCCCGGCGATTGAAGAAGTGACGGCGGTATTTGTCGAGAAGGGTCTGAACGTGGTCACCCAGCCGGACCCGGCGCACGACAACATCAGCCTGGAAATAGGCCACGGTGAGCAGCATCCGTTCATCTACCAGGTGCAGATGCGCGGCTACTTCACGCCGTCGTTCGCCCGTGGCGGCATGGGTTCCAAGCAACTCAACAACCGCCGCTACTACCGCGCTGAAGTGCACTTGAGCGAGGGCAGTCAGGACTACGATCTGGTCGGCTACACCAAGGAACAGATCATCAACGACATCCTCGACCAGTACGAACGCCACATGCAGTTCCTGCATCTGGTGCGTTGATCGGCAACTGAGCGCCGGGACGTTTCACGACTCGGCGCTCAGCACCATAAACAACACCATCGCCGCCATCGGCACCCCGAACACCGCACTGCCCACCGCGATCTCCGAACCCAGCGGCTGCCCGGCATGCACCACCCCCACCGCACCATTGATCACCGTCAACGCCAGCCACAGCGCGGCGAAGCTGTAGGCCAGAGTCTGCCGGCTGAAGCCAATGCGCTCGCCGATGTAGAGCATCAGGGCGAGCAGGACCAGGCCGAAGAAGATGATGATGGCGGTGTGCATAGGCGTGCCTGCGGGTCATGCGGTGCCTGATCGGACGCCTTCGCGGGTAAGCCCGCTCCCACAGTGATCTCGGTCATTCACAGATTCTGCGTACAACCAAGATCCTGTGGGAGCGGGCTTGCTCGCGAAAGGGCCACCTCGGTGTCATTTAGAGCATAGACAAGTCAGCCCACAACCATACGAGCCAACCCTTCTCGATCGACATATTTCGCGACTCATTCAAATGTATCTGGACGAGAAGGCCCTTTCTCGCTGGCCCGCGTCTGCCGTTGGTCGAACCAATAATCGGGTGTTTGTTCACTCAGCTAATATTTATCCGAGTGTGTATCGTGTGTATAAAGCGGTTGTCCACGCCCTAGAGTGACCAGCTCTTGCTGTCGAACAGGGCGAAGGAAATGCGTAGTCGGGAAATGATCAGGATGATCGAGGAGGATGGTTGGTATCTGGTTGCAGTGAAGGGTAGTCACCATCAGTACAAGCATCCGCGCAAGCCGGGTCGGGTGACGATCAAGCATCCGGATTCAGACCTTCCCAAAGGGACGATCAACAGCATTTTGAAACAGGCGGGGTTGAAATGAATCCCGTTATTGGAAGTGAAAGTCCTTTTATGGACACGTCAGAGGAAGGATTCACGTTTATGAAATTCCCGGTCGTTTTGCACAAGGATGCCGACTCGGACTACGGAGTGATTGTCCCGGATGTACCGGGGTGCTTCTCCGCAGGGAGCACGGTAGCCGAAGCTTTTGAAAACACTCAGGAGGCTCTGGCCCTGCACTATGAGGGGCTGGTGGCTGATGGTGCACCGTTGCCTCGAGTTCAGGATATTGATGCACATCTCGACAACCCGGATTACGCGGGTGGAATCTGGGGTGTTGTCGACTTTGATATCACGCCCTATTTCGGCAAGTCGGTACGCTTCAACGCCACGCTGCCCGAGCAACTGCTGGAGCGTATTGATCAAACAGTCCGGCGTGATCAACGCTACAGTTCCCGCTCCGGATTTCTGGCCGCAGCTGCGTTACGCGAATTGTCGGCATGACGAACAACCTGTAGGGGCTGCCGCAGGCATGTATGTCAGGTGCTCTCGCGCTCGATCACGTTGCACTGCAACAGATTCAGGCGCTGCACATCATCGCTCGGCAACACCCCAAGGCTTTCCAATACCCGCGTTGCCGCCAGTACGCCAATCTCCAGTGCCGGGGGTTTGATCGTGCTCAGGCTCGGCAACAGCATCTCGGCGAACGGGTAATCGCCGAAGCCGAGCACGGCGCAGTCTTCGGGGATCTTGATGCCGGCGCGTTGCCCGGCGAGCAAGCCGCCGGCGGCGAGGTTGTCGTTGGCGAAGATGATCGCGTCGGGGCGCGGGGAGGCGTTCATCAGCGCTTCCATCGCTTGCTTGCCGGCTTCGAACGGCGCGCGGTCGGCGTCCGGGGCGAACACCCACGGCTGCAGTCCGAACTCGCGCACGGTGGCAGCGTAACCGTCGCGACGTTCGAGGGCACTGAGGTCACCGGGGGCGCTGTTCTGTACGAAGGCGATGCGGCGATAGCCTTTGTCATACAGATAACGCGCAGCAGTCACGCCGACTTCATAGTGCGAAAAGCCGATCTGCATCGGCTCGCGATCCGGCTGGTAATCCCAGGTTTCGATCACCGGAATATCCGCTTCGGCGATCATCTTTTCCGTGCCCGAACTGTGAAAGTGGCTGGTCAGCACCAGCGCCGCCGGCGACCAGCCGAGAAACGCGCGCACGGCGTTTTCTTCCTGTTCGGTACTGAAGTAACTCGACGCCAGCAGCAGTTGATAACCGTGGCGGCTGAGGGTGTCGCTGAAGCCCTGAATGGTGTTGGCAAAGATCGGCCCGGAGATATTCGGAATTACCATGCCGACGATTTTTCCTCGCGCCGAGGCCAGGCCACCGGCCACCAGATTCGGCACATAACCCATCTCGGCCACTACCGTTGCAATGCGCTCGCGACGTTCCGGCGAGACGGTTTCCGGCTGATTGAAATAGCGCGACACGGTGATTGCCGAAACTCCCGCTTCGCGCGCCACCGCATTCAGGGTCACGCGTCCGGCGCCACGGCGTTTGCGGGTTTTTTCCTGGCTCAAGGCTCGATCCTTCTTAAAAACCAAAACGCATATAAAAGTAATTTTTCAGTATTGGACGCTCTATGTCGAGCTTGCCAATACTGGCGATGTTAGCGCTAACAATGCGCATTGTCTGCTACTCGCTCGAGCGAATGCCCAAGACACCGATTCAGGCGCTGTCGTCGCAGAACGGCAGCGATTCAGGGCCAATTTCGAGCGGGCAATCATGCACAACATTCCTGGGGCGACACACAAACTGGCGCAGTCGATTCGCGCCGCTGGCTGGATCTTTACCGGGCTGGCGGCGTTGCCGCTGCCCACGGCTTTCGCCGCCGACAGCAGCGAACAAGAGCCGACCCTCAAGTCCGTCACGGTCACCGCCACCCGCCGTGAAGAGTCGCTGCAGAAGGTGCCGGTGGCAGTGTCGGTGATCGACGGCGAACAACTGGAGCGCGACAACCGCAACGGCGTGGCGAGCATCGTCCAGCAAGTGCCGTCGCTGAATTTCCGTACCGGTGCGTCGAACAAGGACACCTCGTTGTTTGTGCGAGGCGTCGGCACGATTTCCACCTCGCCTGGCGTCGAGCCAACAGTGGCCACGGTGATCGATGGCGTGGTCTATGCGCGTCCCGGTCAATCGACCCTAGACCTGCTGGATCTGGAGCGCGTCGAAGTGCTGCGCGGCCCGCAGGGCACGCTGTTCGGCAAGAATGCCTCGGCCGGTGTGCTCAACATCACCAGCAAGGCGCCGACCAACGAGACCCACGGTTACATCGACCAGTCGTACTACAGCGGCAATGAAAGCCGCACCCGCTTCGGCATTGGCGGTAGCCTGATTCCGGATACGTTGAAGGGCTCGATCAGCACCCTGGTCAGCAGCTACGACGGCAACGTCGACAACAAATACAACGGCCAGGAGGTCAACGGCTATAACCATCGCGGCGTGCGCGGCAAGCTTGAATTCACCCCGAATGACGACGTCACCTTCACCCTGATCGCCGACTACATGCAGTCCCACGACGACGGCCCCAACGGTGTCGTCAGCAAGTCGCTGACCCCGGCCTTCGCCAACGCGCTGAGCCCGGTCTACGCCAGCGGCCACAACCGCGACATCAACACCGACACTCGCAGCCATGTCGAGGACACCAACAAAGGCCTGTCCGGCCAGCTCGACTGGCAACTGGGCGATTACACTTTGACCTCGATCACCGCGTGGCGCGGCTGGGACAACACCCAGTATCAGGACGGCGATCGGCTGAGCACGATCACTGCAGCGTTCCCCGGCACCGCCGACAAAGGCGATCTGGCCTTCGACCAGTACTCGCAAGAGCTGCGCCTGGCCTCGCCGAAAGGTGAGTTCCTTGAATACGTTGGCGGCCTGTTCTACATGCACGGCAAGGATGACGAGACTTATCAGCGCACCTCGACCACCACCACGCGCACCGACCGTGGCGTCGCCGATTACAGCACCACCAGCGACAGCTACGCCGCGTTCGGCGAAGCCACGCTGAACTTCACCTCGGACTTTCGTGGCATCGCTGGCCTGCGCTATACCCACGATGAGCTGGAATACGATCACCGCCGCGTCTCGACATCGGCGACCACAGTCAGCGGCATCCAGCCGGCCACCAGCAGTTCCGGCTCGGTGGACGAGGACGGCTGGTCCGGCCGGCTCGGCGTGCAGTACGACCTCAGTGATGCAGTCACCACGTATCTGACCTATTCGCGTGGCTACAAAGGCCCGGCGTACAACGTGTTCTTCAACATGCAGCCGCGTGACACCGAAGCGCTGAAACCGGAAACCTCCAATACCTGGGAGGCGGGGATCAAGGCCACCAGCTGGAACAACCGGCTGACCACCAACCTCGCGGTGTTCCACAGCGATTACGACAACTACCAGGCGAACTTTTTCGACACCGTCGCCGGGCAAGTGGTGACGCGTCTGATCAACGCCGGCAGCGTCAGCACTGAAGGCGTCGAACTCGATTACGCCTTGCAGGCGACCCAGCAACTCAAGTTCTCCGGGGCGCTGGCTTACACCCGCGCGCGTATCGATCAATTCAGCTGCCCGGCAGGTGCGGCGGCGTCGTGCAACGTCAATGGCAAGCCATTGCCGTTCAGCCCCGACTGGAAAAGCTACGTGCGCGCCGACTACAGCATCCCGCTGGACAACGGCCTCGATATCGAACTCGGCACCGACTACAGCTGGCAGAGCGAAGTGCAGTACGACATCAGCCAGAATGCCGACACCAAACAGGGTGCCTATGGCATCTGGAACGCCAGCGTCGCTCTCGCCGATTACAGCAACGGCTGGCGCGTGGCGCTGCTGGGCAAGAACCTCGCCGACAAGTCCTACTCACCGTTGCTGGCCAGCGGCGGCAGCTACATCTACCGCGCCGTGCCACGGGATGATGAACGCTACTTCGGTGTGCAATTGCGCAAGGATTTCTGAGATGAGCAGACAGTTGAAACTTGGCGCCTTTCTCATGGCCACCGGGCACCACGTCGCCGCGTGGCGGCACCCGCAGGTACCGGCGAATGCCGGTCTGGATTTCGCCCACTACAAGCGTCTGGCGCAGATTGCCGAGGCGGCGAAATTCGACACGCTGTTCGTCGCCGACAGCGTCGCCGCGCCGACCCAGGACATCGCCAGCCGCATGGCGCGCTCCGATCACTTCGAACCGCTGACCTTGCTCTCGGCCCTGAGCGCGGTGACCGAGCGCATCGGCCTGATCGCCACGGCGACCACCAGCTACAACGAGCCGTATCACGTGGCGCGCAAATTCGCTTCACTCGATCACCTGTCGGGCGGCCGCGCCGGGTGGAACCTGGTGACCTCGGACAACGCCGCCGAAGCGCTGAATTTCGGTCGCGACGAACACATCGGCCACGCCGAACGCTACAGCCGTGCCCGCGAGTTTCATCAGGTGGTCACCGGGCTTTGGGACAGTTGGGAGGACGATGCTTTTGTCCGCGACAAAGCCAGCGGCGCCTATTACGACCCTGCGAAGTTGCACGTGCTGGATCACGTCGGCGAGCATTTTCGGGTGAAAGGCCCGCTGAACGTGGCGCGCTCGCCGCAGGGACAACCGGTGATCGTGCAGGCCGGTTCATCGGAGACCGGGCGTGAACTGGCGGCACAGACCGCTGAGGTGGTGTTCACCGCGCAGACTTCACTGGCCGGCGCGCAGGCGTTCTACGCCGACCTCAAGGGGCGCCTGGCCAAGTACGGGCGCAGTGCCGACTCGCTGAAAATCATGCCCGGGGTGTTTGTCGTCGTCGGCCAGACAGAAGCCGAAGCGCAGGAAAAATGTGAAACGTTTCAGCAATTGGTCGAACCGGAGGTTGGCGTCGCCTTGCTTGGGCGTATGCTGGGCAACTTCGACTTGTCGAAGTACCCGCTGGACGGCCCGTTACCGGAGTTGCCGCTGACCGACAGCGGCCAGCAGAGCCGGCAGAGATTGCTGACTGAACTGGCGGGCCGGGAAAATCTGACCCTCGCCGAATTGGGCCGCAAGATTGCCGGCGGACGAGGGCATTACAGTCTGGTCGGCAAACCGGCGCAGATCGCCGATCGCTTGCAGGAGTGGTTCGAACAGGGCGCGGCGGATGGCTTCAACGTGCTGGTGCCGCACCTGCCGGGCGGGCTCGAAGACTTCGCTAATGGCGTGGTGCCGGAACTGCAGCGACGTGGGCTGTTCAGAACCGAGTATGAGGGCCGGACCTTGCGCGAAAACCTGGGGCTTGCCCGACCGCAAAACAGATTTGTGTAAACACCCTGTGGTGAGGGGATTTATCCCCGATGGGTGGCGAAAGCCACCCCCAAATCTGTATTCAAATTCGCGATTTTTTTTGGGACGGCTACGCCGTCCATCGGGGATAAATCCCCTCACCACAAAGTTGAAATTCACCCTCAATTTGCTGTTAATCAAACAAGAGAGGATTCGATGACTTACACCGCTGCCGAAAATCGCTACGACTCCATCCCTTACCGCCGCGTCGGCCGCAGCGGTCTGGTGCTGCCGGCGCTGTCGCTGGGCCTGTGGCACAACTTCGGCGACAGCACGCCGATCGACACCCAGCGCGCCCTGCTGCGCACCGCGTTCGACCTGGGCATCAACCACTTCGACCTGGCCAACAACTACGGCCCGCCGTATGGCAGCGCCGAGATCAACTTCGGTCGTTTGCTGCGTGAAGACTTCAAGCAGTACCGCGATGAACTGATTATCTCGAGCAAGGCCGGTTGGGACATGTGGCCCGGCCCGTACGGTCAGGGCGGCGGCTCGCGCAAATACGTGCTGGCTAGCCTCGACCAGAGCCTGCAGCGTCTCGGTCTGGACTATGTGGATATCTTCTACTCGCACCGCTTCGACCCGGACACCCCGCTGGAAGAAACCGCCAGCGCCCTCGCCACCGCCGTGCAACAGGGCAAGGCGCTGTACATCGGCATCTCGTCGTACTCCGGGGTGAAAACCCGCGAGATCGCCGCGCTGCTCAAGGAATGGAAAGTGCCGCTGCTGATTCATCAGCCGGCGTACAACCTGCTCAATCGCTGGGTCGAAAAAGACCTGCTCGACACCACCGAAGAACTCGGCACTGGCGTGATCGCCTTCACCCCGCTGGCGCAAGGTCTGCTGACCGACAAGTACCTCAACGGCGTGCCGGCGGATGCGCGGGTCAATCGTCCGGGTGGTGGTTCGCTGCAGGCTTCGCACTTGTCCGAGGCCAACATTGCCCACGTGCGCGCGTTGAACGAGATCGCCAAACGTCGCGGCCAGAGCCTGGCGCAACTTGCGCTGGCCTGGACCCTGCGTGATCCGCGAGTGACCTCAGCGCTGATCGGCGCGAGCCGGCCGGAGCAGATCATCGAGAACGTCGGGGCGTTGAAGAATCTGAGTTTCAGTGCTGAGGAACTGGCGGAGATCGACCGGTTTGCCCAGGAGGGCGGGATCAATCTGTGGGAGAAGCCGTCGACCGCTGAATAAGCGTTCCGCGCCGGATCACCCGGCGCCGGTACTGACGCCTTCGCGAGCAAGCCCGCTCCCACATTGGATCGATGGTGAACACTGGTTTCGTGTGCACCACAATCCCACTGTGGGAGCGGGCTTGCTCGCGAAGGGGCCTTTAAACACAACACCTAAATCAGGCTTTATTTAAAAAACGGCACATCCCCCAACACCGTTGCTCGCTGCATCACCCGCCGCGCCGGACGGTAATCATCCACCGCATAATGCTGGGTCACACGGTTGTCCCAAAACGCAATATCGTCCTGCTGCCAGCGCCAGCGAATGGTGAATTCCGGCCGCGTTGCATGAGCGAACAGGAATTTCAGAATCGCTTCGCTCTCGGTTTCCGACAGCTCGTTAATCTTCGAGGTAAAGCCTTCGTTGACGAACAACGAGCGCCGTCCACTGACCGGATGGGTGCGGATTACCGGGTGTGACAACGGTGGATTCTTGCGTCGCGCCTCTTCCCACTGGGCCAGTGCTTGCGGCGTATTGCCGTAGCGTTCCAACGGGAAAGAGCGGGTGAAATCGTGAGTCGCGGTCAGTCCTTCGAGCAGCTTTTTCATCGGTGCCGACAGTGCTTCATACGCGGCAATCCCGCTGGCCCACAGGGTGTCGCCGCCGAACTCTGGCAGCAGCTTGGCGCTGAGCACCGCCCCCATCGCCGGGGTCGGCAGGAAGGTCACGTCGGTGTGCCAGATCGCGTTGTCGCGCACGTCGGTGACGGCGGTGTCGAGGATCAGCACTTCGGGCTGCTCGGGCACGTTCGGGTAGATCGGGTGAATGTGCAGGTCGCCGAAGTACGCGGCGAAACGTGCCTGTTGCGAAGGCTCGATCGGCTGGTTGCGGAAGAACAGCACCTGATACTTGAGCAACGCCTGCTCGATGGCGTCGCGCTGTTCCAGGTTCAACGGCTGGCTGACGTCGACGCCGCTGATCTGCGCGCCGAGAGCCGAGCTTAATGGGGTGATGGTCAGGCTGCTCATGGTCTTTCTCTTCGAATTCGGGGTGTGATGCTTTTGTGGGAGCGAGCCTGCTCGCGAATGCTGAGTGTCAGGCGACAGTGCGGTGACTGATCCGACGCTTTCGCGAGCAGGCTCGCTCCCACAGGGGGCACATGAAATTTGTCAGTGGGTTTGGCCGTGCCACGGCACCAGTTTGCGCTGCAGGGCACGCAGGCCCATTTCCATGGCGAAGGCGATCAGGGCGATCACCAGAATCCCCAGCACCACCACATCGGTGACCAGAAATTGCGCAGCCGACTGCACCATGAACCCCAAACCGCTGGTGGCGGCGATCAGTTCGGCGGCGACCAGGGTCGACCAGCCAACGCCCAGACCAATGCGCACACCGGTGAGGATGTCCGGCAGGGCGCTGGGCAAAATCACATGGCGGATCAGTTGTGCGCGAGTGGCACCGAGCGACTGCGCAGCGCGCAATTTTGCCGGGTCTACAGTGCGCACACCGGTGGCTGTCGCGATGGCGATCGGCGCAAAAATCGCCAGGTAGATCAGCAGCACTTTCGACAACTCGCCGATGCCGCACCAGATCACGATCAGCGGCAGATAAGCCAATGGCGGAATCGGCCGGTAGAACTCGATCAACGGATCAAGCACACCACGGGCAATACGGTTGGCGCCGATGGCAATGCCCACCGGCACCGCGGTCAGAATCGCGAAACCGAGACCCAGACCGATGCGGCTCAGACTCGCGCCCAGGTGCTGCCACAGGGTCGAATCCATGTAACCGATGGTCGCCAGCAACCAGCCTTTTTGCAGCACGGCGGACGGTGGCGGCAGGAACAGCGGTTCGATCAAACCGCTGGCGGTCACCGTCCACCAGATCACCAGCAAGGCGAACAGGGTCAGCAGGCTGATCCACCGCGTACTGAGGCTGCGGCGCTGCGGAATCGCCACCGATGGGGTTTTCACTGCCGGGGCGGAAACGTCGTAACTGCTCATGCGCGCTCCTGCCGTTGTACGGCGCTGCGTTGCGAGAACACTTTGCTCAGCACGTGCTCGCGGGTTTCGATAAAACGCGGGTCGGATTTGATCGCCCGCGCCGACTCACCGGCAGCGTAGCGCTGACCGAAATCCAGCTGCAGACGCTCGACGATCTGCCCCGGATTCGGCGCCAGCAGAATCAGGTCAGTGGCGAGGAATACCGCTTCTTCGATGTCGTGGGTAATCAGGAACACCGGTTTTGCAGTGCGCTGCCAGACTTGCAGCAACAGCTCCTGCATCTGCTCGCGGGTGAATGCGTCGAGGGCGCCGAAAGGTTCGTCCATCAGCAGCACGCGCGGGTCGGCGGCGAGGGCGCGGGCCAGGCCGACGCGCTGTTTCTGGCCGCCGGAGAGTTGCCAGATGCGGCGATTTTCGAAACCGGAAAGGTCGACCAGCGCGAGCATTTCCCGGGCGATCTTTTCGCGTTTGTCCTTGGCGACACCGGCCAGTTCCAGACCGAAAGCCACGTTAGCCAACACATCCTGCCAGGGCAGCAAAGCGTCATCCTGGAACACCACGCCGCGCTCGGCGCTCGGGCCTTTGACCGGCACGCCGTCGAGGGTGATGCGCCCGGCGCTGGGTTCGACGAAGCCGGCAATCAGGTTCAACAGCGAAGTCTTGCCACTGCCGGACGGGCCGAGGGCGACCAGCAATTGCTGAGGCCCGAGGGTCAGGGAAATGTCCGCCAGCACCGGTTCCGGGCTGCCGGGATACTGTGCGCTGATGCGCTCCAGCTGTAGCAAGGCCATCGCAGTGAACTCCCGATCAGTTGGTGATGTATTTGGCGCTGACGTACGGCGCGTAGTCCGGCAGTACGGCTTCGACCTTGCCTTGCTCCTTGAGGAACGCGGCGGTGTCGGTGATGGCTTTGGTGGTCGGCGCGCCGAGTGTGATCACCTGATCAGCCGCCAGCGGGTAGACGTTGCCCTGCAGCAGCAATGGAATGTCGCTGGCCTTGGCACCGGAGAGCTTCACCAGCTTGTCGACGTGTGACTGGTCGGCGAGCCAGGCTTGTGGATCCTTGCGGTAATCGGCGTAGGCGTCGAGGGTGACCTTGGCGAACGCGGTGACGATTTCCGGGTGTTTCTCGGCGAAGTCTTTGCGCACGATCCAGGCATCGAAGGTCGGCGCGCCGAACTTGGCCAGTTCGCCGGAAGTGATCAGCACTTTACCGTTTTCCTTGGCCACGCCAAGTGCCGGATCCCACACGTAAGTGGCGTCGATATCACCGCGTTTCCACGCGGCGATGATCGCTGGCGGGGCGAGGTTGAGCACGGTGACTTTCGACGGGTCGATGTTCCAGTGCTTCAACGCCGCGAGCAGGCTGTAGTGACCGGTGGACACGAACGGCACGGCGATTTTCTTGCCGACCAGATCCTGCGGGGTCTTGATCCCGGAACCGTCGCGAGCGACCAGTGCTTCGGCGGCGCCGATTTGGGTGGCGATGAGGAAGGTTTCCACCGGAACCTTGCGGGTGATGGCGGCGGTCAACGGGCTGGAACCGAGGTAGCCAATCTGCACGTCACCGGAAGCGATGGCAGCGATGATGTCGGCGCCGTTGTCGAACTTGCGCCAGCTGATGTCGGCCTTGGTGGCTTTTTCGTAGGCGCCATCGGCCTGAGCGACTTTCGCCGGATCGACGGTGGTCTGGTAGGCGACGGTGAGGTCGGCGGCCTGCGCCAGAAAGCTCGCAGCAGCCAACGAGGCCACGGCCAGCAGGCGAAGCGGGAAATTCAGTTTCATGGGGAGTGCTCCAAATCAGGCGACCGACGATCGGCGTGAAAGGAGACTAAATGATCTAAGAATCTAAAAATAAATAACTTTTTAGACTTAGCTTATGAGCGGAAAAATCTAAGGCGTGAGGGATTGTGGATACTTCGGATCTTGTGTCAGACGTTAGGTCTTTGCCCCCTCACCCCAACCCTCTCCCCCAAGGGGGCGAGGGGGAAAGGGAGCCGATCTTTATACTTTTCAAGGCCTGAGTTCGGCTGGATATTTCAGGTCGGCGTCAATCTCAAGAGCACCTGAATCAGTCCCCTCTCCCTCCGGGAGAGGGTTAGGGTGAGGGGCTTTTAATTACTGATCGCCAGAATACTCGCCTGATACGACCCGACAAACACGTCGAAATCACCGACCTCGTTCTGCTCCAGCTCCGCCTGTTGCGCCAGCGAAGAACGCGCCAGCTCCTCAAACTTCGCCTGTTCATCAGCAGCCAACGGCTCGCTGCGGAAGAACTCGGCATGCGCCTGACTCTGGCGCAGGGAGAATTGCGCGAAGCTTTCCTTGTGCTCGGCCATGGTCGCCAGCACTTGGGCCGATGGGGTCAGGGACGAATCCTTGACCTTGGCCAGTTGCGCGTCGAGCGCCTTGCTGTGTGCGTCGCCGCCATGGCTCTGATCAAGCAATGCCGCCAGCGGTGCGATTTTTTCCAGCAGCTCGGCTGCCCAGACCTTCAGCTCGACCGCTTCGCCGTCACGCTGCAATTGCAGGCCCGGACGGCGACCTTCCTTGACCACGCTGAGGAAGTTCGAGGTGGCGTTGCCGCAACTGTTGTTGGTCAGCAACGGGCTGTCGTTCAGCGCGCAATACAGCAGGAACGCGTCGAGGAAGCGCGATTCGGTGACGTCGATGCCCATCGGCAGGAACGGGTTGATATCCAGGCAACGCACTTCGACGTACTGAATGCCCCGGGCCATCAGCGCCTGGATCGGCCGCTCGCCGGTGTAGGTCACGCGTTTCGGGCGGATGTTGGAGTAGTACTCGTTTTCGATCTGCAGGATGTTGGTGTTGAGCTGTACCCACTCGCCATCCTGGTGCGTGCCGACTTCCACGTACGGCGGGTATGGCGTGGCCACGGCCTTGCGCAGGCTGTCGGTGTAGCTCGCCAGATCGTTGTAGCACGGCGTCAGGCCGGCCTGGGCGTTGCTCTGGTAACCGAGGTCGCTCATGCGCAGGCTGGTGGCGTACGGCAGGTACAGGGTGTCCGGGTCCAGTTGTTCCAACTGGTGCGAACGACCGCGCAGGAAGCCTGCGTCCAGCGCCGGCGAAGCACCGAACAGGTACATCAGCAGCCAGCTGTAGCGGCGGAAGTTACGGATCAGCGCGATGTACGACGACGACTGAAAATCGCGGTCGGTGCCGACGAAACCCTCGGCTTCGCGCAGCAGCGGCCAGAGCTTTTCCGGCAGGGAAAAGTTGTAGTGAATCCCGGCGATGCACTGCATGGTCTTGCCGTACCGCAGGGCCAGGCCCTTGCGGTAAACGTACTTGAGCCGACCGATGTTGGAGGTGCCGTAATAGGCGATCGGGATGTCTTCCTCGGCCGGCAACGGGCACGGCATCGATGGACTCCACAGGTACTCGTTGCCGAGCTTGCTGTAGGCAAAGCGATGAATCTTGTCCAGGCTCGCCAGCGTATCGGCCGGATCGGGCAGGGCGGGGGTGATGAATTCCAGCAGCGACTCGGAATAGTCGGTGGTGATCTGTTCATTGGTCAGCGCGGAACCCAAGGCTTCCGGGTGCGGCGTTTGCGCCAGACGACCTTCACTGGTCACGCGCAGGCATTCACGTTCGATACCGTGGAGGCACTGTTCGAGCAGAGAGAGGTTGGCGCGCTCGCCGAGCAGAGCCAGGCGGCGGTTGAGAAGTTCGCTCAATTTGGATTCCTTCACGCGTCAGTCGCCCCAATATGGGGGTGGGCAGGACGGTCTACAAGGGTGAAGTTGAAACTGGCGTTTTCGCCTGGTTTTGTAGCGGCAGGCCATTTGCCGGTCAGTCAAGAACTGCACAATCCCTGTGAGAGCGAGCCTGCTCGCGAAGAGGGTATTGCAGCCAACATCACCGTCGACTGACACACCGTCTTCGCGAGCAGGCTCGCTCCCACAGGATTCGTTGCGCCGAAATTAACTCAAAATGATGAACAACATCTACAGGACAGCGAACGTGCCTTGCGCTTTTGCGACCAGTTTGTCGCCCTGCATCACGTCGGCCTCGACCACCAAAGTGCGGCGGCCTGGGTGGATCACCCGCGCCGTGCACAGCACCTCACCGTCGGATACGGCGCGGATATAGTTGATCTTGCACTCGATGGTCGCGCTCTGCTGATCGAAGCCGTGGGTGCTGGAACAGGCCAGCCCCATGGCGATATCGACCAGACTGAACAGCGCGCCACCGTGCAATTTGCCGCCGCGATTGCGCAGTTGCGGTTCCAGCACCAGGGCGACTTGCGCCACCCCGGTTTCCAGGCTATGCAGGCGGCAGCCCAACAGCTTGAAAAACGCGCTCTCGACGAGCCCGGCCGGAATCTCCATCAGCGTTTCTTCAACTGCTTGGCGTTGGCGAACAGCGAAGCCATGGCGTTGTTCACCGGTGCGGCTGTGGCCGTTTCCTTGCGTGGCGCGTTGTTCGACGACTGGCGCGGTGCCGAGCCCGGACGCGAGCCACGGGCACCGTCGATTTTCTCGCCCGGAGTGTCGCTCATGCGCATCGACAGGCCGACGCGTTTGCGCGGGATGTCGACTTCCATGACCTTCACTTTCACCACGTCACCGGCCTTCACCGCTTCGCGTGGGTCCTTGATGAACTTCTCCGACAACGCCGAGATGTGCACCAGACCGTCCTGATGCACGCCGATGTCGACGAACGCGCCGAACGCGGTCACGTTGGTGACGACGCCTTCGAGGATCATCCCCAGTTGCAGGTCTTTCAGGTCTTCGACGCCTTCCTGGAACTCGGCGGTCTTGAACTCCGGACGCGGGTCGCGACCCGGTTTTTCCAGTTCTTGCAGAATGTCGGTGACGGTGGGCAGACCGAAGGTCTCGTCGGTGAACTTCTTCGGGTCCAGACGCTTGAGGAACGCGGCGTCGCCGATCAGCGAGCGAATGTCGCGGTCGGTTTCGGCGGCGATGCGCTGTACCAGCGGATAGGCTTCCGGGTGAACGGCCGAGGAATCGAGCGGGTTGTCGCCGTTCATCACGCGCAGGAAGCCTGCGGCCTGTTCGAAGGTTTTCTCGCCCAGACGCGCGACTTTCTTCAGCGCTGCACGGGTCTTGAATGCGCCGTGCTCGTCACGGTGAGCGACGATGTTCTGCGCCAGGGTCGCGTTGAGACCGGAAATCCGCGCCAGCAAGGCCACCGAGGCGGTGTTCACATCGACGCCGACGGCGTTTACGCAGTCCTCGACCACCGCATCCAGACCACGCGCCAGTTTCAGCTGCGACACGTCGTGCTGGTACTGGCCGACACCGATGGATTTCGGATCGATCTTCACCAGTTCGGCCAGTGGATCCTGCAGACGACGGGCGATGGAAACGGCGCCACGGATCGACACGTCCAGATCCGGGAATTCCTTGGCCGCCAGTTCCGATGCCGAGTACACCGAGGCGCCGGCCTCGGACACCATGACCTTGGTCATCTTCATCGCTGGATACTTTTTGATCAGCTCGATTGCCAGTTTGTCGGTTTCGCGGCTGGCGGTGCCGTTGCCGATGGCGATCAGGTCAACCGAGTGCTTGGCGCACAGGGCGGCCAGAATCGCGATGGTCTGATCCCATTTGTTGTGCGGCACGTGCGGGTAAACCGTGGCGTGATCGAGCAGCTTGCCGGTGGAGTCGACCACCGCGACTTTGCAGCCGGTACGCAGGCCCGGGTCGAGGCCCAGAGTTGCACGCGGGCCGGCCGGCGCGGCCAGCAGCAGGTCGTGCAGGTTGTGGGCGAAGACGTTGATCGCCTCGGTTTCGGCGCCGTCGCGCAGCTCGCCGAGCAGGTCGGTTTCCAGGTGCGTGTAGAGCTTGACCTTCCAGGTCCAGCGCACCACTTCACCGAGCCATTTGTCGGCCGGGCGGTTCTGATTCTGGATGCCGAATTGCTGGCCGATCATGCCTTCGCAGGGGTGCATGGTGCCCGGCAGTTCGTCGCCGACTTTTAGCGCGGAGCTGAGGATGCCTTCGTTGCGGCCCCGGAAAATCGCGAGTGCGCGGTGCGACGGCATGCTTTTCAGCGGCTCGTCGTGTTCAAAGTAATCGCGGAACTTCGCGCCTTCTTCTTCCTTGCCGGCGATCACGCGGGCGCTGATGGTCGCTTCCTGCTTGAGGAAGTTGCGCAGCTTTTCCAGCAGGCTGGCGTCTTCGGCGAAACGCTCCATCAGGATGTACTTGGCGCCTTCCAGCGCAGCTTTCACGTCGGCTACGCCTTTCTCGGCGTCGACGAAGCGTGCGGCTTCGGTTTCTGGCGTCAGGCTCGGGTCGTTGAACAGGCCATCGGCCAACTCGCCGAGGCCGGCTTCCAGGGCAATCTGGCCCTTGGTGCGGCGCTTCTGCTTGTACGGCAGGTACAAGTCTTCGAGGCGGGTCTTGGTGTCGGCGAGCTTGATGTCGCGTTCGAGGGCAGGGGTGAGTTTGCCCTGCTCCTGGATGCTGGCGAGGATACTGATGCGCCGTTCGTCGAGTTCTCGCAGGTAGCGCAGACGCTCTTCCAGATGACGCAACTGGGTGTCATCGAGGCTGCCGGTGACTTCTTTCCGGTAACGGGCGATGAAGGGAACGGTAGAGCCTTCATCGAGTAGCGCGACGGCCGCTTCGACCTGTTGCGGGCGTACGCCGAGTTCCTCGGCGATGCGGCTGTTGATGCTGTCCATAAAACCACCTGACATATTGTGAAAGCAGGCTCGCAGGCACGGAAATAAAGGCCCGGAGTCTGGTTGAGCGGCTAGAAAATTGCCGCTGCCTGGGTCAAAAGGCACCCCATTGACCCGTGAAATCGAATAATTACTGCGCAGGCCCGGAAAATATCGCGGCCACCTGCGGTAACGATTCAGACGTTGCCTGGCACAAAACGCCGCGCATTATAACCAGCGTTCTGTCATTCGGGGGTGTAGCAGTCTGTAGGTAGAAACCCCGGTTTTCTGGCAGTGAAGGAAAAATCTGCTAACAATGCACACGGTGCGTATAACGGCAGCTACGCCATAATGCGCGCCGAGCTAAAAGGAGCATCCAATGAGCAGCACTGCAAACAATGCTGAAGGCGAAAAAATTCTAATTGTTGACGACGATCCGGGGCTGAGCAGCCTGCTGGAACGTTTCTTCGTCAGCAAGGGCTACCGTGCCCGTGCCGTACCGAACACCGAGCAAATGGACCGTCTGCTGTCGCGTGAAGTGTTCAATCTGGTCGTCCTCGACCTGATGCTGCCGGGCGAAGACGGCCTGACCGCATGCCGTCGCCTGCGGGCGGCGAACAATCAGATTCCGATCATCATGCTCACCGCCAAGGGCGATGAGATGAGCCGCATCAAGGGCCTGGAGCTGGGCGCCGATGACTACCTGGCCAAGCCGTTCAACCCGGACGAGCTGATGGCACGGGTCAAAGCGGTTCTGCGGCGTCAGGCCGCACCGGTGCCGGGCGCGCCGGGCAGCGAAGACGAAAACGTCACCTTCGGTGATTACGTGCTGTCGCTGGCGACCCGCGAGCTGAAACGTGGCGAAGAAGTGCACATGCTCACCACCGGTGAGTTTGCGGTACTCAAGGCGCTGGTAATGAACGCGCGTCAGCCGCTGACCCGCGACAAACTGATGAACCTGGCCCGTGGCCGCGAGTGGGATGCCCTGGAGCGTTCCATCGACGTGCAGATTTCCCGCCTGCGCCGGATGATCGAGCCGGATCCGTCGAAACCACGCTATATCCAGACGGTCTGGGGTGTGGGCTACGTGTTCGTACCGGACGGCGCCGCCACCAAGTGATCGGCGATTTGTAGGAGCGGGTCTGCGCATCGGGTTGATCGACCCTCTACGCAGACTCGCAATCCGCAATATGCGAGCATGGCTCGCTCCTGCAAGTGTGTAACGGTTATCGATGAAAACCCCCGTCTGGTTCCCCCAAAGTTTTTTCTCCCGCACCCTTTGGCTGGTGCTCATCGTCGTGCTGTTTTCCAAGGCGCTGACCCTGGTTTATCTGTTGATGAACGAGGACGTGCTGGTGGATCGCCAATACAGCCACGGCGTCGCCCTGACGCTGCGCGCCTATTGGGCGGCCGATGAAGAAAATCGCGCGAAGATCGCCGATGCCGCGACCCTGATCAGGGTGGTCGGCGCCGGAGTGCCGGAGGGCGAGCAGCACTGGCCGTACAGTGAAATCTATCAGCGGCAGATGCAGGCGGAGCTGGGCGCCGACACCGAAGTGCGTTTGCGCATGCACTCGCCGCCGGCGCTGTGGGTGCGTGCGCCAAGCCTCGGCGACGGTTGGCTGAAAGTGCCGCTGTACCCGCATCCGCTGCGCGGGCAGAAAATCTGGAACGTACTCGGCTGGTTCCTCGCCATCGGTTTGCTGTCCACCGCCTCTGCATGGATTTTCGTCAGTCAGCTCAACCAGCCGTTGAAACGTCTGGTATATGCCGCGCGGCAACTCGGTCAGGGTCGCAGCGTGCGCCTGCCGATCAGCGACACACCGAGCGAGATGACCGAGGTGTATCGCGCCTTCAACCAGATGGCCGAAGACGTCGAACAGGCCGGTCGCGAGCGTGAGCTGATGCTGGCGGGGGTCTCCCATGACTTGCGCACACCGTTGACCCGCTTGCGTCTGTCGCTGGAACTGATGGGCGATCGCAACGATTTGACCGACGACATGGTGCGCGACATCGAAGACATGGACGCGATTCTCGATCAGTTCCTCGCGTTCATTCGCGACGGTCGTGACGAGTCGGTGGAGGAAGTCGATCTGAGCGATCTGGTGCGTGAAGTGGCCGCGCCGTACAACCAGAGCGAAGAGAAAGTGCGTCTGCGTCTGGAACCGATCCAGCCGTTTCCGCTGCGCCGGGTGTCGATGAAACGCCTGCTGAACAACCTGATCGGCAACGCCCTGAACCATGCCGGCAGCGGCGTCGAGGTCGCGGCTTATGTGTCCGGTGATACCAGCGCGCCGTATGTGGTGCTGAGCGTGATGGACCGTGGCGCGGGGATCGATCCGTCGGAGCTTGAGGCGATCTTCAACCCGTTCACCCGTGGCGATCGTGCCCGGGGCGGGAAAGGTACCGGGCTGGGGTTGGCGATCGTGAAGCGGATTGCTTCGATGCATGGCGGCAATGTCGAGCTGCGCAACCGCTCCGGGGGCGGATTGGAAGCGCGGGTGCGATTGCCGTTGGGGTTGATGTTGCCGCGCGATGCGGTCTGACAGTCGGGATATTCAGCGGGGCTGATGGCCCCTTCGCGAGCAAGCCCGCTCCCACAGGGGAACGCATTCCAAAATGTGGGAGCGGGCTTGTTCGCGAAGGCGGCCTGTCAGCTGCCACATTTCAAACGGATCAGCCTTTGCCTTTGGTCCGGGTCATGTTCGGCCCGCCATTCTTCTCAAGGTGTTCGATGATGATCCCCGCCACGTTCTTGCCGGTGGTGGTCTCGATCCCTTCCAGGCCCGGCGACGAGTTCACCTCCATCACCAGCGGCCCGTGGTTCGAACGCAGGATATCCACACCCGCCACGGCCAGCCCCATGACCTTGGCCGCGCGCAACGCGGTCATGCGTTCTTCCGGGGTGATCTTGATCAGGCTGGCGCTGCCGCCTCGGTGCAGGTTGGAGCGGAATTCCCCAGGCTTGGCCTGACGCTTCATCGCTGCGATCACCTTGTCGCCGACCACGAAGCAGCGGATGTCGGCACCGCCGGCTTCCTTGATGTATTCCTGGACCATGATGTTCTGCTTCAGGCCCATGAACGCTTCGATCACCGACTCGGCAGCCGTGGCGGTTTCGCACAGCACCACGCCGATGCCCTGGGTGCCTTCCAGCACCTTGATTACCAGCGGCGCGCCGTTGACCATGTCGATCAGGTCGGGAATGTCATCCGGCGAGTGAGCGAAACCGGTGACCGGCAGGCCGATGCCACGACGCGACAGCAGTTGCAGCGAACGCAATTTGTCCCGCGAGCGGGCGATGGCCACCGATTCGTTGAGCGGAAACACCCCCATCATTTCGAACTGGCGCAACACGGCGCAACCGTAGAACGTCACCGACGCACCGATCCGCGGGATTACCGCATCGAAGCCTTCCAGCGGCTTGCCGCGATAGTGGATCTGCGGCTTGTGGCTGGCGATGTTCATGTAGGCGCGCAGGGTGTCGATCACCACCATTTCATGCCCGCGCTCGGTGCCGGCCTCGACCAGACGACGGGTGGAATACAGACGCGGGTTCCGCGACAGCACAGCGATCTTCATGCAACACCTGTGGAGGAGGTAGATACCGGGAACACCGGCTTGTCTTGTACATATTTGATGCCCGGATTGACCACCAGTTGGCCATCGATCAGGGCTTTGGAACCGAGCAACAGGCGATAGCGCATGGACTTGCGGCAGGCGAGGGTGAACTCGACTGCCCAGACCCGATCACCGAGGGCCAGGGTGGTGCTGATCACATAGCGCACCTGCGCCTGGCCGTTGGAGCTTTTAATGGTTTTGCGCGTCACCAGCGGCGCTTCGCAGCGCCGGTGACGTAACTGCACCACCGTGCCCAGGTGCGCGGTGAAACGCACCCACTTCTCGCCGTCGCGTTCGAACGGCTCGATGTCGGTGGCATGCAGGCTGGAGGTGCTGGCGCCGGTATCGATTTTCGCCCGCAGGCCGGCGACTCCCAGATCAGGGAGCGCCACCCACTCGCGCAGACCGACAACGGTCAAATGGTCAAATGTCTTCAAAGGTGCTCAACCGGCAGAAACCGCTCGGGCCGCGTGCGGCCGAATTCGCGGTATTCACGCAGAATAAGGGTTAAAAGGCGACAGATATCTACGGCCCGGATCGCCGACCCCTCAAGCAGGTGTCGGCTGGTGTGCATTGTAATCCGGGACGGGGTCATTCATGGCACGACAGAAACGGTAGTACAGTTCATCAATATTTCAGAATGAGGAAATTCCATGGCACAAAAAAGCGAAGAGGACGACAAGGTCCGTCTCGACAAGTGGTTGTGGGCGGCGCGCTTTTATAAAACCCGGGCCCTGGCCAAAGCGGCCATCGAGAGTGGCAAGGTGCATTGCCGAGGCGACCGCTGCAAGCCTGGCAAAGAGCCACGCATTGGCGATGAATTCGAGATTCGTACCGGCTTTGAAGAGCGCACGGTGAGGGTTGAAGCCTTGTCGATCGTGCGTCGCGGCGCGCCCGAAGCGCAGACGCTGTATACCGAGACCGAGGCGAGTATTGCCAAACGTGAAGCGGCTGCAGCGATGCGCAAGGCTGGGGCGTTAGGTGTGAGTACCGACGGCAAACCGAGCAAGAAGCAGCGGCGGGATCTGTTTAAATTTCGTGGCAGCAGCAACGAGTAGTGTGCGACGAACACACTTGTGGCGAGGGAGCTTGCTCCCGCTGGAGGCCGAAGGACTCCCTATCCAGTCGATCATGTATTTCAAAGTACAACCGAGTCGACTGGTTCAGTGCCTGCTACGCAGCCAAGCGGGAGCAAGCTCCCTCACCACAGGTGTGTGCAAACTGTCAGTTCGCGGCAGACACCACACTCATCCGCGAAACCAGCGGCAGCTTGCCCAGTAAAGCGAAAACCGGCGCAGTCACCTTCAGCCAGAAGTTGGCGGCGTGATAGGCAAACGGCGTGTAGTAACCCCAGCCCAACGCCCACACTGCCAGCAGCATGCCGCCGATGTAATCGTCCTGGCCCCAATGCGCGCCGGCTACCAGACGTGGCAGCATGAACAGCAACGCCAGGCCCCAGATCGTCAGGAACTGGCCGACTGAGCGACTGAACACGCCCATGAACAGCGCCCAGATCAGCAACACCGAAGCGTGGTCACCGGGGAAGCTCTGGCTCGAGCGATCCTTCAGCTCCCAGGCTTTTTCCAGATGCGGGAAATAGTCGCTCAGGTGCACCGCGCCTTCCAGCACCATCGATGGGCTGCTGTGCTGCCAGTCCATGTGGTCGGCGAATTTGGAAAACAGCGCGCGAATCACCACCATCAGCAGCAGAATCGAGAAAAAACCGAAGAAGGCGCGACGTACATCAATTGCCTTGAACACCCAGTCGCCCTTGATCAGCAGCGTCAGCAGAATCAGTCCGACGACAATGTCGAACGGACGCAGACTTGCAATTGCCCAGATGTGGAGCCATATGGGGTTGCTGGCCAGTGGTGCATTGAGTGAGCGGAACAGCCACTCGTCGAAAATCACACACAGCATCTGGCCCGTAGGCCATAACCAGAAAGCCAGTAGCGCTAATGGCACTACGTTGCACAGAACCAGCCGGCCGAGGTTCCACCTTGATTGGAACAAACCCGGATTGTTCATAAAATGCCTCCCGTGGCTGAACATTTCGCACCAAACGGGTGCGGAGAAGCGCGGGATTTTCATCTTTTGTAACCTTTTTGTCATCAATTCAGATACCCAGACCTATGACCGACCTACCGGATACCGACTACACCCAACGCTTCATCTTCGATGACAGCGACACTCGCGGCGAACTGGTGGCGCTGGAACGCAGCTACGCCGAAGTCCTCGCCAAGCACCCGTACCCGGAGCCGGTCGCGCAGTTGCTGGGCGAACTGATGGCGGCCGCTTCGTTGCTGGTGGGCACCCTGAAGTTCGACGGCTTGCTGATTTTGCAGGCACGCTCCGAAGGGCCGATTCCGCTGCTGATGATCGAATGCTCCAGCGAGCGCGAGATCCGTGGCCTGGCGCGTTATAACGCCGAGCAGATCGCCGCGGACGCGACCCTTGCCGACCTGATGCCGGGCGGTGACCTGACCCTGACCGTCGACCCGACGATCGGCCAGCGTTACCAGGGTATCGTCGACCTCGATGGTGAAACCCTGTCCGAGTGCTTCACCAATTATTTCGTCATGTCGCAACAGGTCGGCACCCGCTTCAAGCTGTTCGCCGACGGCCGCCGTGCTCGCGGAATGCTACTGCAGCAACTGCCGGCCGACCGCCTGAAAGACGAAGAAGAGCGCGCCGAAAGCTGGCAGCACATCACCGCCCTGGCCAGCACCCTGACCGCCGATGAATTGCTCAGCCTGGACAACGAAACTGTCCTGCATCGCCTCTACCACGAAGAGCAGGTGCGCCTGTTCGATGTACAGAACCTGCGCTTCCGTTGCAGCTGCTCGCGGGAACGCTCGGGCAATGCACTGGTCAGTCTGGGTCTGGAAGATGCGCAGGCACTGGTGGCTGAACGCGGTGGCGAAGTCGAGATCGATTGCCAGTTCTGCAACCAGCGTTACCTGTTCGATGCGGCCGATATTGCTCAATTGTTTGCTGGCGCAGGCGTCGACACGCCGTCAGATACCCGGCACTAAAACGGTTCAGCGCAGGTAAATTCACTGCGTAACGACGGAATTTCGCCGTTACGACGGGAGGACCCTACTCTTTTTGGGCTTTTCTGGCATAATCCGGCCCACTTTTTTCGCGGTAGTAGTGCACGACTTTCTACTACAAAACGTTTGGAGCACACTCGGCCACTGGCCGACGGGGAACCTCATGACGCAAGCCAATAACGCCGTGTACACCGATCTGAGTGTTGATGATCTGGTTAAAGAAGCCCTGCAACGCGGTGAGGGCGAGCTTGCCGATACCGGCGCTCTGGTAGTCCGCACCGGTCATCGCACCGGCCGTTCGCCAGTCGATCGTTTCATCGTTGAAGAGCCTTCCACCCAGGCCGCTATCGCCTGGGGCCCGATCAACCGTAAGTTCCCGGCCGACAAGTTCGACGCGCTGTGGGCTCGTGTCGAGGCGTTCAACAACGCGCAAGAGCACTTTGTTTCCCACGTGCATGTAGGTGCGGCTGAAGATCACTACCTGGCCGTGAAAATGACCACCCAGACTGCCTGGCAGAACCTGTTCGGTCGTTGCCTGTTCATCAACCCGGCCCAGTACAACCCGGCCGGTCGTGACGAGTGGCAAGTGCTCAACGTGGCCAACTTCGAGTGCGTGCCTGAGCGTGACGGCACCAACTCCGACGGTTGCGTGATCATCAACTTCGCGCAGAAGAAAGTGCTGATCGCCGGTATGCGTTACGCCGGTGAAATGAAGAAAGCCATGTTCTCCGTGCAGAACTTCCTGCTGCCGGCCGCTGACGTGCTGCCAATGCACTGCGCTGCCAACATCGGCGAAGAAGGCGACGTGACCCTGTTCTTCGGTCTGTCGGGCACCGGTAAAACCACCCTGTCCGCCGACGAGAGCCGTTACCTGATCGGTGACGACGAACACGGCTGGGGCGAAGGCGTTGTCTTCAACATCGAAGGCGGCTGCTATGCCAAGTGCATCGACCTGTCCGAGAAGAACGAGCCGGTCATCTGGAAAGCCATCAAGCACGGCGCAGTCCTGGAAAACGTGGTCATCGACGACGCCAAGCACGCTGACTACGCCGATGTCAGCCTGACCCAGAACAGCCGCGCGGCCTACCCGCTGGAGCACGTTGCCAAGCGTTCCGAGAAGAACCTGGGCGGCGAGCCAAACGCGGTGATCTTCCTGACCTGCGACCTGACCGGCGTGTTGCCGCCAGTGTCGATCCTCAACGAAGAACAAGCGGCCTATCACTTCCTGTCCGGCTACACCGCGTTGGTGGGCTCGACTGAAATGGGTTCGGGCAGCGGCATCAAGTCGACCTTCTCCACCTGCTTCGGCGCACCGTTCTTCCCGCGTCCGGCTGGCGAATACGCAGAACTGCTGATCAAGCGCATCCGCGGCTTCGGCTCCAAGGTCTACCTGGTCAACACCGGCTGGACCGGCGGCGGCTACGGCGTCGGCAAACGCTTCAACATCCCGACCACCCGTGCGGTGATCGCAGCGATCCAGAGCGGCGCGCTGATCGGTGCCGCCACCGAGCACCTGGACACCATCAACCTCGACGTGCCACTGGCCGTACCGGGCGTTGAAACCAACCTGCTCAACCCACGCAACACCTGGGCTGACAAGGCTGCCTACGACGAAGCGGCCAAGGCGCTGGCCGGTCTGTTCATCGAGAACTTCAAGAAGTTCGAAGTGAGCGACGCGATCAAGGCTGCGGGTCCCAAGTTGTAAAATTGGTTGCAGTAATGAGAAAGCCGCCTCTAGGGGCGGCTTTTTTGTGGGTGACGGTTTAGCTGTCGTTATCGGCTTGACTGCCATTATTCCCGCAGAATTTGGGGTAAACGGCCAGAATAATGCCACTTAAGGGAGGAGTGGCCCGCCAATACAGTTCTCGAAGATATCTTCAAGTCCACGATAGTCACATGCAACCGCATCAACATTTGCCGAAATCCAAGCGTCTTCCTTGATCAGCCACCAATCAACCGTAAAGCCCGCATTGATGATGATCTGCTCAAAAAGGATGCGCTGAGCACGCCCGTTACCTTCGCGAAAAGGATGAATGACATTCAAGTCGCCATAGGTTTCGGCGATAGCCACGACGAGCTCTTCTTTGTTCAGCCCCACGAACCATGCATTACGTTCCATGGCGCGAAATATTTTCTCTGCCTCTGGGAGAATTCTTTCTGCGGTGCAGAAAAAGGTATCCCCCTTCTGAATGTTGACTGTTCGCGGCTGCCCGGCCCAGTCGTAGACATCGCAAAACAGAGTTCTATGGATATGTTGAAAAAGGGTTAGATCATATGGAGGGGGAAGAAGACGAAATCGACTGATAGCGATCTCTGATAGTTCTCGCTCTGCTTTCTGCAGTTCTTCTTCACAGCGAATATTGAGCAAGTTACGCAGGACATCACTTCCAGGATAGCAGTAGGGGTCTTGCCCGACCCCGTACTTGTCCACCATTAGCGTGTGTTCTGACGGTATTTTTCGATGACTGATTCCCGTGATGGAAGCGGTCTTTCAGCATCGCTACGATTGGTATCGAACCCTTCTAGACGCAGGCTCGCCAAGTAGTTAGACCGACGTACTTTTTCGTAATAAGCCTGCTTTTGCTGGAACGTCAATTTGCTCATGGCATGGGCCTCTTGGTGCAGGATTACAGTGTAGCGCAATCGTGTGGACGGATTGGTTGGGATTTTCGATGCTTGCACGAGTGTTGCTCATCTGTCTCAGGTTAAGCGTGAGAGCGACCGGAAGACTGTCAGCCTCAGAGCGGTGCTTTCCAGCCGAGCATCTGCTGCTGCGCGACCTGCAGCAGGTCACAGCCATCCTGCGTCAGCAGATAGAGGGCGTGGGTGATGTGTGGGATGTCTTCGACGTCGGCTTGTTTGAAGCTGAGGCAGTAGAGGGTTTTCAGCAGGTCGCTGGAGGCGCACAGGCGCTGGACGGCGCATTCGAGGATGTCCTGCGGGTTGGCCGTTGTGTCGATGATCAGGGGCTTGGTGTCGGTGAGGTTGGATTCGAGTGAGCGGTAGCGATCGAGGGGAAGCGGGGTCCATGCTTTCATAGTGTGTATTCCAAATGTCGTGAGGATTCATCCCACCGTGACCAAGCGATGGGAGGCGAACTGTGTTCGGGTTGGTCAACCGAAGGAACACACAAGTCCGGCACGCTCAAAGGCGTCCCAAACACAGCCACCATTAAGCGTGCCGACATTTGAATTGCCGGCAGCATACAACGGACGCATTTATGTGTCCCACCGGGTGACCAAGCCCGAGCCGCTGATTTGCCAGCGACATTCACGACTATAGATTTGTGCCCTCAAGCCGCGATAGGCGACAAAGAGTCTTGGCGTGTAGGAACGGGATGAAGATCTCATCGGACGTTCCTACCGATCTTTCTTCGTTTTTCAACGTAAATGCTGATACGCCGAAATATCCAGCAAGCTGGTTGCCAGGCCGGTCGCCGGGTTGTAGATCTCGCCCTTCACGCTGGTGAACGGTACACCTTTGCTGCCCAGCGAAACGTAGCGCTCGCCTTGGTCCAGCTCGGTGAAGTAGGTGTAGGAATGTTTGTGCATCAGTGTGTATTTGGCTTCGTCGCGTGCAATGCCGTTGGTGAGGTTTTCCAGATCGGCCTGGGTCAGATTCAACGTTTTTTGCAGTTGCACGCCCCAGCGTTTGAGGCAGGTTTCGGCGAGGTGGCGCACGATGCGTCCGGGCTCGGACAGCGCTTTCAGATCACTGGCGCCGGTCGGGACGCCGCCGCTGCTGGTGGCATTGCCGGCCATGGTGGCGTGGCGGCCAGCCATAGGATAGATGTAGGTTTTAGTGCCGGTAGCGGTCTGTGGGATGACGCAGCTGAAACCTTTGGAGCGTTCGTCACGAGCATAGAACGCTACATACTCTTTGACATTGCCCGCGAGTTTGACGCGCTCTTCCTGAAAGTTACCAATGCCTGGCACGGGATCAAGCGCAAAGATATTGACCGGGATGTTTTTCAGCAGACTGTCCTTGAACATTGCATTGGCCAACATATGGCAACTGATGCCGCCCCGGCTCCAACCGACGAGATTGACTTGAGTCGGAATAACACCATCCTTGCGGTGGGTTTTGATGATTCCTTCCTGTAATTGCTGCTGGGTAATGCTGCGATTACCGTAATTATATTTGCGCCAGAACCAGGAGCCCTCGACTTTTACATCTTCGATCGGAATGCCGGCAGCTTTCAGGCGATTGTATTCGGCTTCAGTCAGTTGCTCGCGTTGCCAGTCGCACTTGCCCTTGATGATATTGAGCGCATGCAACACGTTTTCTTCCCAGCCCTTGCCGAACAAGGTGCCGCTCATGCCGTATTCCTTGGTCTTGGTAAATAGATCGTCGGCCTGCAGGTTGCCGCTGCCGGGGCCGTCCACCACGATCCACTCGGCAAACTCGTGGCCCAAATGATTGGAAGCCAAGGTGGAAATCAGTTCGCCGTTCCAGAAGTTTTCGTGGGTGACGTCGAATTTATTGGAACCAGTTCCGCAAAAAAATATAGTTAAAACAGTCATTGTGTTGCTCTCGGTTAAAGTAAGAGCCAACAACTTAGGTCTTTTCTAGCCGTTTATTAAAGCATTCTGTTGTTTCTGGATTTTAGTTGTTTTCAGTGTCGGTCTGGTTGTTGGGGTTTATGTTTTGCTACTTCGAGCAAGTCACAGCCATCCTGCACTAGTAAATAAAGAGCATTGACGATGTTAGGTATATCTTTCACGTCGGCCTGCTTGAAACATAAACAGTAAAGAGTTTCCAGCAGATCGCTGGCGGCACGCAGTCGCTGGTCAGCGGCATCAAGCAAATCGCGATGGCTGGACTGAGTGTCGATGACCAATACGGGATTTTCGTTGTAGCAAGTCTTCAAGGGGCGATAGCGGGTAATCATGGTGAGGCTTGTCCTTTACAAAGGCACTCGGGCGGGGCTGATTCAGTGGTCAGTCGCGCCGGCCACTATAGAAGTGCGTGGCGAGCACTCACAAGAGCGCCGCAATGGACGCCGTTCGTAGGGGATTTTCCGAGGGCCGGGCATATGCCCTACAAGGTTTTGCGGTTTTTTCGGGGTGAAACCCCTAGCGCAGAAATTTCCCACAGGATTCACAGGCGTTTCTTGGCAGATCTATGTATGGTGCGCGCCAGAATCTGTAGGACGTTTCCAAACGTCCGATACGCGCTTAAAGGGAATTGAGTATGCAGTGGCTACGTATGGCCTCGATTTTATTGCTGTGGGCCAGTGGTTGCCGTTTGGCCATGGCGTCTGATGCCGGCAACGGCTGGACGTTTGCCGACCTCGAACGCACCGGTTGGCCCGATGCGCTCTCCAGCCAGACTGGCATCGATACCGCCTCGCGCGCCGAGGTGTTGATGTTCGGCAGGGCCTTGCTCGCCAGTGAAGCGCTGGACGAGGCAGGGCTGGAGCAGCGACTGGGTGTGCCGCATGTGCAGCTCAAGTCGATCAGGCAGGTGCGTGACGGTCTGTGGGATCGTTTGCTGAGCACCTATCGCAACGCCAGCGTTGACTGTGACGGGCAGCCGTTCTGCCCGTGTGTGCGCAGTGTTGCGGAACTGCGGCAATTGGCGGCGGCCTTCACCGGTGACATCAGCCCGGCTCATGCGTTGTGGGCGAGCAAGAGCCAGGGCGTGCATGAGCAGGTGTTGAACGAGCAACTGCGAGTGGCGGTTTTGCGGCCCTGAACGGGTAAGTTTGTATCGCTGTTTTGTGCCCCTTCGCGAGCAGGCTCGCTCCTGCAGTGGAGCGAGTTGTCTGCGCTATTGGCTGTATCATCCCGTATTGAATTGACCCCGGCCTTTTCTCGACTCGCTGCGATCGCCCGCTAGGCTGTTGGCATCACAGCGGTCAACGGAGTGACAGCGCATGCACAACACCCTGGAACAGGTTTTCGGTTATCCACAGTTTCGACCTGGGCAGGAAGCCGCGATCAGCGCGGTACTGGCCGGGCGCTCGGCGGCAGCGATTTTCCCCACCGGGTCTGGCAAGTCGCTGTGCTATCAAGTACCGGCACTGTTGCTGCCACATCTGACCCTGGTGGTCTCGCCACTGTTGGCGTTGATGCAGGATCAACTGGCATTCCTCAAGCGTCACGGCATCAGTGCCGGCAGCATCGATTCGGCACAAAGCCGCGATGACGCCAATGATGTGATGGCCCGCGCCCGTTCGGGTGAATTGAAGATCCTGATGATCTCGGTGGAGCGCCTGAAGAACGAGCGTTTTCGCAATTTTTTGCAGCAGGTGCCGATCTCGCTGCTGGTGATTGACGAGGCGCACTGCATCTCGGAGTGGGGCCACAACTTCCGCCCCGACTACCTGAAGCTGCCGGACTACCAGCGTCAGTTCAATATCCCGCAAACCCTGCTGCTGACGGCCACGGCGACGCCGAAGGTCATCGCCGACATGCAGACCAAATTCGCCATCGCCGAAGCGGATGTTGTGACCACCGGTTTCTATCGACCCAATCTCAATCTGCTGGTGGAACCGGTGCGTGGCCAGGACAAGCGCCGGCGGCTGGTGGAGTGGATGAGCGAGCGCGCGAGCCAGCCGAGCATCGTCTACGTCACGCTGCAGAAAACCGCCGAGCACATCGCCGAACATCTGGGTCGCAACGGCATACAGGCCGAGGCTTATCACGCCGGGTTGCCCAACGATCAGCGCGAGGCGATCCAGAAGCGCTTCATGGCCGGGCAGTCCAATTGCATAGTCGCAACCATTGCGTTCGGCATGGGCATCGACAAGAGCGATATCCGCAACGTGGTGCATTTCGACCTGCCGAAATCCATCGAGAACTACAGTCAGGAAATCGGTCGCGCCGGACGGGACGGACAGCCGTCGGATTGCCTGGTGCTGGCCAACCGCGACAGCCTCAACGTGCTGGAAAATTTCGTCTACGGCGATACCCCGGAGCGCGAGGGGATACGTTGTGTGCTGGAGGAAATGCAGGCTGCCGCAGCTGAAGGACAGTGGGAGTTTCTGCTCGGTCCACTGGCGGATCAGAGCAACATTCGCACGCTGCCGCTGAAGACGTTGTTGGTGCAAATGGAGCTGCGCGGCCTGATCGCACCGCGCTATGCCTATTACGCCGAGTACCGTTTCAAATACCTGCTGGAGCCGGACGCGTTGCTTGAGCGTTTCGAGGGAGAGCGCAAGGAGTTTGTCGCGGCCATCATTCACACCTCCAGCCGCGCACGTACCTGGGCCACGGTGAATTTCGAGGCGATGTACACGCAGTATTCGGCTGAGCGCAATCGGGTGGTGACGGCGCTGGATTATTTTCAGGAGAAGGGCTGGGTCGAGCTTGAGAGCAAGCAGATGACCGAGGTCTACAATGTGCTGCACAGCGATTTCGACAGCGCTGTGCTGAGCGCCGAGTTGCACGAGTACTTCACCCGGCATGAACAGACTGAAGTCGCGCGGATTCACGCCATGCTCGAACTGTTCGCCACTGAGCGCTGCCTGGGTTATCGCCTGGCCGAGTACTTCGGCGACCACAATGCGCCCGAGCACTGCGGGCACTGTTCGGTGTGTCACGGTGATGTCGCGCGGCTTCCGGCACCTCCCGAGTTGCCAGCGCTTGTGGATAAGAACTTCGCGGCGTTGTGCGGTGATTTTATCCACAGGCATGAGCAGCACACGGGCAGCATGCCGACGGCGGAGCGCCTGACGCGTTTTCTGTGCGGGATCAGCGTGCCGCTGTTTACCAAGTTGAAGGCGCGGACGATCTCGGGGTATGCGGCGCTGGAGCAATATCCGTACGCGGAAGTCCGCAGTTGGGCTGACAATCATCTGCTCGAGTAAATACAAACCCTGTGGGAGCGTGTGATGCCATGGCGGCCTGTATCCATGCGCTGAATGTCGCTCATCACGGTAATAAACTTCAAAAACGCCCGGTGCCTGACTATGGTGAAGGCTGTCTTCGGATCGCCAACAAGAGAACAACATGAGCCAGACATCCTTCGATATTCAGCAAGCTGCCGTGATCGGCGCGGGCACCATGGGCCGCGGTATTGTCATGTGCCTGGCCAATGCCGGCATCGCCGTGCAGTGGGTCGATAACAATCCACAGATGCTCGAACAGGCGCTGGGCACCGTGGCGCAGACTTATGCACACAACGTGCGCCAGGGCCGGATCGATCAGGTCGAAGCGGATGCACGTCTTGCCCGCATCAGCGCGGCGGCGGATTACCCGGCAATCCGTAATGTCGATCTGGTGATCGAAGCGGTGTACGAAAACCTCGCGCTCAAGCAGAAGATCTTTCGCGAACTGGATGGCCTGCTCAAGCCTGAGGCGTTGTTGGCGACCAACACCTCGGCACTGGATATTGATGCGATTGCCGCTGCAACAAAACGTCCATCGCAAGTGCTCGGCCTGCATTTCTTCAGCCCCGCGCACATCATGAAACTGCTGGAAATCGTTCGCGGGGCGCAGACTTCACCGGCGGTATTGGAAGCCGCACTTACTCTGGGCAAGCGCATGGGCAAGGTCAGTGTGGTGTCGGGCAACTGCCACGGTTTTATCGGCAATCGCATGTTGCATCCGTATGTACTGGAGGCGCGCAAGATGCTGCTCGAGGGCGCTTATCCACAGCAGGTCGATACGGTTTTGCAGGGCTTCGGTTTCGCCATGGGACCGTTCCGCATGTATGACGTCGTGGGCATTGATCTGGAATGGCGCGCGCGCGAATTGGCCGGCAAGGGGCAGGATGCGCCAGAGGTTCAGGTCGACAACCGCTTGTGCGAGATGGGCCGATTCGGGCAGAAATCCGGCAACGGTTACTACCACTACGAGCCGGGCAGTCGTCAGGCAGAGCATGATCCCGAGGTCGATGCGCTGATATTGAGCGTCAGCGAAGGCCTCGGCTTTCAGCGCCGGGAGATTGGGTCCGAGGAAATCCTCGAGCGGTGTCTTCTGGCGCTGGTCAACGAGGGCGCGAAAATTCTGCAGGAAGGCATTGCCGAATCGGCGCATGACATCGATCAGGTGTACCTCAATGGCTACGGCTTCCCGGCGGACAGAGGCGGCCCGATGGCCTGGGCGGACGATCAGGGGCTGGCGGACATTCACAAGCGCTTGCTGGCGCTGGAGACGCGACAGGGCGATCAATGGCGGCCGGCCCGACTGATTGGCGAGCTGGCGGCGCGAGGCAAAGGTTTTTACCTTTAGACTGGACAGATAACTCAAGGAGTCGATACCGATGTCCAGCACCATGGCGCAACGCGCCGATTACCCGCATTTCCAGCCGATCACCACCCGCTGGCACGACAACGATGCTTATGGCCACATCAACAACGTCACCTACTACAGCTTTTTCGATACTGCCGTGAACACTTACCTGATTCAGGTCGGTGGCCTGGATATCCACGACGGCGAGGTAGTGGGTTTTGTCGTGAGTTCATCTTGCGATTATTTCGCCTCGATCGCTTTCCCGGACCTGATCGAGATCGGTCTGCGGGTCGGCAAGCTGGGTAACAGTTCGGTGCAATATGAACTGGCGGTGTTCAAGGTCGGTGAAAGCGAGGCGTGTGCGGCGGGGCGTTTTGTCCATGTATTCGTGGACCGGACGAGCAATCAGCCGGTGCCGATTCCAGGCAGATTGCGTGACGCGCTGGAGCGTCTGGTGGTTTGAACCAGAGCAAAAAAAATCGCAGCCCTTGGGCTGCGATTTTTGCTTTCGCGCTTAACGCAACGGATTAGTCGCGATAGTAGCGGTGATGCTTGCGGTGGCCATAAGCGTGGCCACGGCCAGGGTGACGGTCGCGATAGTAGCGACGGTCGTCACGGCCGCGATCGTAATGACGACCCTCGTCATTGCTCTGGTTACCCATGTAATTGCCCAGCGCGCCACCGGCGCCGCCACCTGCTGCGGCACCGATCAGGCTGCCGGTGGTGCCGCCCATGCTGCGGCCAACCACGTTACCGCCGGCTGCGCCCAACGCACCGCCAATGGCCGCTTCGCCACGGCTGTGTTTGTTGGCGCCGACCGCGCTACCACCCGCGCCGCCCAGGGCTGCGCCAATGGTTGAACCTGTGCTGCCGCCTAAAGACTGACCGACGACCGAGCCAAGAACCCCGCCCAATGCGCCGCCCACACCTGCTTCGGTGGTGCCTCCGGCAGAAGCGAAGCCACTGACCAGGCCAAGGGACAACAAGAGAATCGAGGAGAACTTCATAGAGGAGCCTCAAAGGGATGACGGCGCCGATCCTGAGGCTGTGTAACAAGGCTGACAATCGAAATCCGACGAATAACACGACTTGTATACAATTATGCAAGTTGCTGTTTTGTATGCGGAACTTAAGCGATTTTCGCCGGTCTTTAGCTACTTCGGACAGGCCGCTTTTGTGAAAAAGCGGCCTTTTTTGTGGGCGTTGGAAGGGTGCAGGGTACAAAGATTTTTGTTGAATGTGCCACCGCTTTCGCGAGCAAGCCCGCTCCCACATTTGAAATGCATTCCAATGTGGGAGCGGGCTTGCTCGCGAAGGGGTCAGTCCAGGCAACGCTTTACGCAGATTTGGCCATGATCAACCCTGTCTCGCTTGCTGCCTCCAGCCGGATCGCAATGAACTTCGATGTCGGCGTATGGCTGCCATCCCCGGTGCTTTCCAGCGGCACCAGCGGATTCACTTCCGGGTAGTAAGCCGCTGCCTGACCCGCCGGAATATCAAACGCCAGCAAGGTAAAGCCCTTCACCCGACGCTCAAGGCCATCGTCCCAGATCGACACGATGTCGGCCTTCTGCCCCGGGCGGAAGCCCAGACGAATGATGTCGGCCTCGTTGGCGAACAGCACATCGCGCTGACCCTTGACCCCACGATAACGGTCGTCGAGGCCATAGATCGTGGTGTTGTACTGATCGTGGGAGCGCATCGATTGCAGGATCAGATCCGGCAGTTGCCCGGTGGCGCGGGTGCGCTCGTGCACCAGATCCTTGGGCAGCATGTTCGCGCGGAAATTGGCCCGGCCCGACGGGGTGTTCCACTTGCGTGCACCGGCACTGTTGCCGAGGTAGAAACCGCCCGGGTTCTTGACCTTCTCGTTGAAGTCCTTGAAGCCCGGAATGGTATCGGCGATCAGGTCGCGGATGCGCCGGTAATCGGCCACCAACCAGTTCCAGTCCACCGGTTTGCTGCCCAGCGTGGCGGCGGCGATGCCGGCGATGATCGCCGGTTCCGAGCGCATCTGGTTCGACAGCGGCTGCAGCTGGCCATTGGAGGCATGGATCATGCTGAACGAGTCCTCCACGGTGACCGCTTGCGGGCCTTCGGCCTGGATATCGATATCGGTTCGACCCAGGCACGGCAGGATCAGTGCGTCTTTACCGTGGGCCAGATGGCTGCGGTTGAGCTTGGTGCTGATCTGCACAGTCAGGTCGCAATTGCTCAGCGCCGCGAAGGTACGCGGGCTGTCCGGCGTGGCCTGGGCGAAGTTGCCGCCCAGACCGATGAAGACTTTGGCGCGGCCCTCGGCCATGGCGTGGATGGCCTCGACCACGTTGTGCCCGTTGTCACGCGGCACCTTGAACTGGAAGCGCCGCTCAAGTGAATCGAGGAACGCCACCGGTGGACGCTCGTTGATGCCCATGGTGCGGTCGCCCTGCACGTTGCTGTGACCGCGCACTGGACACAGGCCGGCGCCGGGTTTGCCGACGTTGCCGCGCAGCAACATCAGGTTGGCGATTTCCTGGATAGTCGGCACCGAATGGCGATGCTGAGTGATACCCATCGCCCAGCACATGATGACGTTCTTGCCTTTGGCGTACATGCGCGCCGCTTGCTCGATCTCCACCAGAGTCAGGCCGGACTGCGCGACGATCTGCTCCCACGGCGTGTCATCGACCACGCCCAGATACTCCAACACGTTGGTGCTGTGGGCATTGAGGAAGTCGTGATCGAACACCGCAGGTTCACCGGCCTTCTGCGCATCGCGTTCCCACTGCAAGAGGAACTTGGCCATGCCGCGCAGCACCGCCATGTCGCCGCCCAGTGCCGGACGGAAGTACGCGGTGTTGGTCGGTTTGTCGCCATTGGTGAGCATTTCCAGCGGGTGCTGTGGATGCTGGAAACGTTCCAGACCGCGCTCTTTCAGCGGGTTGATGCACACCACTTGTGCGCCACGCTTCACGGCTTCGCGCAACGGTTCGAGCATCCGTGGGTGGTTGGTGCCGGGGTTCTGGCCCCAGACGAAAATCGCATCGGCGTGTTCGAAGTCGTCGAAGGTGACCGTGCCTTTACCGACGCCAACGCTCTGCGCCAACGCCACACCGCTGGCCTCGTGGCACATGTTCGAGCAGTCCGGGAAATTGTTGGTGCCGTAGGCGCGCACGAACAGCTGATACAGGTACGCCGCTTCGTTGCTGGCACGGCCCGAGGTGTAGAACTCGGCTTGATCCGGACTCGACAGCGCTTGCAGGTGTTTGCCGATCATTGCAAAGGCATCGTCCCAGGCGATGGGTTTGTAGCGGTCGGTCTCGGCGTCGTAGACCATCGGCTCGGTCAGGCGGCCCTGGTATTCAAGCCAGTAGTCGCTCTGCTCCAGCAACGAGGTCACGCTGTGTTTGGCGAAGAACTTGCTGTCCACCCGACGCTTGGTCGCTTCCCAGTTCACCGCTTTGGCGCCGTTCTCGCAGAACTTGACCATGCCGCTTTCCGGCGAATCGCCCCAGGCGCAGCCCGGGCAGTCGAAACCGCCGTTCTGGTTGGTCTTGAGCATCATGCGCAGGTTTTTCAGCGCGTTGTCGCTGGTCAACCAGGCCTGGGCCACACTGATCAGGGCACCCCAGCCGCCGGCTGCACCTTTGTAAGGTTTGTAGCGCGGGACAGGTTTCTGGTCGGCTTGATGATGTTGGCTCACGCTTGATTCTCCATCGCTGGGCTGTAGACCCGCGGCGCATTCTTCTGCGGCAGGTGGATGAGATTGAGGTTGTGGCGACGGGCCCATTGCACGGCAAGGCCCGTGGGCGCGGACAGGCTGACCAGAGTCTGGATGCCGGCGCGTAAAACTTTCTGGATCAATTCGAGACTGCAACGGCTGGTGACAATCGCCAGGCCGCCTTCTGTGGAAATCTTCTGGCGGATCAGCCCGCCAATCAGTTTGTCGAGGGCGTTGTGCCGGCCGATGTCTTCACGGCCCAGCAGCAATTCACCGCTGGCGTTCATGAACACCGCCGCGTGTACCGCGCCGCAGTGCTGACCGAGCGGCTGGAACGCGCCGATGCGCTGGCGCAGGCCGTCGAGCCAGGCAGCGGGCGGTAACGGTGCGCCGGGCAACACTTTGAGGTCAGGCAAGGCCTGTTCCACCGCCTCGACGCCGCACAGCCCGCAACCGCTAGTGCCGGCCAGTTGTCGGCGCTGTTGCTTGAGGTTCCAGAACGCGCGGTTGGCGATGGTCACCTGCGCGTATTGCGCCGAGCCCGCGCCGGTCAGTTGCAGGTCATAAATGTCGCTGGCGTCTTCGATTATGCCGCTGCCAAGGCTGAAACCGACGATGAAGTCTTCCAGATCGCTCGGCGTCACCAGCATCACCGCCTGACTGATGCCGTTGTAGGCAATCGCCAACGCGACTTCCTCGGCAAGCGCGGTGCTGGCCGATTCCACAAGGGGCAGATCGCTGTAGCTGTAGGTCTGGCTGGCGGCGGGCGCGGGTGTTTCGATTGCAGGCGCCGCGCAAGTTGGGCGCTTGGCGTTCATGGCATCACCGACGGATTGATCAACGCTAAGACTAGGCGCGGCAACTTGTCGCGTCTAATCGGTACTGTCGATCTATTGATAGATGGCGTCGATCAAGCGGCTGCCGGGTCATTGGTCGGCCCGGAACCGGGTTGGTCTGGTGTGGTCTAGGCTTGGACGTCTGGAATCCCAATCAAGGAGTGTGCGCTATGAGTCTGTTGAGCTTTGTGAAAGAGGCCGGTGAAAAGCTGATCGACCTGCTGACCCCGGGTAATGCCAATGCCAGCGAACAGTTGAAGGAACATATCAGCAAGGTCGGGTTGGGCAACCCGAATGTTCAGGCAACCGTGGACGGTGACAAGGTGACGGTCACCGGTGAAGTTGCAAGTCAGGAGGAGAAGGAAAAAATTCTGCTGGCGGTGGGTAACATCGAAGGCGTGGGCAGTGTTGATGATCAGATCACCGTGACCGGGCCGGTTGTGGCTGCCGCACGTTTTGTCGTGGTGAAAAAAGGCGACACCCTCAGTGCGATTTCCCTCGCGGTGTATGGCAACGCCAATCAGTACAACAAGATCTTTGAGGCCAACAAACCAATGCTCAAGGATGTAAACAAAATCTACCCGGGCCAGACCCTGCGTATCCCGGAATAACTCACAACTCCTGTAGGAGCTGCCGAAGGCTGCGATCTGTTGATCTTGCTTCTTAAAATCAAAGATCGCAGCCTTCGGCAGCTCCTACAGGAAATCAGAGACCCCGAATCAAATCGCGGTAGTCTTCAACCGCCGCAAACTCAGCCGTGTCCTTCGGCCCCTTGCGACTGTCCGGCTCTTTCACCGCCAACAAATGCGTCACGCCAAATTCCCGCGCACTACGCAGAATCGGCAACGTATCGTCGATGAACAGACTGCGTGCCGGATCAAAATCGATATCCGCCTGCAAGGCATCCCAGAACTGCGGATTCTCTTTGGGGAAACCGTAATCGTGCGAGCTGATCAGCCGCTCGAAGTACGGCGCCAGTTCGATCCGTTCCAGTTTCAACGACAGTGAATCGCGGTGCGCGTTGGTGATCATGATCACCCGTTTGCCGGCCTTTTTGATCGCCTGCAGAAAGGTGTCGGCATCCGGGCGCAGCGCGATCAGGTGCGCGGTTTCCAGTTTCAGTTCACGCACCGAGAGTTTCAGTTCGGTGCTCCAGAAATCCAGGCAGTACCACTGCAGCTGCCCGGCATGGCGCTCGAACAGCGGCTGCAATTCCATCTCGGCCATGGCCCGGCTCACCCCGTGCAGTTCGGCGTAGCGTTGCGGCAGGTGTTCCAGCCAGAAATGGTTGTCGAAATGCAGATCCAGCAGGGTACCGTCCATGTCCAGCAGGACGGTATCGATGTCAGACCACGGTAAAGAAGGCATGGCAACGTCTCGAGCGGTAGAAAGATATCCGACACAAACAATCGGGAAAGCCGCGTTATAGTAGCGCGTTCACGCCAAGGAGCTTTGCATGCGCCAGAAACCCACTGTACTCGCCCGCGAGATTGTCGCCACCAGTCGTCTGTTTTGCGTCGAAGAACTGAAGCTGCGTTTTTCCAATGGCGTGGAACGCACTTACGAGCGTCTGGTCGGCAAAGGCGCGGGTTATGGCGCGGTGATGATTGTGGCGATGCTCGACAGCGAACACGCGGTGCTGGTCGAGGAATACTGCGGCGGCACTGACGAGTACGAACTGTCCCTGCCCAAAGGCTTGATCGAGCCGGGTGAAGATGTGCTGGCAGCGGCCGAGCGTGAACTCAAGGAGGAGGCCGGTTTCGGCGCGCGCCAGCTGGAACATCTGACCGAGTTGTCGCTGTCGCCCGGTTACATGAGCCAGAAGATCCAGGTGGTGTTGGCCACCGATTTGTACGAGGAGCGTCTGGAGGGCGACGAGCCGGAGCCGATGCGCGTCGACAAGGTCAACCTGCGTGAACTGGCGGCGCTGGCGCAAAACCCCCAGTTTACCGAAGGCCGTGCCCTGGCGGCGCTGTATCTGGCGCGTGATCTGCTGACGCAGCGCGGGTTCTTTCAGTCATGAGTGAGATGTCGATGAAGTTTTCCCATCCGTTGATGGCGCCGGTGGTTGAGCTGGCATTGCAGGCTGGCGAGGCGATTCTGCCGTTCTGGCGCTCTGGCGTGGAGGTCACCGCCAAGTCCGATGATTCACCGGTGACCGCAGCGGACATGGCCGCGCACCATGTCATCGTCGCCGGGCTGACCGCGCTGGACTCCAGTATTCCGATTCTGTCCGAGGAAGACGCCAACATTCCGCAGAGCGTGCGCGCCGGGTGGCAGCGCTGGTGGCTGGTGGATCCGCTGGATGGCACCAAGGAGTTCATCAGCGGCAGTGAAGAATTTACCGTGAACATCGCCCTGATCGAAAACGGGCGGGTGGTGTTTGGCGTGGTGACGATGCCGACCAATAGCCGGTTCTATGTCGGCGGAGCCGGTCTCGGCGCGTGGCGTGGGGACAAAGGTGGTTCGCCGGTGGCGATTCAGGTGCGTGACGCGCTCGCGCCCGGTGAAGCGTTCACCGTGGTGGCGAGCCGTCGACACTCCAGTCCGGAGCAGGAACGTCTGCTCGCCGGTTTGAGCGCCAGTCTGGGCGAGTTGCAACTGGCAAACATCGGCAGTTCGTTGAAGTTTTGTCTGCTTGCCGAAGGAGCGGCGGATTGCTACCCAAGACTGGCGCCGACGTCGCAATGGGACACCGCTGCGGCGCAGGGCGTGCTCGAAGGTGCTGGCGGCGAAGTGTTGGATCTGCAGGGCGAAGCGTTCTGTTATCCGGCGCGGGAATCACTGCTCAATGCGTTCTTTCTGGCGTTGCCGGCGAAAGCGGCGTGGCGTTCAAGACTGTTGGAGCTGGCTCGCTCCTGAGTCCTGCACATCGCATTGTAGTGAGGGGATTTATCCCCGATGGGCCGCGTAGCGGCCCCACTCTACGTACGACATGAATTGCGACTGCTGCGCAGTCGATCGGGGATAAATCCCCTCGCCACAAATGATCGCTGCATCACGAAGACTCAGCGGTGCAGAACGTACTGGCCGATGAACGTCACTGCATCCTCATCACTGCCGGCGTTGACGATCCGCGTATTAAGCGTCAACCGTGCGCGCCCATAACGCTGATACATCGCCAGAAACCTCTTCCAGACCGCCGCTTCCGGTGGCGGACAAATCGCTGTGGCATCACCGGTCACGGGCAGCGGATAGCTGATCTGTCCTTCCTGAATCACGATGTGCCCGTCTTCGATGCCTTCTTCTTTCAGGCGCAGATGCAGCCAGCCCCAACCCGCCAGCACCGCGCCGCAGTAGAGACTGCCGCCGAACATGGTGCTTTTGTGATTGACGTTCGGCTCCAGCGGCAGGTGCAGGCTCAACTGCTGCTCGTGCCAGGCGAGGACCTTGAGGCCCATCTCGCGGGTCAGGGGAATGTCGTGATGCAGCACCGATTCCAGATAGTGACTGTCGCGGCTCATTCGGCTTCGTCTCCATTGGCGTTACTGTCGGCGAAATTCAAGCCGTGCTTGCGCAGTTTGTCGTGCAGGGTCTTGCGCGGAATACCCAGGGCTTCGGCGAGGCTGCGCACCGAACTGTGCGAGCGCGCCAGCTCGGCGGCAATCAACGACTTCTCGAAATTTTCCACTTGCTCGCTCAGGCCACCACTGATGACTTCCACGCTGGTGCCGCCGCCTTCGTTTCCACTGTTATCCAGCGCCAGTTCCAGACCGAGGGCGAAGCGCTCGGCAGCGTTCTGCAGTTCGCGCACATTGCCCGGCCAGGTGTGGCGCAACAGCAAGGCGCGTTGGGCCGGCTGCAGTTCATGCGGTGGCAAGCCATGTCGGGCGCTGGCTTCGTCGGCGTAATGCTGGAACAGCACCAGCGCATCTTCGCCGCGTTCGCGCAGTGGCGGAATGCGCAGCGGTGCAACGTTCAATCGATAGTACAAGTCGGCGCGAAAACGCCCTTGATCGGCAGCCTGACGCAGGTCTTCCTTGGTCGCGGCGATGACGCGGATGTCCAGCGGGATCAACTGATTGCCACCCAGACGTTCGACCACGCGCTCTTGCAGCATGCGCAGCAGTTTCACCTGCACGTCCATGCTCATGCTTTCGATTTCATCGAGGAACAGCGTGCCGCCGTTGGCGAATTCGAACTTACCGATCCGGCGTTTCTGCGCGCCGGTAAACGCGCCTGGCTCATGCCCGAACAGCTCACTTTCGACCACCGATTCGGCCAGCGCCCCGGCGTTGATCGCCACGAACGGGCCGTTGCGCCGGCTCGACAAATCGTGCAGCGCACGGGCCACGACCTCTTTGCCAGCGCCGGTTTCACCGAGGATCAACACGTCCGCTTTGGTCGCCGCCAGCGCGCCGATCTGCTCGCGCAGGCGCAGCATCGGCGCCGAGTGGCCGACCAGTCGTGCGCTCAGTTCGTTGCGATCGCTCAGGGCCAGGCGCAGGCTGCGGTTGTCCAGCACCAGCCGGCGCAGGGCCAGGGCGCGGCGCACGCTGTCGAGCAGCGCGTCACTGGCGAACGGTTTTTCCAGAAAATCATAGGCGCCGGCACGCATCGCCTGCACCGCCAGCGGCACATCGCCGTGGCCGGTGATCAGCAGCACCGGCAGCTCCGGATCCTGAGCGTGCAATTCGCTCAACAGCTCCAGGCCGTCCATGCCCGGCATGCGGATGTCGCTGACCACCACGCCGGGCCAGTCACGCTCCAGTTGCCCGGCCAGACCTTTGGCTTCGGACAGCGGAAGGATTTTCAGCCCGGCCAGGTCCAGGGTCTGGCCGAGGGCCTGACGCAGGTGCGGATCGTCGTCGATCAACACCACCTGAATGCGATTGTCGATGGTCATGCACTTCGATCCTCGGACGGTTGCAGGCTGACCCCGGGCGCACCGGCGCGCAGCCGCAGGGTGATCAAGGCGCCACCTTGCTTGTGGTTGGCGAACGACAGTTCACCGCCGAAGGCGCGCATCAGGGTTTCACAGATGGCCAGCCCCAGGCCAAGGCCCTGAGTGCGGGTCTTGGTGGTGTAGAAGGGCTCGCTGGCGCGGCCGAGGGCTTCCATGCAAAAGCCCGGGCCGTTGTCGCGAATGTACAGATTGACGCCCTCGGCCGTGGATTCGGCACTCAGCCACAGTTTGCGCGGCGGGCCTTTTTCGGTCAGCGCATCGAGGGCGTTGGCCAGCAGATTGCCGAGCACCTGACGCAAACGGGTTTCCCCGGCCTCGACCCACAGCGTGGCGGCGGGCAGGTCGCGGATCAGTTCGACTTCCATGCTGCGGCGCCGTTTGGCCAGCAATGCCAGCGCATCGTCCAGCGCCGGTTGCAGGGCCACGCTTTCCGGGGCATGGCGGTCGCGGCGGGCGAAGGCACGTAGGTGGGCGATGATCGAGGCCATGCGCCCGGTCAGCTCGCTGATCAGTTTGAGGTTGCCACGGGCGTCGTCGGTGCGTTGATGATCGAGCAGTACTTCGGCGTTTTCCGCGTAACTGCGAATCGCCGCCAGCGGCTGATTGAGTTCGTGGCTGATACTCGCCGACATCGTGCCTAGCGCCGAGAGTTTGCCGGCCTGGACCAGATCGTCCTGAGCGCGCACCAGTTCCTGCTGGGCCTGTTCGCGCTCCAGCACTTCCTGCTTGAGTCGGCGGTTGAGGCCTTCCAGATCGCTGGTCCGCTCGGCCACCCGACCTTCCAGTTCACGCCGGGCCTTGGCCTCGAAGGCGATGCGTTCCAGATAATGCCGGCGACGCTGCATCATCAGCCCCAGCAACAGCATCACCACCAACAGCGTGGCGCCGCCGATTGCGACCACGGTGCGCACCGGACGATCTATCAGCGTGCGCGGGGCAAGAATACTGACGCTCCAGCCGGTTTCGGCGATATCGACGGTTTGGGTCAGCCAGGCGCTGTCGCTGAGGTTCAGCGGACGTGGCTCGCGGGTCGGATAAGGCAGGATGGCGGTGATTGCCGAGCGCTCGGTGTCGCTCAAAATGCGGGTTGAACGAAAGCGCCATTCCGGGCGCGAGGTGAGAATCACCACGCCGTTGTGGTCTGTCACCAACAGTTGTTCCGGGGTTTTGCCCCACAGGCTTTCGGTGTGATCGAGGTCGACTTTGATCACCAGCACGCCGATGATTTTTTCGCCGTTGCGCACTGCGGCGGCGAAGAAATAACCGCGTTTGGCCGACGTGGTGCCGAGGCCGAAGAAACGCCCCAGACGCCCAGCCATGGCTTCGCTGAAATACGGACGGAAAGCGAAATTGCGTCCGACAAAGCTGTCATGTTTGTCCCAGTTCGACGCCGCCAGGGTCTGGCCGCTGGTGTCCATCAGGTACATGACTTCGGCGCCAGTTTGTGCGGCAATGTTTTTCAGCAGGCGGTTGGCATTGCCTTGGGTGACGCCGTCGTCCGGCGCCCCGAGTACGGCGCGCAGGGCCGGCAGGTCGCCGAGGATCTGCGGCAATACTTCATAACGGTGCAGGGTGCCCAGCAGGTTGGCGACGTAGAGGTCGAGGGTCTGGCGGTTTTGCCCGGCCAGTTCGCTGCGGTAATAGCGCTCGGCCAGATGCTCCAGCGGCCACAGCAGCGGCGCCAGGCACAGCGCCAGCAGGGCGAGGCTGCGCCAGCGGGGTCTGCGGGGAAGGGTAGGTTTCATGAGCCGGATGCGCCTGAGTGAACAGGCGCATTATGCCTAGGCTCAGGCGAAGACGTCAGCGTCCTTGAGCAAGGCACCGACCTGATCCTTGGCCGACAGCTTCGGCGCTTCGTCCAGTTGCCAGTCGATGCCCAAAGCAGGATCGTCCCAGCGAATGCTGCGTTCGGACGATGGATCGTAGTAGTTGGTGGTCTTGTAGAGGAATTCGGCGAATTCGCTCAGCACCACGAAACCATGGGCAAAGCCTTCCGGAACCCACAGTTGACGGTGGTTTTCAGCCGACAGTCGCACGGCAACCCACTTGCCGAAGTGCGGCGAGCTGCGACGGATGTCCACGGCTACATCGAGCACTTCACCGGCGGTCACGCGAACCAGTTTGCCCTGGGTATTTTGCAGCTGGTAATGCAGGCCGCGCAGTACGCCTTTCTGCGAGCGCGAATGGTTGTCCTGAACGAATTGAGTGTCCAGACCGGTTGCATCCTGGAACGCCTTGGCATTGAAACTCTCGTAGAAGAAGCCGCGCTCGTCACCAAATACCTTGGGTTCGATGATCAGAACACCGGGCAGATCGGTGGTGATTACATTCATGAGGTTTTTCCAGATAGGGGTGAATGGCCGACATTCTTGCGCAAAGTGCCGGCGGATGCGAGCGCTTGAATATCTCCGGTCGGGGGTTGCGCATCCACTGCAGCAATGGCGATATAGGCACCTGATAAAATCTCAGGGGTCGTCCCATGCCGCTCGCCACGTTGATTCATCGCGCCAGTTTGCCCAGCCCGCAGGTTTCTGAAGCGCAGGCCCGGCAGTGGTTGGCCGAGCATTACGGGCTCAGCGGCACGCTACAGGCGCTGGGCAGTCAGCAGGACCTGAATTATCGGGTCGACAGTGAGCGTGGGCGCTTTGTCCTGAAAATCTGCCGCGGCGATTATGCACTTGTGGAGTTGCAGGCTCAGCATGCAGGCCTCAAGTACCTTGCCGAGCACTCGTCGGTGCACGTGCCCAAAGTGATCCCGGCCAGTAACGGCGAGGATCTGTTGTCGCTGGAAGCCGACGGCGAGCCGGTGCACGTGCGGTTGCTGGACTACATCGAAGGTCAGCCGCTGACTCATCTTGAGCATTTGGGCCATGACGTGGTGGCCGGATTCGGTCGGTTGTGTGGCGAGATGGACCTGGCCCTGGCCGGCTTCGATCACCCGGGCCTTCAGCGCACGCTGCAATGGGACGCGCGCCACGCCAGTGCGCTGATCAGCCATCTGCTGCCGGTGATTCAGGATGAGCGCCAGCGCGCCTTGATCGCGCAAGCCGCCGAACAGGCCGAACGTCACTTGCAGCCGTTGCAGGACAAGCTGCCGGTGCAGGCGATCCACATGGACATCACCGACGATAACGCCGTCTGGCAACGCGATGCCAAGCGTCATTGGCAATTGCAAGGCGTGATCGACTTCGGTGATCTGGTCCGCACCTGGCGTATCACCGATCTGTCGGTGACGTGCGCGGCGCTGCTGCACCATGCCGGCGGTGATCCGTTTGTGATTCTGCCGGCGGTGCAGGCCTATCACGCGGTCAATCCGCTGCAACATGATGAGCTGTTGGCGTTGTGGCCGTTGATCGTGGCGCGGGCGGCGGTGCTGGTGCTCAGTGGCGAGCAACAGGTCAGCATCGACCCGGGTAATACCTATAGCCGCGACAACCTTGGCCACGAATGGGAAATTTTCCACGTGGCCACTTCTGTACCCCTGGCGCTGATGGAAGCGGCGATCCTCACGTCAGTCGGCCAGCGTCTGCCGACGGTCGGCAGCGAGGGTTTTGCGCCACTGTTGCCAGAGCTGGTCGGGCGCGAATTTGCGCTGATCGACCTTGGCGTCCTGAGTCCGCATTTCGAGGCGGGCAACTGGGAGCAGGAGGGTATCGATCAACGACTGCTCACTGAAGCCGCGGCCGCGCATGGCCTGGCGGCCAGTCGTTACGGGCAATATCGCTTGTCGCAGACGCGAGTAGACAGTGCCGTCGAACCGGAGACGTTCCCGCTGCACGTTGAGTTGCGCGTGCCGCAGGGCTCGGCGGTGGAAGCGCCGTTTGCCGGTGTGCTGCATCACGCGGCGGATGGTGTGTTGCAACTCGACGGACCGCAGCTCAGCGTGCGGCTGAGGGGCGTGAGCGCCTCGCTGCACAGCGGCGCGGCGCTGGTCAAAGGTCAGGTGCTGGGTGCGGTCAGAGGCCCGTTGATTGTGCAGGTGAGCCGCGTTGCATCGCTGGATGCGCCGTTGTTCTGCAGCCCTTCGCGCGCTGCGGCGTGGCAGGCGTTGTGCCCGTCGCCGGCAGCACTGCTGGGGCTGTCCTGCGATGCCGAGCCGGAGCTGGACGCCAAAACCTTGCTCGAACGGCGCGACGCCAGTTTCGCCCGCACGCAAAAACATTATTACGTCGACCCGCCGCGCATCGAGCGTGGCTGGCGCAATCACCTGATCGACATGCAGGGCCGTTCCTACCTCGACATGCTCAACAACGTCGCGGTGCTCGGCCATGGTCATCCGCGCATGGCCCAAGTGGCGGCGCGACAGTGGTCGTTGCTCAACACCAACTCGCGCTTCAACTATGCAGCCGTGGCGCAGTTTTCCGAACGCTTGCTGAAGCTGGCGCCGGAAGGCATGGACCGGGTGTTTCTGGTCAACAGCGGCAGCGAAGCCAACGACCTGGCGATCCGTCTGGCGTGGGCCTACAGCGGCGGGCGCGACATGCTCAGCGTGCTGGAGGCTTATCACGGCTGGACGGTCGGGGCCGATGCGGTGTCGACCTCGGTTGCCGACAACCCGCGCGCGCTGGAAAGCCGCCCGGACTGGGTGCACCCGGTGACCGCGCCGAATACCTACCGTGGCGAGTTTCGCGGCCTCGATTCGGCGCCGGACTATGTACGCAGCGTCGAAGCGCAACTGGCGCATATCGCCGCGCAGGATCGCCAATTGGCCGGTTTCATCTGTGAACCGGTGTACGGCAACGCCGGCGGGATTTCCCTGCCGCCCGGTTATCTGAAGCAGGTTTACGCATTGGTGCGGGCCCAGGGCGGGGTGTGCATCGCCGACGAAGTCCAGGTCGGTTACGGGCGCATGGGTCACTTTTTCTGGGGCTTCGAAGAGCAGGGCGTGGTGCCGGACATCATCACCATGGCCAAGGGCATGGGCAACGGCCAGCCGCTCGGCGCCGTTATTACGCGTCGGGAAATCGCCGAGGCGCTGGAAGCTGAAGGCTATTTCTTCTCGTCGGCCGGCGGCAGTCCGGTGAGCTGCCAGGTCGGTATGGCGGTGCTGGATGTGATGGAGGAAGAAAAGCTCTGGGAAAACGCCCAGGTGGTTGGCGGGCATTTCAAGACGCGGCTGGAGGCGTTGATCGATAAACACCCGCTGGTGGGCGCGGTACATGGTTCCGGGTTCTATCTGGGGGTGGAGCTGATCCGCAACCGCGAGACGCTGGAGCCGGCCACCGAGGAGACCACGTTGTTGTGCGATCGCCTGCGCGAGCTGGGGATCTTCATGCAACCGACCGGGGATGACCTGAACATTCTCAAGATCAAACCGCCGATGGTCACCTCGCGCCGCAGCGTCGACTTCTTTGTCGACATGCTGGATCGCGTGCTTGAGGAAGGTCTCTAAACCAGACCCTGTAGGAGCTGCCGCAGGCTGCGATCTTTTGATCTGGCTTTACAAAATCAAAAGATCGCAGCCTGCGGCAGCTCCTACAGAGATTCAGATTTATATCGATAATAGTTGTGTGATTTTAGATGTCTGGATGTTTGTTAGCTTTTAATGCCGATATTTATCGGTTATAAAGTCGCCATCGCTTTGCAAACCTTCGACGGTTCCCTGGAGTCCTGATCCGATGACCACTTTGAAAAGTACCCCGCGTGACGATGGCTTCTACATGCCGGCCGAGTGGGCGCCGCAGACCCAGACCTGGATGATCTGGCCTGAGCGTCCGGACAACTGGCGCCTGGGTGGCAAGCCGGCGCAGGCCGCGCACGTTGCAGTGGCCAAGGCCATCGCCCGTTTTGAACCGGTGACGGTTGCCGTGTCGGCCGGTCAGTACGAGAACGCACGCGCACGTCTCGACGTGCCGAATATCCGCGTGGTCGAGATGTCCAGCGATGATGCCTGGGTACGTGACACCGGCCCGACATTCGTCATCAACAACAGCGGCGAAGTGCGCGGTGTGAACTGGGACTTCAACTCTTGGGGTGGTTTTGAAGGCGGTCTGTATTCGCCGTGGAACCGTGATTCGCAGGTCGGTGGCAAGATTCTCGAAATCGAGCGCAGCCCGCGTTATCGCACCGAAGGTTTCGTGCTGGAAGGCGGCTCGATTCACGTCGACGGCGAAGGCACGCTGATCACTACCGAAGAGTGCCTGCTCAATCACAACCGCAACCCGCACCTGGGCCGCGAAGAGATCGAAGCGGTGCTGCGTGACAATCTGTCTGTGGATAAGATCATCTGGCTGCCGGATGGTCTGTTCAACGACGAAACCGACGGTCATGTGGATAACTTCTGCTGCTACGTGCGCCCGGGCGAAGTGCTGCTGGCGTGGACCGACGATCCGCAGGATCCGAACTACCCGCGCTGCCAGGCGGCGATGAACGTGCTGCAAAGCAGCACCGACGCCAAGGGGCGCCCGTTCACGGTGCACAAGATGCCGATTCCGGGGCCGCTGTACGCGACCGAAGAGGAGTGCGCCGGTGTCGATCCGGTCGACGGTACGCAGGAGCGCAACCCTTCCGTGCGCCTGGCCGGTTCCTACGTGAACTTCCTGATCGTCAACGGCGGCATCATCGCGCCGAGCTTCGACGATCCGATGGACGCGCCTGCGCGGGAAATCCTGCAGAAGCTGTTCCCGCAACACGAAGTGGTGATGGTGCCGGGCCGTGAACTGTTACTGGGCGGCGGCAATATCCACTGCCTTACCCAACAACAGCCAGCCCCGCACAAAGAGTGAGTTGAGACGTAACAGCTTGAGTTGATTCATAAATCGGCCAGGCAAAGATTAGCTTGCTACACATTCAAACAAGCCCGCGGCCCTGTTGGACCGCGGGCTTGTTTGTATCCGCCTGTCGACAAATCGGAAACCTTGGCATAGCTCTTGTATCGGACAAAGTGCACTAGGGAGAGGGGGGAACTTCAACAGTTCTGTCATATACCTTGGATAACTTAGCCGCTCACGAACGGGGAGAGAGCGCTGAAATGAACGCCGAAGTGAACGTAGTCAGCGAGCGGACTTTGCATCCCATGGCCGTCAACGGCGAATCGCTCCAGATTGTCGCGCACTTTTTGAAGTCCAATGGAACGCGTCAGATCAGGGAACCTGATCCGCGCCGGATGATGATCGAGCGCTACCCCGCTGGCCTGTTCAGCGAGGCCGAACTGGAAGCGTTATGGGCTGTGATGGAAGGATAAGAAAAACAACAGGGATTGGTAAAAGCGCTGCCGGGATGGCGGCGCTTTTTTATGCACGATGGAAACCATTGCGAACATTGAACCTGTGGAGGGGGCTTGCTCCCGAATGCAATCAGTCAGTGACGATGGTGTTGCCTGACACGACGCCTTCGGGAGCAAGCCCCCTCCCACAGGGTTTGTGTGCATTCAGAAACTGTAAGTACCGGTCATCACCACACTGCGCGGTGCGCCTGGCTGGATCTGATATTGGCTGGTGGCCGAAGCGTAATACTCGCGGTCGGTGATGTTGTTCAGTGCCGCGCGCAAGTTCCAGTCCTTGAAACGATAGCCGACCAGCGCATCCCAGCGGCCGTAACCCGGCAGCACGGTGGTGTTGGCGTTGTCGGCATAACGCTGGCCGACCAGGGTCAGACCGGTTTCGCCGTACCAGCCCATCTCCGGTTTCCAGGTCAGAAACAGGCTGCCGTTGTGTTTGGCCACGTTGTTGACGCGTTTACCTTCCAGGCCGTTGTTATCCTTTTCGATGGTGGTGTCCTGCACGCCGACGCCACCGCGCATGTACCAGTTGCCGACCAATTTGCCGGTGGCGGTCAGCTCCACACCCCGTGAGCGCTGAAGACCGGTCATGACGGTCAGGGTCGGATCGTTCGGGTCGCTGGTGCGGCGGTTGTAGAGTTCCAGGTCGTAGACCGCCAGGGTGGTGCTCAAGCGATCATCCAGCCAGTCGCTTTTCACGCCGATTTCTTTCTGTTTGGTCAGCTCCGGACTCAAGTCGTTGCTATTGCCGGCAGCCCCCGGGGTGATGCCGATCAGGCCGCCGCCAACGGGCGAGAAAGTCTTCGACCACGAGGCATAGAACGAATGATTCTGCAGTGGCGTCCAGACAATCCCGAAGCGCGGGCTGGTGCTGTGGCTGTCACGATCCTCAGTGAGGTTCTTGAGCTGGTTGGTCGACTCGATATCGAACGTGTCGTAGCGCAAGCCGGCCAGCAGTTGCCATTGATCGTTCAGACGCAACTGATCCTGCACGTACACCGCGCGGCTTTCGACTTCGGTGTGGCTGTCGCTGAACACCTGCATGCTGCCGGTGTGACGGAGCTCGCGGTTGGGGTTGAACAGGTCAAGTGATGGCACCGGTTGTGCGCCTGGGGTCTTGCCAGTCGCGGCGTTGTACAACTTCGGATCACGGCGCTGGCTGCCGATCTCGACGCCGGTCAGCAGGCGATGCTCAAGACCAAAGGTATCGAAACCGCCTTCCAGCTCAAGGTTGTTGTAGACGTTGCGGGTGGTCAGATCCTGCTGCCAGTGCTGGCGCGCGACCTTGTTGGTTTTCGGATCGAAGCTGGTCAGGTAGGTGTTGTCGAAATCGCTGTCGAGCTTGAACACGCCGAGGGTCTGGCGCAGCTGCCAGTTGTCGTTGATCTCGTAGGTGAGTTTCGAGCGCAGGGACTGCGCCTTGTCGTCGATGAAATCGTGATCGTTGCCGTAGGTGGTGTCGCGACCGACATCCGCCGGGCGGCCATTCACACCGGGAATGCCGCGATCCGGTGTGCGGTTGTAGCGGCTGTATTCGTATTGCACCAGCCAGTTCAAGTCTGGGGTCAGTTGCCAGCTCATCGACGGCGCGAACAGCTGGCGGTTGCCGCTGACGCCGTCGCGGAAGCTGTTTTCATCCATGTTGCCCATGTTCAGGCGCAGGCTGAGGTTTTCGCTGGGGTCGGTGCTGAGGTCGGCGTACAGGCTGCGCAGGTCGTCGCTGCCGCCTTGGGCTTCGATGGTCGAACGACGGCCGAACTCGGGCAGCTTGCTCACGCGGTTGACGATCCCGCCCTGGCTGCCACGGCCGTAAAGTACCGCCGCCGGACCTTTGAGCACTTCGACCCGCTCGATGTTGTGCAGGTCGCGCTTGTACTGGCTGTCGTCGCGAATGCCGTCCAGATAGAAGTCGTTGCTGGCGTCGAAGCCGCGGATACGCAGACTGTCGAAGCGCGTGTCGGCGCTGCTGCTGACGTTGGGAATCCCGCTCAGGGCGTCACCGATGTCATTGGTGCCGTAGTCGGCGACGTTCGCGGTCTTGATCGAGTCGATGGCCTGCGGCACGTAACGCACCGGGGTGGAGGTGCGAGTCGCGGTGTTGCTGATCTTGACGCGCGGGTCCTCGGCTTGTTCTTCGGCGCTGATCGCGGTGGCGGGCAGTTCGGTGGCGGAGTAAGCAAAACCGCTGGACAGAAAGGCAGACAATCCAAGAGTGACAGGTGTGAGGCGGAACGTGGCAGGCATGGAAAAGCGCATCCGAAAGGGTGAGGAAATTAAAACGCGCGAATGGTAATGCTTTGCATTTGCTCCCGTAATTTATTCCTGAGAAGTTCCCCTGTCAGATTGTTTCAATTTATGTCGATTTCGATACATCCTGACCGGTCGATCCATTCGACCGTTTCTCGAAACAGTCTGAGAGCCATTCCGGCGTTTTTCCCCAACACGCGTAGGAATAGTCTGCCGGCATCGAATTTTTCTACTTTGCTGCCGGAGTTCTCCCATGATCCTTCATTACATCTACGACCCGTTGTGCGGCTGGTGCTACGGTGCCAAACCGCTGGTGCAAGCGGCGCAGCAAGTACTGCCGGTCGTCGCCCATGCGGGCGGAATGATGAGCGGTGCGAATCGCCAGCAAGTTTCGCCGCAATTGCGCGATTACGTCATGCCCCACGATCGGCGCATTGCCGAATACACCGGACAACCCTTTGGCGAAGCGTATTTCGAGGGTCTGCTGCGTGATCACTCGGCGGTTTTCGATTCGACGCCGCCGATTGCGGCGGTGATGGCGGCAGAGTCCATCGACGGTCGCGGTTTGCAGATGCTCGGACGTTTGCAGACGGCGCATTACGTGGAAGGACGGCGGATTGCCGATGAATCCGTACTTTTCGAACTCGCCCGGGAGTTGGGCTACAGCGAGGACACCTTTGCGGCTGCGTTTAAATCCGTTGATACGACAGCGCATGTAAAAGCCAGCCGCGAACTCTTGGCACAACTGGGCGGCCAGGGATTTCCGACGTTGGCGCTTGAGCGGGACGGGCAGTTCACCTTGATCGACATCAGCCCATGGCTTGGCAAACCACAGGCTTTCGCCGACTGGTTGGGGCAAGCGGTGGTCGCGGTTGAGCCGGGGCAATCCGCCGCGCAATGCGGTATCGACGGCTGTGCGTAATCGAACTGGATTCACTGGCTGAGCGTATTTCCGAGCAATGCGCTATCGCAAAATTTACGATTCTTAGACGATTTTTACCTATTTAAAGACGATTCTTGAAATTGACACATTATTGAGGGCGCGGCTACGATTCGGCCCAACGCCTGTGGCCAACCGCCATGACTCAAAAATAATAAAAGGGCCCGACACGGTTTTGCCGTGGGCGGGTCTTTTTGTTTCGGGGTGAAAAAAGAGTGCAATAGCGCCGTTTCAGCCGTTCGACACAGCGCGTTTCAACCCGTAATAAGGAAAACAAAATGTTGAACAAGCGAATCAGTCTGATCGCACTGGGGATGTTGAGTGCCACTTCGGCAATGGCTGACGGCCAAGCCGAGTCCAAGGGTTTTGTAGAAGACAGCAGCCTCAAAGTGCTGCTGCGCAATGCCTATATCAATCGTGATTACAAAGATGGTAACCCGGACAAAGCCGAGTGGGGCCAGGCGGCCATCGGTACGTTCTCTTCCGGCTTCACCCAAGGCACCGTGGGTGTGGGTGTCGATGCTTTCGGTCTTTACGCACTGCGTCTGGATGGCGGCAAGGGCCGCAGCGGCGCCGGTGGTATCGACTTCTTCAAACAGGGTGACAGCGGCAATGCGGCTGACGACCTGTCCAAGGGTGGCGCTGCGGTCAAATTCCGCGTGTCCAACACCGTGCTGACCTACGGCGACCAGATGCCGGCCCTGCCGGTGCTGAACTACGACAACTCGCGTCTGCTGCCGGAAAGCTACACCGGTACCTTGATCACCTCCAAAGAGATCAAAGGCTTGCAACTGGACGCCGGTCGTTTCACCGCCGAATCGCGTAAAAGCGCTGAAGGCCGTGACAGCGGTGGTCTGAAGTCGATCAACGTGTTGGGCGGTAGCTACCAGTTCACCGAACAGTTCAAGGCGGCGTTGTACGCTTCCGACGTTGAAGACGTCATGAAGAAGCAGTACGTGAACGCCAACTACGTGTTCCCGATCGATAAGGATCAGTCCCTGACCCTGGACTTCAACGGCTATCGCACCAAGCTCGACAAGTCCTATGCCGACATCAAGAACACCGGCGGCCAGGACAACAAGATCTGGAGCCTGGCGGCCACATTCGCCACCGGCCCGCACTCGTTCACCGTGGCGCACCAGCGCAGTACCGGTGACAGCAACCTGGGTTATCCGTACGGCGGTTATCAGAACGATGGTCGTCGTCAGGGCGACGGTGGCAACACCATTTACCTGGCCAACTCGTACTGGTCGGACTTCAACGCTGAAGACGAGCGCAGCTGGCAACTGGGCTACGGCCTGGACTTCGGTGCCTTTGGCGTACCTGGCCTGAGCTACAACTTTGCTTACGTGCGTGGCGACAACATCACCACCGACACCAGCAGTGGCGGCACCGAGCGTGAGATCTTCAACCAGGTCAAATACGTCGTACAAAGCGGTCCGGCGAAAGACCTTAGCGTGAAACTGCGCAGCTCGATTCTGCGCGTGTCGCAGAAATCCGCCGACTACAACAGCAGCGGCAACGAAGTGCGTGTGTTCGTGGACTACCCGATCAACATCTTCTGATGAACGATCCGGTGTAAGAAACATGAGAAAACCCCGACTGGTTCGGGGTTTTTTTTCGACGTCTTTTTCGCAAAAACCGTAAAAAACCCGTTTTTTTGTCACGTAAAAGTTGTTTTGAAGCGTCTTCAAGTACCGTTTCAAGCAGGGCTTTAAATGCCTGAAATTCTTTCTCATGGACGCAAATTCTCCACCTAATAGATTAGGCCGCTCAACGCAGCGGAGAATTTGGTAATGATCGTTTTGAACAGAGAAGTGGGCGAATCGCTACGGCGCGACAAATATGTCAACGTCCAGGGTGGTGACTTCAATCTCTACGGTCATTTTGCCGACTTCGTCAGACTGACCAAAAGTTGGGAAAACATGGAGCCAGACAGTTACTACGGTCAGGCCGAAGCCGGCATGCGTTACCGTCGTTACAGCGACTTTGAGTACAACCCGAAAACACGTGAATTGAAGCAACTCGAGCATCGCGCGTACGTGCAGTCGAAAGAGAACAACGCCTACGTGGGCGGTGTTGTGCGGCACTTTCAGGACTTCTCTGATGAAGTGATCACTTCGCCGGTAATGCGCAGCCTGATCGACACCGATTTTGAAGTGTACAAAAGCGTGTTGCCGGAAGAATTGCACGATGAGATTTGGCAGTGCCAGATTCATCAGATCCGCATCGAGATCAAACCCGGCAAGCAACTGGAAATCACCCCGGAAGGGATTCACTGCGACGGCTATCCGTTCAGTGGTGTGCACTTCTGGGGGCGCAACAACGTCGAGGGCGCGGAAAGCCGTTTGTACGATGTTCACGAGCATCAACTGGCGTCGACCACCTACAAGGAAATCCTCGACACCACGTACTTTCTTGATCGCGACATGCGCCATTACGTGACTCCGGCGCGCAACACCCACACGCATGCCATGGCGTACCGGCAGATTCTGGCGATTTCCTTCTCGCGGCCCGGGACCGCTTTCGACATTGTTCGCTAATCAGATCACCCCAATCGATGGCGTCGAGTGCTCGACGCCGGTGGTGCTGCGACGCGCCACCGCCAAGGACGCGCAGCGCATGGAGCGCTTCTTCCGGCAGTTCGACGAAGTGTCGTTCTGCGAATGGCAGGACGCCAAATGCCTGCGCGGTGTATTGATCCAGAAGACCACCACGGCCTATCTGGCCTTCGACGTCGAAGGCGAAATCGTCGGTGCGGTGCTCGGCGGCATGCTCGGTAGTCGCGGCACCATCAACCACTTGGCGGTCAGCCCACGCTATCGCAGTCAGGGCGTCGGCCAGCGGTTGGTGGAAGCGGCGTCATCCGACATGAAACGGGTCGGTGTATTACGGATGTTTCTGTTCGTCGACGATGCTAACCTCGCGGGCAAGCGATTCTGGACTGCCCAGGGTTTTTGCGAACCCCACGGCGAGCGGACATTTGAGAGGGATCTATGAATGAAACGTCCGGCAGTGCGCCGCTGATGGCTGCTCATCAGCCATCGCGCACGTTTGCCGAAGCCAGCCCGGTGGTGGCCGGTTACTTCACGGTGTCGTTCGTGTTCGGGCTGATGGCGGTCAACGCCGGGCTGCCGATGTGGCTGCCGGTGGCGATGTGCTTGTTCGTCTACGCCGGCGCTTCGCAATTCGCCGCACTGGCGCTGATCTCCAGCGGCGCTTCGCTGACCACCATCGTGCTGACCACCTTCCTGATCAATGCGCGGCACATGCTGATGTCGGTGTACATGGCCAAGGCCTTGCGCGCATTGGGGCTCAGCCGCATGGAGCGCTGGGCTTACGCCGGTGGTCTGACCGACGAGTCCTTTGCGTTCCATAGCGTCAAGCTGGGCACCGGCGCGCCGGTCAACATTCGTTACCTGATCGGCTTCAACCTGTTCTGCCACACCTCTTGGGTGCTGGGCGGATTGTTGGGCGCTGTCTGCGCGCAATATGCGTCGCACCTGATCAAATATCAGCTCGACTACGCACTGACTGCGATGATGCTCTACGTGCTGGTGTCGCTGTGCAACACCCGCAACAAACTCATCGCCGCCGCGGCTGCCGTCGTCTGCATGGGCGCGCTGAGCCTGGTCGGCACTTCGCCGTTCAACGTTTTCATCGCCACGTTTGTGGGCTGCGGAGTGGGTGTATGCCTGACCAAACGTTCCTGATTCTGGTGGTCGCGCTGATGATGGCCGTGACCTTCCTGCCACGCGCGCTGCCGCTGCAAGTCAACACCGAACACTGGCCGCCGTTCATTGCGCGAGCGCTGGAGTACCTGCCGGTGGCGATCGTCGCTGCGATCAGCCTGACACCCTTGTTGATCAAGGATCAGCACCTACAGCTCGATCGCCCGGAATTTTATGCAGCCATTCCGACGTTGTTATGTGCGTATTTCAGCAAAAACCTCTTTCTCAGTGTGGCGGTTGGGACGGCTGCGTACATTGCGCTCGGCTCGATCATGTAGCGGCAGGTCGACCACGTCGTTCAGGGCTTGGCCCGACAGATTCGGGTTGTTCACCGCCAGACGCACTTCGAGGAAATCCTCGAATCCGGGGAAAATCGTCAGGCCGTTCTTTTGCGCGGCCTCACGAGAAACCATGCCCACTGCGTCCATCTGCGTGATCAACGACAGCGTCAGGGTCTCGCTGCAGGAATAGACCATGCGTTGACCGTTCTCGTGATTGCCCAGTCCGGCGTCGAGAAAACGCAGGAAGCTGTGGGAATACGGACAATCTTCCGCAGGACGCACCTGAAACTTGTTGCCTAGCAACGTCAGTGGATCGTTTTCCTGCCCGCAATGGGCGCCGACCACCTGCACCTGCACATCCGGCAGGACGATACTCGGCAGACCCGGCCGCTGCGGGCCGATCAGCACCGCGAGGTCAAAGTCTTCGTTCTTCAGCTTGCTGAGGTTCTCCATCGACTCGGCGTAGCTGAATTCCATCTGGTAATCGGGAAACACCTCGATCAGGCGTCCGATCATTCGCCGGTTGAAGTCAGACGACAACGTGTTGTTCAACGCAACCTTCAATGTGCGCTGGCCCGGCACCTTGAGCGCCTCGACCTTTTCTTCCATCTGTCGCGTGGCAATCAGCACTTTGTCCATGTAGGGCGTCAGCTCCGTGCCTTGCGGCGTCAGCGTCAGCCCTTTGTTGGAACGTCGAAACAAGCGGAAACCGAACTGCTCTTCGACCTTGTTCAACTGCGCGGCCAGGGCCTGCACAGTCAGGCACGAATGCTCGGCTGCGGCCGACAACGAGCCGGTCTGCACGATGCGCATGAGGTTGCGTAAGGTTCTGCTATCCATGGGTAATGCCCTCTGAAGTGGGCTGGGTATTGTTGTTTACGAGACGGCCGATCCGGCGTCATATGCCGGCTATATTCCAGCACCTGAGCATAGTTGTCGCGGGTTTAGTAGCGAATTGATGTCCCCGCCGATGGCTGGAAGCTGACACAGGATCGGGATTTTTGATGACGTGGGGGTGATTGGGGTCAAGAAAAGTGCGTGGTTTTGGTGCGCAGGGAGGGTTTTTCGAGGAGAAACGGCTTATGGCTCCTGTAATTTCCCCGGCGAGATATGCGCATATTTTTCAGCTTTGAGCGCGAGTGCCCTTAGCATCAGGGATGCTTTCCAATTTCGTCTTCACCAGTTTGTTGCGACTCTAGAGCCGCCATTCACGGGGCGCTGAAGAGCGTCCGCATGTGAATGCACATAGGCAAAGTTCGCCAGCACTTCGACCAGGCAAGCGAAATGCTCAAATAAACCAGGCAATAAAAAACCGACATTGCTGTCGGCTTTTTGCTCCCTTGAACAAGGGTAGAGGTCTCACCCGAGCGCTGATCTTCAGGTCATCAACGGGGTTCCTAACGCCGACTATCGCCACCTGATGGCAGTCGGTTTCGCGCTCTTGAGGCAGATCCTCTGCCACGGAACATTAACGTGTCAACTTGGAAATTCTTAGGCGTTTATTCGTATGCGAATAATTTCATGTAAAAAATTCATATGTGTACTACGCTCATCTTGCGGACCCGCTTAGAAGGACAATCATGCCTACCTCATCCCCAGCCCTCACCCCGCGTGAACAACTCGACGTCCCCGAAGCCGGGCGCGTCGCGCTGAAGTTTTTCTTCAATCTCATGGAGCGCTGGGGTTGCAACGCCGGACAGCAGCGCACTTTGCTGGGCGGCGTCGGCAACACCACGTTCTACAAGTACAAACACCTGCAGCCGAACATTCGCCTGCCGCACGACACGCTGGAGCGCATCTCGTATCTGATGGGCATTCACAAGGCCTTGAGCATCATCTTCAGCAACAGCCGCGAGCGCGCTTATACGTGGGTCAGCAGCCCCAACACGGCTGCGCCATTCAATGGCCGGACCGCGCTGGATTACATGCTGGCGGGGAGGGTGGTCGACATCGCCGACGTACGCCGCTACCTCGACGGGGTGCGCGGTTGAAGGCCCCGCCGCTGGCCGAGCCGCAATGGCCGAAGGCCTACCGGATCGTCAACAGCAGCTTCCCGCCGATTGCGTTGTTCGAAGACGTGCTCGACCCCGAAGACCTGGAAATCGCCTATGCGCTGGAAGCACTGACCAACGATCGCCTGATCGAACAGGCCGGCGTCCTCGCCCGCGTGCGTCCCGAAGACCGGCTCTCCGGCCCCGGTTCAACCCCGGTGATGGCGGCGTTCACCCACATCGGCAAAAGCAGTCGCTTCACCGATGGCACCTTCGGCGTCTACTACGCTGCCAGCAGCCAGGCCGCGGCCATCGCCGAAACCTGCTATCACCAAGAACGCTTCCTCGCGGCCACCCACGAAGCGGATCTTGAGTTGACCATGCGTACTTACGTCAATCGTGTGGTTAAGCCGCTGCATGATGTTCGTGATGGTTTTGCACATTTGCATCAACCCGATCCGGAAGCCTATGGCCCGTCACAGGCGTTTGCCCGACAACTGCGCGAGTCAGAATCGTGGGGAATGCTCTACAACAGCGTGCGTTTGCCGGGCCACGAATGTGTCGCTGCGTTCCGGCCGCCAGCGGTGTCGATTCCGAAGCAGGGCAAACATCTGCGTTATGTGTGGAGTGCGAGTCAGCGCAGGATTTCGTATGTGTTTGAGATCAGTCAGGTTTGAAGCGCAAAAAGCCCTCGCAGTACCGCGAGGGCTTTTTATTGGCGGTTTACGTCAATGGCTTGCTGTTGGCGCATCCAGTACTTTCACCACATCGTCGATCAGCGCCTTGCTTAACTCCTGCAGATACTGCGAGGCGTAAGCGTGAAGGTCAGGATCGCGAGAAACTGTGGAATCTGCAGTCAGTAACTTGGAAATGTGAAGCAAGTGTGAGGCGTGCGAGAGGGCGGCCATCACTGGAACACCACGATTGGTGCGGAACAGCGCTTGATTGGCCTGGAAGGAAAAGTGCGTAAGGCCTGGGGTTTTCAAATCGAGGTAGTCGGTCATATCGCTTCACCTGCCGTACGTAAGGCGTGGAGTGAGGTAACCGGTGTGGCAGCGCGGCGGATTACGGATGGATCGATGGCATTCATTTGTGAACTCCCTGTATCAAATGAGAGCCGCCATTTTTCGTTCTCAGGCGAAAGGGTGGCAGCTATGCGCAGGCTGAGAAACCGGAGATACAGGAACCCGGCAGACCCGAAAGTCTCCCACGCACAGCCGCCATTACACGTGAGTGCAGACACAAAAAAGCGCCGGCAATCGTGATTTTGGGCGCTGGTGCGCCTGTATCTTACGCGGGTTCTCAGGCCCGATCGCTGAATTGGCAGCGACGGGTTTGACGGTAGCTTGCGGATGACGGATGCGCAATCGTGGCCAGGTGGTGGCCGTTGCCATCTCTGTGTGGTGCAACACTTATGTTGCGAATGCAGCAAATATGTTGCACATTCGCTTTACCGAAACGGCGAGTGATGCACATGAAGTACAGCGAGTTTCGGCGATGGTTGAAAGCCCAAGGCGTTGAGTTTCAAACCGGCAAGGGCAGTCACTTCAAGGTTTCCTTGAATGGCAAATCAACTGTGTTTCCCGACCATGGAGCCAAGGAAATGGGCGAAGGGTTGAGAAAATCGATAATCAAACAGCTGGGCCTCAAGGATTGAGGCTCAGCTGTACCCCATGAGAGGAATCGTGATGTTCGAATATGCGTTGGAAGTTCACGAAGAGCCGGACAGTGTCTGGTTGTCCTGCGCAGAAATTCCTGAGATGCACGCCGTTGGCGACACCCTCGAGCAAGCGTTGGACACCGCCATTGATGCAATCGAGACGGCGCTCTCGATATACGTTGATGATCGCCGGTTGATTCCGACCGGGCAGGCAGGAGAACAGGCAAGTGGCGTCGTATTGCGTCTGCCTGCGCTGACTGCAGCAAAGGTTGCTCTGTGGAATACGCTTTTGGAGTCAGGTTTAAGCAAGGCCGAGTTGGCACGTCGTCTCGGCGTACAACGGCCCCAGGTCGATCGCTTGGTAGATTTTCTGCATCACTCCAAAATCGAGAATGTTGAGCGTGCGTTGCAGCAACTTGGAAGGCGGATTTCGCTTTCGGTTCAAGCTGCATAAGTTCAGCAAGCGAGCGTTGGAGAAAATAGCTGAAGGCGAAGAACAGGCATGGCAAATGAGCTAGAGCGATTTCAGACGGACGTGATGGAATCTGTACGTCAGATGAAGGCTGGAAAGGCCCCGCGCGTAACGCTGCAGCCGCTCTCGGCGGCCACTGAAGAGCAAAGGAAGGCCGGGGTTTCTCAAAGCGTTTTCGCCGACCTAAGCACCGTGGTGACACGATCAAAATAGGTGGGGAAAAATAGAGTCAGACCACAGTCTCAGCTCAAAACGTGGTCTGTCCCTTATTTCCCTGCTTGGGTCTGTTCAGGGAGGACGTTGGCTCGTGCCTTGTCTTGACTGCGCAACCAGCGTTCGGCGTCCTCAAAGGTGTTCATGCAGGTTCTGCCATAAGCCGACAAGGCCAGTATGCTGCGTTGGGTGAGTTGAATGTCAGATGTGCACAGATCGATGAATAACGAGAGCGCGTTTCCGGCCTCCTCAAATGCTTCGCGGATTTCCAAGGCTTTTTTGCATGTGGACATCAGTTGACTCCCTGTTCCATGTTGTCAGGGGCGAGTTTATGCGCAAAACTCTGCGTCAAAATCAACTTCGCGTATCAACTTGTGACGGACCTTCAGCGCTCGCTTATTTGAATTTTGTCGGTGGGGGAGTTCGATATCTCAATTGCTGACAAGGTGCTGAATGGCATGTCTGCAGATTGTTGGCTTTGCTCTATGGGGAGGCCTTTTGCGCTGATGAAGTCAGGCGGTCTTGTGTGTTGCCGATCCATAGCAAAGATCTTTTAGATAGGGTGAGCGCTCATAACCTAAGGGTCAAAGTCATGATCACTCAGCCGTAGCGCTTTTTATATTCAAACGCCAGAAACAACAAAGCCCCTGCATTTCTGCAGGGGCTTCGTTTTGTATGGTGCGGCACCAAGAACCAAATATGAGTGCTTGAAGCCTTAAGCGAATTGGTGTCGGGTTCGCGTAACAATCAAAAAGGTACTCAAAAAGGAACTCATAGAGTTTTGAGGCTTTCCTTTGCTGAGCCATACCGGCTGGGTGCTCAGCTCTAATCCCTGAAAATTACCGATTAGTCTCGTTTCTTCCCGGTTAGTCCCATTGGTGGGCGGCCACCCGCGCAAGCACTGAATGGAGCGCGTGCGGATCTGAGTGCTTTTGAACTGCACCGGAAAAAGAACCCGCCAAATGGGGATTATCACATGGCGGGTTAAAGCAATAAATTTCCCGAGCAGATTAGGAGAAAATCGAAACCAGCTCGATATAGCTATTCAAGCAGCTGGCGCTGCCTTCTACCGCTAGATGAAGGAATCAATATCAAGCGTGTGCGGTGTCCCTATTGGGCGACCCAATATCGAAGCAAACACTTCGTGGTCGCTTTCCGCTGCGGCAGGTGCCATGGCTAGCTGTTCGTCAATTCGGTTCTCAGGGTGGGCCGTCCAGCGAGCCAAATGCTCATCCAATTCGGCATGCTGGGCAAAGGAGCCGTAGACGTTCGCGTCGGTAATTCTTTCTCTGCGCAGGATCGCTAACCGGTCGCGGGTCTGCTGTACTTTGTCGATTTCTTGGCTGAATGCCTCTACCGCTGGCCCATGAGTCTCTCGATATTTGTCGCCACGACTATTGAGGTCTCTGCGCCGATTGCGTAGCTGTTCGGTAATGCGGCTAAGGGCGGTATCAATGAACTCGAACTCGCGCTCGGTTACCAACGAACGCTTGTGTTTAAGCGAGTCCTGCCAACGCCTTAAAGCTGCCCAGCAAGCAGGTATATAGCCACCGACCATAGAATGATTGCCAGCATGAAATGCTTGGCTGAGCAGGCCGGGGCGGTTAGGCAGGCCATCTACTTGCTTTACTGCCAATTCGCAGGCCGCGTGTTGAGTTATCGTATCGCAACCCGGCTCCCAGAGAATTGATGATTTTTCCTTTCTTCCCAGCTCAACCGGAAAGAAATGTCGTAACTTTCCGTGATGCTGATAAGGATCGCTACTGAGGTTAGTGATGCCCGCAGCAAATATCGAGATACCCGCAGGAACGTTCAAAAAAGTTAATACCGCACCCGCTCCATAAACCTTGTGCTTCGTGTTCATCCAAGTCCCCGGTACGCTCGGCACAGGATCGTTGTGATTGACCATTCGATAATGCACCAAGTCCGACGCACTTTTAATAAAAGTCGCGTCGGCAGCCCTTGGAGCGCCGTAGGTGTACAGTACGATATCGTAGTTATAACCCGGTCTGCATCGTAACATTTCGGAAAGAAGCAGCGTGATTGCACCACCCAAACTATGACCACATATTAGTAACTTTTGACCAATATAAAACTTTTCTAGATAGTTAAGAGTAAATTGGTAGACTTTCTCCGCTGCACCGTAGAATCCCCGATGAACTTTCCCCGGCCCTTCCTTAAAATCAACCTGTAAGGCATCAGCATCTCGGAGCCCATCCGCGATAATTTCATTAGTCCCCCGAACGGAAATCAAAATGACCTCCTTGCTATGGGTTATAAATGCCTGTGTATCAGTGTCAATTTCATGCCCTCGGTCATCTAGAAAGTGAATGCTTTCCGGGGTTTCTTGCTCTTCATTTAAAGAGGAATGATTTAGCGGATAAAGTTCAGGATCAAAAGGTACAATTTCGAAGCGCTTGGAATAAGAAACTTCTTCGTACAAAGGATAATGGGCATTGAGCTGCCCAGAGTCAACTTTCCATACCTCATCAAACTTTGCCAATGCATCACCAAACCAATTCCCCATACTTGGCGTTTTGGGATAGCTGACAAAATTCTTGTCAAGCGGGCGACGACGTGGCCTTTGACCAAACTGGTTATAGCTCAGCGTAGCCATAATGGCGAGCTGATATAAGTTGAGTGCACAGAATTTAGAGTCCGTAGAAAAGATTGGACTCAAAGCGCGTAAAGGGCGTACCTCCAAGACATTATGTTTTTTAGGGAGTAAGCAAACACCGCGCTTGCCATTTCCTCGCATTAATTTTTTAGGACTTTCCTTAGGAGGATAATTACACTCAATCGTGGGTGGTAAATGGGCGCAATGTTCGACCAAGTTACGTACTTCCACTTGAAAATATGCGTCCGCACAAGCTTGCGCAGGGTTACTGCTTGTGCGCGAACCATTTTTGTTAAAATATCGTGTTTTCTCAGCCCGAACCTGAAGTTCTGTGATAGGAAGCGGATAGTAGTCACGAGCTTTCAAATATTCGTAGAAATCATCACCACTATGACAAGGTTCTTTAAAGCTTAACGCCAGTGGCCCTGCAAAGTGATCAATCTCTCCCGATCCCGAACCATCAAGAGTCCCTGTATAAATATGGCCCTCGGCATCAACGATTTCGTAAGCGAGCCCTGCGTAAGCTAGTCCCTCACCAAGCTCGTCCACCAGTTGAAAACTTGTCTTGCTACCCTGTACAGGGCATGTAAGTACGCGCTTATTTAGTGGGTGTTTTAAATCAGCATCCAAATTGCTCACTACGCACTCCTTATTCAGTACATCCGGGATAAATAGAACATGTACGCCCATCAGGCATTAAAAAATCGCTAAAGTCTTTTTTGTTTTCCCGGCAAAAACCATATTGGTCGTCCATGCCCTTACCCAAACATCTTTTCCAACCGTTGTGAAACTCGATCCATGTGTTTTTGATAGACGGTCTTTCATCAACTGCTATCTTTATCCTGAGTCTCACCGTTTTTCCTGGTAATTGATCTAAGGTGTAGGCTCCAAACGGTTTCCCTTTGGTTAACATTCCGTGCGTATCAATGCCATTGCAGCGAGGCCCTTTAGAAAGTCGGCGCAATGGCCCTTGAGTGCGAAATAACCACTGACACTCTCCTTCAATCAAACTTTCCCCTTGCTCAAACACTCCTTTCTCTTGTTCATTAACTTTGTCGCTTATAATTACAGCGGCTGAATCGCTACCAATATCACCTGTGTCGCCCCCATAAGAACCTATTATTTGTAGCTGTATTCGATTAACAGCCAACCGACACCCGTTTACGGTTCGATAAATAGGGATCACAGACTTTGGTATGTATTCTGTCCTCCATTCTCTGTTAAAGCCGAGAAAAGGTTTATCCTCAATTCGAACGCTACAAGTTTCACCGTCGGCGGGCTTGTACATAACTTTCGCGTGGTACGCAAAATCAGGGGGTAGATCCGCCGTAAAAATAAAACTCTCTCGATCATTATTCGCGCAGCCAGAAATTGTAAGTAATCCAATACAAAGTAAAGTTACTGCAAGTTGCATCTGTCCCCTCCTGATGATAACTATAGAGTTACTTGGTTGATCTAGTCTGCAACTTGGTTTTCATTGTACGGTCGTCGAATCCTTCCATTTATCCCGATCACAGAGGCGCTTCCCCCTGCCAAAATTGCATCGTATGGTAAATCCGCTGAAAATGGTCTTCAGGGTTTTCATTCGGCTGCACCTGCCAGCGCTTTTCAAGCTCTTCAATTGTAACCCTAAGACTTTCAATCAAAACAAACTCCAACTGTTCGGGCGACTCCCACCCCCACGCATCAACCAACATCAACTGTTTACGCAGCCATTCTTCAGGTTCTTGTCGCTCTGCAACTTCCAAATATGCATCCAAGTGATAGGCCAACAAATACCGGTGGGCATTCGTCTCGCGAATCGAAGCCGCTTGATCGCTCTCAGATGGAACATTCAGCCACGCAGGGTTGTTGGGCACTGGGTAACGGTTCGGTTTGGGATTGCTTGCCGTTTTCCATTGAACCCCCTGCCAATAGAAAACGCTGTTTACCGGCCCCAAATACTCAGGAACGACATCAGCGCCGAAGAATGCAAGCGCGCGCGCAAGTACCCGGTTGTCTTGAAACCGGTAGAGCGCTTGGTGAGGGCGAGTGCCAACGATTATCCGGTCACGCCAATGATCCGCCAGCACCTCCAGCCCGTTACTACGTGGAATACTGGCGAGCCAACCCCAGTTCCGTTCAGGCTCCTTCAATAGCTCATTTAGGCGCCTGTCTTCCGGCCCATCTACTAGGAAAATGAAAGGCCCTGTGCTCGCCAAATCAGCTACCAATGTACCGCTGTAGAGGTTGCAATATCGGTTAGTGGCTTGATTGTCCATTAGTGTTTTACGTAAAGGCAGTTCACCTTCGGAGTCCAAAATCAGGCATAGAGAGCGCCCAAGTTGGCGTTGCTCGGCCATCCAGTGCAGGGGAGAAAGATTCGTCATGCTGCGGCCCCTTCAGTCGGACAAAAGCCATTTATACAGGTCTCGCAAATCGGGCAGAAGTCGGCACCTCTCGCTTTAGATAGGGCCATTAATGCGCCTTGTGAGGGTGCAACAATTGGTGGAAGCTCTGGAGGTGCAATGAGTGCATTTGCAACGCCCGGCAGTGCTGGATTGGCAGCGGTGCCTTTCGCCGGGGAACCGCCCACCACGATATCGATGCTGCTGAGGATCCCGCCGGGGCCAATGACAATATGATGTCCACCCGCCTTTAGGGTGATGCTGGCACCCGCATCAAGAATCAAATTCGCCCCGGATTTAAGGTGAACCTCTTGGCCCGCTTCAGCGACGAGTGTTTGGCCCACGCGGGTATGGCTACTGCTTCCCACTAACAAGAAGTCATTGGCCTTGAGGTGGACTTTGCGGTCTGCGGTGACGGTGCGGTGGTCTTCCGCCTCCAGCACGGTGACGTTGTTGCCCTTGATGACCTCTCTGCGTTCGTTACCGACTTCCAAGTGACTGTCGTGTTCTACCTTCTGCTCCATGTCTCGTTGAGCGCGCAGGTAAATCAGCTCCTGGCCGCTGCGATCTTCCAAATGCAGTTCGTTGAAACCCGTGCTGTCTTTGCTGCTGCGACTGCGAAATACCGTTCGGGTTTTGTGGGTCGGCAGTTCATAGGGCGCAGGATTCGCGCTATTGCTCAGACAGCCGCTGATAACCGGTGAATCTGGATCACCTTCCAGAAATGAGACCAGCACTTCCATTCCGACTCGGGGAATCGTCACCGCGCCGTGGCTGTTGCCCGCCCAACTGGACGCCACCCGCAGCCAGCAACTACTTTTACCGTCGTTGTTGCCCTCGCGATCCCAATGAAACTGCACCTTGACCCGACCTAACGTGTCGCAGTGGATTTCTTCACCGGGAGGGCCGGTTACCAACGCTGTTTGGCTACCAAGAATGCGCGGTTTCTCGTAGGGCTCTTGGGGGCGGTAGATCACTTCCCACGGAGTCGCCTTGAAGGTGTTGCGATAGCCCTGATGGAAATCGTCCTTTCTGTCTGTCGTATCGCTAGGGAGCGTTTCTTCCAGCACCTGAGGCTGTATGCCTTCGTGGGTAATCGAAGTCAGCAACCACAGGTCGTTCCACTCCTGCCGGGGATGGTCGGACAGTTCCAAGAAATGCCCGGTGACCAAAGTCGGTTGGTCGCTTTTGCCTTCCGCTTGACGGTAGTCGGCACGGTGACCTTCCAACGCCCGTTGGCTTAAATGCTTACCTCTTTCGCGCTGAGTGAAAGCACCGGGGTATTGGTAGTCTTCAAGGTCTGGCTGAGCTTTTTCGAAGTGAGGACGATATTCCGCCTCAAGCGTCATGCGCGCTTTATTGAAGTCGTAGTCTCGCTGGGTCGCTCGTGTCGTGCGGGCGGCAAAGCGTAAGTTGAAGCGCTTAATCACCGGTTCGTCAGCCGCCAGACCACTGTCCTGTACGTAGGCTGTAGGTCTATCAAGCTTGGGAAACATTGTTTGGTCATCACCAAAGGCCAATAGGTGGCCCTGCTGCGAATGCTGAAAGTGGTAATGAATACCTTCTTCCCAGCACAGACGCTGTATGTAGTGCAGATCGGTCTCGTTGTACTGAACGCAATATTCTCTTTCGGGGTACAGCGACCCTAAATTGAATTGATAGGCATCGGCTTGAATGCCGTGCTCTTCAAGAATCTGCGCGATGATTTGCGGGACAGTCAGGCTTTGAAAGATTCGATGGTTGGTGCGGTGTGCCAAATAGGCCAACTGCGGAACGAGCGTCAGACTGTAGCGGGTCAGGCGCTTACCCGAATCGCCTTGAGCGATATGGTAGACCTGACCATGAATGCCGATACCGGTTTCGTTGAAGCCCAAGAAGGCTTGCTTGTGCGTAAGCGTCTGCCCAACTCACGTTGCGTAAGTCAGACAGATACCCACTGATGCGGCAGCAGTTGGTCGATCTCACTCGCCCGTTGCGTCGGCAA
>NZ_JACHCY010000010.1:0-200824 GCF_014200835.1 Pseudomonas sp. JAI115
TCTCCCACGGTCTGTACTGGTCAGAGTCAGAATCGAGTCTGTAGTCCCGCCCACCCCTTCAAGTCTAAACATACAAGCGAGCCTGCTCGCGAAGCAGGCGCCTCGGTTTATCCTTTAAACCGCGTTATCGTTCTTCGCGAGCAAGCTCGCTCCCACATTGGATTGCGGGCTGTCAGAGGGCGAGCGCACCTGGATGATTAGCAGCGCCGCAATGACCGCCGGTATCGCGCAGAAGAAGAAAATCTGCGTCACCGGAATGTGCATCGCCAGCAGCATGCTGCCGAACAACGGCCCGAGGATCGAACCGAAGCGCCCTACCCCCAACGCCCAGCCCGTGCCCGTGGCCCGCACATGCGCTGGGTAGAAGTTGCTGGCGAAGGCGTTCAGCGTCAGTTGCCCACCGATGATGCAGAACCCGGCGGCAAACACGCAGGCCACCAGATAGCGTGGATTGTCGTGGTTCAAACCCAGCAGAATCGTGCACAGCGCCGCCCCTGTCAGCACCGCGCAGAGCAGCCGCACCTTGCGTTTCAAACGGTCGGCGAACCAGGCCATGCACACCGCGCCCAAGGTACCGGCGAACAGGAACATCGAGGTCACCAGGTTGGCTTCATTGAGTTTCAGACCGCTTTCCAGCAACAGCGTCGGCAGCCAGCTGATCATGAAATACAGCAGAATCAGGCTGACAAAAAACGTCGCCCAGATCAGCAGGGTCGGGCGCGCATAACCGTTGCGGAACAGCTCGACCACGGTCAGCTTGCTGCCCTGCTCGCGCTCGTTCTGTTCAACGGTCGCGGCCGGCGGTTGCCAGTCCGGCAGCATTCGCGCGGTGACTTTGCGCAGACGCGCATAGGGCGGTGCATCGCGCAGCAGACGCGGCAGCGATTCTGGCAGCATCCACCACAGGAACGGGAACAGCAGCAACGGCGTGACACCACCGGCAAGGAACACCGCTTGCCAGCCAAAGCGGTCGATGAAGCCAGCGGCGACAAAACCACCCGCCGCACCGCCAAACGAAAACCCACAAGCGGCCAGCGTGACCATCAAGGTGCGCAGACGCGGCGGTGAATATTCCGACATCAAGGCCATGGCACTGGGCATCGCCCCGCCCATGCCGATACCGCAGATGAAGCGCGCGATCATCAAGGTGTTCAGAGAATCGGCGAACACCATCAACACCGTCAGGCTGGCGTAGATCAGCACGCAGGCGAGCAGGATTCGCCGTACGCCGAAGCGATCGGCCAGCGGCGTCACCGCAAGAGAACCGAGGGTCAGACCCAACAGGTTGGCGCTGAAAACCGGCCCGAAGGCGGCTTTCTCCAGCCCCCAATCCTGAGCCAGGGCCGGCACCACGTAACCGAGCACCTGGGCGTCATAACCGTCGGTGACCAGCAACAAGGCGAGCAGGATCAGGAGCAACCACTGATAGCGGGACACAGGACGGGCGTCGAGTGCCGCGCGGAAGCTGGCAATCTGGTTGTGCATCGCAAGGTACCTGTTTTGTTTTTATGATTTTTGTGTACGGCGCTGATCCCTTGTAGGAGTGAGCCTGCTCGCGATAGCGGTGTGTCAGTCAACATCCCCGTATCTGACACTCCGCCATCGCGAGCAGGCTCACTCCTACAGTGGGCAGTGTGGCGCTTTAAGGGGTATCCGGTTGATTGGCCGGATGCGCCTTGATGAACGCCGGATGCTCAGCCGCCAGCGCCGCCACTCGACAAATCCGCGGGTAAGCCTGCAGCGAAACACCGAAGCGCTCGGCCGCATACAACTGCGGAATCAGATAGACATCCGCCACGCACGGCCACTCACCGAAACAGAAACCGCTGTCACCGATCAACTGCTCGACAGTCGCCAGCCCCTGACTGATCCAGTGCGCGATCCACTCCACCACCTGCGGCTCTTCGTGGCCCAGCTGACGCAGGCGATTGAGCACGCTGACGTTGTGCAGCGGATGCACGTCGCAGCCGATCACCGCTGCGACGCCGCGCACATGAGCGCGGGCAGCGAGGTCTTCGGGCAGCAATGGCAGCTGCGGATAACGTTCTTCCAGGTACTCGATGATCGCCGGCGACTGAATCAGCAACTCGCCGTCATCGGTACGCAGGGCCGGCACCCGACCCTGCGGATTGATCGCCAGATACGCCGCCTGCCGATGCTCGCCCCCGGACGGCGCGATCAGGTTGACCGGCAGTGCGGTGTAGTCGAGCCCTTTCAGCGCCAGGGCGATACGTACCCGGTATGACGAGGTCGAGCGGTAATAGGTATAGAGATCCATGACCCGCTCCTGTCAGCGCGCCGCCAGCACTTTGCCACGGCATTCGCCGAAGCCGATCGAGGCAAAACCGTCTCGGGCGCAACGCGCGCGCAGAATGATTTCGTCGCCGTCTTCGAGGAATTTGCGCACTTCGCCGGAGGCCAGTTCGATCGGCTTTTTACCGCCCTCGGTGATTTCCAGCAGGCTGCCGAACTGACCGCTTTGCGGACCGGACAAGGTGCCCGAACCGAACAGGTCACCGGCCTGCAACTGGCAACCGTTGACGCTGTGGTGCGCGACCATTTGTGCGACGGTCCAGTACATGTAGCGAGTGTTGCTCAGGGTCAGGCGATGGGCCGGCAGATTCTGTTCGCGCATGGCTTCGGTGAGCAGCAGCACTTCCAGTTCGATGTCGAAAGCACCGCCATCCTGATCACGCTTGTCGAACAGATAGGGCAGCGGCTGCGGATCGCCTTCCGGGCGCGCAGGTTGCGCCGTGCGGAATGGCTCCAGCGCTTCGGCGGTCACCACCCATGGCGAGACACTGGTGATGAAACTCTTGGAGAGGAACGGGCCCAGCGGCTGGTACTCCCAGGCCTGGATATCGCGGGCCGACCAGTCATTGAGCAGGCAGAAACCGGCGATGTGTTCGGCGGCGTCACCGATCGCAATCGGCTCGCCCATTTCGTTGCCCTGACCGATCCAGATGCCCAGTTCCAGTTCGTAGTCCAGTCGTGCGCACGGGCCGAAGGTCGGCTCGCTGGCACCGGCCGGCAGGGTCTGGCCTTTCGGGCGGCGCACGTCGGTACCAGAAGCGCGCACGGTGGAGGCGCGACCGTGATAACCGATCGGCACGTGCTTGTAGTTGGGCAGCAGTGGGTTGTCCGGACGGAACAGTTTGCCGACGTTCTGCGCGTGCTCGATGCCGACGTAGAAGTCGGTGTAATCGCTGATGCGCGCCGGCAGGTGCATCTGGCAATCGGCAGCCAGTGGCAGCAGTTTTGCGCCTTGGGCTTCGATGGCGCCGCGATGAGTGCTGCCATCGCCGAACAATTCCAGCAAGCGGCTGCGCAAGGCTACGCGGGCTTCACGACCGAGGTCGAAGAACGCATTCAGCACGCCGCCGTGCATGGCTTCGACCGCGCTGCGTGCCGGGCCGTCGAACAGGCCGGCTTCATGCGCCACCTGCAGATCGAAAATATGTTCACCGATCGCCACGCCCGCGCGCGGCGCCGAGCCGCCAGTGCTGAACACGCCCAGCGGCAGGTTCTGCAGCGGGAAATCCGCGTGGCCATTGGCCGAAGCAACCCAGCTGCGGGTGATGGAAGTCTGAGTCATGGGTTATCTCCGGGTCGGGTCGAACGTGGCGGGCAGCGTGGCCCAGCAGGCGTCGTATGTGGATTGCAGTTGCGGGCAGTCGAGGGCGAAGCGGCTTGGGCGCAGTACCTGACTGGTCTCGAACATGAAGGCCATGGTGTTGTCGATCTTCGCCGGTTTGAGTTCCGCGTTGATCGCTTTGGTGCAGGTTTCGCCATCCGGGCCGTGGGCGCTCATGCAGCTGTGCAGCGACGCACCGCCGGGCACGAAACCTTCAGCCTTGGCGTCGTACTCGCCGTGGATCAGGCCCATGAATTCGTTCATCAGGTTGCGATGGAACCACGGCGGACGGAAGGTGTTCTCGGCGACCATCCAGCGTGGCGGGAAGATCACGAAGTCGAGGTTGGCCAGACCGTGCACGCTGGTCGGCGAGGTCAGCACGGTGAAGATCGACGGATCCGGGTGATCGAAGCTCACGGTGCCGATGGTGTTGAAACGGCGCAGATCATATTTGTACGGCACGTTGTTGCCGTGCCAGGCGACCACGTTCAACGGCGAATGATCGAGCTCGGTGCCCCACAACTGGCCGAGGAATTTCTGCACCAGCGTCGTCGGCTGCTGCAGGTTTTCGTAAGACGCGACCGGCACGAGGAAATCCCGTGGATTGGCCAGGCCGTTGCTGCCGATTGGCCCCAGGTCCGGCAGGCGCAGCGGCGCGCCGTGGTTCTCGGCAACGTAACCGCGCGCCTGCGGATCAAGCAGCTCGACGCGGAATTTCAGGCCACGCGGCAGCACAGCAATTTCCAGCGGCGCGACTTCGAGCACGCCGAGTTCGGTGGCAATTCGCAGCCGCCCCAGTTGCGGCACCAACAGCAGTTCGCCGTCGGCGTTGTAGAACACCCGCTCCATCGAGCGATTCGCGCAATAGTTATAGATGCTGATGCCGGCCGGTTTTTCCGCTGCCGAGTTGGCCACCATGCCGACCAGACCGTCGATGAAATCAGTCGGCTCGGCCGGGATATCCAGAGGATTCCAGCGCAGGCGATTGGGCGTCACTTCACCCAACGGGCCGCCGGCCAGTTGCCGCTCCAGTTTGACGAACGCCGGGTGATTGGCCGACGGCTGAATCCGGTACATCCAGGTACGCCGGGCTTCACTGCGGGTCATGGTAAACGCAGTGCCGGAGAGCAATTCGGTATAGAGGCCGTACGGGGCTTTTTGCGGGGAGTTCTGGCCGATGGGCAAGGCGCCGGGCAACGCTTCACTGCTGAATTCGTTGCCGAAACCGGACTGGTACGCCAGCTCCGACGCGTTTGAATCGAGGTTCATGGAGCCTCCTGAACAGGGAGTCGGCAGTGGCCCATCGCTCTGGCTCAGAGCTTTGCGCACGCCGGGGTTGTTGTTATCGTAATTCGATTACGCATAACGTAATTTGCTCACTATCCAGCGTCAAGCTATAAAGACGCCCATTCGTTTTCGGATCCCGGCCGCACCATGGAAAAAACCAGCGACAGCAACTGCAAACAGAAAGTCCGCTCCGCCGAGGTCGGCACTGACATCCTCAAGGCGTTGGCCGAGTTATCGCCCTCTACCTCACTATCGCGATTGGCCGAACATGTGCAGATGCCGGCGAGCAAGGTGCACCGCTATCTCCAGGCACTGATCGCCAGTGGTTTTGCCGAGCAGAACGCCGCCACCAACCATTACGGACTCGGCCGTGAAGCGTTGCGTGTAGGCCTCGCTGCGCTGAACAGTATGGACGTGCTGAAAGTCGCCGCCCTGCCCCTGTCCGAGTTGCGCGATGAACTGAACGAAACCTGTTTTCTGGCGGTGTGGGGCAATCAGGGCGCGACCGTGGTGCACATCGAACCGGCGGTGCGCGCGGTGACGGTGGTGACGCAACTGGGTTCGGTGTTGCCGTTACTCAGCTCGTCCACCGGGCTGGTGTTCAGTGCCTTTCTGCCGCATCGGGAAACCGATGAGTTGCGCGAGCAGGAAATCGCCGTCGCCGGCCATCCACTGGCCGATCAAAATGCCTACAGCGGTTTGTGCGAGCAGATCCGCGAACGCGGTCTGCATCATGTGCACGGCTTGTTGATGCCAGGTGTGGACGCGTTGTCAGCCCCGGTGTTCAACGCAGTCGGGCAGATCGCCGCGGTGCTGACCATCGTCGGCCCGACTTCACTGTTCCACGCTGATGAAGACGGCCCGGCGGCGCAGCGGTTACTGGCGGCGTCGCGGGCCGTGAGCTGGCGCATGGGGTATGAGCAAGCCGGTTGAGTCAGGCGATCTCCAGGCGCCAGCCCGGGATCAGCGCACGATGGTCTGGCTGATGCCGGTTACCCGATCCTTCATCAATTCAGTGAAGAAATCGATCAACTGTTGATCTGCCGCTTTATGACCCGCCGCCTCGGCGACGAATTGCGCCGCCGACCGTGCATCATCGACCAGACCGAGAAACGATCGTTGAACGTTGGTCACCTGCTTGATCACCTCTGCGCTCGCACCGGCTGTGGCCGCCTGGCCGAGCGTAAATAGTCCGATCAACGCGTCCGCGCCGTATCCCAGTGCCGCCGAGTAGTCACCTCGCCGTTGCGCCTGGGCTCCGTCGTAGACACTTTTCATCATCTGCACCGCAACGGCCACGGAGCCAATAGGCGGCACGGCGAGACTGATGACATTCACCACTTTGATCAGGCCATCGTAAACCAGTCCCGCGATAACCTCCTTCAAACTGGTGGTTCGCTCATCGATATCGCTCAATGCGCGACGCACTCTCCGATCATGGAACGTGAAGAGGTTGTTCAACTTGGCGCGTTCTTGCGTCTTGACCGGAGGCAGGGGTTTCCCGCTTGCGGCAAGATCGTCAAAATAATCATTGATTACTTTTTGATCGACGATTGCAACCCGGTCAAAGTAGTAATCGCGCATCGGTCCATATTGGAAACGAATGGATGGAATGAAATCGTTGATGGGTCGATAGGCAACGCCATCCGGCGCATCGGGCGTATATAACCAGTCGTGGAACTGGCCGAGAACGTTCATCCGCAGGATGTAGACACCCGCAACCGTACGATCCCTCGACTTGGTCAAGCCTTTTTTCCCGATATTGAATTCGTAAAGACCTTCATCACCTTCTGCGGACGAATCATTGATCGGGTAGTGATAGACATCCTCTTTCAAATTCCCGACAACCCGTTGTAGCGCTAAAAAAATGTCAGACCCAAACCTGCCATCGATGTAGTTGGAGAGCAGATCGTAATGCATCTGACAGCGAATTTTTTTTGCGTGAACGGCGCGCTTGAATGCATAGCCAGGATGCTTCCCGTCCAGATAGTCGGTATTGAGCATTTCCGTATACCTGTCACCAGGACGGAATGTTTTCGATAACGAGGACAGATCGCGAATATCCAGTTGATCGATCGCCGGATGGCCGTCCGTCAAAAAATACCTCGGGTCATACTTGCTCGGATAAGCCGGATTGGCAGCTTCAAACGATAGCCCTTCGATGAGCAGATCCGTTACGCTTTTCTGAAAATCGTCAGTCTGGACAATAATCTGATCGGGATTGATCTCGACATTTCGTCCTCGCGAACGCAACAGACTTTCAAGGTTCTGCTTTACCGCATCGTGGGTAAAGCGTTCGAAAGAAGGGAACGCATTGTCCCTTGCCTCTACGGTGGAGAGCGCTTTCAGTTCGGTATTCAATCGAGCGTAACGTTTGCGCGGCTCAATTCCGAGATAGCGGTAAGGCGCAGGCGCAATGGTCTTGTGTAACGCCAGCTCAGACTGAAAAGCGAGATTGACGTCATTGAGCAACGGCGCTGTGCCATTGGGGAAAAGATCCGAGTATTGAGTATCCAGCTTGTACAGATAATGGGTGGAGTGACGGCTGACACCGCGCAACGATCCGGCTTCGTGCAAATAGTCCGGATGAATCAATGACGCCGCGTATTGACGATCAGCGGTCATGGCCGATTCAAACCATTTGTTCAGAGCGAATACATCCGCAAACGTCATGAAAACGGATTTGCCTGCAGGTGTTATCAGATAAACAAGATAGTTCCGAGTCTCCGGTGCCCGAAAAACCATCACACCTTTCAAGGCGGGCCCTGGAATCTGCAGGCTCAGTCTCAATCCGCGAATAGACACCGAAAGGTCACCTGCCAACGCCCTTTCAATGACCTTCGCTTCGGTTTCACTGAAAACGCCCGAATGGCGCGCAACGAAAAGCGCGAACTCGATGTTGCTGTGCAAGTGGTCGCGATACGCCTGTGCAAACTCCGGCGATGGATCAGTTGGAAGACTGGATACGAACTGCGAGCGCAAGTTGATGTTGCTCAACCATTGCTCAAGTGCAGCAGCGGACAGCCTGCTGCCGGACGGCAGCCCGGTGATGCTGATTTCGGCTTTATACCCCTCGTCATGCAGACCGAAGATGATGAATTCCGTCAGGGTCCGGTTATCGACCTGCTCTAGGGTGCGGCCCCCCAGTTGCATCTTGTGGACGCTGCGCACCTTTATAGTCTCGGCTTCCAGTTGCTCGCCCAACGCGCTCATCGCCCACTCGGAAAAACAACGCAAGACATAATCTTTAAACGAGAAACACCTGTCGAAAACCACCCGGTAGTCAGAGTGATATTTCTCCATCGAGCGCTCAAGCTCGACGTAACGCTGCTGAAGAGCGTTACCACCGTTCTTCAGCCAGAGTGGCCATTCGGTCCGCTTGAGTTCTGCCTGCACTTGATCGAATCGACGACCGATGTCAGTACGCATCACCGACAACACCTGATTGTCCTGCAATACCCGGCTGAACGCTTGAGTCTGGCCCTTGCGATCGCGCATCAGACTTGCAAGCGTATCGAGTTGTCCCTTCAAGTAAGCGTCGACACAATGAGCAGACACACTTTGCGTGGCTTTAGGGAAAGCGATTTTGCTACCGGACGCCGATACACGCGCCAGCAGCGTTGCGTGCGCGTCGATATTCCTGGCGAAGTATTCAAAGCCGTTGCCTGGCGTGTGAATGACATAACCGGTGGACTCATTGAGCAGTTTCATTTGCGGATCCGCCCGCATCGCATTATCGAGGACAAACCCCGGAACAAGCGAAGTGCGAGAGTCGGATTCAGCACTCACCACAACGCTATAAGCGCCGGCGCCGTTTTCCAGGTTCAACAAATAGCAATAGCGCGTCGCCATGCCATGATCCAGAAATCCCGCCATGGCTTTTAAAGAAAGCTCCGCTGTCAGCACAACGTTATAAGCCTGCTGCAAGGCCTGTTTATTTGTCAGTCCGGTATTTTCAGTTGTTGCGACTTTTACGGGGGCCGCCCAATATTTGCCTATCTCCGAACGCAGGCTGCTCTCCATGTTTCGCAGCGTATAAGTAATAGCCTCCTCAGCCTCGATAATACTGAAGCCCTTGACTCTCATCTCTTCGCCAACGGTATCGGGCAGGTGAAAGACACCGTCCCCGCCGCCAGCCAGATAGCTCGGCGCCACATTATTATCAAGACAATGAAGCAATACCTCAGACAGTTTCCCCGAAGGACGACGTTCAATCTCATTGGACTGATCGGTAATATTTATATAAACATTATCGATATTGATATTCTTCTGCCGCTGCTGCAATTCTTGCTGCAATGCCTGCCGAGCAATCTGCCGAACTGTCGGGATCGCCTCAACAATAGCGAACAAATCATTCTGCGCGGCAGCGACCTTTGCCCACTCAGCCCTCCAGGTTACTTCTGCACCTTCAGAACCTCGCATCAAGCTTTTGTATAACTTATCCATATTCAAGTCCTATCTTTCAAGTTCAGTGAACGCAACCCCGCATCACTGCGATAGCGAAAGATAGTTTTATTTTCGACAAACAAGAAGCGCCAGTTCATTTCAACAAATATAGATTACAAGGTATTAACCGAAATAAAAAAACCACCTGTAAAAAATGACAAATTCACAAACAAATAATCCGCACAAAACTTTATACAAAGTAACTAACTCAACCATCCAGAATAGACAGCGAAGCGATATATTTCCGGGCGCGAACACTTTGCGCAGTCCGTGCAGGATCCTGTGGCGCGATCAAGACTGTTGCACGCCCCGTAACAGTGCATGTCCGGAATCGCTATTTTTCCTTCGGGTTCAAGTGCTTATTCTGAGCGGGCTTTCAGGCAGACGCCGCAAAGCACCAAGCCTTGGCTGCTGAGCAACTCGCGCCAGCGCTGACCGATTTCAGATGAGTCGATGCTTCGATTGATCGCCCCGGTGTTCACTGACGTTGATTTGTAGCTCCTTGATCCAACGTCTTACCTTGGCCGCTGCGTTTGCAGCGGCCTTTTTTATGGGCGAAGGCATTACCGACGGGATCGGTATTTGCGGGGCGTGGCAAACGTTACAGCGAATACTTCTGCAAATTCGCCATCATTTCCTTCAGCGCTTCAATGTTGTCCTTCGGATGCGCCGCGCCTTCGAAATCGCAGATCTGCTGCCAGTGCGCCGCGACATCTTCCGGGGAGAAGCCGCTGCGGGGATCGAAGCCAGCACCGAGGCTGCGTTCCCAGCGCACCTTGCCCATCCAGCCGCCACCGACTTCAAACAGGCCGGACGTTTCCTGGCACTGTTCACTGGCCAGGTACACCACCAGCGGGCTGACCAGCTCCGGTTTGAGCTGTTCGAACACCTGCGGCGGGATCAGGCCTTCGGTCATGCGCGTGCCGCCGGTAGGCGCGATGGCATTGACCAGAATATTGTTCTTGCGACCTTCGATGGCCAGGGTACGGGTCAGGCCGTAGAGGCCGAGTTTGGCCATGCCGTAGTTGGACTGGCCAAAGTTGCCGTAGATGCCCGAGGTCGAGGCGGTGAAGATCACCCTTCCGTAGTTTTGCTCGCGCAAGTGCGGCCACGCGGCGCGGGTCACTTTGTAGGCGCCTTCGACGTGGACGCGGTAGACCAGATCCCAGTCGGCGTCGTCCATCTTGTGAAAGGTCTTGTCGCGCAGAATCCCGGCGTTGTTCACCACCACGTCGACACGGCCAAAGGCGTCGAGGGCGTTTTGCACCAGTTTGTCGCCGTCGGTGACCGAGTCATGGTTGGCCTCGGCGATGCCGCCGGCTTCGCGAATTTCCGCCACCACACGGTCGGCGGCGGAGGCGTTGGCCCCTTCGCCCTGGGTCGAGCCGCCGAGGTCGTTGACCAGCACTTTGGCACCGTGCCGGGCGAACAGCAAAGCGTGCGCTCGCCCCAGGCCACCACCGGCGCCGGTGACGATCACGACTTTATCTTCGAAACGTACGGACTCATTCATCGCAGGAACTCCAGCAGGCCAGTATTGAGTCCGAGTGTCAGGCACAGGGCTTTGGGTCACAACGAATACGGCTGAGGCTGAATGGTGCGCGATAAGGGTGAGGGATGATGAGGGCGTCAAAAGATCAAAAGATCGCAGCCTGCGGCAGCTCCTACAGAAGATCGGTATAGGAGCTGCCGCAGGCTGCGATCTTTTGATCTTTCAGGAGCATGCGACCTTGCGCGGCGGCAACTCCAGGCGCTCACGAAACGCCAGGTAATGCTTGAGCAACTGCACCGGCGCTTCGATCTGCGGATAGTGGCCGATACCTGACAGTAGCACCGTATCGGCGTCGGCAATCAGTTCGCGGTAACGTTCGACCATGTGCGCACCGGAAACCGGGTCAACTTCGCCATCAATCACCCGTAGCGGGATTTCATCACGCTGCATGGCCGCCACCCAGCGGTCGCGCTGCACACGGCGCTCGGGGATGTAGCCGATCAGTTTGTGCAGGATGCGCGGCCCGCGATGGGTCTCGATCAGGCTCCAGAAATCATCCAGTTCACTTTCACTGGGGCCGGTCTGCGGACCGAAGATCTGCCGGAAACTTTTCACCAGTGCATCACGGCTGAACGCCCGGCCGATCATCCAGCCCAGCGGGCTGAGCAGCAGCTTTTGCATCAGCACCGGGCGATGGGTTTCGGGGAACAGCCCGCCATTGAGAAAGACACAACTGGCCACCTCGATCCGGTTTTCGTAATGCCGGGCGAGCAACTCCTGGGCAACGCTGTCGCCGTAATCGTGGGCCAGCACATGCACAGCTTGCTCGACCTGAAGATGCGCAAGCAGCGCCTGTTGCAGGTCGGCCTGTTCCAGCAGGCTGTAGCGGTGATTCAACGGTTTGGCCGAGTCACCGAAACCGAGCATGTCACAGGCGATCACCCGATAACGCTGGGCCAGTGGCTGCCACAGGTAGTGCCAGTCCCAACTGGCCGTCGGGAAACCGTGGATCAGCAGCAGCGGCTCACCCTGCCCCGCCGTCCAGTAACGGATCGACTGGCCGCGAAAGACAAATGTCCGGCTGCGTTTGCGCCAGACACACAGAGGAATCTCGGCAAGAGGCATCAGAGTTTATATCCGGGGTCTTGTTTATCGAGTTTGCGCAGCAACGCCGGCCAGGCCAGCGCGCCACCCATGCCTTGAGCACTTTTGGTGACGCCGGCGATCATCGCTTTGGCGCCCGCCAGGATCTGCGGTTCGATGGCGATCAGTTCAGCAGCGCCGGTCTGCGCCATGACCTGAATATCGCAGGCGCGCTGGAAGGTGAACATCATCAGAAAAGTGTCGGCGATGGTGCCGCCACAGGTCAACAGACCGTGGTTGTGCAGCATCAGGAAATTGTTCTCGCCAAGGTCCGCCTGCAAGCGCGCCTTCTCTTCATGATTCAGCGCCACGCCTTCATAGGCGTGATAGGCCAGGCTCGACAGCACGAACAGCGATTGCTGGCTGATCGGCAACACACCCTGTTTTTGCGCTGAAACGGCCACACCGGAGGCGGTGTGGGTGTGCAGCACGCAAACCACATCGTGCCGCACTTCGTGCACGGCGCTGTGGATGGTGTAACCGGCGGGATTGATTTCGTATGGACTGTCCATGAGCTTGTGGCCGGCCTGATCGACTTTGACCAGGCTGGATGCGGTGATCTCATGGAACATCAACCCGAACGGGTTGATCAGGAAGTCTTCGGTGCCCGGGACCTTGGCGGAAATATGGGTGAAGATCAGGTCGTCCCAGCCATGCAACGCTACCAGCCGATAACAGGCGGCGAGATCGACCCGGGTCTGCCATTCCGCGGCACTGACCTGGTCTTTGACATCAAGGGACAATTGGACGGGGGCTACGCTCACTGTATGCACCTCTGCGTTCTTATTGTTCTGCACGTACGAGCAGTCTAGTCAGGCGCAGAGGATCGCGTAGTTGCATTGCCAGCCAGCTTGATGACTGAGCGGGTCAGCCAGGCAAACACCTTGGATCCATGTCAAAGCAACGACGCCAACAAAGGTGCGGCGAACAGATTGAGCAGCCCGGTCAGCACCATCACCAGCCCCGCAACCGAGCCTTCCTCACCACCCACTTCATGCGCCCGACTGACGCCTGCGCCGTGCGCGCCAACCCCGAACAACGCGCCGCGCGCCAACGCACTGCGCAACGGCAGCCACTTGAGCAATACGCCGCCGAGCATCGCGCCGAACACACCGGTAAACATCACGAACACGGCAGTCAGTTCCGGCACGCCACCGAGATCCTGCGCCAGCGGCATGGCGAACGGCGTGGTGATCGAGCGCGGTACCAGCGACATCGTCACCGAGCTATCCAGCGCCAACGCCTTGGCCAGGCCGAACGACGTAGCGATCGACGCCGCGCTGCCGGCGAGCATACCCAACAGCAGCGCTGACCAGTGCCGCACCAGCAGACGCCGCTGCTGCCAGATCGGCACGGCGAAGGCGACCGTCACCGGCCCGAGCACCAGCATCAACCAATGGGTGTTGCTGGCGTATTCGGCATAGGCGGTGTGCAGCGGCACGGCGAGCGCCAGCAGCAGTGCCGGCACCAGAATCAGCGGCGACAGCAAGTAACGCCCGGTGCGCCGGTAAATCCAGCGACTGAACAGGTACGCCAACAGGGTAAAGGCGAGCCAGAACATCGGCATCCATTCAAGCTTCATGGGACCGCCTCAGGCGCACGGCCAGCTCCACGGTGAAGGCTGTCACCAGCATCACCATCAGGGTGCTGGCGCCGATCACCAGCAAAATCCGCCAGCCGTCATCGCGCAACAGCGCGCCGTAATCGAGCAGACTCATCAGCGCCGGAATAAAGAACAGCAGCATCTCGGCCATCAGCAATCCAGCACCCAGTTGCAGCGCCGCCGGTTTGACCCAGCCAAACGCGAATGCCAGCAGCAATAGGGCCATGCCGATCACGCCGCCGGGAATCGGCCAGGCCAGCCACGCGGCGATCTGGCAGCCGAGCAGGTAGAGACCGAGCAACACGGCCAGTTCTGCGAATAGACGGGACAGGTATTTGAGGGATGCGGCGTTCATGATGGGCTCCTTACAGGGGCTTATTTTACGAAGCGGCCTGTCATCCCAGAAGCGAATTGTTAGACTCAGTCCTATTCCACAATGGAATCGGATGATGGAATTCAAACAGCTGCGCAGTTTTGTCGAAGTCATGCACCAGGGCGGCTTCACCCAGGCAGCGAAAACCCTGCACATCAGCCAGTCGGCGGTGAGCAAGCAAGTCGCGCAACTGGAGCAGAGCCTCGGCACGCCGCTGCTCGAACGACTCGGCTCGCAATTGCGCTTGACCGCCGCGGGCAGCGTGGTGCTGCAGCGCGCCGAGGGCATGTTGCGCCTGCGCAATGAATTGCTCAGCGAACTGGATGATCTGAGCCAACTGGCACGCGGCGAATTGCGCCTCGGTCTGCCGCTGCTGGGCAGTGATGCACTGTTCGCCGGGTTGTTCGCCGAGTATCGCCGGCGCTATCCGAACATCAGCATTCAATTGCTTGAAGGCGGCAGCCGCAATGTCGAGCAAGCGGTGCTCAGCGGCGAACTGGAGTTAGGCGGGAGCCTGCTGCCGAAAGATCCGCAGTTCGATTTCCAGCCGTTCTGCGATGAGAAACTCGATGCGTTATTGCCGGTGGATCATCCGTTGGCGGGGCGCGGCGAGATTGGCCTTGAGGAATTGGCCGACACGCCGTTCCTGTTGTATCAGCGCAGCTTCGTGCTCAATGACCGTTTACTGCAGGCCTGCCAGCAACTGGGCTTTACCCCGAAAGAAGGCGGGCGCAGCGGGCAGGCGGATTTTCTCGTGGCACTGGTGGCCGCCGGGCAAGGCGTGGTGCTGCTGCCCAGCGTGGTGGCCCGGGCACTGGAGCGTCCGGGCGTGGTGCGCCTGACCTTGCGCGCGCCAGATTATTTGCGCTGGGACATCGCCTTCATCTGGCGCCGGGGCGCCTATCTGTCGAAAGCCGCGCAGGCCTGGCTGGCTCTGCTGCGTGAGCGCGCGATCAGCCCTTGAGCGTGGCGATCAATTGCGCCAGCCATGGCTCGGCGTCGGTTTCCGGGGTCACGCTTTCGCTGGCGTCCAGATGCAGCATCTCCTGCACTTCGCGCACGCCCAGTTCGGCGAACAACTCACGCATCAGTTCGCCGCCGCCACAGAACGTATCGCCGTAACTGGCATCGCCCAAACCGATCACCGCGCCCGGCAAACCGCGCCACGCGGCTGGCAACTGGTCGCGAATCGCCGAATACAACGGCTGCAGGTTATCCGGCAATTCGCCCATGCCGGTGGTAGACGTCACCGCGAGAAACGCTTCAGGTGCGAACGCCTGGATATTCGCCAGGCTGGCGCGCGGGTTGTAGAAGGTTTCAAAACCGGCGTCTTTCAGCAGGTTCTGCGCGTGACGGGCGACTTCTTCGGCCGTGCCGTATACCGAGCCGGAGAGGATGGCGACTTTCATCAATCTGATCCTGAAGCTGAAAAAAAGAGCGGCGATAGTAGCAGTCTGACGCAAAAGCCGCGATCCAGCCCCGATTCGCCGTGATAGCCAGTAGACAGCGGCGTTGGAACTTCTAGAATGCCAGCCATTATCGACACTGAAAGGATTCATTGATGATCAACGCCAGTCTGCTGCAAATGGTGATCAACGCGTCGAACGATGGAATCGTGGTGGCCGAAAAGGAAGGCGAGCAGGACAACATCCTGATTTACGTGAACCCGGCCTTCGAACGCCTGACCGGTTACAGCAGTGAAGAGATACTTTATCAGGACTGCCGCTTTCTGCAGTCAGGAGACCGCGATCAAGCCGGTCTGTCGCTGATTCGCGACACCTTGCACAACGGCGGGGCGTGCCGGGAAATCCTGCGCAACTATCGCAAGGATGGCACCCCGTTCTGGAACGAACTGTCGCTTTCGACGGTGAAAAACGCTGATGACGGCCAGACTTATTTCGTCGGTGTGCAGAAAGATGTCACGGTTCAGGTCAAGGCGCAGCAACGCGTTGCACAACTGGAAGCACAAGTTGCCGCCTTGCAAGCCGAACTCGCCGCCCTGAAAGCGACGAACGGCGCAAACAAAACTGCGAACTAAGTGTCAGTAACTACAATCACCAATGACTTTGTAACTATTTCTTTCGAGCCAGGCCATGCAACGCGACGCACTCCTGACCCAGGATGAGCTGGATTTCATCCAGACCATGCAGCACAACCCGCAGCTCAATGTGCGGGATGCGACGTCGAGCCTGTTGGTCAATGGAGGTTCGCAGATCCGTGACCTGCTCACGCGCCTGGCGGCTCACGAGCAAGTGACCATTCAGGCCAATTTCGAAAATCAGCAAATGACCTTTCCGCTGCACCTGGTGGAAGACGAATTCCACGCGTTGCACCTGCGCCTGGGCGTGCCGAGCATTTACGAAGACGGGCCGATGATTCGCCCATGGCGCCTGACTCTCGAAGAGCCGGTCGCGCTGGAAAATGCCAAAGGGCAACCGGGCATGATGTGGGTGCACGAGGTGTCGCACAAAGGCGTGCTGCTGGAAATGCGCAACAAGACCAAACCGCCCAAGCATTTCGCGCTGTGGTTCAGCCCTTCAGGTTACGAGCGGATTTCCCTGCGCGGCAACTTCGAGCGCGAAACCGAGCACGGCTTCTACGCCTACGAGCTGAGCCAGACCGACGCCGATGAAACCGAACGGCTGCGCCAGTTCATCCTGCAACAACACCGTCTGACCCACCCCGCCCTGCACACCTGATATTCAGGTATCCAGCGTACCTGCGAGAAATTGCGTCATGCGCTGACGCATCGTCGCTCCTTCATTGCCCAGACAACCGATCGACGATCCGGCCAGACTGTCCTGTGCCAGATCGGCAGCGTCGCCGGCGAGCATTACCTGACAGTCGAGACTCAAGGCCAGTCGATTCAGACGGCGCGGCAAATCCGCGGTGGGGGCATGGTTGGAAAACAGCACCAGCGCCTGCGGCTTGATCCGCTCGCACACCAGCGCCAACTCATCGAATGGCTGGCCGGTGGTCAGCACCCGCACGCCCGCATCATTGCCGCTGAGAAACAACGCGGCAACCAGTAACTCAAGCTCGCGGCATTGGCCGGCCAGCGCGCTGACAATCACTTTGCGCGGCTGGGTGCCGCGCAGCGCGACGATCCGCTGCAACACCCGCGCCCGCAGGAACCCGTCGAAAAACAGCCACTCGCTGGTCTGCCCGAAAGCATCCTGGCGCTGCAACATCTGCAGCCACAAAGGCATGAGAATGTTCTGAAACACCACCGGCAGCGAGTAGGACGAGAAGATCTGGTTGTAAACCTGATCCAGCGCGCGGTCGTCGAACGAACTGACGGCCAATTGCACCTGCTGCTGCCATTGCGCGTAATCGGCCTGGACCAGATCATCGGGGATGATATGGGCCAAGGCTTTCAGCGGCTCGGTCCTCGCCAGGATCTTGCCGACCTTGCTCACGGCAACGCCGCGATCAATCCAGTCGACAATGCTGCGCACGCGCTCGATTTCGGTCATCGAATACAACCGGTGCCCGCTTTCGGTGCGCGTCGGCTGGATCAAACCGTAGCGGCGCTCCCATGCACGCAGCGTTACCGGGTTGACGCCGGTCAGCCGCGACACCTCCCGAATAGGGAACAACTCTTCGCGCTCAAGTGCGACAGAGGCCTGCGAGGCAGGGTTAGCGTCCGTGATAACAGCCATGGTGCTGGTGTGTCCGCTCGGTAAATTTGGATCCCATTCTACATCCGATGCCCTCTGTCGGTTCAACCCAATAAACAGAGACGAAAGTCTCTGAAACTGTCATCAAAATCGGGAATAATCCTTGCTTGTTGAAAAGCGCAGACCCCTACCCCGGTTTGCGCAATGCGAAACCTCCTACCCGGAGCGCCGCACTCGAAATATGGAGATACACAATGTCTACTTCCCCCGTCACGCTGATGGTTGCGCGTCGCGTCGCCGACGGCCGCTATCAGGACCTGATTGCCTGGCTGCGCGAAGGCGAACAACTGGCCACTGACTTTCCCGGTTACCTGGGTTCCGGCGTGCTCGCTCCGCCACCCGGTGACAACGAATTCCAGATCATTTTCCGCTTCGTCGACGAGCAGACCCTGCACGCCTGGGAGCACTCGGTCTCGCGTACGGCGTGGCTGGCGCGGGGCAGCGATCTGTTCGAGCATCCCAAGGAGCATCGGGTCAGCGGCATCGAGGGCTGGTTCGGCGCTGCCGGTCAACGGCCACCACGCTGGAAACAGGCCGTGGCGATCTGGCTGGCGTTCTTCCCGGTGTCGCTGCTGTTCAACTTTGTCCTCGGACCGCTGCTCGGCGGGATGAGCCTGCTGCCGCGGGTATTGATCAGCACGGCGTGCCTGACGCCCTTGATGGTGTATTTCTTTATTCCGTTGTCGACGCGGTTGCTGGCCAACTGGTTGAACGCTGTGCCTGCGCGACCTTTGCCTGCAACACCCTCTACGCAGAATCGATGATCTCTGTGTGGGAGCGAGCCCGCTCGCGAATATGGACTGACATTCAACATTGATGTCGACTGAGACACCGCATTCGCGAGCAGGCTCGCTCCCACAGGTATTGGTAAGGCCGACAATAGGTGCATGGCTCATGTCGCTGTTATAGTTTTTGCTCCAACCGCGACGCGAGCCGTTCATGTCCAAATCCTCCGCCCCGATCCTCATCACCGGTGCCGGCCAGCGTGTCGGTCTGCACTGCGCACAGCGTTTGCTTGAAGACGGCCATCGGGTCATCTTCACCTACCGCAGCGAACGTCCGGGCGTACAAGCCCTGCGTGATCTGGGCGCTGTCGCGGTGTTCGCGGACTTCTCCAGCGAAGCCACCATCCTCGCCTTCATCGATGAACTGAAAACCCACACCGACTGCCTGCGCGCCATCGTCCACAACGCCTCCGAATGGCTGGCGGAAACCCCGGGCAGTGAAGCCGAGGCCTTCTCGCGCATGCTCAACGTGCACATGCTCGCGCCGTATCTGATCAACCTGCACTGCGCCGACCTGCTCAAAGGCTCGACCCCGGCCGACATCATCCACATCAGCGACGACGTCACGCGCAAGGGCAGCAGCAAACACATCGGTTATTGCGCCAGCAAAGCCGGGCTCGACAGCCTGACCCTGTCCTTCGCCGCGCGCTACGCGCCGGCAATCAAAGTCAACGGCATCGCGCCGGCCCTGCTATTGTTCAATCCCGACGACGACGCGGCGTACCGCGCCAGGGCGCTGGCCAAATCCGCGCTGGGCATCGAACCCGGCAGCGAAGTGATCTACCAGAGCCTGCGCTATCTGCTCGACAACCCCTATGTCACCGGCACGACCCTGACCGTCAACGGCGGACGGCACGTCAAATAAGCTGCTGCGCGAGGATCTCCCATGACCCGTTCCCTGCCCGAGAATTACCGCGAGATCCTCATCGGCCTCGGCGAAGACCCCGACCGCGAAGGTCTGCTCGATACCCCGGTGCGCGCGGCCAAGGCCATGCAATACCTGTGTCACGGCTATGAACAGAGTGTGGATCAGATCGTCAACGGCGCGCTGTTTGCCTCCGACAGCGACGAGATGATCATCGTCGCCGACATCGAGCTCTACTCGTTGTGCGAACATCACCTGCTGCCCTTCATCGGCAAGGCCCATGTGGCTTATATTCCGACAGGCAAGGTGCTGGAGCTGTCGAAGATCGCGCGGCTGGTGGACATGTTCGCCCGGCGCCTGCAGATTCAGGAAAACCTCACCCGGCAGATTGCCGATGCGGTGCAACAGGTCACCGATGCCGCCGGCGTCGCGGTGGTCATCGAGGCCCGGCACATGTGCATGATGATGCGCGGTGTCGAGAAACAGAATTCGACCATGAACACCTCGGTCATGCTCGGCGCCTTTCGCGACTCGAGCAACACCCGCCAGGAGTTCCTGCAATTGATTGGACGGAGCAAGTAAATGTCACAACTTCAACCGGGAATGGCGCGCATCCGGGTCAAGGATCTGCGCTTGCGCACCTTTATCGGGATCAACGAGGACGAGATCCTCAACAAGCAGGATGTGCTGATCAATCTCACGATCCTGTACGCGGCGCAGGAAGCGGTGCGCGACAACGACATCGATCACGCGCTGAATTACCGCACCATCACCAAGGCGATCATCGCCCACGTCGAGGGCAATCGGTTTGCGCTGCTCGAACGCCTGACCCAAGAACTGCTGGATCTGGTGATGACTCATGCTGCAGTGCTGTACGCCGAAGTCGAAGTCGACAAGCCGCATGCGCTGCGTTTTGCCGAGTCGGTGTCAATAACGCTTGCAGCGAGCCGCTAGCTTCAAGCTTCAAGCGGCAAGCTGTAAACTTCGTATCAACGCCACCCATCTTGCAGCTTGAAGCTCGTCGCTTGAAGCTGTCTCGCAGAGACTCCCATGACCGAGCAACAACGCCTCGAACTCGAAGCCGCCGCCTTCCGCCGGTTGGTCGCCCATCTGGACAGCCGCAAGGACGTGCAGAACATCGACCTGATGAACCTCGCCGGATTCTGCCGCAACTGCCTGTCCAAATGGTACAAGGCTGCCGCCGATGACCGTCAGATCGAGATCAGCCTCGACGACGCCCGTGAAGTGGTTTACGGCATGCCTTACGCCGAGTGGAAAGCCCAATACCAGCAAGAAGCCAGCGCCGAACAACAGGCGGCGTTCGCCAAAGGAAAACCCAATGAGTGATCTGAACACCCTGCGCGCCAGCCTCAAAAGCGGCGAACACGCTTTCGCCGACACCCTGGCTTTCATCGCCGCCGGTTACGACTACCAGCCTCAGGCGTTCAACAACGGTGGCGTGGAAAACGCCGCCGGGCAGAACGAAGGTTCGTGCAAGACCCTGGGTCTGGCGCTACTGGAAGGCTTGAGCGATGAAGAAGCGCTGCTGGCATTCGGCGAGCATTACCGCTCGGTGGTGGCGACGCCTGAAGGCAGCGACCACGGCAATATTCGCGCGCTGATCCAGCACGGTCTGGCGGGTGTGAAGTTCGAAGCACAGCCGCTGACCCGTCGCTGATTTCCATAGCCAACGCCGTCCCCTGTGGGAGCGGGCTTGCTCGCGAAGGCGCCGTGCCAGGCGACTTTTCTTTGTCTGACACACCGCTTTCGCGAGCAAGCCCGCTCCCACAGGGTTATGCGATGTAGCGGAAATACGGGCATAAAAAAACCGGCCGAAGCCGGTTTTTTTGTGCCTGCGATTTAGAACGAAGCGTTCTGCAGACCGTCCAGGTAACGCTCGGTGTCCAGTGCTGCCATGCAGCCGGCGCCGGCCGAGGTGATGGCCTGACGGTAAACGTGGTCAGCCACGTCACCGGCAGCAAAGATGCCTTCAACGCTGGTGGCAGTGGCGTTGCCGTCACGGCCGCCCTGCACTACCAGATAACCGTCTTTCAGGGTCAACTGGCCTTCGAACAGCGAAGTGTTCGGGGTATGGCCAATGGCGATGAACACGCCGTCGACTTTGATCTCGTCGAAGCTGCCGTCGTTGTTCTTGAGGCGCGCACCGGTCACGCCCATGTTGTCGCCCAGCACTTCGTCGAGGTTGGCGTTCAACTTGAGGATGATCTTGCCTTCGGCCACGCGGGCGTTGAGCTTGTCGATCAGGATCTTCTCGGCGCGGAAGGTTTCGCGACGGTGGATCAGGGTCACGGTGCTGGCGATGTTAGCCAGGTACAGCGCCTCTTCAACAGCGGTGTTGCCGCCGCCGACCACAGCCACTGGCTTGTTGCGGTAGAAGAAACCGTCGCAGGTCGCGCAGGCCGAAACGCCTTTGCCCATGAACGCTTCTTCCGACGGCAGGCCCAGGTAGCGAGCGCTGGCACCGGTAGCGATGATCAGGGCGTCGCAGGTGTAAGTCGCGCTGTCGCCGGTCAGGGTGTACGGCTTGGCAGCGAAGTCCACGGCGTTGATGTGATCGAAAACGATCTCGGTTTCAAAACGCTCGGCGTGCTCGCGCATCCGCTCCATCAGGGCCGGACCGGTCAGGCCGTGCACGTCGCCCGGCCAGTTGTCGACTTCGGTGGTGGTGGTCAATTGACCGCCGGCCTGCATGCCGGTAATCAGCAGTGGCTTGAGGTTGGCACGGGCGGCGTAGACCGCAGCGCTGTAACCGGCAGGGCCGGAACCGAGAATAATCACTCGCGAATGACGGACTTCAGACATGACCTGCTCCTGTTGACCGGGCCGAAACACTGGCGCGGAACGCCGGACTGCCGGCGGGAATAAAAAAGGACTGTGGATAACCTTGGGGAAGGCATGAGCTCGACAGTCCTGTAAAAAGTTGGGTGCAGCGTATCGAGGGGGGCAAGATTAAGGAAATACGGATTAACAATCCAGCTCATAGGTGGTCTCTATACGCAGACTCCGACCGGATCGACGTCTTTGTTACAGTGAATGTCGATCGCTCTGCCGCGCTTTCGCACCTGTTGCAAAGTCGGTAAGGTCGGCGCGTTTTCCCTTGCTCGGAGCACCTTATGCCCGCCCCTGTTCTGTCCGGCCCGCAATACCTGCGCGAAGGCCTCAAACTGGTTCTCAGCCCGGGCCTGCGCCTGTTCGTGTTGCTGCCACTGGCGATCAACCTGGTGCTGTTCGTCGGATTGATCTATCTGGCCGGCCATCAGTTCAGCCTGTGGGTCGACAGCCTGATGCCGTCGCTGCCCGACTGGCTGAGTTTCCTCAGCTACATCCTCTGGCCGCTGTTCGTGGTGCTGGTGGCGTTGATGGTGTTCTTCACCTTCACCATGCTCGCCAACGTGATCGCTGCGCCGTTCAACGGTTTCCTCGCGGAAAAAGTCGAAGTGGTGGTACGCGGCACCGATGATTTCCCGGCCTTCAGCTGGGGCGAACTGATTGCGATGATCCCGCGCACCCTCGCCCGGGAAATGCGCAAACTCGGCTACTTCCTGCCGCGGGCGATCGGCCTGTTCATTCTCTCGTTCATCCCGGTAGTGAACATCGTCGCCGCCCCGCTGTGGCTGCTGTTCGGCGTGTGGATGATGGCGATCCAGTACATTGACTACCCGGCAGACAACCACAAATTGGGCTGGAACGAGATGCTCGCCTGGCTGCGCCAGAAACGCTGGCAGAGCATGAGTTTCGGCGGGATCGTCTATCTGGCGCTGCTGATTCCGGTGGTCAACATTCTGATGATGCCGGCGGCGGTAGCGGGAGCGACGTTGTTCTGGGTGCGTGAGCGCGGTGCCGAGATGCTGGCTCAGGAAAAAGTCTGAGCCTCCAGGCATCAATCCTTCTGGCAACTCAGGGGTAAACGCCGCCTAGAAGCAGCCCTACCAATACCCACGCCGCAGCGCCTGGCAAGATAATCAGCAAGTTCCAGGCGTTGAGGCGATTGTTACTCAGGCCTTGAGGATCGCTGGCGGCCAAATTGATCAGTTGTTGCCCTTGGCTTGCGACATAAACTCTTATCGGCAGCATGATCAAGGCGACAAGGCCAAGAAAACTCAGCTCTGGAATCTGCTTGGGAAGCTTTTCGAATATGTGCGCGACTACGGTCAGTACAACAAAGACTGTTGCCCATTGCTCAAGATCCCAATCGGACTTTCCACCTCTGTCATGGATTCGTTTTTTGGCTTGCCGATAAAGCTGATGCACGAAAAACAAATAGAAAAACGCTCGCGCCCACGGCCATAGCTCCTGTCGAGTACTGCGCTTGTACTGACTCCAGTTTTTGTAAATCCAGAAGTAGAAATACAGGCCAAAACTGAGGATCGCCAGCAGAATGAACTTCCACCGTGCAACAATATAAAACTCTGGTGTTTGTTCATCCGCAACCAACAGTTCCGCCTCAGGCGGTGCATAAGCATTCTCGGACACAGCCATATTTCCTGGAAAGAGTTCAAGTCAAGGCTAACGACCGGGCAGGCAAAAGGTTTAGGCACACGGTAAGCAGCTGTCATCAATCGATCATCAACTCGACACAATGACGACATCGCCTCAATCGACACTGAGGTCATGACGAAAGCTCTGCATATCACCCTGATCAGCGAAACCTTCCCACCGGAAATCAACGGGGTGGCCAATACCCTTGGTCGCTTGTGCGATGGCTTGCGCGCGCGTGGGCATCAGGTGGAACTGGTGCGACCGCGCCAGGCGGGAGATCCGCAGCGCGTCGAGGACGATGCCTTGCTGTTGTGTCGAGGCTGGCCGTTGCCGGGTTATCCCGGGCTGCAATGGGGACAGTCGTCGATGCACAAGCTGCTGCGGCGCTGGAAGTGTCATCGCCCGGACGTTTTGTACATCGCCACCGAAGGCCCGCTCGGTTTGTCGGCGTTGCGTGCGGCGCGACGCCTGGGGATCTCGGTGGTCAGCGGTTTTCACACCAATTTCCAGCAATACACCCACCAGTACGGACTGAGTTTGCTGACGCGCTTGCTCACGCATTATCTGCGCTGGTTTCACAACCGCTCGGCGATGACCCTGGTGCCCAGTGTCAGTCAGCGCCTGGAACTGGAGCGTCGGCATTTCGACCGCCTCGCCCTGCTCTCCCGCGGCGTGGACAGCCAGTTGTTTCACCCGGCCAAGCGCCTGAACGGCTTGCGTGAGCAATGGGGCCTGAGCGAGCAGGACATCGCGGTGATTCACGTCGGCCGGCTGGCCCCGGAAAAGAACCTCGGCCTGCTCAAGCGCTGCTTCGACACCCTGTGCGGCACTTATCCACAGCGCAAGCTGAAGCTGATCGTGGTCGGCGACGGGCCGCAACGGCCTGCGCTGGAAAAGGAGCTGCCCGAGGCGATCTTCTGTGGTTCACAGCGCGGCGAAGCACTGGCGGCGCACTATGCGTCCGGCGATATCTTCCTGTTCCCAAGCATGACCGAAACCTTCGGCAATGTGGTGCTGGAAGCACTGGCGTCAGGGCTGGGGGTGGTGGCGTACGATCAGGCTGCGGCAGCGCAGCACATTCGCCACGGTTACAACGGCGTGTTGGCGATGCCCGGAGATGAGGATGCGTTCTGCGATGCGGCGGCGTGGTTGCTGGAGGAGGATGAGACCTTGCGTTGCGTGCGCCTGAATGCGCGCCAGCATGCCAGTCGCCAGGGGTGGGCGGCGATCATCGAGCAATTTGAAAAGCACTTGCGTGGCGCGTGTGTGCGGGAGCGGGTGTTGCCGAATGCGCAGACATTGCCTTAGATCTTTGCTGATTTTGAACCTGCCTTCGCGAGCAGGCTCGCTCCCACAAGGGATCCTCAGTGAACACAGATTCTGTGAACCCAGAGAAACCTGTGGGAGCGGGCTTGCTCGCGAAGGGGCCATCAAAGGTGCTACTTAAACCAGCGTCATCAACGCCTCACGGCTGAACGGCAGAATATCCTGCTCACGCCCTTCACGGACTTTCAGCGCCCAGTCCGGATCCACCAGCAGCGCACGGCCCACTGCCACCAGATCGAACTCGTCGTTGTTCAGACGCTCCAGCAGTTTCTCCAGGCTTGCCGGTTGCGCGACCTTGTCGGTGTTAACCATGAACTGCAGGAACTCGCCGTCCAGGCCGACGCTGCCTACGGTGATGGTCGGTTTGCCGGTCAGTTTGCGCGTCCAGCCGGCCAGGTTCAGCTCGGAACCGTCAAATTCAGGCTCCCAGAAACGCCGCGTCGAGCAGTGGAAAATGTCCACCCCGGCGTCGGCCAACGGCTTGAGGAATTCGCCCAGCGCCTCCGGGGTCTGCACCAGACGCGCGGTGTAATCCTGCTGCTTCCACTGCGAAAAACGGAAGATGATCGGGAAGCCTTCACCGACTGCCGCACGCACCGCTTGAATCAGCTCGATGGCGAAGCGCGAACGGTTGGCCAGGCTGCCGCCGTATTCGTCGGTACGCTGGTTGCTGCCTTCCCAGAAGAACTGGTCGATCAGATAGCCGTGGGCGCCGTGGATTTCCACGCCGTCCATGCCGATGCTTTGCGCATCCTTCGCCGCTTGGGCGAAAGCACCGATCACGTCCTGAATGTCCTGTTTGGTCATGCCGTGCACCACGACCTGGCCATCCTTGAGTTTTTCCGTCGGGCCGTAAGCCGGGACGCTGGCGTCCGGCTCGGTGCCGATGCGGCGCACGCTGCCGACATGCCACAGTTGCGGAACAATCTTCCCACCCTCGGCATGCACCGCGTCGACGACTTTTTTCCAGCCGGCCAATGGCGCTTCGCCGAAGAACTGCGGCACATTCGGGTAACCGTTGGAAGCCTTGTGACCGACGGTGGTGCCTTCGGTGATGATCAGACCAACACCGGCCGCAGCGCGGCGACGGTAGTACTCGATCACTTTGGAATTGGGTACGCCACCCGGGGAAAACGAGCGGGTCATCGGCGCCATCACCACGCGGGTCGGCAGTTCGAGGGCACCGAGGTGGAACGGTTTGAACAGGGCTTGCACCGGCATTGGAAGGCTCCACAGGGAATGACTTTATGACGGCGATAATATGAACAGTCAGCGCCTTTTAACAGCACTATTGATTTGAATGATTAAGGGTCAAAAGTCAGGCAAAAAAAATCGCAGCTCGATGGCTGCGATTTTTGTGTTTCAGCCCAGCGCTTTTTCAATCGCGTGGACAATGGTCGGATCATCCGGCGGCGTGCGCGGCGAGAATCGCGCCAATACCCGGCCATCCTTGCCGAGCAGGAATTTCTCGAAGTTCCAGGTGATATCCCCCGGAAACTCCGCACCCTCGCCCGCCAGCAAGCGGTACAGCTGATGACGATCATGGCCGTTGACTTCAAGCTTGCTCGACAACGGGAACGTCACGCCATAGTTCAGGCTGCAGAACTCCTGGATTTGCTGTTCGGTACCTGGCTCCTGACCGGCAAACTGATTGCACGGCAGGCCCAGCACACTGAAGCCCTTGCCCTTGAATTGCTGGTAGAGGTTTTCCAGCGCCGCGTACTGTGGGGTCAAGCCGCATTTGGAGGCGACGTTGACCACCAGCACGACTTGGCCTTTGAATGGCGCCAGCGGTAGCTCCTGACCATCCAGGGCTGTCAACTTAAGGTCGTGAAAAGCACTCATGACGGACTCCAGATTCCCGTGTTCTACTCGAAACAGCCACTTGGCGAGAGCACCAAGGACAGCCGCGGACTAAAAAGGCGCCCGCAGGCGCCTCTCCAGTACTCGAAGCTTAGCGCAGAAAATCAGTGGTGATGGCCACCTTCGCCATGGACGTGGCCATGAGCGACTTCTTCCTGGCTGGCGTCACGGATAGCAACGACCTTCACTTTGAAGTTCAGGCGCTGACCGGCCAGTGGGTGGTTGCCGTCGACGGTGACGTCGTCGCCGTCCAGGTCACGGATGGTCACGATCTGCATCTGGCCGTCCGGCGCCGAAGCGTGGAACTGCATGCCGACTTCCAGCTCATCAACGCCTTCGAACATGCTGCGGCTCAGGGTGCTGACCAGTTCGGCAGCGTATTCGCCGTAAGCGTCTTCCGGCTCAACGGACACTTCCAGCTCGTCACCAACAGCCTTGCCTTCCAGAGCTTTTTCCAGGCCCGGGATGATGTTGCCTGCGCCTTGCAGGTAGACCAGCGGAGCGCCGCCGGCGGAGCTGTCGATGACCTCACCAGCGTCGTTGGTCAGGGTATAGTCGATGGAGACAGCCTTATTGGCGGCGATCAGCATGGGGCGAGACCTTTTGCAGAAGAATATAGAAAGGCCAAGTTTAGCGAAGCAATCGCGCGAAAGCGAACACAACCCGGACAAACGGGATTCGACAATCGCCGGCTTCCATCAGGATGAAGACGGTCACTGGGTGGCCGAGCTTTCCTGTGGCCACACCCAGCACCTGCGTCACCAGCCGCCGTGGCAATCGCGGCCATGGGTCCTGGACCCGGCGCAACGTATTGAAAAAATAGGCCAACCCTTTGACTGCGGTTGGTGCGCACAAGGCTCGGTTAGCGATAACCTTGGCGACTGAATTGCGGTAGGCGGTCACGTATAGATCGCCACCATTGCCATGCACCTTTAGAGAATCCGCATGCAAACTTTTTTTATCGCGCCCACCGATTTTGGCGTGGGTCTGACCTCCATCAGCCTCGGGCTGGTGCGTACCCTGGAGCGGGCCGGACTGAAAGTCGGCTTCTTCAAACCGATTGCCCAGCCGCATCCGGGCGACACTGGCCCGGAGCGTTCCACCGAACTGGTGGCGCGCACCCACGGCCTGAAACCGCCGCAGCCACTGGGCCTGGCCCATGTCGAGCGGATGCTCGGCGACGGTCAGCTCGATGAGTTGCTCGAAGAAATCATCGCCCTCTATCAGCAAGCTGCTATCGGCAAAGATGTGCTGGTGGTCGAAGGCATGGTGCCGACCCGTAGCGCCAGCTACGCCGCGCGGGTCAATTTGCACCTGGCGAAAAGCCTGGATGCCGAGGTGATTCTGGTCTCGGCCCCGGAAAACGAAGTGCTTGCCGAACTCTCCGGTCGCGTGGAATTGCAGGCGCAATTGTTCGGCGGCCCGAAAGATCCAAAAGTCCTCGGCGTAATCCTCAACAAGGTCAAGACCGACGAGAGCATGGATGCCTTCGCCACGCGCCTCAAAGAGCATTCGCCATTACTGCGCAGCGGTGATTTCCGCCTGCTCGGCTGCATTCCGTTTCAACCCGAACTCAATGCACCGCGTACCCGCGACGTCGCCGACCTGATGGGCGCGCAGGTGCTGAACGCCGGCGATTACGAAACCCGGCGCATGACCAAAATCATCATCTGCGCACGGACCATGCGCAACACTGTGGAGCTGCTCAAGCCCGGCGTACTGGTGGTGACCCCGGGTGATCGCGACGACATCATCCTCGCGGTCAGCCTCGCGGCACTCAATGGCGTACCGCTGGCCGGGCTGTTGCTGACCAGCGACACCCTGCCCGATCCACGCATCATGGACCTATGCCGTGGCGCGTTGCAGGCCGGTCTGCCGGTGCTGTCGGTGAGCACTGGCTCCTACGACACCGCCAACCTGCTCAATGGCCTGAACAAGGAAATTCCCATCGATGACCGCGAGCGCGCGGAGATCATCACTGACTTCGTCGCCAGCCATCTCGACGCCAAATGGCTGCATCAGCGCTGTGGCACACCACGGGAAATGCGTCTGTCGCCAGCGGTATTCCGCTACCAACTGATTCAACGGGCGCAGTCGGCGAACAAACGCATCGTCCTGCCCGAAGGCAGCGAGCCGCTCACCGTGCAAGCGGCGGCGATCTGCCAAGAGCGCGGCATCGCCCGTTGCGTGCTGCTGGCCAAACCCGAAGACGTCGAAGCCGTGGCCCGTGCGCAAGGTATCGAGTTGCCGCCGGGGCTGGAGATCCTCGATCCGGATCTGATCCGCGAGCGCTACATCGAGCCGATGGTCGCGCTGCGCAAAAGCAAAAGCCTCAACGCGCCGATGGCCGAACAGCAACTGGAAGACACCGTGGTGATCGGCACCATGATGCTTGCGCTGGATGAGGTCGACGGCCTGGTTTCCGGCGTGATCAACACTACCGCCAACACCATCCGCCCGGCCTTGCAACTGATCAAGACCGCGCCGGGCTGCACGCTGGTGTCGTCGGTGTTTTTCATGCTGTTCCCCGAAGAAGTGCTGGTCTATGGCGACTGCGTGATGACCCCACACCCGAGCGCCGCCGAACTGGCGGAGATCGCCCTGCAAAGTGCTGATTCGGCCGCAGCATTCGGCATCACCCCGCGCGTGGCGATGATCAGTTACTCCAGCGGCGAATCGGCCAGCGGTGAAGAAGTCGAGAAAGTCCGCGAAGCCACCCTGCTCGCCCACGAGCAACAGCACTCGCTGCTGATCGACGGCCCGCTGCAATACGACGCCGCTGCCAACGCAGACGTTGCCCGGCAACTGGCGCCGAACAGCCAGGTGGCCGGTCGCGCCACGGTGTTCGTGTTCCCCGACCTGAACACCGGCAACACCACCCACAAAGCCGTGCAGCGCAGCGCCGACTGCGTCAGCCTCGGCCCGATGCTGCAAGGCCTGCGCAAACCGGTGAACGACCTGCCGCGCGGCGCGCAGGTCGACGACATCGTCTACACCATCGCCCTGACCGCGATTCAAGCCGCCAACCGACCTATGGATGTGTGAATGCTGGACTTCCTGCCCGCCCCGATTCGCGGCGTGATCGCCGCGCTGCTGTTGGCACTCAATACGATTCTGCTGTGCTCGTTCCTGTTCTGCGTCGCGCTGATCAAAGTGCTGCCCTTCGACCTCGCCCGCCGCGCCTCACTGTGGCTGATGAGCCACACCCACGAAGCCTGGATCAGCAACAACAAAGGCTGGATGAACCTGGTGCGCCGCACCCGCTGGCACATCAGCGGCCTGCAAGGTCTGGACTACCAACACTCGTATCTGATCACCAGCAACCACCAGAGCTGGGTCGACATTCTGGTGCTGCAATACGTGCTCAACCGCCGCATCCAGCCGCTGAAATTCTTCCTCAAGCAAGAGCTGATCTGGGTTCCGGTGATCGGTCTGGCCTGGTGGGCGCTGGGCTTCCCGTTCATGAAGCGCTACTCCAAGGCCTATCTGGAAAAACACCCGGAGAAGAAAGGCAAAGACCTGGAAACCACGCGCAAGACCTGCGCGAAATTCCGCAACAACCCGGTGGGGATTTTCAACTTCGTCGAAGGCACACGCTTCACCGAAGGCAAGCACGCGCAGCAGCAGTCGCCGTTCAAATACCTGCTCAAACCCAAGGCGGGTGGCATCGCCTTCGTGCTGGACGCGATGGGTGAGCAACTGGAGTCGATCGTCAACGTGACCATCCACTATCCGGGCGGGCGTCCGGGTTTCTGGGATCTGCTGTGCGGCAACGTGCGCGACGTGGTGGTGCACTTTGAAGAACTGAAAATCCCGCCGGCCTTCATCGGCAAGAACTACGACCAGGACGGCGAATATCGCCTGCAATTCCAGGGCTGGATCAACCAGCTATGGCAGGACAAGGATGCGCTGCTGGAACAGATGCACCGCGAATTCGCAGACAAACGTTAATCCCCTGTAGGAGCGAGCCTGCTCGCGATAGCGGTGGAACAGCCACTCCCAATGTTGAATGACACACCGCTATCGCGAGCAGGCTCACTCCCACAGTTTGAACACGGTGTATTCAGGTAGAGATTAGTCGGCTGTCAGGCCGCCTTCGCGAGCAAGCCCGCTCCCACAGTTTGAACACGGTGTATTCAGGTAGAGATTGGTCGGCTGTCAGGCCGCCATCGCTGGCAAGCCAACTCCCACAGGAAAAGCTAAAGCCAGGCGCACGCTTTTCACCACTCAAATGGCCGAGTGTCAGCTCGCCGAAAGCTTTTGATCTTGATCCACGGGCGACGTCGGAAGGCTGAGCGTAGGGATTGATCCGGGGGTGGGAGCGCAGCGACCGTTTGGCGCAGCCAAACACAGCGAGAGGAGGTGCAGCGAAGCAAACCGGAGGCGCTGCGCCCGGATCGATCCCGGAGCGAAGGAACCCCGAGCCCCAGCGAGCGGGCCGCACGCAGGAGCAAGCCTTTTGGGTTACCTTTTCGGCGTTTGGAAAAGGTGACTCGCCGTAAGGGCGAAACCCTAAGCCGCCGTTACCGCAGCAACGGATATACCCCCAAAACCCCAAGAGCATGGCCGGCCCAAAAGCCGCCACCGCCGAAAACCAAATGACCCACAATAAAAAAGCCCGCCGATGATCACTCATCCGCGGGCCTTTCATTTCCGGCTAAAGCTTAAATCGCGCCACGCTTGCGCAGCAGATCCAACACCTGCTTGACGCTCTCTTCCAACGACAGAGACTGCGTGTCGATCACCAGATCAGCATTCAGCGGCACGTCATACGGGAACGACTCACCCGGAATATTATCGCCACCCGCAGCATACAAGCCCTGCGGATCACGCTCGGCACACACCGCCGGCGAAGCCTGCACATAAACCGTGAGCAGACGCTCCTTGCCGATCAGATCCTTGGCCTGCTCACGACCTTCAGCACTCGGCGCAACAAACGCCGCCAGGGTCAACAGACCCGCCTCGTTGAACTGACGCGCCACATGCGCAGCACGCCGCCAGTTCTCGGTACGACCGGCACGATCCTGCGGCAGCCCTTTGTTCAGGTCGTGACGCAGATTCTGACCATCGAGCACAAACACCGCACGGCCCATGTCGAACAGCTTGCGCTCGACCGCGTAGGCCAGCGTGCTCTTGCCCGCGCCCGACAGGCCGCTGAACAGCACGGTCGCTGGCTGCTGGCCGAAACGCTGGGAACGTTCCTCAGTGGCAACGTGAGCCAGTTTGCCGTGGTGCGAGGCAGTCCCATGAGCCACTGGCTGAGCGACGATCATGCCGGCGCCGACGGTGCCGTTGGTCAAACGGTCGATGACGATGAACGCGCCGGTGGTGCGGTTGCTGTCGTAACCGTCGAGGGCGATCGGCGCGTCGAGCGCGATCTTCACCTTGCCGATTTCGTTGAGCTGCAACGCGCTCGCCGGGCCTTCTTCGAGGGTGTTCACGTCGACCTTGTTGACGATGCTGGCAATCGAGCCCGGCACGTAACTGGTGGCGCGCTTGATGTCGTATTTCTTGCCCGGCAGCATCGGCTCTTCAGCCATCCACACCAGCATCGCTTCGAAGCTGTCGGTGACCGGCGGCACGTTGTCGGCATGCACCAGCAGGTCGCCACGGGAGATGTCGATTTCGTCTTCCATGGTCAGCGTCACCGCTTGACCCGGGCCGGCCTGCTCCAGCTCACCTTCGAAGGTGACGATGGATTTGACGCGGCTGCTCTTGCCCGACGGCAGAACCACCACTTCGTCGCCCTTGTGCACGATGCCGCTGGCGAGGGTGCCAGCGAAACCACGGAAGTTCAGGTTCGGACGGTTGACGTACTGCACCGGGAAACGCAAATCGGTGAAGTTGCGGTCGCCCGCCACTTCCACGGTCTCGAGAATTTCCATCAGCGACTGACCTTTGTACCAAGGCGAGCGCTCGGACTTGTTCACCACGTTGTCGCCCTTGAGGGCAGACATCGGCACGAAGTGCATGCTGGTCGGCTTCATCTTCAAGCCTTCGGCGAACTTCAGGTAGTCGGCCTTGATCGACTCGAACACGCCTTCATCGAAGTCTTTCAGGTCCATCTTGTTGATGGCGACGACGATGTGCTTGATGCCCAGCAACGAGGCAATGAAGCTGTGGCGACGGGTCTGGGTCTGCACGCCGTAACGGGCGTCGACCAGGATGATCGCCAGGTCACAGGTGGACGCACCGGTGGCCATGTTGCGGGTGTACTGCTCATGGCCAGGGGTGTCGGCGATGATGAATTTGCGTTTGGCGGTGGAGAAATAGCGGTAGGCGACATCGATGGTGATGCCCTGCTCACGCTCGGCCTGCAGACCGTCGACCAGCAACGCCAGGTCGATGTCGTCACCGGTGGTGCCGACTTTCTTCGAATCGCGAGTGATCGCTTCCAGGTGATCTTCGTAGATCATCTTGGAGTCGTGCAGCAGGCGCCCGATCAGGGTGCTCTTGCCGTCATCGACGTTACCGCAGGTCAAAAAGCGCAGCAGCTCTTTACGTTCGTGCTGGCCCAGGTAGGCGAGGATGTCCTCGCTGATCAAATCAGATGCGTGCGACATGACAACCCCTTAGAAATAACCCTGACGTTTCTTGTCTTCCATCGAGCCTGCGCCATCGTGGTCGATGACCCGGCCCTGGCGCTCGGAAGTTCGCGTCAGGAGCATTTCCTGAATGATGTCCGTGAGGGTTTCAGCCTCGGACTCCACCGCGCCCGTCAACGGGTAGCAGCCAAGGGTACGGAAACGCACTTTCTTTTTGACGATGCGTGCCTTGTCCTCGTCAGACAGGTGTTCGAGGATACGGTCGTCGTCGATCATGATCAGCGTGCCGTTCTTCTCGATCACTTCGCGCTCGGCGGCGAAGTACAGCGGCACGATCGGGATGCCTTCGAGGTAGATGTACTGCCAGATGTCCAGTTCGGTCCAGTTCGACAACGGGAACACCCGAATGGATTCGCCCTTGTTGACCTTGCCGTTGTAGACGTTCCACAGCTCAGGGCGCTGGTTTTTCGGGTCCCAGCGGTGCTTGCTGTCGCGGAACGAGTACACGCGCTCTTTGGCACGGGACTTCTCTTCATCGCGACGGGCGCCGCCGAACGCGGCGTCGAAACCATGCTTGTCGAGCGCCTGTTTCAGGCCCTCGGTCTTCATGATGTCGGTGTGCTTGGCGCTGCCGTGGGTGAACGGGTTGATGTTCTGCGCCACGCCATCGGGGTTGATGTGGGTAATCAGGTCCAGGCCCAGCTCTTCGACCATCTTGTCGCGGAACTTGTACATCTCCTGGAATTTCCAGCGAGTGTCGACGTGCATCACCGGAAACGGCAGTTTGCCCGGGAAGAACGCCTTGCGTGCCAGATGCAGCATCACGGCGGAGTCTTTACCGATGGAGTACAGCATCACCGGGTTGTCGAACTCGGCGGCCACCTCGCGGATGATGTGGAGGCTTTCCGCCTCCAGCTGTTTCAGATGCGTCAGTTTGTCGACCATGGCTACTCACGAAAGCTTTCTTATGAACGGCCAGCGGGCCGTGTTCGAGCGGGGAATCCTAGCACAGCGACCTCTTCTAATCAGGACGCCTACTAGATCGAAAGGGCATATGAATATGCCTGCCGGTTCGGCCGAGCAGTTCCCTTGTGGGAGCGAGCCTGCTCGCGAAAGCGGTATGCCAGACACCTTTGTATTGAAAGTCTGACGCCTTCGCGAGCAGGCTCGCTCCCACAGGTATTTGTGGTGGATTCAGATAGGGTTCGGGCAATCGATGAAGATGTGTTCGAGGGCGAAGCGCTTCGCCAGATAGTCACCCAGCGCCTGCACGCCATAGCGCTCGGTGGCGTGGTGGCCGGCGGCGATGAAGCTGATGTCGTTTTCCCGAGCGCTGTGGAAGGTCTGCTCGGAGGCTTCACCGCTGAGGAACAGATCAACACCCGCCGCCACGCCCTGATCGATATAGCCCTGCCCGCCACCGGTGCACCAGCCAACTCGACGAATCATCCCACTGCCCTCGACCAGCAGCGGCTCGCGGCCCATGACGTCTTTAACCTTGCGGGCGAAATCCCTTGGGGTCATTGGCTCGCTCAACGACCCGACCAGTCCGACAATTTTGAGGTTGTCCGGATCCAGTGGCCCTTCAACGGTAATGTCCAGCTGACGCGCCAGTTGCACGTTGTTGCCGACCTCCGGATGCAGATCCAGCGGCAAGTGATAGGCGAGCAGACTGATGTCGTGCTTGAGCAAAGTCTTCAAGCGCCGCTGCTTCATGCCGGTGATGCAGGGGTTCTCGCCTTTCCAGAAATAACCGTGATGCACCAGCACCAGATCCGCTTCGGCTTCCACCGCAGCATCGAGCAAGGCCTGACTGGCGGTGACGCCACTGACGATGCGCATCACTTGCGGACGGCCTTCGACCTGCAGGCCGTTCGGGCAATAATCAGCGATTTTGGCACTGCCAAGGTAACGGTCGGCTTCTTCGACGAGGGTGCTGAGGGCGACGGCCATGAAAGACTCCTGAAAATCCCGTTCAGAGGCGCGCGCGGCCTCGTATAATGCGCGACATTATGGGCGGTCTGACCCCGCCTGCAACTTTTCCAGGACGTGCTTAATGCTCAAGGCGCTGCGTTTTTTCGGCTGGCCGCTGTTGGCCGGTGTGCTTATCGCTCTGTTGATTATTCAGCGTTACCCGCAGTGGGTCGGGCTGCCGAGCCTCGACGTCAACCTGCAACAGGCTCCGCAGACCACCAGCGTGCAGCAGGGACCGGTGTCCTATGCCGACGCAGTGACCATCGCCGCACCCTCGGTAGTCAACCTTTACACCACCAAGGTCATCAACAAACCGGCGCACCCGCTGTTTGAAGACCCGCAGTTCCGGCGTTTTTTCGGTGACAACTCGCCGAAGCAGAAACGCATGGAATCGAGCCTCGGTTCCGGGGTGATCATGAGCCCGGAAGGCTACATTCTGACCAACAACCACGTGACCACCGGCGCCGACCAGATCGTGGTGGCACTCAAGGACGGTCGCGAAACCCTCGCCCGGGTGATCGGCAGCGATCCGGAAACCGACCTCGCGGTGCTGAAGATCGACCTGAAAAACCTGCCGGCGATCACCGTCGGCCGCTCCGACAGCATCCGCATCGGCGACGTCGCGCTGGCCATCGGCAACCCGTTCGGCGTCGGCCAGACCGTGACCATGGGCATCATCAGCGCCACCGGGCGTAACCAGTTGGGCCTGAACAACTACGAAGACTTCATCCAGACCGACGCGGCGATCAACCCGGGCAACTCCGGCGGCGCGCTGGTCGATGCCAACGGCAACCTCACCGGTATCAATACGGCGATCTTCTCCAAGTCCGGCGGCTCGCAGGGCATCGGTTTTGCAATCCCGGTGAAACTGGCGATGGAAGTAATGAAATCGATCATCGAGCACGGTCAGGTGATTCGTGGCTGGCTCGGTATTGAAGTGCAGCCGCTGACCCAGGAACTGGCCGAGTCGTTTGGCCTGTCCGGGCGTCCGGGGATTGTCGTGGCGGGGATCTTCCGCGATGGCCCGGCACAGAAGGCCGGCCTGCAACTGGGTGACGTGATTCTGAGTATCGACGGCGAACCGGCCGGTGATGGCCGCAAGTCCATGAACCAGGTGGCGCGGATCAAGCCGACTGACAAAGTGACCATTCAGGTCATGCGCAACGGCAAAGAACTGAAGCTCACCGCTGAAATCGGCCTGCGTCCGCCGCCTGCACCGGTGAAAGAAGAAGAGTAAAACTTTATTCGCGCCGAGTGCGCGAATGAAAGACACTCTCAACAGGCATGTTATATTGTTTCAATTTAACGATTGGAACAACATAACATGTCGTCTCGAAAAAAGGCTTCGCTGCTTGGCCTGACCCTGGGCCTGCTGGGCGATCCGGTATTCGCCGAAGATCCGCAACCCCTCGAACTCGACGCCATCAGCGTCACTTCCGATTACGAGTCCGCCAGCGGGCCGGTCAGCGGCTACCGCGCGACGCGCTCCGCCAGCGCAACCAAAACCGACACCGCCATCCGCGACATTCCCCAAACGATCAGCGTAGTGCCCGCCAGCGTGCTCAAAGATCTGGGCAGCACCAGTGTCGAACGCGCACTGGATTTTGCCGGCGGCGTGTCGAAGCAGAACAATTTTGGCGGCCTGACGCTGTACGAATACAGCGTGCGCGGCTTCACCACCTCGGAGTTCTACAAGGACGGTTTCAGCGCCAATCGCGGCTATCCGAGCACGCCGGACGCCGCCAAAGTGGAGCGCATCGAAGTCCTCAAAGGCCCGGCCGCGAGCCTGTATGGCCGAGGCGATCCGGGCGGCACGGTGAACATCGTCACCAAAAAACCGCAGCCCGAAGCGTTCACCACCCTGCAGACCAGCGCTGGCAGCTGGGATCGTTATCGCACGGCACTGGACGTCAACACGCCGCTCGACGAGCAGGGGGACGTGCTCTCACGGATCAACCTCGCGGTCGAAGACAACCACAGCTTCCGTGATCACGTCGACAGCCAGCGGGTCTTCGTCGCACCTTCGATCAGTTGGCAACTGAGCCCGGACACTTCGTTGTTGGTGGAAAGCGAAATCGTCCGGCACAACTCCACGTTCGACCGAGGAATCGTCGCGCCGAACAACAAATGGAGCGGCGTTTCGCGCTCGACCTTCCTCGGTGAACCGAACGACGGCAACATCGACAACCACAACAACCTGCTCCAGGCCACCCTCGAACATCACCTCAACGACAGCTGGAAACTGCGTCTGGCCAGCCACTACAAGGAAGGCAAACTGTGGGGCGACGCGTCTGAAAGTCGTGCGCTGAACGCCGATGGTCACACGGTCAACCGACGCTACCGCGAACGGGACACTAACTGGCACGACAGCATCACCCAATTGGAGCTGCGCGGTCTGTTCGACCTCGGCCCATGGCAGCACGAACTGCTGATCGGCACCGAATACGAGAACTTCCGCAAGAACGAACGTGTCACTACCATCGCTGGCGGCCTCTACGCCATCGACATCTACAAGCCGATCTACGGCCAACCAAAACCCAACGGCCCACGCTCGGGTACTGACTTCTTCGAACACGTCGAAAGCCACGCACTGAACCTGCAGGATCAAATCATCTTCACCGACAAACTGCGCGGGATGATCGGCGCACGCTTCGAACACTTTGATCAACGCATCGACGATCACACCCGCGATGCCAAAAGCCAGCAGACTCACGACGCCCTCACCCAACGCGCCGGCCTGCTCTATCAGTTGACGCCGAACACCGGCCTGTTCGCCAACACCTCGACCTCGTTCAAACCGAATAACGGCCTCGACGCCTCCGGCAAATCCTTCGATCCCGAAGAGGGCATCGGTTACGAAATCGGGATCAAGAACGAACTGTTCGACGAGCGCCTGAGCAGCACCCTCGCCTTCTTCCACATCGACAAGGAGAACGTCCTCGCCCTCGACCCGGGCACCGACACTAGTCGCGCGATGGGCAAGGCGCGCAGTCGCGGTTTCGACTGGCAAGTGACCGGGCAAATGACCGATGCCGTGCGGGTGATTGGTGCCTTCGCTTACATCGACGCTGAAGTGACCAAGGGCGACGCGGCAATCCCGACCGGCAGCCGCATCCTTGGCGTGGCCAAGCGCAGTGGCAGCCTGCTCGGCGTCTACGAGTTTCAGGACGGCCATTTACGCGGCTCGGACGTCGGCGCGGCGTTCACCTACGTCGGCGATCGCTCCGGTGAAGCCGGCGGTGATTTTGAAATGCCGGCCTATCACACCGTCGATCTGCTGGCCCATTACAAGGCCAGCGACAACGTCACGGTTGGCCTGAACCTGAACAATCTCTTCGACGAAAAATACTACGAGCGCTCCTACAGCAATTACTGGGTCAACCCCGGCGAGCCGCGCAATTTCACCGTCAGCCTGACACTCAACCTGTAAAAGGACGTCACCATGCAATGCCGCAAAACCCTGCTGATCATCGCCGCCCTGTTCGCCACTCAAGCCTCGGCCCATGGCCTGTGGACAGAACAACGGCGCGGCAATATCGAAGTGATCTACGGCCACGGCGCCGAGGACAATGCCTTCAAGGCGCAGAAAATCAGCGGCGCCTGGGCCTATGACACAAGCGGCAAAATGATCCCGGTCAGCGTCGAACGCCTGTCCGATCACGCGCGCCTGAAGCCGCTAAAAACACCGGCGGTCATGGCCGTCGCACTGAACAACGGCATGTGGTCGCAAACCGCCGACAGAAAATGGATCAACGAAGGCCGCAGCAAAGTGCCGGGTGCTGTCGAAGCCACCGAGACGCTCAAGTACAGCCTGGCGATTTATCAACCGGGAGCAAAGTTGCCCAGGCTTGAGCAGATCAAGTTGCTGATTTTGCCGGAGGTCGACCCGCTGACCGTCGGCCCGGGCAAATCACTGCCGGTACGGGTGCTGCTCGATGGCAAACCGGCAGCGGGCGTGAAGCTGATTGGCGACTATCGCAATGCACCGAACACCCTGAGCACTGAAACGGACAAGGACGGTCGTGCGCAAGTGCTGGTGCGTAATGAAGGGTTGAATGTGATTGCGGCGCAGGTGGAAGTGCCGGTGAAGGACAGCGCGGATGTGAACAGTCGCGGGCTGTTCAGTTCGCTGACGTTCCTTGGCGAACCGCATCACGAATAACCAACACAAAACCAATGTGGGAGCGAGCCTGCTCGCGAAGGGGGCTAAACATTCAGCAAGGATGTTGAATGAAAAACCGCTTTCGCGAGCAGGCTCGCTCCCACAGGTTCAGCGGCGGGTCAGAGGTTGCCGAGACCGTCGATCAGCGCCTGATTCTGCTCCGGCGTACCGATCGAGATCCGCAGGAACTGGGCAATCCGCTCCTGCTTGAAGTGACGCACGATCACACCCTGCTCGCGCAGTTTGGCTGCCAGCCCTGCTGCATCGTGTTGCGGGTGACGGGCGAAGATGAAGTTCGCCGCCGAAGGCAGCACTTCAAAGCCCTTGGCCTGCAATTGCGCGATCACCCATTCACGGCTCTCGATCACCAGACGGCAGGTCTTGTCGAAATACTCGCGATCCTCGAACGCTGCCGCCGCCCCGACAATCGCCAGGCGATCCAGCGGATAGGAGTTGAAGCTGTTCTTGATCCGCTCCAGCGCTTCGATCAGATCCGGATGACCCACCGCCAGACCAACGCGCAGGCCGGCCAGCGAGCGCGACTTGGACAGGGTCTGGGTCACCAGCAGATTCGGATAACGATCCACCAGACTGATCGCGGTTTCGCCACCGAAGTCGATGTACGCCTCATCCACGACCACTACCGAATCCGGGCTGGTCTTGAGGATCTGCTCGACCGCCTCCAGCGCCAACAGGCAACCGGTCGGTGCGTTCGGATTGGGGAAAATGATCCCGCCGTTCGGTTTGGCGTAGTCCGCCGGGTTGATCTGGAACTGCGCGTCCAGCGGCACGGCATCGAACTGGATGCCGTACAGACCGCAATACACCGGATAGAAGCTGTAGCTGATGTCCGGGAACAGCAGCGGCTGCTCGTGTTGCAACAGACCGTGGAAGATGTGCGCCAGCACTTCGTCCGAACCGTTGCCGAGGAACACCTGATTGCTCTGCACGCCGTAGTAGTGGGCGACGGCGTTTTTCAGCAGATCGCTGTTCGGGTCCGGGTACAGGCGCAGGTTGTCGTTGAGTTCGGTCTGCATCGCCGCCAGGGCTTTTGGCGACGGGCCGTAGGGGTTTTCGTTGGTGTTGAGCTTGACCAGTTTGGTCAGCTTTGGCTGCTCGCCCGGCACATACGGCACCAGATCCTTGACGAACGGGCTCCAGAATTTACTCATGATCAGTTCCCCTTCTGCTCAGCTTTGATGCGGTATTCGGCGCTGCGTGCGTGCGCACTCAGGGATTCGCCACGGGCCAGCACCGAAGCGGTCTTGCCCAGCTCGGAAGCACCGGCCTCGGAGCAGAAGATGATCGACGAACGTTTCTGGAAGTCGTACACACCCAGCGGCGAGGAGAACCGCGCGGTGCCGGAGGTCGGCAACACGTGGTTCGGGCCAGCGCAGTAGTCGCCCAGCGCCTCGGAGGTGTGACGGCCCATGAAGATCGCACCGGCGTGACGGATCTGCGGCAACCACGCTTGTGGATCAGCGACCGACAGCTCCAAGTGTTCCGGGGCGATACGGTTGGCGACTTCGATGGCTTGCGCCATGTCGCGCACATGAATCAGTGCACCGCGACCATTGATCGAGGTTTCGATAATGGTTGCGCGGTCCATGGTCGGCAGCAGTTTGTCGATGCTCGCAGCGACCTTGTCGAGGAATTCGGCGTCCGGGCTGACTAGAATTGCCTGCGCGTCTTCGTCGTGCTCGGCCTGGGAGAACAGATCCATGGCGATCCAGTCCGGATCGGTCTGGCCGTCGCACACCACAAGGATTTCCGACGGGCCGGCGATCATGTCGATGCCGACCTGACCGAACACGTGACGCTTGGCGGTGGCCACATAGATGTTGCCCGGGCCGACGACCTTGTCCACCTGTGGCACGCTTTCGGTGCCGTAAGCCAGCGCGGCAACCGCTTGTGCGCCGCCGATGGTGAACACTCGGTCAACGCCGGCAATGCACGCCGCCGCCAGCACCAGCTCATTGAGCTCACCGCGCGGGGTCGGCACGACCATGACCACCTCGGCCACGCCGGCGACCTTGGCCGGAATCGCGTTCATCAGCACCGACGACGGGTACGACGCCTTGCCGCCCGGCACATACAGGCCGGCGCGATCCAATGGTGTGACCTTCTGGCCGAGCACGGTGCCGTCGGCTTCGGTGTAGCTCCAGGAATCCTGCTTCTGTTTTTCGTGGTAGCTGCGCACCCGCGCCGCGGCTTTTTCCAGCGCTTCGCGCTGCGCCACAGTGATGCGGGTCAGGGCCAGTTCCAGGCGCTCGCGCGGCAGGATCAGGTCAGCCATCGAGGCGACTTCGAGGCCGTCGAACTTCTGGGTGAACTCGACCAGCGCCGCGTCACCGCGCTCGCGCACCGCCTTGATGATGTCCAGCACGCGCTGATTGACCGAGTCGTCAGACACACTTTCCCAGCTCAGCAGATGATCCAGATGATGCGCGAAATCCGGGTCAGCAGCGTTGAGTCGGCGAATTGCAGTCGGTGCGGTCATAGCGAGAGCCTCATAGGAATGGCAAAAACTCAGGCGCCCTAACTTAGCAGTCGTTTCCGCTTGGGCACCTGAGATTCTGGCTATGAGGCGGATAGACGGGCGCGACTCAAGGTCACGCAGGTGAATCAGCCGCGGTGTCGCGATTCCACTGCGTTGCGCAGGGTATCGATCAACGCCTGGATTCGGGCGTGTTGCATCTTCATCGAAGCCTTGTTGACCACCAGGCGCGAGCTGATCGTGGCGATCAGTTCCTGAGGTTCCAGGCCATTGGCGCGCAGGGTGTTGCCGGTGTCGACCACGTCGATGATCTTGTCGGCCAGACCGATCAGCGGCGCCAGCTCCATCGAACCGTAGAGCTTGATGATGTCGACCTGACGCCCCTGTTCGGCGTAGTAACGCTTGGCGACGTTGACGAACTTGGTCGCCACGCGCAGACGGCCCTTGGGCTCGGCCGCGCCGATCTTGCCGGCGGTCATCAGCTTGCACTGGGCAATCTGCAGATCCAGCGGCTCGTAAAGGCCCTGACCGGTGTATTCCATCAGCACGTCTTTACCGGCGACGCCGAGGTCGGCCGCGCCATGCTCGACATAGGTCGGCACGTCGGTGGCACGCACGATCAACAGACGTACGTCATCCTGAGTGGTGGGGATGATCAGCTTGCGGCTCTTGTCCGGATTCTCGGTCGGCACGATGCCCGCTTCAGCGAGAAGCGGCAGGGTGTCGTCAAGGATGCGGCCCTTGGACAGTGCGATGGTCAACATGGGAAACGTCAGTCCTTATCAAGGTACTCATGTCCGGTCGCAATCGGCGCCGGACACACATCGAGCCGGATACCGGCTCGACTCGAAACAAATTCAGTGGACACGTCCCTGTGTCCGCATGCAGCAATCAGCCCGGAACGCGACGGATCTTGGCGCCCAGCATCTGCAGTTTTTCTTCGATGCACTCGTAACCACGGTCTATGTGGTAGATGCGGTCGATCAGGGTGTCGCCTTCGGCCACCAGTGCCGAGATCACCAGGCTGGCCGAAGCACGCAGGTCGGTGGCCATCACTGGCGCGCCCTTCAGAACTTCAGTACCGGTGACGATCGCGGTGTTGCCTTCGACCTGGATCCTGGCGCCCATGCGGTGCAGTTCGTACACGTGCATGAAACGGTTTTCGAAGATCGTCTCGATCACTGCGCCTGTGCCTTCGGCAATGGCGTTGAGCGAGATGAACTGTGCCTGCATGTCAGTCGGGAACGCCGGGTACGGCGCGGTACGCACGTTGACCGCTTTCGGGCGCTTGCCGTGCATGTTCAGCTCGATCCAGTCTTCACCGCAGGTGATTTCCGCACCGGACTCACGGAGCTTTTCCAGGACCGCTTCAAGAATGGTCGGATCAGTGTCCTTGACCTTCACGCGGCCACCGGTGACCGCAGCTGCCACCAGGTAGGTGCCGGTTTCGATACGGTCAGGCATGACTTTGTAGAAGCACGAACCCAGACGCTCGACGCCATCGATGGTGATGGTGTCGGTACCGGCGCCAGATACCTTGGCGCCCATGGCGTTGAGGAAGTTCGCCAGGTCAACCACTTCAGGCTCGCGCGCAGCGTTCTGCAGGACGCTGCGGCCCTTGGCCAGGGCAGCTGCCATCATGATGTTTTCGGTACCGGTCACGCTGACGGTATCAAAGAAGAAGTGCGCACCGCGCAGACCGCCTTCAGGCGCCTTGGCCTTGATGTAGCCGCCTTCGACATCGATCACCGCGCCCATGGCTTCGAGGCCACGAATGTGCAGGTCGACCGGACGCGAACCGATCGCGCAACCGCCAGGCAGGGCGACTTCGGCTTCACCGAAACGCGCAACCATCGGGCCCAGTACCAGGATCGAGGCACGCATGGTTTTCACCAGTTCGTACGGCGCGATCAGGGTCTTGATGGTGCGTGGGTCGATTTCGACGCTGAGTTTCTCGTCGATCACCGGCTCGATGCCCATGCGACCGAACAGCTCGATCATGGTGGTGATGTCGTGCAGGTGCGGCAGGTTGCCAACGGTCACCGGGCCATCGCACAGCAGGGTGGCAGCCAGAATCGGCAGGGCGGAGTTCTTCGCCCCGGAGATACGGATTTCGCCATCAAGACGAACGCCACCGGTAATAATCAATTTATCCATAAGAATCTCGACGCCCTAGGGCTCAGGTGCGCTCGGCCCAGGCCGCGCTGCTGAAAAATTTCATAGTGACCGCGTGGATGCTGCCATCGGCGATCCAAGGGTTCAAATGGGCATAGATGCTTTGCTGACGCTTGACCGGGCTCAACGCCGCCAGTTCATCACTAATCACGTTCAGCTGGAAGTTGCAGCCTTCGCCTTCAACTTCCACCTGCGTTCCTGGCAGCTTTCCTTCAAGGAAGCTCTTCACTTCTACGGCCTGCATGCTCAACCTCAATCGGCGCCCTGTGCGCACGGGTCGGACATCATACAAAAAAGCCCCGCGCCTGCGAACCCCGCATTGGCAGGACTCTGACGGGGGGCTTGTTTATCGATGCGGGTTCAGGGGTGCGCCAGCAACTCGGTCAGTTCACTGACCTGAGCGATTTCGCGCATGTCTTCCGGCATCGCACGGATGCTGACGACTTTGCCGGCCGCCTGGGCATCGCGCATGAAGCACAGCAGCAAGGACAAGCCGACGCTGCTGGACTTCTTCACTGCCGAGCAATCGATGACCAGCGATGCCGCCTTGCTGGACTTGATCAGCGCCTGGCCTTCCTTGCGCAGGTCGGGACCTGTGCGATAGTCCAGCACTCCGCTGAGCAATAGCTCGTCGACATCACTTATACGAACTGCCGCCTCATTCATTGCGCTGGCTTCTCGGCAGCTTTCTCGGTGGTTTCCTTGGCCTTGGCCACTTCGCCAGCCCAATTGTTGATGGTCTTGTCCAGATCGTTGCCATTGCGCTGCATCGCGTCGGCGAACTGATCACGGAACAGCTTGCCGATGTTGATGCCGTTGATGATCACATTGCGCAGTTTCCACTCGCCATTGATCTTCTCCAGCGTGTACTGCACAGGGTAGATCGCGCCGTTGTTGCCCTTGACGGTCATGCCGACGCTGGTGCGATCGCCGGACTCATCCTTGGCCGGATCAACCGTGATGCCCTGGTTGTTGTATTCGAGCAAAGCGTTGCCATAGAACTGGAACAGACCGCGCTTGAAGTTCTCCTGGAAGGTCTGCATCTGCGCCGGCGTGGCCTTGCGCGAATACTTGACCGTCATGATGCTCTTGGAAATGCCTTCGGCATCCACCACAGGTCCGACGATGGTGTTCAGCGCCGTGTAGAAGTCCTGCGGATCCTTCTTGTACTTCTCTTTATTGGCCGACAAGTCGGCCAGCATCCGGTTCGTGGTGTCCTGAATCAGGTCGTGCGCCGACTGTCCGGGCGCAGCGCTAGCCAGCATCGGCAGTGCCGCAAGCAACACCAACAGGCCACGTCGCAAGGTAGAGATCATTCAAAAGCTCCTCATTTGGCGTCTTTGCTAACGGTATTGAGCAGGAATTTACCGATCAGGTCTTCCAGTACCAGAGACGACTGGGTGTCGTGGATGGTTCCACCATCCTTCAGACGGGTGTCTTCGCCGCCCACGCTGATACCGATGTACTTCTCGCCCAACAGGCCAGCGGTCAGGATAGACGCTGTGGAGTCGGTCGGCAGGTTGTCGACCTTTTTATCCACTTGCAGGGTTACCCGACCGGTGAAGCTGTCGCGATCCAGATCGATGGCCGTGACCTTGCCGATGGTTACGCCAGCCATGGTCACTTTGGCTCTGACCGTCAAACCGGCGATATTGTCGAAGTAGGCATACAGTTTATAGGTGTCGGTGGTCGAAGTCGGAGACAGGCCACTGACCCGCAGAGCCAGTAGCAACAAAGCCAGGATCCCTGCCAGCAGGAACAGGCCGACACCGATTTCCAGGGTGCGGTTTTGCATCAGAAATCTCCAAACATCAAAGCGGTCAGAATAAAGTCCAGGCCCAGTACCGCCAGCGAGGCGAATACCACGGTCTTGGTGGTGGCGCGACTGATGCCCTCGGAAGTGGGCTCACAGTCATAGCCTTGGAAAACGGCGATCCAGGTCACGACGAAGGCGAAAACGATACTTTTGATGACGCCGTTGAGCACATCGCTGGTGAAGTTCACGCTGTTCTGCATGTTCGCCCAGTAGGAGCCTTCATACACGCCAAGCCAGTCGACAGCCACCCACGAACCGCCCCAGATTCCCACCACGCTGAAAATCATCGCCAGCACCGGCAGGGAAATGAAACCGGCCCACAGACGCGGGGCAATAATGTATTTGAGCGGATCGACACCGATCATTTCCAGGCTGGAAAGCTGTTCGGTGGACTTCATGTTGCCAATTTCTGCGGTCAGCGCCGAACCGGCACGCCCGGCAAACAGCAACGCCGTCACGACAGGCCCCAGTTCACGCAGCAACGTCAGGGCCACCATCTGCCCCACCGCCTGCTCCGAACCGTAGCTCGACAGAATACTGAAGCCCTGCAGCGCCAGCACCATGCCGATGAAAATCCCCGACACGACGATGATCACCAGCGACATCACGCCGACCGAATGCAGTTGCTTGACCAGCAGGCCGAAACCGCCACTGATGCCGCCACGACCGAGCAGGGCGTGAAACAGGAACAGGGTCGCGCGGCCAAACACCGCGACGGCGTCGATCGCGGCCTCGCCGAACCGGCGTACGCGTTCTATCAATGAAATTCTGCGCATCAGCGCTTCCCCAGAAGATCTGCGCGGTAATCCGTCGCTGGAAAATGATACGGCACCGGGCCATCGGGGTTGCCGGTCATGAACTGGCGAATACGCGGTTCATCCGAGTTCATCAATTCGTCCGGCGTGCCCTGCCCCAGCACCTGACCATCACCCACTACATAGATGTAGTCGGCGATGCTCGCGGTTTCGGCCAGATCGTGGGAGACCACGATACTGGTGATCCCCAGCGCATCGTTGAGCAGACGGATCAGGCGTACCAGCACGCCCATGGCGATCGGATCCTGGCCGACGAAAGGCTCGTCATACATGAGAATCTGCGGATCGAGCGCAATCGCCCGGGCCAGGGCGACCCGACGCTTCATGCCGCCGGACAGCTCGTCGGGCATCAGCTCGATCGCACCGCGCAAACCGACCGCCTGCAATTTGAGCAGGACGATGTCGCGGATCATTTCATCCGGCAATTGGGTATGAACGCGCAGGGGGAAAGCGACGTTCTCGAAGACATCGAGATCGGTGAACAGCGCGCCGCTTTGAAACAGCACGCCCATGTGCTTGCGCGCATCGAACAGATCACTGCGCGACAGCGTCGGCAGGTTCTGGCCGTTGACCCAGACTTCGCCGCTGGAAGGACGCAACTGTGCACCCATCAAGCGCAACAAAGTGGTCTTGCCGCACCCGGAAGGTCCCATGATGCCGGTAACCTTGCCACGCGGGATGCGAATATCGACGTTATTGAAAATGCTGCGCGCACCGCGCTTGAAGGAGACTCCCTTCAGCTCGACCGCGTAGGCGTTATCGGCACTCATCTAAACTCCTTGCGATGCAGCCTCTCACTCGGACGCCTGGCTTTCCGCAGAAAGCACATACCTCCCGGGCAGGCCGAACTGGCGGCGAACTATATCACTGCAAACGCCAAGCGCCCAAGGCCCCGCCCCTCCGCGTTCAACGATATGACAGGCCTGATGGTACTTTTTCGGGGTTTGGCTGACGCGGAATGACAAAGCACGACGAACTTGCGTGAGGCTTTTCAACATAACCGCTATAATCGCCGCCTTTTCATCGGGCTATACGATTTCTGACATGAGCCAATCCAGCGACCTGATTCAATCGGCACAACGCACCATCCGCCTCGAAGTGGAAGCCGTACAAGGCTTGTTGCCCCATATCGACGCCGATTTCGTACGCGCTTGCGAGATGATTCTGGCCAGCAAAGGCCGTGTGGTCGTGGTCGGCATGGGCAAATCCGGGCACGTCGGCAACAAGATTGCCGCGACCCTGGCCAGCACCGGCACCCCGGCATTTTTCGTCCACCCGGCCGAAGCCAGCCATGGCGACATGGGCATGATCACCCGCGACGACGTGATCCTCGCCCTCTCCAACTCCGGCTCGACCAACGAAATCGTCACCCTGCTGCCATTGATCAAGCGCCTCGGCATCCAGTTGATCAGTCTCACCGGCAATCCGCAGTCGCCGCTGGCCAAAGCTGCCGAAGTCAATCTCAACGTTCATGTCGAACACGAAGCCTGCCCGCTGAACCTGGCACCGACTTCCTCTACCACCGCCGCGCTGGTCATGGGCGATGCCCTGGCCGTGGCGCTGCTGGAAGCGCGTGGTTTCACCGCCGAAGATTTTGCCTTTTCACACCCGGGCGGCGCTCTGGGTCGACGCCTGCTGCTGAAAGTGGAAAACGTCATGCATGCCGGGCAAGAGCTGCCGCAAGTGCAGCGCGGCACCCTGCTCAAGGACGCGCTCATGGAAATGACCCGCAAGGGTCTGGGCATGACCGCGATCGTTGAAGCCGATGGCAAACTGGCCGGAATCTTCACCGACGGCGATTTGCGCCGCACGCTGGACCGCAGCATCGACATCCGCAGCGCCACCATCGACCAGGTCATGACCGCACACGGCAAGACCGCACGGCCGGAGATGCTCGCCGCCGAAGCCCTGAAAATCATGGAAGACCACCGAATCAACGCACTGGTGGTCGTAGATGAAGAAGATCGCCCGATCGGCGCCTTCAACCTCTCCGATCTGCTGCGTGCAGGAGTGATGTAATGACCACCGATCTGCTGCAACGCGGCAAAGCGATCAAACTGGCGGTGTTCGACGTCGACGGCGTCCTCACCGACGGGCGCCTGTACTTCCTCGAAGACGGCAGCGAATTCAAGACCTTCAACACCCTCGATGGCCAGGGCATCAAGATGCTGATGAATGCCGGTGTCGAGACCGCCATCATCAGTGGCCGCAAGACCCCGGTGGTTGAACGCCGGGCGAAGAACCTCGGCATCCCGCACCTGTTTCAGGGCCGTGAAGACAAATTGGTGGTTCTGGACGGCCTGCTGGCGCAACTGGGCCTAAGCTATGAACAGGTCGCCTACCTGGGTGACGACCTGCCTGACTTGCCGGTGATCCGCCGCGTAGGCCTGGGCATGGCCGTTGCCAATGCTGCCGACTTCGTGCGCGAACACGCCCATGGCGTCACTCGGGCCCGCGGTGGCGAAGGTGCCGCCCGTGAATTCTGCGAATTGATCCTGCGCGCCCAGGGCCGCCTCGATGCGGCCAACGCCGCGTACCTGTGAGCCAAATCATGTTTAGCAAAAAATTTCGCAACTTCCTGCTGTTCGGCTGCATCGCTGCGATGTTTGGGGCGGTCGGCTACTGGAACATCAGTCCGGAACGTTTCCTCGACAAGCCTGTGGCCAAGGTCGAAGACACTGCCATCGACTGGTACGCCACCAATACGCATACCCTGCAATATCTGCCGGACGGCAAAGTGCAGTACGAAATGACGTCGGACAAGGCCGAACACCTGAAAGCGACGGATGTGACTCTGGTTACCAAACCCGACCTCAACATGTATCGCGGCACCGAGTTTCCGTGGCACGTGACCAGCGAGCGAGGCGAAGTGAATCCGGACGGAACGCAGGTAGAATTGATCGACTCGGTACGCATCAAGCGCACCGATGAAAAGAAACGCGACACCCTGATCACCAGCACACGCATGACGGTGTTCCCTCAGCAGCAATATGCGCAGACCGAGCAACCCGTTAGAATCGACGGCGCTGGCGGTGTATCGACTGGCGTGGGAATGAAGGCGTATTTGAAGGAAAGCAGGATACACCTGCAATCGAACGTAAGAGGACAGTATGAGGCTCGTTAAAACCCTCCCTATTTTGCTCAGTCTGGGCGCAGCACTGGGAAGCGTGAGCGCCTGGGCTCTGCCGAACGATCAGCAGCAACCTATCCGCATTCAGGCCGACGACGCCCAGCTGGACGACAAGAACGGCATCGCCACCTATAAAGGTGATGTGATCATCACCCAGGGCTCGATGATCGTTAAGGGCAATACGGTGACCATCACCCGTACTCCGACCGGCGATATCGACGTGGTGACCTCGGTGGGCAACCTTGCCTACTTCGAGCAACTGCAAACCCAGGGTGACGCCAAGCCTGTTCAGGGCTGGGGCGTGACGATTCAGTACCACGCCGCGCAAAACCGCGTCGTGCTGATCGACAAGGCCAAGGTTGTCGACAAGGACAACAACACCACTCAGGGCGAGAAAATCGTCTATGACACGGTGAAGAAACTGGCCAGTGCCGGTCGCGCTACCGGCAGCAAAGTCACCGAAGCGCGTCCGCGTATCGACATGGTGATCCAGCCGAAGAAGAAAACCGACGAGAAAACCCAGTAATGGCAACTCTGAAAGCTCAACACCTGGCCAAGGCCTATAAAAGCCGCCAGGTTGTGCGCGACGTCAGCCTGTCGATCGACAGCGGCCAGATCGTTGGCCTGCTCGGCCCGAACGGTGCCGGCAAGACCACCTGTTTCTACATGATCGTCGGCCTTGTGCAGGCCGATCAGGGTCGCGTGCTGATCGATGATCTGGACGTCAGCCATCAGCCGATGCACGGCCGTGCCAAGGCCGGTATCGGCTATCTGCCGCAAGAAGCGTCGATCTTCCGCAAACTGTCGGTGGCCGATAACATCATGGCCATCCTCGAAACCCGCACGGAACTCGACAAGGCCGGTCGTCGCAAGGAACTGGAAAGCCTGCTGCAGGAATTCCACATCAGCCACATCCGCGACAACCTCGGCATGAGCCTGTCCGGTGGTGAACGCCGCCGGGTGGAAATCGCCCGCGCCCTGGCGACCGCACCGAAATTCATCCTGCTCGACGAACCGTTCGCCGGTGTCGACCCGATTTCGGTCGGCGACATCAAGCAGATCATCCATCACCTCAAGGCCAAGGGCATCGGTGTTCTTATCACCGACCACAACGTGCGTGAGACCCTGGATATCTGCGAAACCGCCTACATCGTCAACGACGGTCAACTGATCGCGGAAGGCGATGCGGCGACCATCCTCGCCAACGATCTGGTGAAGGAAGTGTACCTGGGCCACGAGTTCCGCCTGTAAGCACCAAGGCACTTGGCCAGCCTCCGGGTGCTGTATCGATGAAGCAGGCTTTTATACGCTTTTATTGTTACAGCGCTCTAGGCAAACACGACAGTTTCAGGCATATAATTTGCTTAAGTTTGGCGCTCCGGCGCCCTGTAGTGGATGGCGCATGCGCGCCGGCGAATAAGGTGTTAAGCCCCTGCCATGAAACCATCGCTAGTCTTGAGAATGGGCCAGCAGCTGACGATGACACCGCAGCTGCAACAGGCCATCCGCCTGCTCCAATTGTCGACCCTGGACCTGCAACAGGAAATCCAGGAGGCCCTGGAATCCAATCCGATGCTCGAACGCCAGGAAGAAGGCGACGACTTCGACAATACCGATCCTTTGGCCGACAACGCCGAACAAAAACCCAACACCGACATTCAGGAACCGTCCTATCAGGAAGCCGCCCCGACGGTGGACAATCTGGAAGATGGCGAATGGAACGAGCGCATTCCTAACGAACTGCCCGTTGATACCGCCTGGGAAGACGTCTACCAGACCAGCGCCAGCAGCCTGCCCAGCAGCGATGACGACGAGTGGGACTTCACCACCCGCACGTCCGCCGGCGAAAGCCTGCAAAGCCATCTGCTGTGGCAATTGAACCTGGCGCCGATGTCCGACACCGACCGCCTGATCGCCGTGACCCTGATCGATTGCATCAACAATCAGGGCTACCTGGACGAAACCCTCGAAGAAATTCTCGACGCCTTTGATCCGGAGCTCGACATCGAGCTGGACGAGATCGAAGCCGTTCTGCACCGCATTCAGCAGTTCGAACCGGCCGGTATCGGGGCGCGCAACCTCGGCGAATGCCTGCTGCTGCAACTGCGTCAGCTCCCGGCCAAGACCCCGTGGCTCAACGAAGCCAAACGTCTGGTCAGCGATTACATCGATCTGCTCGGCAGTCGCGACTACAGCCAGTTGATGCGGCGTATGAAGCTCAAGGAAGACGAGTTGCGTCAGGTCATCGAACTGGTGCAAAGCCTCAATCCGCGTCCGGGCTCGCAGATCGAATCGACCGAAGCCGAGTACGTGGTGCCCGACGTCATTGTGCGCAAGGATAACGAACGCTGGCTGGTCGAGCTGAATCAGGAGTCAGTGCCCCGTCTGCGGGTTAACGCGCAGTACGCCGGTTTCGTCCGTCGCGCCGACACCAGCGCCGACAACACCTTCATACGCAACCAGTTGCAAGAGGCACGCTGGTTCATCAAGAGCCTGCAAAGCCGCAACGAAACCCTGATGAAGGTGGCCACCCAGATCGTCGAGCATCAGCGCGGCTTCCTGGAGTATGGCGATGAAGCCATGAAGCCGTTGGTCCTGCATGACATCGCCGAGGCGGTCGGCATGCACGAATCGACGATTTCCCGGGTCACCACGCAGAAATTCATGCATACCCCGCGCGGTATTTATGAACTGAAATACTTTTTCTCCAGCCACGTCAGCACCTCCGAAGGCGGTGAATGCTCGTCGACGGCGATCCGCGCGATCATCAAAAAACTGGTTGCGGCGGAAAATCAGAAAAAGCCGTTGAGTGACAGCAAGATCGCTGGTTTACTGGAGGCACAAGGCATTCAGGTGGCTCGCCGCACCGTCGCCAAGTACCGCGAATCCCTCGGGATCGCGCCTTCGAGCGAACGCAAGCGGTTGATGTAAGCCACGTTACAGCGTTCCAGTGGCAGGCTCTTCGGCCTGCCGCTTTATGCACTGGCAACGAAGGAGAAGCTGTATGCAAGTCAACATCAGTGGACACCAACTGGAAGTGACCGAACCTCTGCGCACCTACATCAACGAGAAACTCGAACGATTGGAGCGCCATTTCGACAAGATCACCAACGTGCAAGTCACGATGTGCGTCGAAAAGCTCAAGCAGAAAATCGAAGCCACCTTGCATATACCCGGCAGCGAAGTGGTCGCCAACGCAGAAGATACCGACATGTACGCTGCGATCGACTCACTGACCGACAAGCTGGATCGCCAACTCAAAAAGCATAAGGAAAAGACCCAGAGCCTCCTTCAGGGCGCGACAGGTCGTTAACACTCCCAACCCATGATCCGACTTGAAAGTATCCTGACCCCCGGCCGTTCCCTGGTGAACGTGCCGGGCGGCAGTAAAAAGAAAGCCCTCGAACAGATTGCCAACCTCATCCATAAAGAAGTGCCGGATCTGGCCATGCAGGATGTTTTCGAGAGCCTGGTAGCCCGTGAGAAACTCGGATCCACCGGTTTCGGCAACGGCATCGCCATTCCCCACTGTCGCCTCAAAGGCTGCGAAGCGCCTATCAGCGCGTTGATGCACCTTGATGCCCCCATCGATTTCGATGCCATCGACGGCGCACCGGTCGACCTGCTGTTTGTACTGCTGGTCCCGGAAGCGGCCACCGATGCCCACCTGGAATTACTGCGCCAGATCGCCAGCATGCTCGATCGCAAGGAAGTGCGCGAAAAACTGCGCAGCGCACCGAGCAACGAAGCCTTGTATCAGGTCGTCCTGAGCGAGCAGAACGGTCATTAATCATGCGCTTGATCATCGTCAGCGGCCGCTCCGGCTCGGGTAAAAGTACCGCCCTGAATGTCCTTGAGGATAACGGCTACTACTGCATCGACAACCTGCCGGCCGGTCTGCTGCCGGAACTCGCCGAACGCGCCCTGATTCACACCGAACTGGCCCAGCCGCTGGTGGCCGTGTCGATCGATGCACGCAATCTGCCGAGCCACCTGTCGCGTTTCCCCGAACTGCTTGAAGAAGTCCGTGCCCGGCACATCCAGTGCGATGTGTTGTATCTGGATGCCGACGAAGAAACCCTGCTCAAGCGCTTCTCGGAAACCCGCCGGCGCCATCCATTGAGCACTGCCAACCGCTCGCTGGCCGAAGCGATCGAAGATGAAACCGCCCTGCTCGGCCCGATCGCCGACCTGGCCGACCTCAAGGTCAACACCACCAATCTGAATCTGTACCAGTTGCGTGACACCATCAAACTGCGCCTGCTGAACCAGCCGGAGCCGGGTACGGCGTTTCTGGTCGAGTCGTTCGGCTTCAAGCGCGGCATGCCGGTGGACGCGGATCTGGTGTTCGATGTGCGCTGCCTGCCCAATCCTTACTGGAAACCGGAACTGCGTGCACAATCGGGTCTCGACGCACCGGTCGCCGAGTACCTGGCTGCACAACCGGAGGTTGAGGAGATGTTCCAGGACATCTACGGCTACCTGTACAAATGGCTGCCACGCTTTGCCGCGAGTAATCGCGCCTATGTCACCATTGCCATTGGCTGCACCGGCGGGCATCACCGCTCCGTTTACCTGACCGAACGTCTGGGTCAGGCCCTGCAGAAAACCCTGAAGAACGTCCAGGTTCGCCACCGCGACCTCACTTAAAGGATTCACACCGCGATGCCTGCTCTGGAAATCGAAATCATCAATAAACTGGGCCTGCACGCCCGAGCGTCGGCCAAGTTCGTCGGGGTGGCGGGCCAGTTCCCGGATTGCACGATCAGAGTGGGTCGCACGCCAGAAACCACAGTGGATGGCAAAAGCATCATGGCGATGATGATGCTCGCCGCCGGCAAGGGTACGAAGATCTATCTGAGCACCGAAGGCCATCAGGAACAAGAAGCGCTGGATGCGCTGGTGGCGTTGATCAACAACTACTTCGATGAGGGTGGTTGATCGTTTAAAGATCAAAAGATCAAAAGATCAAAAGATCGCAGGCTGCGATCTTTTGATATTCACCCCAACGCCGTATCCATCACCATCATCAGACAAAACCCGATCAGCAAGCCAAGACTGGCCAGCTTCTCATGACCATTGCGGCGCGATTCCGGAATGACTTCGTGCGTCACCACCAGCAACATAGCCCCCGCCGCCAGCGCCAGCCCCAACGGCAATAACAGCTCCGCCAGACTGACCAGCCACGCACAGAGCAGTGCAAACACCGGTTCGACCAGTCCTGACGCCGCACCGATCAAGAATGCCTTGACCCGCGACATTCCTGCCCCCGCCAGTACCAGCGCAATCACCAATCCCTCTGGCACATCCTGCAAGGCGATGCCCATCGCCAGACTGTCGGCATCCGGCATGCCGCCGCCAGCGGACACCCCCACCGCCATGCCTTCCGGGATGTTGTGAGCAATGATGGCGAAGACGAACAGCCAGATGCGCGGCGGAATCACTGGGTGTTCCAAGGTGCCGACAAGCATTTCCGGTGAGGCGCCGGACAGTTTCAGATCCACCAGATACAGAGCGAACGCACCGAGCATGATGCCGAAGCAGATCAACCCGCTGGCGGCCCATGGTGTCAGGCCCAGACTTTCGGCAGCAGCGATGCCCGGCACGATCAGCGAAAACGCGGTCGCCGCCAGCATCACGCCGGCGCCGAAACCCAGTAGCGTATCGCTGAGCCTCTGCGGCATACGCCGGATCACCAGCACCGGCACCGCGCCGAGCGCCGTGCCGAGGGCGCAGATCGCGCCGCCCTGCAATGCGCGTGACAATCGCGGCTGCAGATCCAGCCATTCCAGCCCGTGCAGGGCCAGCAGGGTCATGCCCGCCAGCAGCAACAGCGACCCGACCGCGTAACGAAACATGCGCCCACCGCCAATCGCCAGTGTTTCAGTGCCCATAGTCAGCCCTGGATTGTTTTTATAGAAGACTTAAACCAGTGCAGCCTGGTAGCGCGCAGCAACTTCCGGCCAGTTGATCACGTTGTAGAACGCGTTGATGTATTCCGGGCGACGGTTCTGATAACGCAGGTAATAGGCGTGTTCCCAAACATCCAGACCGAGAATCGGCGTGTTGCCGTTCATCAACGGGCTGTCCTGATTGCCGCTACTTTCCACGACCAGTTTTTTCTCCGGGGTCACACTGAGCCAAGCCCAGCCGCTGCCGAAACGGGTCAACGCGGCTTTGGTGAAGGCTTCCTTGAAACTGTCGAGACCGCCCAATTGCTCATCGATGGCCTTCGCCAGCACACCATCCGGCTTGCCACCGCCGTTGGGCACCATGACTTCCCAGAACAGCGAATGGTTGGCATGCCCGCCACCCTGATTGATCACCGCCGCGCGGAGTTTTTCCGGCAACTGCTGAACGCTGGCGACCAGTTTTTCCACCGGCCATTCGGCGTACTCAGTGCCTTCGACGGCGGCATTGAGGTTGTTGATGTAGGTCTGGTGGTGCTTGGTGTAGTGAATCTCCATGGTTTGCGCATCGATGTGCGGTTCCAGGGCATCGTAGGCGTAAGGCAAGGCAGGCAAGGTAAAAGCCATTTCAGTGGACTCCATGATGATGTGAGGCTGACGCGCGGCGTGCGTTGCCGGTGTCCGGGTGCAGCAGGCGCTGGGTGCGCGGGTATTCGCCGTGTTCGCTGATGAAGTTCAGCAGTTCGACGTAGGTCTTGCTGCTCTGGCGCAACGCCGCTTCCCGCAGGGCCGGACGCAGGCGCTCGTCCTGCATGGTCTGCAACAGCCTTTGATGAATCGCGCAGAGGTACTCGGCGCTCTCCTCCGGCTGATTCAGGCGCAAGTGCAGATCCGCCAGGTTGTGGTGGGAGATGACGCAGGCCGCCACCGCTTCGTCGGCGTCCGCCCAGCGTTCGAACAGTACTTGCGCCAGGGCCAGGGCTTGCAGATAAGCTTCACGGGCATCAATCAGCTCGCCCAGCATGAAGCAGCGATTGGCCCGTTCGATCGTGCGTTTCCAGTGCTCCATGGTGAACCTCCAAAGCGGTTGCGGGGTTTACACGCCGCCGGCGGTGAGTTTCTCGGGGTTGAGCAACTCTTCCAGTTGGCTGCGCGACAGGTCGGTGTGCTCCAGCGCGACGTCGATCACCGGGCGGCCCTGTTTGTAGGCCTGCTTGGCGATTTCGGCGGCTTTCTGGTAGCCGATGATCGGGTTCAGCGCGGTGACCAGAATCGGGTTGCGCGACAGCGCTTCCTTGAGCCGCGACTCATTGACCTTGAAGCTGGCGATGGCCTTGTCGCCGAGCAGACGACTGGCATTGGACAGCAGTTCGATGCTGCTCAGCAGGTTCTGGGCGATGATCGGCAGCATCACGTTCAGTTCGAAGTTGCCCGACTGGCCGGCGATGGTGATCACCGAATCGTTGCCGATCACTTGCGCAGCGACCATCGCAGTAGCTTCCGGAATCACCGGGTTGACCTTGCCCGGCATGATCGACGAACCCGGTTGCAGGGCTTCCAGCTCGATCTCGCCAAGGCCGGCGAGCGGACCAGAGTTCATCCAGCGCAGGTCGTTGGCGATTTTCATCAGCGACACGGCGGTGGCCTTGAGCTGACCAGAGACGGCGACGGCGGTGTCCTGCGAGCCGATCAGGGCGAACAGATCCTTGCCCGGAGTGAATTGCACATTCGTCAGTTGGCTGAGCTGGCGACTGAAACGCTTGGCAAACTCCGGATGCGCGTTGATCCCGGTGCCGACCGCCGTACCGCCCTGCGCCAGCGATTGCAGGCTCGGCAGCAAGTCCTGCAGATGACCGATGTTGGCCTTGAGCTGCTGCGCCCAGCCATTGAGCACCTGACTCATGCGCACCGGCATCGCGTCCATCAAGTGCGTACGGCCGGTTTTGACGTGGTGGTGCACCTGTTCGGCTTTGTTTTCGATGACCTGCACCAAATGCAACAGCGCCGGCAGCAGTTGTTCGTGCAACGCCAGGGCGGCGCTGACGTGGATGGTGGTCGGAATGATGTCGTTGCTGCTCTGGCCGCAGTTGACGTGATCGTTCGGGTTGACCGGTTCATCGAGCAGACGGCTGGCGAGGGTCGCAATCACTTCGTTGGCGTTCATGTTGGAGCTGGTGCCGGAGCCGGTCTGGAAGATATCCACCGGGAAATGCTGCATGAAGTCGCCTTCGAGCAGGCCTTGCGCGGCATCGCTGATGGCTTTGCCCTGTGCGGCGCTGATCTGGTTGAGCTCGACGTTGGCCCGCGCGGCGGCGGCTTTGGCGAGGATCAGCGCACGGATGAATTGCGTTGGCATCGGCTTGCCGCTGATCGGGAAGTTATCCACTGCACGCTGGGTCTGCGCGCCATAGAGAGCGTCCACCGGCACCTGTAGTTCGCCCATGCTGTCGCGCTCAATACGAGTCTTGGTCATCGGTAAATCCTTGGACTAATTCAATGAGAGGAATCGAGGGAAGCAACTCGCAGGTCGCCAGTTGCCAGGTGTAGCGCTGCCAGCGCTGGAGCCGGCAGTTGCACAGCGACAGACGCTCCATTTCACGCAACGGCCGCCAGGCTTGATCGAGACACAGGCTGCGCCAGTGCCACGGCAACGCGATGTCGGTGGCTGTGTCGAGCAGCAAACGGAAGGAGGTTTCAGCGATGGTCCACGGGGAAGTCGCCGTGCAGCAGACCAGATAACGGCCTTCGGCCAGGTAATGTTCGATCAGGCGTGGTTCGTCAGGATCCATCGCGCAACGGATCTGGCGACTCATCCAGCGCCAGCTTTCGAGGTACGGCTGCTCGTGCAAGGCAGAACTCATGATCCGGGGCTCGTTCGGAGATGAGATTTATTATTAGATGATAATGAGAAACAAAACAAGAGCGCCTGATTACACAGACTCCATTGTAGGAGCGAGCCTGCTCGCGAAGGCGTCGTGTCAGTCGCTGCTGCAGCAGGCTGCTATCGCTTTCGCGAGCAGGCTCGCTCCCACAAGGTTTTGTGTGGAGCCAAGAAAAAAGGCGCGCCACCCGATTGGGTGGCGCGCCTTTCTTGTCCGACCGCTGGGGCTTAGCTGCCCGCGACAGTCATCCGCTCGATCAGCACCGAGCCCGTACGAATATTGCTGCGCAGCTCCAGATCATTACCGACTGCGACGATCTGCTTGAACATGTCGCGCATGTTGCCGGCGATGGTCACTTCCTGCACCGCGAACTGGATTTCGCCGTTCTCGACCCAGAACCCCGCCGCACCACGCGAATAATCGCCTGTAACCATGTTCAAGCCATGGCCCATCAATTCGGTGACCAACAACCCACGGCCCATGCGTTTCAACAGCGCCGCCTGATCTTCATCACCGTGAGTGACGAACAGGTTGTGCACGCCACCCGCGTTGGCGGTGCTCGGCATGCCGAGTTTGCGCCCGGAGTACGTGCCGAGGATGTACGACACCAACTCGCCCTTCTCGACGAACGATTTGGCATAGGTGGCCAGACCATCACCGTCGTAGGACGCACTGCCCATGGCGCGCATCAGATGTGGACGCTCGTCGATGGTCAGCCATTCCGGAAACAGCTTCTGCCCCAGCGTACCTTCGAGGAACGACGATTTGCGATACAGACTGCCGCCAGACACCGCCGACAGGAAACTGCCGAACAACCCGCCCGCCAGTTCAGCGGAAAACAGCACCGGCACTTCGCAGGTCGGTACCGGACGCGCGCCCAGACGGCTCGCGGCGCGTTGCGCGGCACGCTGGCCGATGCTCACCGGATCCGCCAGCAGGCTGCCCTGACGATTGACGTCATACCAGTAATCGCGCTGCATCTGGCCGTCGGCTTCGGCGATCATCACGCAGCTCAGGCTGTGCCGGGTCGACGCGTAACCACCGATGAAACCGTGGCTGTTGCCATACACGCGGCAGCCCTGATGGGTGCTGAGGGTGGTGCCGTCGGCGTTCTTGATTCGCGCATCGGCGTCGAACGCCGCCGCTTCACAGAGCAACGCCTTCTCGATGGCCTGCTCCGGGGTGATGTCCCATTCGTGGAACAGATCGAAATCCTGCACATCCCTGGCCATCAGCGCGGCATCGGCGAGGCCCGAGGCTTCGTCTTCAGAGGTATGTTTGGCGATCGCCAGTGCAGCGGCAACGGTTTCACGAATCGCGTCCGGCCCGGTGGCGGACGTGCTGGCCGAGCCTTTGCGCTGGCCAACATACAAGGTGATGCCAAAGCCCTGGTCGCGATTGAATTCGACCGTCTCGACCTCACGCTGGCGCACCGACGTCGACAAACCCTGCTCCAGCGACACCGCGACTTCACAGGCGCTGGCGCCCTGACGCTTGGCTTCGGCGATGATCTGCTCGACCTGTTCCTGCAGTGCCGGCAATGCTTGCGGGCCGACGCTTTGAACTGCACTCATGCTCATCTCCACTCAAATTCTGCTTTCGGCTGGGGCCATCGAGCGACCGGGCCGGACAAGCGGCCCCCGACTGGTTATCATGGCGGCGTTTCTTTGCGGACTGCCACCATGGTTGATTCTTACGACGACTCCCTCGATACGGGAGAAAAAAGCAAATCTCAGGTCAAACGCGAGCTGCATGCTCTGGTTGACCTTGGCGAGCGCCTTACAACACTCAAGCCCGACTTGCAGGCAAAATTGCCATTGACCGACGCTTTGCGCCGGGCCCTGGCCGATGCGCCGAAGCACACCGCGAACATCGCGCGTAAACGGCACCTGCAGTTCATCGGCAAACTGATGCGCGATCAGGACACTGACGCGATTCTGGTCCTGCTCGATCAACTCGATGCCTCCACCCGTCAGTACAACGAGCGTTTCCACAACCTCGAACGCTGGCGCGACCGCCTGATCGCCGGTGACGATGCCGTGCTGGAGAAATTCGTCGTCGAATACCCCGACGCCGATCGCCAGCAACTGCGCTCCCTGATCCGTCAGGCTCAGCACGAAGTTGCGCAAAACAAACCTCCTGCTTCCAGCCGCAAGATCTTCAAGTACATCCGTGAGCTGGACGATACCCAACGCGGCCTGCGTTGATATCTCGCTCTTGTAGGAGCTGCCGCAGGCTGCGATCTTTTGACTTTGATTGTTAAAAGCAAGATCAAAAGATCGCAGCCTGCGGCAGCTCCTACAGCTGGTTTATTTATGCGCCCGTGCCACCCACGGTAATCGCATCGATCTTCAGCGTCGGCTGACCGACACCCACCGGCACCGACTGCCCGTCCTTGCCGCACGTGCCCACACCGCTGTCCAGCGCCAGATCGTTACCGACCATCGACACCCGGCTCATCGCCTCGGGGCCGTTGCCGATCAACGTCGCGCCCTTGACCGGTGCGGTAATCTTGCCGTCCTCGATCAGGTACGCCTCGCTGGTGGAGAACACGAACTTGCCGCTGGTAATGTCGACCTGACCGCCGCCGAGGTTGGCGCAGTAGATGCCCTTCTTCACCGAAGCGATGATTTCCGCCGGATCGCTCTCGCCACCCAACATGTAAGTGTTGGTCATGCGCGGCATCGGCAGATGCGCGTAGGACTCGCGACGACCGTTGCCGGTACGGGCTACGCCCATCAGGCGTGCGTTGAGCTTGTCCTGCATGTAACCTTTGAGCACGCCGTTCTCGATCAGCGTGGTGCACTCGGTCGGAGTGCCTTCGTCGTCGACGCTCAGCGAGCCGCGACGACCGCTCAACGTGCCGTCATCGACAATGGTGCAGAGCTTGGAGGCAACCATTTCGCCCATGCGCCCGCTGTAGGCCGAACTGCCCTTGCGGTTGAAGTCGCCTTCCAGACCGTGACCGACCGCTTCGTGCAGCAGCACACCGGACCAGCCCGAACCGAGGACGACAGGCAAGGTGCCGGCCGGTGCCGGAATCGCTTCGAGGTTCACCAAGGCCTGACGCAGCGCTTCACGGGCATAGCCCATGGCACGGTCTTCGGCGAGGAAATAACGGTAGTCGGTACGCCCGCCGCCGCCATGTCCGCCGCGCTCGCGACGCCCATTCTGCTCGACGATCACGCTGACGTTGAAACGTACCAGCGGACGCACATCAGCGGCCAGGCCACCGTCGGTGGACGCTACCAGAATCCGTTCCCAGACCCCGGCCATGCTCACGCTGACCTGCTGAATCCGTGGGTCGAGGGCGCGGGTAGCGACGTCGATGCGCTTGAGCAGCTCGACTTTCTCGGCGCGGCTCAACACTTCCAGCGGATTGTCCGGCGCATACAACTGCGCGACATCCTGAGTGCTGAACGCCTGCACCGTGCCGTTCTGCCCGGCGCGGGAGATCGAGCGGGCGGCACGGGCCGCAGCGCCCAGTGCTTCGAGGGTGATCGCGTTGCTGTAGGCAAAACCGGTTTTCTCGCCGGACTGCGCACGCACGCCAACACCTTGGTCGAGGTTGAAGCTGCCTTCCTTGACGATACCGTCTTCCAGCGACCACGACTCAGAGATCTGGCCCTGGAAATACAGATCGGCAGCATCGATGCCCGGGCCGGCCAGATCGCCGAGCACACCTTGCAGGCTCTCGATGGTCACGCCGCCGGGCGCCAACAGGTGATCACTGACTGAGGACAACAACTCGCTCATAGGTTTACGCCTTAAATTCATGTTCTGAAGCAGGCCGCTGGGCGCCCTGCGAGAAAAACCGCCGATGACTCGTCACCGGCATTCGCGCCCTGATAGACGCTTGTTCATCACTGTCGCGTGCGGCCAACAATACCGCCTCGCCTTGATCCTGATGCGCCAGCACACGGCCCCACGGGTCGACAATCGCCGCATGACCGAAGGTTTCACGCGGTCCCGGGTGAGTCCCGCCCTGCGCTGCCGCCAATACATAACACTGCGTCTCGATGGCCCGGGCGCGAATCAGCACATCCCAATGCGCCGCACCGGTCACTGCGGTGAAGGCCGACGGGGCGGTAATCAACTCGGCACCGGCGGCGCGCAATTCGCTGTACAGCTCCGGAAAGCGCAGGTCGTAACACACGGTCAGGCCGACTCGGCCAACCGGCGTGTCTGCGACCACCACGCCACTGCCATAAGCATAGTCATCGGATTCGCGATACCGCCCGCGATTGTCCGCCACATCAACATCGAACAGGTGCAACTTGTCATACCGTGCCACGGTTTCACCCTGATCGTTGACCAGCAGCGAACAGGCATGCGACTTGGCGTCCGGTTGCCCAAGCGGCGGCAACGGCAAGGTGCCGGCCACTATCCATAACTTGAGGTCGCGGGCGGTCTGTTTCAACCATGGCAGGATCGGACCTTCGCCAAGCGCTTCGGCACGGCCGATGTCGGCGATGTCGCGACGGCCCATGGCGGCGAAGTTTTCCGGCAGCACCGCCAGCTTCGCGCCGCCGGCCGCGGCCTGTTCGAGCAGGCGTCGAGCCTGCGCCAGATTGGCCAGCACATCACTCTGGCTGACCATTTGAATCACCGCTAAAGACATGGCGCACTCCGTAACAGGTATGCGGCCATGCTACTCCATAGGCCCGGGATGTGGCTGTTCAAAAAGGCTTGTCGAAGGTGATTTTCGGCTCTTTCCACGGGCCTTTGACGGTGTACTTGACGCTGGCGAAGCGCGCTACGCGGTCGCCGATCAGCTTGTCGATCAGGAACAACGCCCCGCCGACCGCCGGCGCGCCGACAATCAACGCAGCAATCGGCAGGTTGTTGGTCACCGGCAAGGTCACCAGCAATTTCGCATCGACCTTATCGCCGACCAAATCCAGCGTACCGTCCAGCTCAAGGTTGCTCGAAGGACCGGTCAGACGAATCGGCTCGCGGGTGACATACACGCCGTTATTAGCCACCAACAGGCCCTTGACCCGATCGTAGCTCAAGCCTTTGCCAAACAAGTCGGAGAAGTCCAGACGCAGACGACGGCCGATGGAGTTGAAGTTGAGCAGACCGAACACCCGCAACGCCTGCGCGCCTCCCTCCACTTCAACGAACTGACCTTTATTGAGCGAGGCATCCAGCGTGCCGGAGAAGCGCTTGGTTGCCAGCCATGCCGGCGAGCCCGGCCAGCGGCCATCGACATCCATATGGAACTCTTCACTGGTCACGCTCGGCGCAAAGCCCCAGCCCTTGAGCACATCGGCAAGGTTCTTGCCGCTGATCCGGCCCTTGAACCAGCTGTTGGTCGAACCCGGCGCCCCTTCCCAGCCGCCATTGCCCTGCAACAGGATGCCCTTGAGGCCCATGTCCATGTTGTTCAGGGCGATGCCTTTGGCCGTCGGGCGAACTTTCAGCGACCAGCCACCGACCAGATCCTGGCCCAGAAACAACTGATTGATGGTGATATCCAGCGCGGGAATCTTCGTCGGGTCGACCGAAACCAGCGGATCAGGCGAATTCTCGTCAGCCTGCACCGTCGGATCCGGCGCCGGCAGACGTACGTGTTGCAGATTGACCGCGATCGGCGCGCCCTTGGCATCGGGCAGGCTGGCCGAACCCTTGGCCTGCTGGCTGTCGAGCGCCAGATTCCACGCCCATGGCTTGCGATTGACCTGTACCGCGGCCTGATCCAGCGTGGTGCCGAAAGCGGTGAGCTTGCCCACCTTGAAGTCGGCACTGTTGAGCAATTGTTTGGCACTGCCGCCCGGATCGTTGCCGGCGTATTTGCTGACCAGATCCTGCCACGGCGCGACGTCCAGCTCCGACAGCACCCCGCGAATGCGCAAGCCCTTGGCCTCCGGCAGTACGGCGTCGCCCGTACCGAGGAACAGCTCACCGCGACCATCGGCGATATTGCTCGGCGGCGCGGCGAAGGTGAAGCTCGCCAGTTGATCGTAGTTGACCCAGTAACGCCGCTCCGCACCTTGCAACGTCATGCGGAACACCGTGTCACGCCCCTGCTCGGCCGACATGCCGAACGGTGCCGGCAGATCCACTGCCACACCTTTCATGCTGGAGCTGACAGTGAGCTGACTGTCAGTGCCGTCAAGGTTGACCTGCAACTGATACGGAAGGGTCCCGGACACCGGCAACGGCTGAGTCACGCCCAGCCAGTCAGTGAGCTTCTTGACCTCGACCTGCCCGGAAGCCGCGACCCGAGTCTTGAGCTTGTTCGGGCTGCCATCAGCGAAAATCTGCGCGGTCACCGGCTTGTCGAAGGCCCTGGCGGCGATGTTCTGCCCGCTCAGCCCCTTGGCGCTGTCAAAACGGAAATCGCCCTTGAGCTGGCTCAGTTCCAGCTTCGGCTCGGCCAGTTTCAGGCGCGCATTGGCGGTTTTGAAATCGACGAGGATCTTCGGCAGATCGCCCTTTTCCAGCGGAATGTCGAGTTTGACCTTGCCCTGCAAATCGCCCTCGCCTTCCCAGCCGGCAAAGGTTTCGCCGGTACCGATCGGCGCGGTCTGCAGAATCTTCAAGCCATCGCCCAGCCCGCCGACAAATCCGCCGTCGAGCAACAGATGGGTGGGCTGCCCGGCCGGCACATGGGGAATGTTGACGAAAACGTCGCTGACCTGGGTGTCGAGCAACTGGCCCTTGTCGGCCACGATGCGCACGCCGCTGTCCTCGATGAACACATCGCCGCTGACCTTGCTCACGTGCGGCCAGCCCGGCTGGAACGCCAGCTCGGCGTCATGCACCTTGAAGAACAGGCTGATGCTGCGATCCACGTCCTTGGCGTTTTTGCTCAGCGAACCCTGGTACTGGAAGAAGCCCTGATCCACGGCGCCCTTGAGGATCGCTGTACGCAGCCACTCGTCGAGGGCCGGACTCAAGACTTCGGGCAGGTATTTGGCGGTGTAGCGACCATCGCCATCGACCAGCCCGACGCGCAGGTCCATGTAGTCTTCCTGGCTATGGTCGAAGTGCAGGCGGATCAGGAAGTCGCCGGCAATTTTGCCCTCTTCGCCCAGCACTTTCAGGTACGGCGCGATCAGGGTGAAACCTTCTTTATCGAGCTTCCAGGTCAGTCGAGCATTGGCCTGGATGTATTGCCATGGCTTGGCGAAGATCGGATCGAGGTGCAGGACGAAATCCTTGCTGTCCAGGCGTAACTCGCCACCGTCGAGGTTGCCGCTGAGGCTGCCACTGACGTTTCGCGCCGCCGGGGCACCGTGATAGGCATCGAAACCGACATTATCGAGGTTGGCCGCAAAGCCGAATTTCGAGCCGTCGGTGGCATTGGGACGAAAATCCAGCAGCACGTTGCGCAGTCCACCCGTCACCTTCAGGTGGTCGACGACCGTAGCGACGTTTTCGGGCAACGGCCCCAGCGCATTGAGCAACGGCGTGATCGGTGTCAGGTCGAGGCGGTCGGCCTGCAAGTGCCACAACTCATCGGTTTTATCGGTGGCCAGCGTCTGCTTGAGCTGCACATGGGATTCCCAGCGGGTCTCGCCGAAGTTCATCGCCAGCGAATCGAGAGTGACAATCGCGCCCTCGTCATCGCGCTGGTAATAGCCGTTGAGCGCCAGATTGCTGATCTTGATCGGCTTGCGCTCGGCATAAGCGCCGGTCACCTGTGGTGCGTTCAAACGGATGGCGGCGCTTTGCAGAGCGCCGTCGTTCCAGTTCACCCACAGCTCGCCGCCCGCTTTGATCTCGGAAAAATTCCACTGTTGAGTCACACGCTCAGGCAGCCACTTCGACCAATCGCTTTGCGGCAGGCTGACATAACCTTCCACCGAACTGTTCGGCAATTGAGAGGGGCGAATCCGTGTACGCAGGCTCATCGCCACTGGTTGCCCATCGGGCAAGGTCAGACGAGCATCGAGACGCTGACGGCTGCTGCCGGTTTTCAGATTGAGGCCGACGTAGGTGAAGGTCATCGGCGCCTGATCCAGTGGCTGCACGGTCACCTGACTGTCGAGCACCGACAGTTGCTGAACCATCTGCGAACGTTGGAACAATTGCTCGGGATCCAGCGGCTGATCGTTCTGCACCGGCAGGCCTTCCAGCGCCCAGGTGCCGTCCTGTGCTTCTTTGACACTGATCTTCAGGCCGTTCAATTCCAGATGGGCGATACGCACTTCGCGCGCCAGCAGACTGGCCCAGAGGTCAGGCACCACGCGCACCCGATCCAGACGCAAGGCATTGGCGCCGTCACCGACCATCACATCGTGGGCCAGCAGAATCGGCGCGAAGCCGCTCCAGTTGCCTTCCAGCTCGCCGATCTGCAACGGCATGCCGAGCGCAGCCGTGGCCTTGTCTTCGATATCGGTGCGGTATTCCGCCACCAGTGGCGTCAGTTCCCGACCGAGGCTGACGTACAACGCCATCAACACCAGAACCAACGCGCACAGGCCCAGCCCCCAGCGGGTCAGTGCGGCCAAAATGCGTGTCAGACGCTCCATGTCAGTTGGCTCCCATGGCAAAAAAACTACTGAAAGCTGAGGCCAGCCGTTGTGGATTAAATGTGCTGCAGGGGTTCAGAGCAGCACCACGTCATATTGTTCCTGGGAATACATGGTTTCGACCTGAAAGCGTATGGTGCGGCCGATGAACCCTTCAAGCTCGGCGACGTTACCGGATTCTTCGTCGAGCAGCCGATCCACCACTTTCTGGTTCGCCAGCACCCGGTAACCTTCCGCCTGATAGGCGCGGGCTTCGCGCAGAATCTCGCGGAAAATCTCGTAACAGATGGTTTCCGGGGTCTTCAACTTGCCCCGGCCCTGGCAACTGCTGCACGGCTCGCACAGCACTTGCTCAAGGCTTTCGCGGGTGCGCTTGCGGGTCATCTGCACCAGGCCCAACTCGGTGATGCCGATGATGTTGGTCTTGGCGTGATCACGTTCGAGCTGTTTTTCCAGGGTGCGCAGCACCTGGCGCTGATGCTCCTCATCTTCCATGTCGATGAAGTCGATGATGATGATCCCGCCCAGATTGCGCAGGCGCATCTGCCGGGCAATCGCGGTGGCGGCTTCGAGGTTGGTCTTGAAGATGGTTTCTTCAAGGTTGCGATGGCCTACAAACGCGCCGGTGTTGACGTCGATGGTGGTCATGGCCTCCGCCGGATCGACCACCAGATAACCACCGGACTTGAGCGGCACTTTGCGCTCGAGGGCTTTCTGGATTTCGTCTTCGACGCCATACAGGTCGAAAATCGGCCGCTCGCCCGGATAGTGTTCCAAACGATCGGCAATTTCCGGCATCAGTTCGGCGACGAACTGCGTGGTTTTCTGGAAAGTTTCCCGGGAGTCGATACGGATCTTCTCGATCTTCGGGCTGACCAGATCGCGCAAGGTGCGCAGGGCCAGACCGAGGTCTTCGTAGATCACACTTGGCGCGCCGATGGTCTGGATCTGCGCATTGATCTGATCCCACAGGCGGCGCAGGTAGCGGATGTCCATGAGGATCTCATCGGCCCCGGCACCTTCGGCGGCGGTACGCAGGATGAAGCCACCGGCCTCCTTGATTCCTTCTTTGGCCACACAATCGCTGACCACCTGCTTGAGGCGCTCGCGCTCGGCTTCGTCTTCGATTTTCAGGGAAATGCCGACGTGGGCGGTGCGCGGCATGTACACCAGATAACGCGACGGAATCGACAGCTGCGTGGTCAGGCGCGCGCCCTTGGAACCGATCGGATCCTTGGTCACCTGTACCACCAGGCTCTGCCCTTCGTGCACCAGCGCGCTGATGCTTTCCACCGCCGGGCCTTCGCGCAAAGAAATTTCCGAGGCATGAATGAACGCGGCGCGATCCAGACCGATGTCGACGAATGCCGCCTGCATGCCCGGCAGCACCCGGACAATCTTGCCCTTATAGATGTTGCCGACGATCCCGCGTTTTTGCGTGCGCTCAACGTGGACTTCTTGCAGCACACCGTTTTCGACCACCGCCACGCGCGATTCCATCGGCGTGATGTTGATCAGAATCTCTTCACTCATGGCAGGGTCTCGTTCAGGCATGTTCACGATAATGGCCGCATCTTGATTCGTACGACGCTCATTGCGCGTTCAGGTTTTGCCAACAGGGTATGCCGAAATGGCCCAACAGTTCTGCGGTTTCGCAAACCGGCAGCCCGACCACCGCCGAATAGCTGCCATTGAGCCCGGCGACAAACACCGCGCCGAGGCCCTGAATGCCATAACCGCCGGCCTTGTCCCGGGGTTCGCCACTGGCCCAGTAGGCCGCAGCCTCTTCGCGGCTGATCGGGCGGAACCGCACCAGACTGCGCACCACGCGCGACTCGCAGCGCTCGCCTTCGAGCACGGCGATGGCGGTCAGCACTTCATGCTCCTTGCCGGACAACATCATCAGCATGGCGCATGCATCGGCTTCGTCCACCGGTTTGCCAAGAATTTTGCCGTCGAGCACCACGGCGGTGTCCGCGCCCAGAACGCAAAACGCCGCGTCGGACACCCGCGTGCGTCGACCGGCCTCGGCCTTGCCACGCGCGAGGCGTTCGACATAGGCCGAGGGCGATTCTTCGGGGATTGGGGTTTCATCGATGTCCGCACTGATGGCGGAGAACGGCACGCCGATCTGCGTGAGCAACTCACGCCGACGCGGCGAACCAGAGGCGAGGTAAAGCGGCTTCATCAAGACATCTCCCTTGTCGAGGTGCGGGCACATGCCTGACCGAATCAGTTGATTTTGTAGCGCCGGCGCAGTCCACGCAAAGCGAAGCTGACCCAAGGCCAGAGCAAGGCACTGACCAGTGCCGGCAGTACCAGCGCCAGGGTTGGCTGACGGTTGCCGGTCAAGGCGCTGAGCCACAATTGAACCAGTTGAGCGAGGCCGAAGATCACCAGGATCACCAGGCATTGCTGCCACATCGGGAACATCCGCAGACGCTGCTGCAACGACAGCACGAGGAAGGTGATCAGCGTCAGGATCAAGGCATTCTGGCCAAGCAGATCGCCCTGCAGCACGTCTTCGGCCAGCCCCAGGCAGAACGCGGTGACCATGCCGACCGTATGCGGCATGTACAACGCCCAGAAAGTCAGCAGCAAGGCCAGCCAGAGGGGACGCAGGATTTCCATGAACATCGGCAGCGGTGAAACGCTGAGCAGGATGCCGAAGACAAACGTCAGCCAGACAATCCAGCCGTTACGCGAAGCGGTAGCGCCGACCATTATTCTTGTCTCCCTGTGTTGCCCGGCGCAGTGGCGGGCGGTTTCGCCGCCGGACGCGCAGCAGGCTGGGAAGCTGACGGCTTGCTTGCCGCCGCTGGCTTGGCCGCAGGTTTGGCCGGCGTGGTGCTGGCCGCAGCAGCGGGCGCTGGAGCGGTCGACGCAGCTGGCGTTGTCGCGGCTGCCGGTGTGTTGACGACTTTCGGCACCGTGGCCGGAAGCATCGGGCCACCGCCCTGCGCATCGAGATTTTCCTGGGCCTGCGCCGCATCGTTGGCGCGCTCTTCGGCGGTGCGGTTGTCACTGAACACCAGCAGCAGATAACGGCTGCGGTTTAACGCAGCGGTTGGCACCGCGCGAACAATCGCGAACGGCTGGCCGGAGTCGTGGATGACTTCCTTGACCGTCGCCACCGGATAACCGGCCGGGAAACGCTGACCCAGGCCGGAGCTGACCAGCAGATCGCCTTCCTTGATGTCGGCGGTATCGGCGACATGGCGCAGTTCCAGGCGTTCCGGGTTACCGGTGCCGCTGGCAATCGCCCGCAGACCGTTACGGTTCACCTGCACAGGAATGCTGTGAGTGGTGTCGGTCAGCAGCAGCACCCGGGAGGTGTAAGGCATCAACTCGACCACCTGGCCCATCAGACCGCGTGCATCGAGCACCGGTTGACCGAGCACCACGCCATCGCGCTCACCTTTATTGATGATGATGCGATGGGTGAAGGGATTGGGGTCCATACCGATCAACTCGGCCACTTCGACCTTTTCGTTGACCAGCGCGGAGGAATTGAGCAACTCGCGCAGCCGCACGTTCTGCTCGGTAAGGGCGGCAAGCTTCTGCATGCGCCCCTGCAACAGCAGGTTCTCGGTCTTGAGTTTTTCGTTTTCGGCGACCAGCTCGGTGCGGCTGCCGAACTGACTGGCGATCCCTTCCCACAGCCGTCCGGGCAGGTCGGTGATCCAGTAGGCGTCCATCAACACCAGCGACGCTTGTTTGCGCGCGGGTTTGAGCAGGTCGAAGCGGGCATCGACCACCATCAGCGCGACCGACAGCACGGCCAGCACCAACAGGCGCACACCCAACGAAGGGCCTTTGGCGAAAAGCGGTTTAATAAGCCGCTCCTCCCAGGCAAATGTTCTGTTTATTCATACGGCATCAAACCGGCCTGGATGAAGACTGACAGAAGATAAACGCCAACAGGCAGCACTGCAAAGTGCTGCCTGTGCGCTCACCCACGTATTGCAAACCGGCGCTTATTCGCTGGAGAGCAGGTCCATGGTGTGCTTGTCCATCATTTCCAATGCACGGCCACCGCCGCGAGCAACACAGGTCAGCGGATCTTCGGCAACAATCACCGGCAGACCGGTTTCCTGGGCCAGCAACTTGTCGAGGTCACGCAGCAGTGCGCCACCGCCGGTCAGCACCAGGCCGCGCTCGGCGATGTCGGAAGCCAGTTCCGGCGGCGATTGCTCCAGGGCGCTTTTCACAGCCTGAACGATAGTGGCCAGGGACTCTTGCAGAGCTTCCAGCACTTCGTTGGAGTTCAGGGTGAATGCACGTGGAACGCCTTCGGCCAGGTTGCGACCGCGAACGTCGACTTCGCGAACTTCGCCGCCCGGGTAGGCCGTACCGATTTCCTGCTTGATGCGCTCGGCAGTCGATTCACCGATCAGGCTGCCGTAGTTGCGGCGCACGTAGGTGATGATCGCTTCGTCGAAGCGGTCGCCGCCCACGCGGACGGATTCGGCGTAGACCACACCGTTCAGGGAGATCAGCGCGATTTCAGTGGTACCACCACCAATATCGACGACCATCGAACCGCGTGCTTCTTCAACCGGCAGGCCGGCACCGATCGCAGCAGCCATCGGCTCTTCAATCAGGAACACTTCACGGGCACCGGCACCGAGGGCCGATTCACGGATGGCCCGACGCTCAACCTGGGTGGATTTGCATGGAACGCAGATCAGCACACGAGGGCTGGGCTGCAGAAAGCTGTTTTCGTGAACCTTGTTGATAAAGTATTGCAGCATCTTTTCGCAGACGCTGAAGTCGGCGATCACGCCGTCCTTCATCGGACGAATGGCAGCAATGTTGCCCGGCGTACGGCCGAGCATGCGCTTGGCTTCGGTGCCGACAGCAACGACACTTTTCTGGTTACCGTGTGTCCGAATGGCCACAACCGATGGCTCATTCAGGACGATACCGCGCTCGCGCACGTAAATAAGGGTGTTGGCAGTGCCCAGGTCAATGGAAAGATCGCTGGAAAACATGCCACGCAGTTTCTTGAACATGGGAAAGGGACCCTAGGCAACGCGTGGGTAAAAAAGTGCGGCAAACTCTAACAACGACAGGGATTTTGGGCAAGGCGCCAATATGTTAAATTGGCCGCTTTTCTGTGCACCAAGCCCCACAATCGCGGCCTTATGACCGTAGAAGTGCGGTAGTGTTCCGACAATCTAACACACGGACGCCGTCCGTTCTGTTTTCCACTGGAGAATCCCGATGGCGCTAGAACGCTCCGACGTGGAAAAAATCGCACATCTGGCCTGCCTTGGCCTGAATGATGCCGATCTTCCGCACATTACTTCCGCCCTCAACAGCATTCTCGGGCTGGTCGACGAAATGCAGGCCGTCGATACCGACGGTATCGAGCCTTTGGCCCACCCGCTGGAAGCCAGTCAGCGCCTGCGCGCCGACGTCGTGACCGAGACCAATCACCGCGAGGCCTATCAGTCCATCGCACCAGCGGTCGAAAACGGCCTGTATCTGGTTCCGAAAGTCATCGACTAAAGGGAAAGAGCCTGCAATGCATCAAATGACTCTGGCCGAGATCGCCCGCGGTCTCGCCGATAAAAAGTTTTCCTCCGAAGAGCTGACCAAAGTCCTGCTGGCGCGTATTACCCAGCTCGATCCGCAGCTCAACAGTTTCATCAGCCTCACCGAAGAGCTGGCACTCGAGCAGGCGAAAGCCGCCGATGCACGCCGGGCCAACGGTGAGAGCGGCGCCCTGCTCGGTGCGCCGATCGCCCACAAGGACCTGTTCTGCACTCAAGGCATCCGCACCAGCTGCGGTTCGAAGATGCTCGACAACTTCAAGGCCCCGTACGACGCCACCGTGGTCGCGAAACTGGCCGCTGCCGGCGCCGTGACCCTGGGCAAGACCAACATGGACGAATTCGCCATGGGTTCGGCCAACGAGTCGAGCTGGTACGGCGCGGTGAAAAACCCTTGGAACCTGGAACACGTGCCGGGCGGTTCGTCCGGTGGTTCGGCGGCGGCGGTTGCCGCTCGTCTGTTGCCGGCGGCCACGGCCACCGATACCGGTGGTTCGATCCGTCAGCCCGCTGCATTCACCAACCTCACCGGCCTGAAACCGACCTACGGTCGTGTTTCGCGCTGGGGCATGATCGCTTACGCCTCCAGCCTCGATCAGGGTGGCCCGTTGGCGCGTACGGCCGAAGACTGCGCGATTTTGTTGCAAGGTATGGCCGGGTTCGACCAGAACGACTCCACCAGCATCGATGAGCCGGTTCCGGATTACTCCGCCAGCCTCAACACTTCGCTGCAGGGCCTGCGCATCGGCGTGCCGAAGGAGTACTTCAGCGCCGGTCTCGACCCGCGCATCGCCGAGCTGATCCAGAACAGCATCCAGGAGCTGCAGAAGCTCGGTGCCGTGATCAAGGAAATCAGCCTGCCGAACATGCAGCATGCGATTCCTGCGTACTACGTGATCGCCCCGGCTGAAGCTTCCTCGAACCTGTCGCGTTTCGACGGCGTGCGTTTCGGCCATCGCTGCGAGAACCCGGAAAACCTGATCGACCTGTACAAGCGCTCCCGCGGCGAAGGCTTCGGGCCGGAAGTGCAGCGCCGGATCATGGTCGGTGCCTACGCGCTGTCCGCCGGTTACTACGACGCCTACTACCTGAAAGCGCAGAAGATCCGTCGTCTGGTGAAGAACGACTTCATGGCGGCCTTTAATGAAGTCGACATCATCCTCGGCCCAACCACGCCGAACCCGGCCTGGAAGCTCGGCGCGAAGAACAGCGACCCGGTCGCTGCCTATCTGGAAGACGTCTACACCATCACCGCCAACCTCGCGGGCCTGCCGGGCCTGTCGATGCCGGCCGGTTTTGTCGACGGTCTGCCGGTGGGCGTGCAGTTGCTTGCGCCGTATTTCCAGGAAGGCCGTTTGCTCAACGTTGCGCACCAGTATCAGTTGAACACTGACTGGCACACCCGCACCCCAACCGGCTTCTGAGGAGACACACATGCAATGGGAAGTCGTGATCGGGCTGGAGATTCACACTCAGCTCACTACCCGGTCGAAAATCTTTTCCGGTAGTTCCACCCAGTTCGGCTCCGAGCCGAACACCCAGGCCAGCCTGATCGACCTGGGCATGCCCGGCGTATTGCCGGTGCTGAACCAGGAAGCGGTGCGCATGGCGGTGATGTTCGGTCTGGCGATTGACGCCGAGATCGGTCAGCACAACGTGTTCGCGCGTAAAAACTACTTCTACCCGGACCTGCCGAAGGGCTACCAGATCAGCCAGATGGAATTGCCGATCGTCGGCAAGGGTCACCTGGACATCGCGCTGGAAGACGGCACCGTCAAACGTGTCGGCATCACCCGCGCGCACCTGGAAGAAGACGCCGGCAAGAGTCTGCACGAAGAATTCAACGGTGCCACCGGCATTGACCTGAACCGTGCGGGCACGCCGCTGCTGGAAATCGTTTCCGAGCCGGACATGCGCAGCGCCAAGGAAGCCGTGGCGTACGTCAAGGCGATCCACGCGTTGGTACGTTATCTGGGCATCTGTGACGGCAACATGGCCGAAGGCTCGCTGCGTTGCGACTGCAACGTCTCGGTACGGCCGAAAGGCCAGGTCGAGTTCGGTACCCGCTGCGAGATCAAGAACGTCAACTCGTTCCGTTTCATCGAGAAGGCCATCAACTCGGAGATCCAGCGGCAGATCGAGCTGATCGAAGACGGCGGCAAAGTGATCCAGCAGACTCGTCTGTACGATCCGAACAAGGACGAGACCCGTCCGATGCGCTCCAAAGAGGAAGCCAACGACTACCGTTACTTCCCCGACCCGGACCTGCTGCCGGTGGTCATCGAAGAGTCGTTCCTCGGCGAGGTGCGCGCCACCCTGCCGGAACTGCCACCGCAAAAACGCGAGCGCTTCCAGAGCCAGTTCGGTCTGTCGGCCTACGACGCCAACGTGCTGGCTACCAGCCGTGAGCAAGCGGACTACTTCGAGAAGGTCGCAGCCATCGGCGGCGACGCCAAACTGGCGGCGAACTGGGTCATGGTCGAGTTGGGCAGCCTGCTCAACAAGCAAGGCCTGGACATCGACGAGTCGCCGGTTTCCGCTGAACTGTTGGGCGGCATGCTGCAGCGCATCAAGGACAACACCATCTCCGGCAAGATCGCCAAAGTGGTGTTCGAAGCGATGGCCAACGGCGAAGGCACGGCGGACGAGATCATCGACAAGCGCGGTCTGAAGCAAGTGACCGACAGCGGCGCGATCTCCGCGGTGCTGGACGAAATGCTCGCGGCCAACGCCGAGCAGGTCGAACAATACCGTGCGGCAGACGAAGCCAAACGCGGCAAGATGTTCGGCTTCTTTGTCGGTCAGGCCATGAAGGCGTCGAAAGGCAAAGCCAACCCGCAGCAAGTGAACGAACTGCTGAAAAGCAAGCTCGAAGGCTGATGCAAATGGGGCCAGACCTGAAGCCTGGCTCCATCCCCTGTGGGAACAATCCATGGCTGAAGGGGTTTTGTGGCGAGGGGATTTATCCCCTCGCCACAGAAGCTGATCTTCACATTGGGTTGTTTCCACATTTGTTTTGTGGAGCCTTTGAATGAAACGTCTGCTCGGCGCCTGCGCCCTGCTCTCCTTGCTCGCCGGTTGCGCCAGCAACGACATCATCGACCCGCACGGGTACGACCAGACCGGCGTCGCCTCCTATTACGGTGCCAAGCACCACGGTAAACGCACCGCCAGTGGCGAGCCGTTCAACCAGCATTCCCTGACCGCCGCCCACCGCCAATTGCCATTCGGCACCCGGGTGAAGGTCACCAACCTGAAAAACGACAAATCCTGCGTTGTGCGCATCAATGATCGCGGCCCGCACACCCGCGGCCGCTTGATCGATGTCTCGCGTGAAGCCGCCGAACGCCTCGGCATGCTCGGTAGCGGCACCGCACGGGTGCGCATACAGGCCCTCGACGACTGATGGAGCGCTGACCATTTTTGCTCTAGCCGACCTACCACTGATCAAGGTGATCGAGCTGCTCAGCGGCCTGATCCTGCTGATCCTCGGCGCCGAACTGATGGTGCGCGCCGCCGTGCGTCTCGCCGCGCGCCTGCATGTGCGACCGCTGATCATCGGCCTGACCATCGTCGCCCTCGGCAGCAGCGCCCCACAGATGGCGGTCAGCTTGCAAGCGACCCTGGCGCACAACCCCGACATTGCCGTCGGCAGCGTGATCGGCAGCAGCATCTTCAACATCCTCGTGACCCTCGGCCTGTCGGCGCTGATCATTCCGCTGAGGGTGTCGCGGCAACTGGTGCGCTTGGACATTCCGCTGATGATCGGCGCCAGCCTGCTGGTGTTCGTCCTCGCTTGGAATGAACAGATCGGCCGCTTCGACGGCGTGCTGCTGCTCGCGGCATTGACGTTGTATCTGGGCCTGTTGCTGCGCCAGTCGCGGCACTCGGCGCGCCCGCATTCGGAATCGCCACAACCTCCGCAGGTGCCGTGGTTCAGCAGTCTGCTGATGATCGTTGTCGGCCTGGCGCTGTTGGTGTTCGCCGGGCATTTGCTGCTCGGCGCAGCGGTGGCGGTGGCGACCGATCTGGGCTTCTCCGAACGGGTGATCGGTCTGACGGTGGTTGCGGTCGGCACCTCGCTGCCGGAACTCGCCACCTCGCTGATCGCTGCATTGCGCGGACAACGCGATATCGCCGTGGGCAACGTGATTGGCGCCAACCTGTTCAACCTGCTCGGGGTGCTCGGGGTCACTGCGTTGATTGCGCCGACGCCGTTGTCGGTCTCGCCGAACGCGCTGGATTTCGACTTGCCGGTGATGCTCGGCGTCGCCGCGCTGTGCCTGCCGGTGTTCTATTCCGGCTACCGCGTGACCCGCGCCGAAGGTTTGTTGTTGCTCGGTTTGTACGCGGCTTACGGGCTGCACGTGGTGTCGTTCACCACCGGCATGCCGCTGGCCGGCAAACTGGAAAAACTGATGCTGTTCTACGTGCTGCCGACGCTGCTGGCGTTTCTGTTGTTCACGTCCGTACGCGCCTGGCGCCGCCAACACCACAAGAGGGATGTGCCATGACCGATTCGCAGAAAACCGGGGTTGAGATCCGCCGTCAGGTAATGGGCGATGCGTTCGTTGATCGCGCGCTGGGCAACGCCACCGAATTCACTCAGCCGTTGCAGGATTTCGTCAATGAACACGCCTGGGGCGGCGTGTGGAATCGCGAAGGTCTGCCGCTGAAAACCCGCAGCCTGATTACCCTTGCAGCGCTGACCGCATTGAAGTGCCCGCAGGAATTGAAGGGCCACGTGCGCGGTGCGCTGAACAACGGCTGCACGGTCGAAGAGATTCGCGAGGCGCTGCTGCATTGCGCGGTGTACGCCGGGGTGCCGGCGGCGATTGATGCGTTTCGTGCGGCGCAGGAAGTGATCGATACCTATCAGAAACCTGAATGATCGAACTGACGCCTTCGCGAGCAAGCCCGCTCCCACATTGGGAATGCATTTCCCTGTGAGAGCGAGCCTGCTCGCGAAGAGGCCCTGTCAGCCACTGAAGATCTGTCAGTCAGATCCACCCACCCCACTGCAACAGAAAGATCCCGATATTGGTGGTCACCGCCGCCATCAGCGTGGTCAGCACAATGATCGCCGCTGCCAGCTCATGATTGCCCTGCGCCGCCCGGGCCATGACGAAACTGGCCGCCGCCGTCGGGCTGCCGAAGTACAGAAACAGAATCCCCAGCTCTGCGCCACGAAAGCCCCACAACCACGCCCCCAGCGTCGCCAGCACCGGCAGGCCGATCATCTTCACCAGACTCGAACTCAGCGCCATGCTGCCGCTCTTGCGCAGCGCCGCCAGTGACAGCGTGCCACCAATGCAGATCAGCGCCAGCGGCAAAGTGGTCTGCGCCAGATACTGGCCGGAGGTTTCCAGCCAGCCCGGCAGGCTGATCTGGAAATAGGCGAACGGCGCGGCGGCAATCACGCTGATGATCAGCGGGTTGCTGAACACGCTTTTGCAAATGCTCCACGGATCGGACTTGATCACCGGGCTGTACACCGCGAGCACGATGGTCGACAGGGTGTTGTAAAACAGGATCACCAGCGCCGCGAGAATCGCCCCGAGGGAAATCCCGTAGTCGCCGTACATGCTCGCCGCCAGCGCCAGACCGATCACCCCGTTGTTGCCGCGAAACGCACCCTGGGTGTAGATACCGCGATCCTCACGCGGGCACTTGATGATCGCCCAGCCCCAGGCCAGAGCAAAACTCACCAGCGTCGCGATCGCAAAATAGATCAGCAGCGCCGGTTGCAGTGCGGCGTGCAGGTCCGCATGCAGAATCCCGAGAAACAGCAGCGCCGGCATGCTGACGTTGAACACCAGCGCCGAGGCGGTGTGGATGAAGTTGTCGTTGATCCAGTCGACGCGCTTGAGCAACACCCCGAGGAACAGCATGGCGAACACCGGCGCGGTGATGTTCAAGGTTTCGAGGAAGATTGCCAGCATGCCGGGGGGAGCCTTTGGGTGAGCGTCGTCAGGGCTTAATGATAAGCCACCCGATCCTTTGGCGTCTGTTGGATCGCTTTCGCGAGCAGGCTCGCTCCCACAGGGGAATGCATTTCAAATGTGGGAGCGAGCCTGCTCGCGAAGAACGATGACGCGGTATCAGGTAATCGGCGCCGGATTGAACAGGGTGATGTCGTTATGCAGCTTGTGCTTCTCCGCCCACGTCTGCTGCTTGCCGCTCGCCACATCCAGGTAATAGTGGAACAACTCCCAGCCCAATTCCTCGATGGACGCACGGCCGGTAGCAATCCGCCCGGCATCGATGTCGATCAGATCCGGCCAGCGTTGCGCCAACTCGGTCCGGGTCGAGACCTTGACCACCGGCGCCATGGCCAAGCCATACGGCGTGCCCCGCCCGGTGGTGAACACATGCAGGTTCATTCCCGCTGCCAACTGCAAGGTGCCGCAGACAAAATCGCTCGCCGGCGTGGCGCAGAAAATCAAACCCTTCTGCTTGAAACGCTCGCCCGGGCCGAGCACGCCATTGATCGCGCTGCTGCCGGATTTGACGATCGAGCCCAGCGACTTCTCGACAATGTTCGACAACCCGCCCTTCTTGTTGCCCGGCGTGGTGTTGGCACTGCGATCCGCTTCGCCTTTGGCTAGATAACGGTCGTACCAATCCATCTCGCGCACCAGTTCCTGCGCCACGGTCTTGGTTTCGGCACGGGAAGTCAGCAGATAAATCGCATCGCGTACTTCGGTGACTTCGGAAAACATCACCGTCGCCCCTGCGCGCAGCAGCAAGTCCGAGGCATAACCCAGCGCCGGGTTGGCGGTAATGCCGGAGAACGCATCGCTGCCGCCGCACTGCATACCGAGGATCAGCTCGGAGGCCGGCACGGTTTCGCGGCGGCGCTGGTCGAGCTTCTTCAAACGGACTTCGGCCAGCGCCATGATCTGCTCAATCATCTCGGTGAAACCGTGACTGGAATCCTGCAGGCGATACAGCCATGGCTCGCTGAGATCGACCGAGGCATCGTCCTCGTGCATCACCTGCCCGGCCTGCAATTTCTCGCAGCCTAGGCTGATCACCAGCGCTTCGCCACCCAGGTTCGGGTTGCGCGCCAGGTTGCGCACGGTGCGGATCGGTATATAGGCGTCAGTGGCGGTGATCGCCACGCCGCAGCCGTAACTGTGGGTCAGCGCCACCACATCATCGACGTGCGGATACTTCGGCAGCAACTCGTCCTTGATGCGTTTCACCGCGTGATCGAGCACGCCGGTCACGCACTGCACCGTGGTGGTGATCCCGAGAATATTGCGCGTACCGACGGTGCCGTCGGCGTTGCGATAACCCTCGAACGTGAAGCCTTCCAGCGGGGCCTGTGCGGCAGGCACCTCGGTGGACAGCGGCAGGCTGTCCAGCGGCGGCGCGGTCGGCATGCGCAGTTGATCTTCCTTGACCCAGCTGCCACGCGGGATCGGCTGCAACGCGTAGCCGATGGTCTGGCCGTAGCGAATCACCTGGCCGCCCTCGGGAATGTCCTCGAGGGTGACCTTGTGGCTCTGCGGCACAAAGTCCACGGTCACCAGACCGTCCGGGAACTCGGTGCCGGCCGGTACGCCCTGGTCGTTGACCACAATCACTACGTTGTCCCGCTCGTGCAGGCGGATGTAGCGCGGCGAGTCGGAATGTTCAATCAACTGCATGACGCCGCTCCTCAGGAATGCGCTTGAGACAATTTGCCGGTGATTTCAGAACCACCGTTGGTTGGCGGCTCTTTGAGCACCACACGTTTGATCGGACCGACGATCACCAGGTAGCTGAACACCGCAACCAGTGCGTTGGCACCGACAAACACCAGCGCCCACTTGAACGAACCGGTGGAGCTGATGATGTAGCCAATCACGATCGGCGTAGTAATCGAGGCGATGTTGCCGAAGGTATTGAACAGGCCACCGCTCAGACCGGCGATCTGTTTTGGCGAAGTGTCGGACACCACTGCCCAACCGAGCGCGCCCACGCCTTTGCCGAAGAATGCCAAAGCCATGAAGCCAACCACCATCCACTCCACATCAACATAGTTGCAAGCGACGATGCTGCTCGACACCAGCAGACCGGCGATGATCGGTGCCTTGCGGGCGAAGGTCAGCGAATGCCCTTTGCGCAGCAAGTAATCGGAAATCACCCCGCCAAGCACGCCACCTATGAAACCGCAGATCGCCGGTAACGAGGCGATAAAACCGGCCTTGAGGATGGTCATGCCACGCTCCTGCACCAGGTACACCGGGAACCAGGTCAGGAAGAAATAGGTGATGCCGTTGATGCAGTACTGACCCAGATATACACCGAGCATCATGCGGTTGGTCAGCAACTGACGGATGTAATCCCACTTCGGACCGTCGGATTTTTTGCCTTGCTTGACGTCCATGTCGACCATGCCGCCGTTGTCGGCGATGAACTGCACTTCGGCTTCGTTGGCCAGCGGGTGTTGACGCGGGCTGTGGATAACCTTGAGCCAGATCCCCGAGAACACGATGCCGAACAGGCCCATGACGATGAATACGTGTTCCCAGCCGAAGGTATAGACGATCCAGCCCATCAGCGGTGCGAACAGCACGGTGGCGAAGTATTGCGCCGAGTTGAAGATCGCCGAGGCGGTACCGCGTTCTGCAGTCGGGAACCAGGCCGCGACAATGCGCGCGTTGCCGGGGAACGACGGCGCTTCGGCCAGACCCACCAGAAAGCGCAGCATGAACAGCGCGACGATCGCCGTGGACATGCCGAATTCACCGACAAAGCCTTGCAGCACGGTGAACAGCGACCAGGTGAAAATGCTCAGGGCATAGACTTTTTTCGAGCCGAAGCGATCGAGCAGCCAGCCACCGGGAATCTGCCCGGCGACGTAGGCCCAGCCGAAAGCAGAGAAGATGTAGCCGAGGGTGACCGCGTCGATGCCGAGGTCTTTTTGCAGGCTGGAACCGGCGATGGCGATGGTCGCGCGGTCGGCGTAGTTGATCGTGGTCACCAGAAACAGCATGAGCAGGATCAAATAGCGGACGTGAGTCGGCTTGGACGATTGCATGTAGATGTACTCCCACTGATTATTTTTATGCGCGGGTGAATCTTCTTTGGTGTTGCTTTTGTGGGAGCTGGCTTGCCAGCGATGGCATCACCGCGGTACGAGGACATATCGCGTCGTCCGCATCGCTGGCAAGCCAGCTCCCACAGGTATTGCGTGTATCAGGAAGCGATGTAGGCGGTTTTCACCACGGTGTAGAACTCTTGCGCATAGCGCCCTTGCTCACGTGAGCCATAGGATGAACCCTTACGGCCACCGAACGGAACGTGATAATCGACACCGGCGGTCGGCAGGTTGACCATCACCATCCCGGCCTGCGAATGACGCTTGAAGTGGTTGGCGTACTTCAGCGACGTGGTGGCGATACCAGCCGACAGACCGAACTCGGTGTCGTTGGCCATCGCCAGCGCCGCCTCGTAATCGGCCACACGAACGACGTTGGCCACCGGGCCGAAGATCTCTTCACGGCTGATGCGCATCGACGCTTCGCTGTCGGCAAACAGCGCTGGCGCGAGGAAGTAGCCTTCAGTGTCGCAAGTCACCAGACCACCGCCGCTGACCAGACGTGCACCTTCGGACTGGCCGATGTCGATGTACTTCATGTCCTGTTCAAGCTGCGCCTGGGAAACCACCGGACCGATGTCGGTGCCGGATTTCAGCGCGTGGCCGACCTTGATCGACTGCATGCGCTCGGCCATCGCTTCGACGAATTTGTCGTGAATCCCGGCGGTGACGATCAGGCGGCTCGACGCCGTGCAACGCTGGCCGGTGGAGTAGAACGCGCTCTGTACCGACAGCTCGACCGCTTGTTTGAGGTCGGCGTCGTCGAGAATGATCTGCGGGTTCTTGCCGCCCATTTCCAGCTGCACCTTGGCCTGGCGCGACACGCAATTAACGGCGATCTGCCGACCCACGCCCACCGAACCGGTGAAGCTGATGCCATCGACTTTCGGGCTGTTGACCAGCGCCTCGCCAACCACCCGGCCGCTGCCCATCACCAGATTGAACACGCCGGCCGGGAAGCCTGCGCGGGAGATGATTTCCGCCAGCGCCCAGGCACAGCCCGGCACCAGATCCGCCGGTTTCAGCACCACGCAGTTGCCGTAAGCCAGCGCCGGGGCGATCTTCCACGCCGGAATCGCAATCGGGAAGTTCCACGGAGTGATCAGGCCGACCACGCCGAGGGCTTCGCGGGTCACTTCGACGTTGACGCCCGGGCGCACCGACGGCACGTAGTCGCCGGACAGACGCAGGCATTCACCGGCGAAGAACTTGAAAATGTTGCCGGCGCGGGTCACTTCGCCGATGGCTTCGGGCAGGGTCTTGCCCTCTTCCCGGGCCAGCAGGGTGCCGAGTTCTTCGCGACGGGCGAGGATTTCCGTGCCGACTTTATCCAGCGCATCGTGACGGGCCTGAATGCCCGAAGTCGACCACGCCGGGAACGCGGCGCGGGCCGCATCGATGGCGGCGTGAACCTGAGTCAGGTCAGCCTTGGCGTAATCGCCGATGGTATCGCTCAACTCTGACGGGTTGATGTTGGCCGAGTAGTCGGCACCGGCGACCCATTCACCGTTGATGTAGTTGTCGTAACGCTTGGAATCAGCCACAGAAAATTCTCCTCTCTACGCAAAAGCCGCTGATTGCTCAGCGGCCTTGTGGGTCGGTGTTTATTGCGCGCCTTGCTTGTCGATCAGCGCAGCGAGCATTTCGTACTCTTCGCCGGTCAGGTCGGTCAGCGGCGCCCGCACCGGGCCTGCGTCATAGCCGGCGATCTTGGCGCCTGCCTTGACGATGCTCACGGCATAACCGGCTTTGCGGTTGCGGATGTCGAGGTACGGCAGGAAGAAGTCGTCGATGATCTTGCCGACGGTGGCGTGATCTTCGCGAGCAATCGCGTGGTAGAAATCCATCGCGGTTTTCGGGATGAAGTTGAACACCGCCGAGGAGTAAACCGGCACGCCCAAAGCCTTGTAGGCAGCGGCGTAGACTTCGGCGGTCGGCAAGCCACCGAGGTAGCTGAAGCGATCACCGAGGCGGCGACGGATCGACACCATCAACTCGATATCGCCCAGACCGTCCTTGTAGCCGATCAGGTTCGGGCAGCGCTCGGCCAGACGTTCCAGCAGTGGCGCGGTCAGGCGGCAGACGTTGCGGTTGTAGACCACCACGCCGATGTTCACCGATTTGCACACCGCTTCAACGTGGGCGGCAACGCCGTCCTGGCTGGCTTCGGTCAGGTAATGCGGCAGCAGCAACAGACCTTTGGCGCCCAGACGCTCGGCTTCCTGGGCGTACTCGATGGCTTGGCGGGTCGAGCCGCCGACACCGGCCAGAATCGGCACGCTGGTGGCGCAGGTATCGACCGCGGTCTTGATGATTTCCGAGTATTCGCTGGCTGCCAGGGAGAAGAACTCACCGGTGCCGCCGGCGGCGAACAGTGCCGACGCGCCGTACGGGGCCAGCCATTCCAGACGTTTGATGTAGCCAGCGCGGTTGAAATCGCCCTGGGCATTGAAATCGGTGACCGGGAACGACAGCAGACCGGCGGAGAGGATGGACTTCAGTTCTTGTGGATTCATTTTTCGAACACCCTGGGTAGCAACATTTTTTGTGAGTTTTATGGTTCAGCCAGTGCTGAAGTTGTAGGTCATCGTACAACTTAAAAGATAACCGTCAACTGCATTTCATCGTCGCCTCACACTTTTTGTCGGACAAGATTCGTTCTTGACGTAGGAAAAATCTGGGCTAGGCTCGTTTTTACTGTATATCCATACAGATAAAAATAAATCACCGACGACATATCAAGGAGCTAGAAATGTCCGGACTGCATGCAAAACCCCAGGAACGACCCAAACCGGTCACCGCCCGTTTCGATGATCTTTTCACTGTAAACGGCATCCACTTCAGCACCGACAATCCGCATCTGCTGCTGCACATCGCCGACGCCCACAGCGATGTCGAACCGGCCACCGCCCTCCCCGGCAAAGCGTTGAACATTCGACCGCCACTGCGCTTTGAAGGCGCTGAACACACGGCCATCGGCGATAACACCCTGCTGCGCTTCAGCGAAAACGCCGAGCCGGTTCGCGCGCAAAACCTGCCCTTGCACTTGCCCAACGGTCTAGCGCTGACCTACGGCCAGGTAGTGGCGCTGGCTGGAGATTTCTACGGCGTGGTCGATCGACCGATCAACGAAGGCGCGACCCCGGCCGATCGCCTGAACCGTTTCAATGCTGCCTTCGACTCTCTCGCCGTGCTGCCGGCCTCCCGCGCCGAGGCCACACAGATTCTCGCGGTCATGCAAAAAGAGATCGACGCGGTTAAACAGGCGATCAAGGACGGCAGAGCACCGCACGAAGCCTACGACGCGCTCGGAGATACGTTGTCCGAAGAGTGGAACAAGATCACCGGTGGCGGCAGTTTTGTCTCCGCGCTGTTCCCGCTCGGACGTTATCTGAAACTGGCGGCGAACAACGCCGACCACTTCGGCGAATGGGCCAGACTGGCCTACATCGCCGGCCACACCGCCTCCCTGCAAACCGCAGTCGCGGCCCGCGCCACTCACGATGAACAACGATTGGAACGGGCCTACGCGATGAACGCATTTGCCGACCACTTCCTCACTGACCTGTTCTCTGCCGGCCACCTGCGGGTGCCGCGCAAGGAGATGGCGGCGGTGGTCACGCCGAGCGATCTCGGCTCGCTGGTGACCCGTTTCATGCACGACGAAGACAGCAAATTCGGCCTCAAAGTGCGCAACGCCCATGGCGATCAATGGCGCGCGTACGGCGACAAGCGCTACTTCGAAACCAGCGACGCGGACAACCGCACCCAGGTCAATCTAACGGTGCAGGCCTCGGCGGATGAAGTCTTCGCCGCTTACCTCAGCGGCAACGTGCCCGCCCCTTCGACGTTTGCCGCGCTGCAACGCCTGCCGGATCTGACGGCGGTGCTGAATCTTTCGAATAACTTCGCGCCGCTGTTCCGCGTCGAAGGCGGCAAGGTGCTGCGGCGCAAAGATGTGAACAACCTCAACGACACCGCCACCGTCGACGACTGGTGGGGCTGGAGCACGTACCTGCTGCTCAAGGATTACCACCCGACGGGCAACGTCAATCAAGGAGAATGAGCATGACGATCAGATTGAAACTGGAACTGGCATCGGGGCAATCGCTGCAAGGTGCACCGCTGGAGTTGCTGGCAGATGGCAAGCCGATTGCGCGGGGGATTGTGGATGAGGACGGTTTGGTAGCGTTTACTGCCAAGCCGGGGAAAGCGCAACTGGCAGTGAGGGTGGACCGCTCGATATTGCCGCGCTGAACTCACCGGCCCCTTCGCGAGCAAGCCCGCTCCCACGTTGAATGCATTTCAAGTGTGGGAGCGGGCTTGCTCGCGAAGGGCCCGTGACTAAGACCGTTCGTCGAAACTGGTATTTCTTACAGGTGCCAGATCAATCCTCTCCCGGCTTCAATGTTCAAGGAGTTAACGAACCGGCTCCGCCAGGTAACGCCGTAATCAGCTTGCCTTCAAACGGTTTGATGGATATTGAAACGGAGTTTGATCATGACCGCACAAGCTAAAGCTTTCGCTGCGCCAAGTCTCAGGGAAGCAGAAGACGGAAAACTTTATGTTGGCGAACTGACGGGAGCTGCCCACGGAGAAGTGCCGCCATACCTTCATGCATCTGTCGGTGACGGAATTACTTTTCATGTAGTGACCACCTCCGGTAACACGTGGAACGACCATCACGTACTGACTGCGCCCGAGGTAGGAAAGCCAATCATTTTCTTAATCCCCAAAGATGTTTTTGAAAAGAAACTGATTCCCGAAGCGACTGCCGATCTCCACTACATCGTCACACGTTTCAATCAGGTACCAGAGAAATCACCGTCTCTGCGCATTAAACTGGAACGGTAACCTTTCACCCCTGCGCCTGCGCCTCTTCATGGGCCTGGCGCAGTCTTTCGCGGCTGTTGGTCAAATGCAGGCGCATTGCCGCTCGCGCCGCATCGGAATCCTGACGGGCAATCGCATCGTAGATTTCCTCGTGCTCGCGGCTCAGGCGGTTCATGTAGTGCTGCTGATCATCATGGGCCAGGCGCGCCGAATTCAGCCGCGTACGCGGAATGATGCTGGTGCCCAGGTGGGTCATGATGTCGGTGAAGTAGCGGTTGCCGGTGGACAGGGCGATTTCCAGGTGGAAGGCGAAGTCCGAGGCCACCGCATCGCTGGCGTGGGCGACGCTATCGTTCAAGGCATCGAGGGCGGCGCGCATGGTCGCCAGTTGTTCGGGACTGCGGCGTTGCGCGGCGAGGCCGGCGGACTCCACTTCCAGGCTGATGCGCAATTCGAGAATCGCCAGCACGTCACGCAGGGTGACGACCGTGGCCGGGTCGATGCGAAAACCGCTGGGGCTCGGCGTGTCGAGCACGAAGGTGCCGATGCCGTGGCGGGTTTCCACCTGGCCGGCGGCCTGCAAACGGGAGATCGCCTCGCGCACCACGGTGCGGCTGACGCCGTGCTCCTGCATGATCGCCGACTCGGTGGGCAATTTGTCGCCGCGCTTGAGCAGACCGTCGCGGATCTGCTCGGTCAGCACCGTCACCAGCTCCTGAGCCAGGCTGCGGCGCTTGCGTGGGAGGCGTGGAGTGTCGATCGGGTTTTCCATGGTCAACGTCTGGTCTCGAAAATTCGGCTTGGTGGGCATCATAGCGCAGGCGGGTTGTACGATCACATCCCGCCTCACAATACCCCATGTGGGAGCGGGCTTGCTCGCGAAGGCGGTGTGTCAGGCAACCGATTTGTCGACTGAATGGACGCCTTCGCGAGCAAGCCCGCTCCCACGGGGGTTGTGGTGATCAAGCGGTCACGGCCTGCTCCACCAGATGCCCGCTGTCGATCCGCACATGTCTAGGGTGGAAACGCTTCAGGCTGCTGCGGTGGCCGACGCTGACGATGCTCAGGCCCGGCAACTGATCGATCAGCGCCTGATACAACGTTGCCTCATCCTCTTCATCCATCGCCGACGTCGCTTCGTCCATGTACAGCCATTGCGGTGCGTAAAGCATGGCGCGGGCGAAAGCCAGGCGTTGCTGCTCACCCGGCGACAGCATGCGCTGCCAGTGATTGGCTTCATCGAGACGCGCGACCAGATGCGGCAGTCGGCAAGTTTCCAGCACCTCGGCGTAGCGCTCCGGCGCATAGGTATCGCCCGGTTGTGGATAACTCAAGGCCTCGCGCAAGGTGCCGATCGGCAGATACGGTTTCTGCGGCAGGAACAGGTAGCGCGCCGCTGGCAGCCGGATGTTGCCGTGCCCCGCCGGCCACAGGTGTCCCATCGCTCGCAGCAATGTCGACTTGCCGCTGCCGGATCGGCCGCTGAGCATCACCCGCTCGCCCGGCTCCACCGTCATGTCGGCATTGGTCAGCAGGTGACGACCATCAGCCAAGTCCAGACCGAGATTGTGCACTTTGAGTTCGCTGCCCTGATTCTGCACATCGATGGCCGGGGTGCGCTGTTCGTTATCGGTCATGGCCTGACGGAAACTCAGCAGACGATCACAGGTGGCACGCCAGGACGCGAGGCTTTGATAAGCACTGATGAACCAGCTGAAACTCTCCTGGACGTTGCCGAATGCCGAGCTGATCTGCATCAGCTCACCCAGTTCGATCTTGCCGGCGAGGTAACGCGGCGACGCAACGATAAACGGGAAAATGATCGCAGCCTGGCTGTAACCGGCAGTGAAAAACGTCAGGCGCTTGGACACTTTCATGATGTCCCAGAAGTTATGCCAGACCATGCCGAAACGGTTGCTCAAGCGACGGTTCTCATTCGGTTCGCCGTTATACAACGCGATGCTTTCGACATTCTCGCGAATCCGCACCATGGAAAAACGCAGGTCGGCTTCGAAGCGTTGTTGTTGGTTATTCAGGCCGATCAGGCGACGACCGATCAAATGCGTCAGCCAGCTGCCCACCACGGCGTAGACCAGCACGCACCAGAACATGTAGCCGGGAATGGTGATGCCATAGACTTCGATGCTGCCCGACACGCCCCACAAAATGATCGAGAACGACACCAGGCTGACGATATTGCGCAGCAGGCCGATCCCCAGTTCAAGGGTGTTGGAGGTGAAGTTATTGAGGTCTTCGGAAATCCGCTGGTCCGGGTTATCGGTGTAACCACCCTGCTCCAGCTGGTAGTAATTCTTGTCGGCGAGCCAACGGGAGAAATGCTTTTCGGTGAGCCACGCCCGCCAGCGAATCGTCAGCATCTGGGTCAGATACAGCCGGTACACGGCACCGACAATCGCCACCGCTGCAATCCCGCAGAAATACAGAATCAAGCGCCAGAACGCCGCCTCATCTTTCTTTTGCAGCGCGTTGTAGAAATCCTTGTACCAGGTGTTGAACCACACCGAGATGCCCACGCTCAGCAGCGAGAGTGCGATCACCGCGATCAGCAGCGTCCAGGCCTTGCCCTTCTCTTCACTGCGCCAGTAGGGCGTGATGATCGCCCACACCTTGCGAAAAAACTGCCCGCGCACAGCATCGTTGACCGCGGAATATTCAGCGTTCTGATTCATGGAAAAGGCTCGATAAAGAAAAGAACAGACACGCACCGATCATAGTTGATCGGTTCGTTTCGTCGCCAGAGTGGGACTGGCTCATTCAGGGATTGTTCAGATTTGCAGGGGTTTCAGTATCGCAGCGAGCGCACGTACCGTTCATCGGGACTGTCAGAGTTGACAGTAGAGGGGGGCTATTCAGGCTGATCAACTGGGCTGGCCTCCTGCAAGGAATTCGCTGTGAATCAGGAGAGCAGGTTACCCCTCTGACAACGAAAGGAATTGGTCATGAACAAAGTAGAAAACCCGCTTAATGCTCCAACCAGCGATTCGATCAAGAATGGCAAACTGTCTATCAGTGAGGTGAGTGATTTGGGGATTACAGTCAAATTCAGTTCCGATAACCCCAAGGTTGATATCCATCTTGCCTGGATCGGATATGCCTCCGAAAAGAAATCCGAGCAGAAAGGCAGTAAAAACAACGAGCTCATTCTCCCGGTATCAAAAGCTACCGTGGAGAGCTGGCTAAGGCAGGATCTCTACGCGCAATGCGAAGCGACTCTGGGTGGAAAAAAATACTCATCGCCAAAAACGTTCTTCACGGTTGTAGATTGAACCCAAGGCGCTACCCTGATGCAGGGTAGCGCCTGTTTCATTCAGTCCAGCTCATTTGCCCAGAAAAACTTTCAACGACGAACCGGGCGCTTCTGCAGCTTGCGCTGCAGGGTGCGGCGGTGCATGCCCAGGGCGCGGGCAGTCGCAGAGATGTTGCCTTCGTGTTCGGTCAGCACGCGCTGGATGTGTTCCCACTGCAGGCGATCGACCGACATCGGGTTTTCCGGCACCAGGCTGTCGAGGTCGGCGTGCTCGGAGAGCAGCGCGGCCAGTACGTCATCGGCGTCGGCCGGTTTGCAAAGGTAGTTGCAGGCGCCGCGCTTGATCGCTTCGACCGCCGTGGCAATGCTCGAATAACCGGTGAGGATCACCACGCGCATTTCCGGGTCCAGCTCCAGCAGCTTGGGCAGCAGCACCAGGCCGGAGTCGCCGTCCATTTTCAAGTCCAGCGCGGCATAGTCCGGCAGGTCGGCCTGGGCGATGGTCAGGCCTTCTTCGGCGGAACCTGCGGTGCTGACGCGAAAGCCACGACGAGCCATGGCACGGGCCATTACTCGGGTGAACGTTGCGTCGTCGTCGACCAGCAGCAAATGCGGCAGTTCTTCGCCTTCGACTTGGATTTCGTCACTCATGTTGGTCTCCTCGGGCGCCGTGGGGCAGGCGCAGCTCGGTGAGCGTGCCGCCTTCCTCATGACTATAGAGTTTCACTGAGCCGCCGGCGCGTGTCACGCTGGCCTTGCTCAAAAACAGGCCCAGGCCGAAACCTTTGCCCTTGGTGGTAAAAAACGGTTTGCCGATCTGCTCGGCGATGGCCAGCGGCACACCGGCGCCGTGGTCACGAATGCTTATGGTCACGGTTTCCGCGTCCCAGTCCAGCGTCACCTGAAGATTTTCCGGGCAGGCGTCGGCGGCATTGTTCAGCAGGTTGAGCAGCGCCTGGGTCAGATCAGGCGGCGGTGCCATGCGCGGCACGGTGCCCTGGCCGAGACGCTGGAAACGGTAACTGGCTTCCGGACGCATCAGGTGCCAGCGGTTCAGCGCTTCGTCGAGCCATTGGGTGACGTCCTGCATTTCCACGGCCATACGGCGGTTGGCTTCGGCGGCGCGCACCAGTTGCTGCAGGGTTTCTTTGCAGAGTTTGACCTGGTCCTGCAGCACCTTGAGGTCGTCCTGCAGCATCGCGTCGGGATGATCCTGCTGCATTTCCTTGAGCAACACACTCATGGTCGCCAGCGGCGTGCCGAGTTCATGCGCGGCGCCGGCCGCCTGAGTGGCGACGGCGAGCAATTGCTGATCGCGCAAGCCTTCTTCGCGGCGAATCGCGCGCAATTCTTCCTGACGACGCAGCTCTTCCGCCATGCGCGCAGCGAAAAACGTGATCACCGCAGCGGCCAGCGCGAAGCTCAGCCACATGCCGTAGATCTGCAGGTTCTCGCGGGCCACCGGCAGTGTTTCCAGCGGATAGAAACGCGTGAGCATCACGGTGTACAGCGCCAGCGCGATGCCGGACAGAATCACCGAATAACGCCACGGCAACGTCACCGCCGCGATGGTCAGCGGCACCAGGTAATAGGAAACGAACGGGTTGGTCGAACCGCCGGAGAAATACAGCAACGCACTGTGGATCACCAGATCGCAGGCCAGTTGCAGGGCGTATTCGAGTTCAGTCACCGGCCATGAAGTGCGCAGGCGCACGGCGGTGAACACGCACAGCAGAATCGAGCAGCCGAGGGTCATCGCCAGTTGCACCCACGGCAACGGCAGCAGTTGCAGCCAGTAGGCCAGGCCGACGGAACCGGCCTGCGCGGCGAGCACCAGGGTGCGAATGAAAGTCAGCCGCCAGAGGTTCTGGCGAGTGGCGGAAGTCAGTTGTACGGGGGCGAGCATGAGCTCTCCTGATGAGCGCTCCAGGCGGATCGCACGGAGTATAACCAAGCCGCGCCTTTGAGAGGCGAAAGTGCGGCAAATGACCACATGGCGAAAACATTTTCGGCGGCTATAAGGGCGCCTTCGCGAGCAGGCTCGCTCCCACAGAGGAATGCATTTCAAAAGTGGGAGCGAGCCTGCTCGCGAATGGCCGCGCAGCGGCCCGCTGCATCTGTATAGAAGTTGTAACTGGGCGAACCGGATCGCAGAAGCTAGAGTCTGATGGTTTCACGCAGGGACGAACCAACACCTGCGCATTATTCAAGGAGCCTTCATGCACACCTTTCGCCGCAGCGCCGCCCTTCTCGCCCTGACCGTCGGCAGCATCGCCAGCCTTCCGGCGCTGGCCGCCGATGAGCTGCACTACAACCAGATCTCCCTGCGCGCCGAAGTCAGCCAGGAAGTGGCCCGCGACCTGATGATCGTGACGCTCTACACCGAAGCGCAAAACACCGACCCGGCCAAACTCGCCGCCGACGTCAGCACCACTATGAACAAGGCACTGGCCCAGGCCAAGCAAGTCAAAGACATCACCCTGCGCCAGGGCAGCCGCAACAGCTACCCGATCTACGACACCAAGGGCCAGAAAATCACCGGTTGGCGTGAACGCGCCGAACTGCGCCTGGAAAGCGCCGACTTCGCCGCGCTGTCCAAACTCACCGGCGAACTGCTGACCGACCTGAAAATGGGCGGCATGGACTTCGCCATCGCCGAGCCGACCCGCAAGGCGAGCGAGGACAAGTTGCTGAAAGAAGCCGTCAGCGCCTTCAAGGCCCGCGCTCAACTGGCCACCGATGCACTGGGCGGCAAGGGCTACAAAATCGTCAACCTGAACCTCAACAGCAACGGCTACCCACAACCGTACATGCGCGCCCCGATGATGATGAAAGCCGCCGGCATGGCGGATTCTGCACCGGTCACGCCGGAAGTAGAAGCCGGCACCAGCCAGGTCAGCCTGACCGCCGATGGCTCGATCGAAGTGCTGATGCAGTGAATTGATGTGGGCTGAATGAGAAACCGGCGATCAGTGAATGATCGCCGGTTTTTTTGTGCCTGGATTTTGTGGTGAATGTTCCGCCGCCATCGCGAGCAGGCTCACTCCTACAATTTGGAATGCGTTCCCCTGTAGGAGTGAGCCTGCTCGCGATGAACGATAACGCGGTCTCAGGTCTGCGGATCAACCCGATCCAGCGCCCGATTCACCGCCAACTCGGCCAGCATGATGATCTGCTGAATCGCCAGCGCCGTATTGCGCTGCGGACGACTGAGCTGATCGGCGAAATCACTGGCCATGGTGTTGGCCGAGGCCAGGGATTCACAGGCATGCGCCAGCAGGCTTTCCGTGTCGATGCCCGGATGGACGAGGAACATCGAACTCGGGGGGCGCGGTTTTGTAGCTTCGGGGCTGAGGTAGAAATCGAGGGCGCGTTTGATCGCTTCGCGGTTTTTTGCGAGGTCTTCGGCTTGGAGGGCTTCGGCGAGTGGGGTTGTGGGTTCGAGCGGTGGATCTGGGACGGGTTTGGACATGCATTTCACCTATGACGTTGGGCCACCTCAAGCCGTTTCTCACACGACGAAGAGGTGGCAGCTGTGTGCGGGGTGAGAAACCGGTCATAGGCACCCGGCCAGACAAAAGTCTGCCCGCACAGAGCCGCCATAACGTAATTGCATACAGCGTATTGGCTGGCGGCAATTATGCGGGTATGGGCACTGAATGACTATGAACTGCCGGGTTCTCACACCCGATCGCTGAATCTTCAGCGACAGTTCAAGGCTAGAGAGCTGACGTCCGAGGGACAACCTGAAAACCTTGTGGGAAGGTTCTGGTTATTTGAAACGACTTTAAACAAACCAATTTTATCAGGTGACTGGACGGGCCTCTTCGCGAGCAAGCCCGCTCCCACAGTGGATGGCGTGCAGGCCGTTAGAGATTGGTCGGCTGTCAGGCCGCCATCACTTAGCCAGTCGCCGCACCCGCTTTTCACCACTCAACACGATGAGCGTTAGCTCGAGTACCGCTTTTGATCTTGATCCACGGGCGACGTCGGAAGGCTGAGTGGAAGGATTGATCCGGGGGTGGGAGCGCAGCGACCGTTTGGCGCAGCCAAACACAGCGAGAGGAGGTGCAGCGAAGCAAACCGGAGGCGCTGCGCCCGGATCGATCCCGGAGCGAAGGAACCCCGAGCCCCAGCGAGCGGGCCGAACGCAGGAGCAAGCGTTTTTGGTTACTTTTTCGGCGTTTGTAAAAAGTGACCCGCCGTAAGGGCGGAACCCCAAGCCGCCGTTACCGCAGCAACGGATATGCACCCAAAAGCCCCAGATATACCGAGATAGACACCCCAACAGGAAAAACGATATTTCCGAACACACCCAAATCCCCGCTAACCTGAAAAAACAACCACCTCCAAATCCCGGGGACTCCATGGAAAGATTCACCCTAAAACCACTACTAATCACCCTCGCACTAACAGCCATAGCCCCGATCGCAAACGCAGCCACCACCCTGGTCTACTGCTCCGAAGCCAGCCCGGCAGGCTTCGACCCCAGCCAATACACCAGCGGCACCGACTTCGACGCCTCAGCCGAAACCGTCTTCAACCGCCTCACCCAATTCCAGCGCGGCGGCACCGAAGTCGAACCCGGCCTGGCAATCAACTGGGACGTAAGCCCGGACGGCCTCCAGTACACCTTCCACCTACGGCAAGGCGTGAAATTCCACACAACGGAATATTTCACCCCGACCCGCGACTTCAACGCCGACGACGTACTGTTCACCTTCCAGCGCCTGCTCGACCCGGACAACGCCTTTCGCAAGGCCTACCCCGCCGAGTCCCCGTATTTCACCGACATGGGCCTGAACACCACGATCAAATCGGTAGAAAAAATCGACGATCAGACCGTGCGCTTCAACCTGAACAACGTCGACGCCGCGTTCGTGCAAAACCTCGCCATGAGCTTCGCCTCGGTGCAATCGGCCGAATACGCCGCGCAACTGCTAAAGGAAGGCAAAGCCGCCGACCTCAACCAGAAACCGGTGGGCACCGGCCCGTTCGTATTCAAGCGCTACCAGAAAGATTCGCAGATCCGCTACGCCGCCAACCCGGCCTACTGGAAACCTGAAGACGTGAAGATCGACAACCTGATCTTCTCGATCACCCCGGACGCCGCCGTACGCCTGCAGAAACTCAAGGCCGGCGAATGCCAGGTCAGCGGCTACCCGCGCCCGGCCGACATCGAAGTGATGCAACAAGACCCGAACCTGCGCGTGCTCAAGCAGCCCGGTTTCAACCTCGGCTTCCTTGCCTACAACACCACTCACCCGCCATTGGACCAGCTCAAGGTCCGTCAGGCACTGGACATGGCCATCGACAAACCGGCAATCATCAAAGCCGTTTACCAGAGTGCCGGCCAACTGGCGCAGAACGCCTTGCCGCCGGCGCAATGGTCGTATGACCCGAACATCAAGGACGCGCCGTACGACCCGGTGAAGGCCAAGGCGCTACTCAAGGAAGCCGGGGTTGCGCCGGGTACCACCATCAACCTGTGGGCGATGACGGTGCAGCGCGCCTCAAACCCGAATGCACGCATGTCGGCGCAGATGATCCAGCAGGATTGGGAGAAAATCGGCATCAAGGCCAACATCGTCAGCTACGAATGGGGCGAGTACATCAAGCGTGCGAAAAATGGCGAACACGACGCGATGATCTATGGTTGGACAGGTGACAACGGCGACCCGGACAACTGGCTCGGCGTGCTCTACAGCTGCGCCGCGGTCAAGGGCAGCAACTACGCCAAGTGGTGCGACCCGGCCTACGACAAACTGGTGCAGCAGGCCAAGGTGACCACTGACAAGGCGCAACGGGTAAAACTGTATCAACAGGCGCAACTGATCCTTAAACAGCAGGTGCCGATCACCCCGATCGCCAACTCCACGGTGTTCCAGCCGCTGCGCAAGGAAGTGACCGACTTCAAGATCAGTCCGTTTGGCCTTACGCCCTTTTACGGCGTGGGTATAAATAAGTAACACCGAGCCCCAATGCGGCGCGCACAACGTGACCGGCGCACCGTTTCGGGGCTTCGTTTGCACCGTAAAAACCACCCGCAAACGGTCAAATGCGTCAAAAGTTATACAGATGCGACATTAAGGTACGTACGTGCCACCGTTTAACGCTCGCTCACACTCTGGATCTTGCATTGGGTATGGCCCCTGCATAAGTATCCGCAGGCACGACTCACGAGGTCGTACCTCAATATTAAAAAATGACAACAAATCATGAGGCCAACATGCTTAAACACGCGGTCATTCCGTTTTTAGTCGGCGCAGGCTTGTTAGCCTCCGCACCTTTCGCATCCGCTGCGACTAACCTGGTGTTCTGCTCCGAAGGGAGCCCGGCCGGTTTTGATCCAGGCCAGTACACCACCGGAACCGACTTCGACGCCTCAGCCGAAACCATGTTCAACCGCCTGAGTCAGTTCGAGCGTGGCGGCACCGCCGTTATCCCGGGCCTGGCCACCAGCTGGGACATTTCCCCGGATGGCCTGACTTACACCTTCCACTTGCGTGAAGGCGTCAAGTTCCACACCACCCCGTATTTCAAGCCGACTCGTGAGTTCAACGCCGACGACGTGCTGTTCACCTTCAATCGCATGATTAACAAGGATGACCCGTTCCGTAAGGCGTACCCGACCGAATTCCCGTACTTCACCGACATGGGGATGGACACCAACATCACCAAGATCGATAAAGTCGACGACCACACCGTCAAGTTCACACTGAAAGAAGTCGACGCCGCGTTCATCCAGAACATGGCCATGAGCTTCGCCTCGATCCAGTCCGCCGAGTACGCTGCCCAGCTGCTCAAGGAAGGCAAGGCTGCCGACATCAACCAGAAGCCGATCGGCACTGGTCCGTTCGTGTTCAAGAGCTACCAGAAAGACTCGAACATCCGTTACACCGGCAACAAGGATTACTGGAAGCCTGAGGACGTGAAGATCGACAACCTGATCTTCGCCATCACCACCGACCCGTCGGTACGTATCCAGAAACTGAAAAAGAACGAGTGCCAGGTCACCCTGTTCCCGCGTCCGGCGGATCTCGCGGCGCTGAAGGCCGACAAGACCCTGAAGATGCCTGACCAGGCCGGTTTCAACCTGGGCTACATCGCCTACAACGTGATGGACAAGGTCAAGGGCAGCAACGAGGCTAACCCGCTGGCTGACCTGCGCGTACGTCAGGCGCTGGACATGGCGGTGAACAAGCCGCAGATCATCGATTCGGTTTACCAGGGCGCCGGCCAGCTGGCCGTCAACGCCATGCCACCGACCCAGTGGTCCTACGACACCACCATCAAGGACGCCAAGTACGATCCTGAAAAAGCCAAGCAACTGCTCAAGGAAGCTGGCGTCAAGGAAGGTACCGAGATCGTTCTGTGGGCGATGCCGGTGCAGCGTCCGTACAACCCGAACGCCAAGCTGATGGCTGAAATGCTCCAGTCCGACTGGAAGAAGATCGGCCTGAACGTGAAGATCACCAGCTACGAGTGGGGCGAGTACATCAAGCGTTCCAAAGGTGGCGAGAACCAGGCCATGATCATTGGCTGGAGCGGTGACAATGGTGATCCGGACAACTGGCTGAACGTGCTGTTCGGCTGCGACTCGCTCAGCGGCAACAACTTCTCCAAGTGGTGCGACAAGAAGTTCGACGGTCTCGTCAAGGAAGCCAAGCGCACGACCGACCAGGCCAAGCGCACTGAACTGTACAAACAGGCGCAACACGTCCTCAAAGATGCAGTCCCAATGACACCTATCGCTCACTCGACGGTGTATCAACCCATGCGCGCCAACGTGCAGGACTTCAAGATCAGCCCATTCGGCTTGAACTCCTTCTACGGCGTCAGCGTCAGCAACTAAGCCATTGCAAGGGCGACGTTCATGACGTCGCCCTTGCTTTAGCTGCCGGGAAGTCAGGAATTTGCCTACAGCCAATTCCGCTGCGGATGACTGCAGTGGCATAGGACGTGTCGACTTTTCCTACGAGTTTTCAGGCAATTACGCATTTACTGCCAGACCCACGGCCCCTACCGTCGGGTTCTGACCAGTTTCTGCGTGGGCCACCGGCTTGCCGTACGCACTGGATTGAGCTCAATGCCACCTCAGCGTCCCTGGACGGGACCGCGGTGCATTGAACAACACTACAAAAAGAGGGAGCGTCATGCGCCATACCTTGATTTTTTCCGCATTGCTGGGCGCCGGCCTGTTGGCCGCCACGTCCGCCAGTTACGCCGCCAGCAACAGCCTGGTGTTCTGCTCTGAAGGCAGCCCGGCGGGTTTTGATACCGCGCAATACACGACGGCCACCGATAACGATGCCGCCGAGCCGCTGTACAACCGCCTGGTCGAGTTTGAAAAAGGCGCGACCAACGTCGTACCGGGACTGGCAACCAAGTGGGATATTTCCGAGGATGGTCTCAAGTACACCTTTCACCTGCGTGAAGGTGTGAAATTTCATACAACGCCGTACTTCAAACCGACGCGCGATTTCAACGCCGACGACGTGCTGTTCACGTTTAACCGCATGCTCGATCCGCAACAGCCATTCCGTAAGGCTTATCCGACCGAATTCCCGTATTTCAACGGGATGAGCCTGAACAAGAACATTGCCAAGGTCGAAAAGACCGGGCCGCTGACCGTGGAATTCACGCTCAACAGCGTCGACGCCGCGTTCATCCAGAACATCGCCATGAGCTTCGCTGCCATCCTGTCCGCCGAATACGCCGACAAGCTGCTGGCCGAAGGCAAGCCGAGCGACATCAACCAGAAGCCGGTCGGCACCGGGCCGTTCGTGTTCAAGAGCTATCAGAAAGACTCGAATATCCGTTACACCGGTAACGAGCACTACTGGGATCCGAGCCGGGTCAAGCTGAAGAACCTGATCTTCGCGATCAACACCGACGCTTCGGTACGCGTGCAGAAGCTCAAGGCCGGCGAATGCCAGATCACCCTGCACCCGCGCCCTGCCGATGTCGAAGCACTGAAAGCCGACCCGAAACTGCAGCTGATTTCCAAGCCGGGCTTCAACCTCGGCTACATCGCCTACAACGTGCGCCACAAGCCCTTCGACCAGCTCGAAGTACGTCAGGCGCTGGACATGGCGGTGAATAAACAGGGGATTCTCAACGCTGTTTATCAAGGCGCCGGGCAACTGGCGGTCAACGCCATGCCACCGACCCAGTGGTCCTACGACGACAGCATCAAAGACGCCGCCTACAACCCGGAAAAAGCCCGCGAGCTGCTCAAGGCTGCCGGCGTGAAAGAAGGCACCGAGATCACCCTGTGGGCGATGCCGGTACAGCGTCCATACAACCCGAACGCCAAACTGATGGCCGAAATGCTCCAGGCAGACTGGGCGAAAATCGGTCTGAAAGTGAAGATCGTCAGCTACGAATGGGGCGAGTACATCAAGCGCACCAAGAATGGCGAGCACGATATCAGCCTGATCGGCTGGACCGGCGACAACGGGGACCCGGACAACTGGCTGGGCACCCTGTACAGCTGCGACGCCATTGGCGGCAACAACTATTCCATGTGGTGCGATCCGGCGTACGACAAGCTGATCAAAGAGGCCAAGGTCGTCACCGATCGCGACCAGCGCACCACGCTCTACAAACAGGCGCAGCAGTTGCTCAAGCAGCAAGTGCCGATCACGCCTGTCGCCCACTCGACGGTCAACCAGCCGTTAAGCGCCAGAGTTGAAGGCTTCAAGGTCAGCCCCTTCGGTCGCAATGTGTTCTCGGGCGTCAGTATCGATTAACCCAACCGATTAGCCGCAACGCTGAGGGGACCGTCTATCCCCTCACGCAAGCGCTTTGCCGAAATTCGCCGATCCGGCCTTTTGCAAACGTTTGCGATGTGTGAAATGAGTTCTAAACCAATAACCGGCCCACCCAAAAAAGCCGGCATAAAAAGAAAGTAAAGGAGCTTCACCCATGAAACTGAGCAGCACCGCGATACTGGCCCTGGCCATCAGCAGCATCACCGCCACGGCTTATGCGGAAACCCAAAGCCAGGCGTTCACCCCGGTGACCGTCAACACCAAGAGCGCCCAGGCTGAAGCGACCGGCTTCGTCGAAGGACAGTCGATTACCGGTACGACGCGTAACTGGTACGCCAATGAGCAATTGAAACGTGGTGCCAAGTTCAAGTACCAAAAAAACGGTACAACCGAACTTACTGATCGCCGGATCAACTGGGTACAAGGCACGATTCTCAAGTACAACTCGGGGTTCACCGAAGGTACTGTCGGCATCAGCACTGAAGTGGCGGTCTATAACGCTGTAGCTCTTGAGCGTGACCGCAAAAACCTCGCTGCAAACGTCGGTGGGGCGCCGATTCCTAACGTCGCCTCCGGTAACAACCGGACCCTGACCCGAGATGGTGGCGATGCGGAGGGACAGTGGAGCAAACTGGGTCTGGCCAACATCAAGGCGCGGGTTTCAAATACCACTCTGACCGCCGGCCGCCAAAACTTCAGCAGCCCGATGGTCGATGTGATCGGCAACCGCGCTCTTCCTTCGAGCTTCCAAGGTGTCAGCCTGCACAGCGAAGAGTTGGAAAACCTGACCTTCGACATCGCTACGTTCGACAAGAACTCGCCACGTATGGAAGAAAGCCAGCGCAAGTTCCGCTCCGAATATGCTGACACGCTCATTGAAATTGATCACGTCAACACCGCTGGTATTTCCTACCAGCCGTTTGCCAGTCTGAAAACCAGCCTGTGGGCAACTCAGGCTGAAGATATGTGGAAACAGTATTACTTCGGCGCCACCCACGAGCTGGGCGATAGCCAGATCCTCAGCCTGACCACCGGTCTGAACTACTACAAGACCGTCGATGAAGGCAAAAAGAAGCTGGGCGAAATCGACAACGATACCTACTCGCTGTCGCTGGGTCTGACTCACCAGGCCCATAGCCTGACCTTCTCGTACCAGGAAATTAACGGTAACGAGTACTTCGACTATCTGCACGAAACCAACGGTATTTACCTGGCCAACTCCCTGCTCTCGGACTTCAACGGCCCGAACGAGAAATCCTTCCAGGTCGCTTACGGTCTGAACATGGCTGAATATGGCGTGCCAGGCCTGAAGTTCAACATCTACAGCGCTCGTGGTTGGGGCATCGACGGCACTCACTACAAAGGCGGCGCTTACGACAGCGTGCTGGCGATGGATGGCGAACACCACTACGAATACGGGATCGGTGCTGCATACGCCGTGCAAAGCGGGCCGCTCAAGGCTACCGCAATACGCGCAACCTACACCGCACACCGTGCCAGTGAAAACCAGCTGGATGGCAGCATCAACGAGTTCCGTCTCGTGACCACCATCCCGTTCAACATCCTGTAAAAAACGCCAACCGACGGCTGACTCATGACGAGTCGGCCGTTCGGTTTTTTTGTCTTCAACCGATTGCAGAGGGTTATCGATGAAAATGCTTCCCCTACGTGCGGCCGTCGCTGCCGCGTTGTTGAGCGCCGCCATCGGCGTCTCGGCCAAACCCTTGGTGGTCTGCACCGAAGCCAGTCCGGAAGGCTTCGATATGGTCCAGTACACAACTGCAGTCACTGCCGATGCGGTGGCCGAAACGATCTTCAACCGCCTGGCCGACTTCAAGCCCGGCACCACCGAAGTGATTCCGGCACTGGCCGAATCCTGGGACATCAGTGAAGACGGCCTGACCTATACGTTCCACCTGCGCAAAGGCGTCAAGTTTCACACCACCGAATACTTCAAGCCGACCCGCGACATGAACGCCGACGATGTGGTCTGGAGCTTCCAGCGTCAGCTGGACCCGAATCACCCATGGCACAAACTGTCGAGCGTGGGCTTCCCGTACTTTGAAAGCATGGGCTTCAAGGAACTGCTCAAAAGCGTAGAGAAAGTCGACGACAACACGGTCAAGTTCACCCTGACCCGCCGCGAAGCGCCGTTCCTGGCCGACATCGCCATGGCGTTCTCCTCGATCTACCCGGCCGAATACGCCGACCAGTTGCTCAAGTCCGGCAAGACCGGCGACCTCAACAACAAGCCAGTCGGCACCGGCCCGTTCATCTTCCAGCGTTATGCCAAGGATGCGCAGGTGCGCTTCAAGGCCAACCCGGACTACTTCCGTGGCAAGGCCCCGGCCGACGCGCTGATCCTGGCGATCGCCACCGACAACAACGTGCGCCTGCAGAAGCTCAAGGCCAACGAGTGCCAGATCGCGCTGTATCCGAAACCGGATGACATCCCGAGCATCAAGAAAGACAGCAACCTGAAAGTCGACGAGATGGACGCGATGACCGTCTCGTACATCGCCATGAACACCCAGCACAAATACATGAGCGACGTGCGCGTGCGTAAGGCCATCGACATCGCCTTCGACAAGGAAGCCTACGTCAACGCGCTGTTCGGCAAAGGCAACGCCAGCGTGGCGGTCAACCCGTACCCGCCGACGCTGCTGGGTTACAACCACGACCTGAAGAACCCGCCACGCGACCTGGACAAGGCGCGTGCCCTGCTCAAGGAAGCCGGGGTTCCGGAAGGCACCGTGTTTACCCTGTTTACCCGTAACGGCGGCGGCCCGACCAACCCGAATCCGATGCTCGGCGCGCAGATGATGCAGGCTGACCTGGCGAAAGTCGGAATCAAGATCGACATCCGCGTCATGGAATGGGGCGAAATGCTCAAGCGCGCCAAGGCCGGCGAGCACGACATGGTGTCGGCCGGATGGGCGGGCGACAACGGCGACCCGGATAACTTCCTGACGCCTATGCTCAGTTGCGAAGCAGCCAAGAACGGCGAAAACTACGCGCGCTGGTGCAACGAGAAATTCCAGACCCTGCTCGACGAAGCACGGGCTAAAGTAGATCCGGCCGAACGCGCCAAACTCTACGAACAGGCCCAGGTGCTGTTTAATCAGGACCAACCGTGGATCAGCATGGCCCACACCCGGATGTTTACCGCAATGCGCAACAACGTAGAGGGTTATCACATCAGCCCTCTCACAACCAATAACTTCGCCACTACCCAGGTGAAGTAGATAAGAAACTCCCGGCCTCCCTGACCCCAGGGTCGCCGGGCACGCCTAACCGGCTGATGAGGTACCACACAAGATGTTTAGTTTTATTGCCCGCCGACTGGGGTTGTTGATCCCCACGTTTTTCGGCATCACCTTGCTGACTTTCGCGTTGATTCGCATGATTCCGGGCGACCCCGTGGAAGTGATGATGGGCGAACGTCGGGTCGACCCCGAAATGCACGCTCAGGCAATGGAACGCCTAGGTCTGAACAAACCGCTGTATGCCCAGTACCTGGACTACATCGGCAAACTGGCCCACGGCGATCTCGGCGAATCCCTGCGTACGCGTGAGAGCGTATGGACCGAGTTCACCTCCCTCTTCCCGGCGACACTGGAACTGTCCATGGCCGCCCTGCTGTTCGCCGGCATCCTCGGTCTTCTGGCCGGGGTGATTGCGGCGCTCAAGCGAGGATCCCTGTTCGACCATGGGGTGATGGGCATCTCCCTGGCGGGGTATTCGATGCCGATCTTCTGGTGGGGCCTGATCCTGATCATGTTCTTCTCGGTGAGCCTGGGCTGGACCCCGGTGTCCGGGCGGATTGACCTGCTCTACGACATCGAGCCGCGCACCGGTTTCATGCTGATCGACACGCTGCTGGCCGATGACATGGGCGCGTTCCTCGATGCGCTGCATCACCTGATCCTGCCGGCCATCGTGCTCGGCACCATTCCGCTGGCGGTGATCGCGCGCATGACCCGGTCGTCGATGCTCGAAGTGCTGCGCGAAGACTACATCCGCACCGCCAAGGCCAAAGGCCTGTCGCCGTCGCGCGTGGTGTTCGTGCACGGTCTGCGCAACGCGCTGATTCCGGTGCTGACCGTGGTCGGCCTGCAAGTCGGCACCCTGCTGGCCGGTGCAGTCCTGACCGAAACCATTTTCTCCTGGCCCGGCATCGGTAAATGGCTGATCGAAGCCATCGGCGCCCGGGACTACCCGGTTGTGCAAAACGGCATCCTGTTAATCGCCTGCCTGGTGATTCTGGTCAACTTCGTAGTGGACATCCTCTACGGCTTTGCCAACCCACGCATCCGTCATCAGCGCTGAGGTCCATACTATGAGCACTCCAACATCCTCAGTAGCCACTTCCGCCCCAAGCGCGGATCAAAGCCTGCTGTACCCGTCACCGTACAAAGAATTCTGGCAAGCCTTCTCCAAGAACAAGGGCGCGGTTGCCGGCCTGCTGTTCATGCTGCTGATCATCTTCTGCGCGATTTTCGCGCCGTGGGTCGCACCGCATAACCCGAGCGAGCAATACCGTGACTTCCTGCTGACGCCACCGGCGTGGCTCGAAGGCGGGCAGATGCAATTCCTGCTCGGCACCGATGAACTGGGGCGTGACCTGCTGTCACGGCTGATTCAGGGTTCGCGCCTGTCGCTGCTGATCGGTCTGTCGTCGGTGGTGATGTCGCTGATCCCGGGGATCCTGCTGGGTCTGTTCGCCGGTTTCTTCCCGAAAATGATCGGCCCGACCATCATGCGTCTGATGGACATCATGCTGGCCCTGCCGTCCCTGCTGCTGGCTGTGGCGATCGTCGCCATCCTCGGCCCTGGCCTGATCAACACCGTGATCGCCATTGCTGTGGTATCGCTGCCGTCCTACGTGCGTCTGACCCGCGCCGCCGTGATGGGCGAACTGAACCGCGACTACGTGACCGCCGCGCGCCTGGCCGGTGCCGGTCTGCCACGTCTGATGTTCATCACCGTGCTGCCGAACTGCATGGCGCCGCTGATCGTGCAGGCCACCCTGAGCTTCTCCTCGGCGATTCTCGATGCTGCGGCACTGGGCTTCCTCGGCCTTGGCGTACAACCGCCAACCCCTGAATGGGGCACCATGCTGGCCTCGGCCCGCGATTACATCGAACGCGCCTGGTGGGTCGTGAGTCTGCCTGGTTTGACCATTTTGCTCAGCGTGCTGGCAATCAACTTGATGGGCGACGGTCTGCGCGATGCGCTGGACCCGAAACTCAAGAACGCCGCCTGAGGAGATTCCCATGTCACTGCTAGAAATCAAGAATCTCAACGTTCGCTTCGGCGACAAAACCGCGACACCCGTTGTCGATGGCCTCGACCTGAAAGTCGACAAAGGCGAAGTCCTGGCGATCGTAGGCGAATCGGGTTCGGGTAAATCCGTGACCATGATGGCGCTGATGGGCCTGATCGAGCATCCCGGCATCGTCACCGCCGACTCGCTCAGCTTTGACGGCAAAGACATGCTCAAGCTGAGCAATCGTCAACGTCGGCAAATCGTCGGCAAAGACCTGTCGATGGTGTTCCAGGACCCGATGACCGCGCTGAATCCGAGCTACACCGTCGGTTTCCAGATTGAAGAAGTGCTGCGCCTGCACCTGAAAATGTCCGGCAAGCAAGCGCGCAAACGCGCCATCGAACTGCTGGAAAAAGTCGAGATCCCGGGCGCCGCCAGCCGTATGGACGCCTACCCGCATCAACTGTCCGGCGGTATGAGCCAGCGTGTCGCGATCGCCATGGCGATTGCCGGCGAACCGAAACTGCTGATCGCCGACGAACCGACCACGGCACTCGACGTAACGATTCAGGCACAGATCATGGATCTGCTGCTGGCGTTGCAGAAAGAACAGAACATGGGCCTGGTGCTGATCACTCACGACCTCGCGGTCGTGGCCGAAACCGCTCAGCGCGTCTGTGTGATGTACGCAGGCCAGGCTGTTGAAGTCGGTCAGGTGCCGCAACTGTTCGACATCCCGGCACACCCGTACAGCGAAGCGCTGCTCAAGGCGATTCCGGAACACAGCCAGGGCGCCGAGCGTCTGGCGACACTGCCGGGCATCGTCCCGGGCCGTTATGACCGTCCGCAGGGTTGCCTGCTGTCGCCGCGCTGCCCATACGTGCAGGACACCTGCCGCGCGCAGCGTCCGGCCCTTGATCCGAAAAGCAACAGCCTCGCGCGCTGCTTCTTCCCGCTGAACCAGGAGGTGGCGTAATGGCCGTCATACTTACCGCCCGCGACCTGACCCGTCACTACGAAGTGTCCCGTGGCCTGTTCAAGGGGCACGCCACCGTACGCGCGCTCAACGGCGTGTCGTTCGAACTGGAAGCCGGCAAAACCCTCGCTGTCGTAGGCGAATCGGGCTGCGGCAAATCCACCCTCGCCCGCGCCCTGACCCTGATTGAAGAGCCGTCGTCCGGTTCGCTGAAAATCGCCGGTCAGGAAGTGGCTGGCGCCGACAAGGCCCAGCGCAAACAACTGCGCAAAGACGTGCAGATGGTATTCCAGAGCCCGTACGCGTCGTTGAACCCACGGCAGAAAGTCGGTGACCAACTCGGCGAGCCGCTGCTGATCAACACCAACCTGTCCGCCGCTGAACGCCGCGAAAAAGTCCAGGCGATGATGAAGCAGGTCGGCTTGCGTCCCGAGCACTACCAGCGCTATCCGCACATGTTCTCCGGCGGTCAGCGCCAGCGGATCGCCCTCGCCCGGGCGATGATGCTGCAACCGAAAGTGCTGGTCGCGGATGAGCCTACCTCGGCACTGGACGTGTCGATTCAGGCACAGGTGCTGAACCTGTTCATGGATCTGCAGCAAGAGTTCAACACCGCGTACGTGTTCATCTCGCACAACCTGGCGGTGGTGCAACATGTGGCCGATGACGTGATGGTGATGTACCTCGGTCGCCCGGTGGAAATGGGCCCGAAAGACGCTATTTACGAACGTCCGCTGCACCCGTACACCCAGGCGTTGCTGTCGGCGACCCCGACCATTCACCCGGACCCGAACAAGCCGAAAATCAAGATCGTCGGCGAATTGCCCAACCCGCTGAACCCGCCACCGGGCTGCGCGTTCCACAAGCGCTGCCCGTACGCGACCGAGCGTTGCAGCACTAAAGAGCCGTTGTTGCGTGAATTGGATAATCGCCAGGTGGCCTGCCACTACGCCGAGCAATTCCTCGACGGCGCCGCCTGATTAACGGCGGACGAAAGTGTGGGAGCGGGCTTGCTCGCGAATGCGGTGTGACAGTCACTGATAATGGTGACTGACACACCGCTTTCGGGAGCAAGCCCCCTCCCACAGGGAACTTGAGTTGTCGCTAAAGCGTTAACCAAACCCCTTCTCCCCCGATTGCGCATCAGTCGGGGAAGAGGGGGTTTTCTTTTATTTGCGATTTACGTCTGGCTGTCGCCTTCGTCGTCCGGATCATCAGAGTCCGGTTCATCAGTAGTCGAGTCATCGTCATCGGCGCTGCCACCCTGCCCCTGATCACCTGGCTCTGATTCGGACTTGGCGAGCATCAGGCCGCTGTGTCCGACCTGGCCGTTAAAGGCCTGGGAATCGTGATCCTCGCACTCCGCCCAGGCCGTCGCGGTGCCGAGGGACAGCATGACCATCACTTTCAATAGCAATAAAAACCGTAGCAACCTGCTTTTCATAGCTGACTCCATCCACTTTCAGGTGAGACATGGGTGCCTGACTGGCGCTGTGTGAAATCTAGTTCCGATCCGTCGGTTTCACCAGATAGGACGCTAACGAGCAGACAGAAATGCCCTCCACAGACAGACAGGTTTCGAATAACACCTATCGCGGAATCAGCTAAGCGGACGGGTCGCTTGCCACGTCAAGGGAATCGACATCAACACCAGTACGGCGCTACCCAGCCAGACGCTATGGCCACCGAAATTGCCGTACAACTGACCGCTGAGCACCGGCGACAACAGCGCACTGGCGCTCCAGCTCATAAAGAACAGACCAAAGTACTGGCCGCTTTTGCCGCGCTGGGCAAATTGCATCGCCAGCACATTCAGCGGCGGCATGAACAACGCCTCGCCCAAGGTCCAGATCACCGTCGACAGGCAGACGAACGCCAGCCCGGATCCGAACGGCAACATGCCCAATCCGCCGGCCAGCAACAAACTCCCCGCGAGCATTTGCCGCCGCGTGCCCCAACGCTCGCCGCAGTGTGACAAGGGAATCTGCAAGGCGATCACCAGCAACGCATTGAGCCCGAACTGCCAGCCGATCGCCTCGGTGCTCAAGTGGTAGTAATCACGCAGATAATTGCCCAGCGTGCTGTAGACCGTGTCGAATGCAATGCCAAGCACGGCCGTCGCCGCGAGCAACCACAGGAACGCTTTATCGTAAAACGGCGCAACGGATCCACCGGCGCCGTTTGTAGAGGGGGCGTCATTGATCAGTACCGGCCGACGCCACGTAGTGCGAACAAACCACAGCAAGGCCAACAGCGTCATCGCCGCGCTGCCGAAAAACACCCAGCGAAAATCCGTCTGCGCCAACACCCCGCCCGCCACACCTGCGGCGGCCATGCCAAGGTTGCGCGCCACCCGGCTCAAGGCCTGCGCGCGCGAGCGTTGAGCAACTTCGCAGTACTCCATGATCAGGCGCTGGTGCAGGGTGCGAATGGCCCCATCGATCGTCCCGCTGAGCAACAGCAATGCCGCAAGCAACGGCACTTGCGTGACCAGCCCCAGCAGGATCAACACCCACACCGAAACAAAGAACAACGTCGCCGTCAGCCGCGCCGTGCGCACATGATCACTGAGCAGCCCACCCAGCATCGAACCGACCAATAACCCGGCACCATAGGCCGACAGCAACCAGCCGACGGTTTCAATCGCCAGCCCCAGCTCCTGGCGCAGATACAGCGCCATGAACAACTTGACCATGCTGCTCAGACGATTGATGAACAGCAACGCCGCAAGCACCCAGGCCATCAGACTGAAATAGCCATTGGGGCGCAGCAGATGGATGAGGTTGCGCGTCATTCCATTGACCTCTCAAAGCGACCGGCATGACCTTGAACACTAACGTCCAGCGCGCCGGTTGTCGCGCTCAAGAACCTTGAGATCTCAAAATACGGATTCGTCCTACAGTCCCTGCAAGGAGCTTCCTTCAGTCGCTCAATTGGATTAGAGAAACTGGTCGGCTGTCAGGCCGCTTTCGCGAGCAAGCTCGCTCCCACAGTTTGAAACCGGTGTATTCAGGTAGAGATTGGTCGGCTGTCAGGCCGCTTTCGCGAGCAAGCCCGCTCCCACAGGTTGAACTCGGTGTATTCAGGTAGAGATTGGTCGGCTGTCAGGCCGCCATCGCTGGCAAGCCAGCTCCCACAGAAAAAGCTAAAGCCAGGCGCATGCTTTTCACCACTCAAATGGCCGAGTGTCAGCTCGCCGAAAGCTTTTGATCTTGATCCACGGGCGACATCGGAAGGCTGAGTGGAGGGATTGATCCGGGGGTGGGAGCGCAGCGACCGTTTGGCGCAGCCAAACACAGCGAGAGGAGGTGCAGCGAAGCAAACCGTAGGCGCTGCGCCCGGATCAATCCCGCAGCGAAGGGACCCCGAGCCCCAGCGAGCGGGCCGAACGCAGGAGCAAGCGTTTTTGGTTACTTTTGAGGCGTTTGTCAAAAGTGACCCGCCGTAAGGGCGGAACCCTAATCCGCCATCACCTAAAAAACGGATATGTACACAAAAAAACCAAGAACCTGGTCGGCCCAAAGGCCGCCAAGACCAAAGCCCCAAAAAAAGCCCCCAAGGCCTACACCTCAGGGGCTCCAGACAACCCAGCTCAGCGCTTAATGATGCTCACGCGTCGCACGGAATTTCACATCCGGCCACCGCTCTTCCATCAACGCCAGGTTAACCCGCGTCGGCGCCAGGTAGGTCAGGTGCCCACCGCCATCCAGTGCGAGGTTCTCCACCGCCTTGTTGGAAAACTCCTCAAGCTTCTTCTTGTCGCTGCATTCAATCCAGCGTGCGGAATACACAGTGATCGGCTCGTAAGAGCACTCAACCTTGTATTCCTCCTTCAGACGGCTAGCGACCACATCAAACTGCAGCACACCCACGGCGCCAAGAATGATGTCGTTGCTGCGCTCCGGGAAGAACACTTGGGTCGCGCCCTCTTCAGCCAACTGCTGCAGCCCCTGACGCAATTGCTTGGACTTCAGCGGATCACGCAGACGCACACGACGGAACAGTTCCGGAGCGAAGTGCGGGATACCGGTGAAACCGAGGACTTCACCTTCGCTGAAGGTGTCGCCAATCTGGATGGTGCCGTGGTTATGCAGACCGATGATGTCGCCGGCGTACGCCTCTTCCAGCTGTTCACGCTCGGAGGAGAAGAACGTCAGGGCGTCGCCGATGCGCACGTCCTTGCCGGTACGCACGTGGCGCATCTTCATGCCTTTCTCGTACTTGCCGGAGCAGATACGCATGAAGGCGATGCGGTCGCGGTGTTTCGGGTCCATGTTCGCCTGGATCTTGAAGATGAAGCCCGAGAACTTCTCTTCCACCGGCTCCACGGTACGTTCGTTGGCGACACGGGCCAGCGGACGCGGGGCCCAGTCAACCACTGCATCGAGCACGTGATCGACACCGAAGTTGCCCAATGCCGTACCGAAGAACACCGGGGTCAGTTGACCGTCGAGGAACTCCTGCTGGTTGAACTCGTGGCAGGCGCCCTGCACCAGTTCCAGCTGTTCGAGGAAGCGATCGTACTCGTCGCCCAAGTGCGCGCGCGCCTCGTCGGAGTCGAGCTTCTCGATGATCTTGGTTTCGGTGCGTTCGTGACCGTGACCGGCGGTGTAGACAATGATGTAGTCGTCGGCCAGGTGGTACACACCCTTGAAGTCGCGGTAGCAACCGATCGGCCAGGTGATCGGCGCTGCCTTGATCTTCAGAACGGCTTCGATTTCGTCGAGCAGTTCGATCGGGTCGCGGATGTCACGGTCGAGTTTGTTGATGAAGCTGACGATCGGCGTGTCACGCAGACGGCAGACATCCATCAGGGCGATGGTCCGTGGCTCAACGCCTTTACCGCCGTCGAGCACCATCAGCGCCGAGTCGACCGCCGTCAGGGTGCGGTAGGTGTCTTCGGAGAAGTCTTCGTGGCCCGGGGTGTCGAGCAGGTTGATCATGTGTTCGCGATACGGGAACTGCATGACCGACGTGGTAATGGAAATCCCCCGCTGCTTCTCCATCTCCATCCAGTCGGATGTCGCATGGCGGTCGGATTTACGGGATTTCACCGTACCGGCCACTGCAATCGCCTTGCCCATCAACAGGAGCTTTTCGGTGATCGTGGTTTTACCGGCATCGGGGTGGGAAATAATGGCGAAAGTGCGGCGTTTCGCGACTTCGGCGGCCTGGTTGGTCATGGGAAATCGCCTGGCGGTGATTCAAAAAAGGGCCGCGATTATAGCCCAACTCGATGCAATAACCGAACCGTTGAGCACATTAAGGGTGGCCAAATGCTGCCCCGGATGGGAACCTTTTAAAGCACGGAGACGTCCATCCCCTGTTACGACATTTCGTCAGGGGCTGAAAAATCAGCAAGTTAGCCTGACGAGGCTGCGCTCATGGCTCGCTTTCAGACCGCTTGTTGCCGGTGCTGAAGGAGCTGCTTCTCGCGAACGTTTATTCCCGGCAGCCAAGGCTTGGCATGCCACACGGGAGAGCGTTCGCCGACTATAAAAAAGGAGTCCGCCTGTGGCTATCCGCTATGGCAAAGGGCTGATGGGAGGTGCGGTGGTTATCGCGCTCCTGGCCCTGCTGATCCACTGGATCGGCATCAACACGATCGAACACTACCGCGACGATTTGTTGTTTTACCTGCAAGCTCATCTGATTCTCGTCCTCGCTTCAATGCTGGCCGCCCTGGTCGTGGGCATCCCCGCCGGTATCTTCCTCAGTCGCCCGACCATGGTCGGCCGCGCTGAACGCTTCATGCAGATCTTCAATATCGGCAACACCGTGCCACCGCTGGCCGTACTGGCGATTGCCTTGGGGATTCTCGGCATCGGCAGTGGTCCGGCGATCTTCGCTTTGTTCCTCGCTTCTCTGTTGCCAATTGTGCGCAACACCTACGAAGGTCTGAAAAACGTCCAGGGTTCGCTGAAAGAAGCCGCCGTCGGCATCGGCATGACCCCGCGCCAGGTGTTGTGGAAAGTCGAATTGCCCAATGCGGTGCCGATCATCATCGGTGGCGTGCGCGTGGCACTGGCGATCAACGTCGGCACCGCGCCGCTGGCCTTCCTGATCGGCGCCAACAGCCTCGGCAGCCTGATCTTCCCTGGCATCGCCCTGAACAATCAGCCGCAACTGCTGCTCGGCGCTGCGTGCACCGCGCTGCTGGCCCTGCTGCTCGATGGCGTGGTCACCCTCGCCAGCCGTCTCTGGCTGGAACGCGGTTTGCGCCCGTCTTAAGGCTTTTGCGAAGGAATACTTATGAAACGATTTAGCTTGATCTTAGGCTGCATCATGCTGTTCGCAGGATTTGCCCAGGCGGCGGAAAAACCGCTCATTCGCCTCGGCGCCCGGGTGTTCACCGAGCAGACCCTGCTCGCGGAAATCACCGCGCAATACCTGCGCAGCAAAGGCTACGACGCGCAGATCACCGGCGGTCTGGGCAGCAACCTCGCCCGCAGCGCCCACGAAAGCGGACAACTGGACATGCTCTGGGAATACACCGGCGTGTCGCTGGTGGCCTACAACCATGTCACCGAAAAACTCGACAGCGAACAGTCCTACGCCCGGGTCAAAGAACTCGATGCGAAAAAAGGTCTGATCTGGCTCACACCGTCGAAATTCAGCAACACCTACGCTCTCGCGCTGCCAAAAAAAGTGGCTGAGGACTATCCGCAGATCAACAACATCAGCCAGCTGAACGAAGTCCTGCGCGCCGAAGCCGAGACCAATCATCTGGTGGCGCTGGATACCGAGTTTGCCAACCGCTCCGACGGCTTGATCGGCATGGTCGACCTCTACGGCATGAACCTCACCCGCAAAAATATCCGCCAGATGGACGCGGGCCTGGTTTATACGGCACTGCGCAACGGTCAGGTGTTTGCCGGCCTGGTCTACACCACCGACGGTCGCCTCAACGCCTTCGGCCTCAAGCTGCTGGAAGACGACAAGCACTATTTCCCCGACTACACCGCCGCGCCGGTTGTGCGTCAGGCGACGCTGGACGCCAACCCGAAACTGGCCGAGCAACTCAAGCCGCTGGCCGAACTGTTCGATGACGAAACCATGCGCCAGCTCAATGCGCGGGTCGACGTCGATCACGAAAGCCCCTCGAAAGTTGCCGCCGATTTCCTGCGTCAGCATCCACTGAACTAAAGGAGGAAAAGTCATGGAATTCCTGAACGCCTTTTCCCACCTCGACTGGCAGCAGGTGATGCACCTGACCTGGCAGCACATCACCCTCGTCGGCATCGCCGTGAGCCTGGCGATCCTCATTGGCGTGCCGTTGGGCATTCTGATGACACGCTTCCCGAGCCTCGCCGGCCCCTTGCAGGCCAGCGCCACGGTGTTGCTGACCGTGCCATCGATTGCGCTGTTCGGCCTGCTGCTGCCGTTCTACTCGAAATTCGGCCAAGGCCTCGGCCCGATGCCGGCAATCACCGCCGTGTTCCTGTATTCGCTGCTGCCGATCATGCGCAACACCTACCTCGCCCTGACTGGCGTCGAACCAGGCATCCGCGAAGCCGCACGCGGCATCGGCATGACCTTTGGACAGCGTCTGCGCATGGTCGAATTACCCATCGCCGTGCCGGTGATCCTCGCCGGCGTGCGCACCGCCGTGGTGATGAACATCGGCGTGATGACCATCGCCGCGACCATCGGCGCCGGTGGCCTCGGCGTGCTGATCCTCGCCTCCATCAGCCGCAGCGACATGTCGATGCTGATCGTCGGCGCGCTGCTGGTCAGTCTTCTGGCGATCTTCGCCGACCTTCTCCTGCAGTGGCTGCAACGTACGCTGACTCCAAAAGGACTCCTCAAATGATCGAACTTCAAAACCTCAGCAAGACCTTCCAGAGCAACGGCAAAGATGTCAAAGCCGTGGACTCGGTGAGCCTGACCGTCAATGAAGGCGAAATCTGTGTGTTCCTCGGGCCATCGGGTTGCGGCAAAAGCACCACGCTGAAAATGATCAACCGCCTGATCAAGCCGACCTCGGGCAAGATCCTGATCAACGGCGAAGACACCACCGACCTCGACGAAGTCACCCTGCGCCGCAACATCGGCTACGTGATCCAGCAGATCGGCCTGTTCCCGAACATGACCATCGAAGAGAACATCGTCGTGGTGCCGAAACTGCTCGGCTGGGACAAACAGAAATGCCACGACCGCGCTCGCGAACTGATGAGCATGATCAAGCTCGAGCCCAAGCAGTATCTGCATCGCTATCCGCGTGAACTGTCCGGCGGCCAGCAACAGCGTATCGGTGTGATCCGCGCATTGGCGGCGGATGCGCCGTTGTTGCTGATGGACGAGCCGTTTGGTGCGGTCGACCCGATCAATCGCGAGATGATCCAGAACGAGTTCTTCGAGATGCAGCGCGCGCTGAACAAGACCGTGATCATGGTCAGCCACGACATCGACGAGGCGATCAAACTCGGTGACAAGATCGCGATCTTCCGTGCCGGCAAACTGCTGCAGATCGATCATCCGGACACCCTGCTCGCGCATCCGGCAGATGATTTCGTCAGCAACTTCGTCGGCCAGGACAGCACCCTCAAACGCCTGCTGCTGGTGAAGGCTGAAGACGCAGCGGACAACGCGCCGTCAGTCAGCCCCGAAACCCCGGTGGCCGATGCGCTGGAGTTGATGGACGAGCATGACCGACGCTATGTGGTGGTCACCTGTGCCGAGAACAAGGCGCTGGGCTATGTGCGTCGTCGCGACCTGCACCGCCAGACCGGCACCTGCGCGCAGTATCTGCGTGAGTTCAACGCCACCGCGGCGTACGACGAACACCTGCGCATCCTGTTGTCGCGCATGTACGAGTTCAACCGTTCGTGGCTGCCGGTGATGGATGCCGAGCGGGTGTTCCTCGGTGAGGTGACGCAGGAGTCGATTGCGGCTTACCTGAGCTCGGGTCGTTCGCGCGGGATGAAGACCAATATCGTCTCGCCGGCTGAGGCTGTGGTCGCGTAAAAACACCTGACCTGTGGGAGCGAGCCTGCTCGCGAATGCGCAATAACAGGCAACAATGATGTTGGCTGTGAAAATGTCTTCGCGAGCAGGCTCGCTCCCACAGGATTCGTGCAATTTCCTGATGATTCGCAGGGCGGAAAAGAATCTCAACAGCTGCGTTCACAGAACCTCTGCAAACACCCGCTCCCAAACGGCCAAAATCCCCTTCACACCCACCTCTCGTCGCCAACGTCGCCGATGTTGCGCCTATCGCACTTACCCACGAGTTAGTCGACAAAAGCCGCGAACGTGCAGGTATTTTTAACACATGAAAATTCTCGGGGAACATCTGTCCGTCATCTGGGTCGGCTACAAAGAGTGATATCCGCGACGTACGTCAGAAGCGTGCAAAAACGCGACATTTTTAGTTGATCTCAGGTCCCTCACGCCCTAAAGTTCGCGCCGAACGTCCATGCTGGAAACGATCCATCCGGCTCAAGTACTGACGACGAGACAGCAAGGCCAAGGGCAGATACGCCCGTGGCCTTTTTGCTTTCGGCGACATGCCTTGGGAAGTAGGCGAACCAAAGTGGGGATACGGAGGACGTTCATTTACACCCATGTTTTTACCCGTTTGCCCATAGGAGCACTCCAGCATGTCGATCCAGGTCGAAGACTATTTCGCGCGCGAAACCTTTCAGAAAATGAAGGCGTTCGCCGACAAACAGGAAACCCCGTTCGTGGTGATCGACACCGCGATGATCGCCCAGGCCTACGACGACCTGCGCGCCGGTTTCGAATTCGCCAAGGTCTACTACGCGGTCAAGGCCAACCCGGCTGTCGAGATCATCGACCTGCTCAAAGAGAAAGGATCGAGCTTCGACATCGCCTCCATCTATGAGCTGGACAAAGTGCTGAGCCGTGGCGTCAGCCCGGACCAGATCAGCTACGGCAACACCATCAAAAAGTCCAAGGACATCCGCTACTTCTACGAGAAGGGTGTGCGCCTGTTCGCCACCGACTCCGAAGCCGACCTGCGCAACATTGCCAAGGCTGCGCCGGGTGCGAAAGTCTATGTGCGCATCCTCACCGAAGGCTCGACCACCGCTGACTGGCCACTGTCGCGCAAGTTCGGCTGCCAGACCGACATGGCCATGGACCTGCTGATCCTCGCCCGCGACCTGGGCCTGGTGCCGTACGGCATCTCGTTCCACGTCGGTTCGCAACAGCGCGACATCAGTGTCTGGGACGCGGCGATCGCCAAGGTCAAAGTGATCTTCGAGCGCCTGAAAGAAGAAGACGGCATTCACTTGAAGCTGATCAACATGGGCGGCGGCTTCCCGGCCAACTACATCACCCGTACCAACAGCCTGGAAACCTACGCCGAAGAGATCATCCGCTTCCTGAAAGAAGACTTCGGCGATGACCTGCCGGAAATCATTCTGGAGCCGGGCCGTTCGTTGATCGCCAACGCCGGCATTCTGGTCAGCGAAGTGGTACTGGTTGCACGTAAATCCCGCACCGCCGTCGAGCGTTGGGTCTACACCGATGTGGGCAAGTTCTCCGGCCTGATCGAAACCATGGACGAGGCGATCAAGTTCCCGATCTGGACCGAGAAAAAAGGCGAGATGGAAGAAGTCGTCATCGCCGGCCCGACCTGCGACAGCGCCGACATCATGTACGAGAACTACAAATACGGCCTGCCGCTGAACCTGGCCATCGGTGATCGCCTGTACTGGCTGTCGACCGGTGCGTACACCACCAGTTACAGCGCCGTCGAATTCAATGGCTTCCCGCCGCTGAAATCGTTCTACGTGTAATACGTAGCGATTGAGAAAAAGGCCCATGAGCAATCATGGGCCTTTTTTTATGGGCGCAGCCACGCCTCAAGATGATCAAGCATTGCCATGCACTCATTGGCGCTCTCGGTCATCGCGGCGAGTTTGAAATTCAGCTCACTCAGTTTCACCGCAGCCTTCGCCTGCAAGAGTTGATTGCACACGTTGTCGAGGCGCTGATAAAGCGCTTCGATGAATAGCCCCATCTGCGTATTCACCGACACGAACCCATTGAATAACGCCGCGATATCAGCCTGGTATTCAGCCGCCCTGATGGCCGGATCGGTCGATGCATAAGCCAGATCCCAGACAGGCGTCGTCAATGAATCGCCAAACAACCCTTCGGCAACGGTTGGCGTCGCATGACACAGGCAGGAGCGGTGATCCATAGCGCCGAGAAACACTGACTTCAAGCCAAATGACTCGTCGTACACTTCCACGACTGTGTATTTCAGCTGCCGTATCTCGGCCTGCAGCGCATAGAAACGCAGTGCCAGTTCGTGGATCAGGTCAGGCACATCCTCTGCTGGGAACAACTGCCAGCTGGTCGACCGCGAAAGGCTGAACAGCCGAAAGTCCACCTGGCTGACAGGCTCGTGTCTGGAGGTGTTGCCTGTGATATCCAGGGCTTCGCGGGTAAACACTTGCAGATCCCCTAGATACCCTGCGCCAAGACGCCTCGACGCTTCGGTACGAGCCCAGAAATCCTGCAGATAGCGCTGATTGAACCGGGCGTTCTCCAGACGCGAGTCTTTGGCCAGGACGGCCAATTGATGCCCTGCCTTTCTCCGGCGCTCGAAGACCAGCGGTATCGCATTGAATGTCGTCGGCAAGGTGCCGAGAAATCGCGCGTAACGGTCCAGTACACGCCGTTGCATCGCTGAAAATTCATAAGCCAAAGCATTCATGCCGTTTCAGGAAAGGCAGGCTAGTCGCCCACCTTTCCAGCTCCTTGTTATTGATGAATGCTCTGTAGATGCCTGACGACTTCGGCGACTCGATCAATCGCTGCTTGCGCCCGGGTTTCAACGGGAAGCGCAGTGTTCTGTCTGAAATCATTGGCGAAGCGGGTAAAGTCATCGATCAGAACGCTGAACTCTCCAGCGTAAGCCGCACGGCCGTCATCCAGTTGATCCAGGGTTTCGACCAGCTCGATCCGGCCTTCAATGCGCGCGAGGTCTTTGCTGTATTTGTTGATCTGTGTGCGCAGATCACCTGCCTGTTCATTCAGCCGGTTGTACGCTGCCAGCATATTGAGAAAGGAAACGGCCTCGCCAATGCCGGAAATCAGTTTCTTCAGCGTCTCGATAGCCAGCAGGGCAACTTGCACCTGAGGTGGCGCCAGTCCCAATGCCTTGAGGCTTTCCAGAGACAACTGCGCTTGTTCGCCAATTTTCTCGATGCCAGCCTTGGCGATCAGATCAATACCCTCGGAAACAGACTTCATTTCGGTCGTCAGGTCTGCGAGTTTTTTGTCGGATCTGGCCTTGAGCTCGATCGTGGTGACACGCTCGGCCTTGAGCGTCACGATCCACTCGGCCGAGGCGCTGCGATCGTAATAAGCGCTGATGCTCTTGTGCACAGCTTTCAGATCTTCGTTCTGCACCGCCACCTTGTTGAAGATATTCTTCAGCTCGACCTCCATATCCTCGCGAACTTCGTCCGCGTCGTCCGGATACTCCAGCTCAGCTTGATAGCTGCGCAGTTTTTTATCGGCGCGTTCCAGGTAAATGCTGGTGGCCTGTGCCTGACTCCGCAGATCGTAGGTGGCCTTGTTGATGGCGAGCGCCAGATTGTTCATGGCCCCGACAGTTCCAGGCATGTAATCGAATTGCTCGAAGAGCATCTGAGCCGTGGTATTAAGACCCTGCACACCCGCATTATGCTCACGCAGGCGGGGCATGTTGAATGCGGGTACAGCCGAACTAACCGATAGCAAAGACATCATTGACCCACTCCGAACAACCAGCCCACTTCTTTCATATTCCCTGTCAGCCTCTTCAAACACTTTCAGCAACTGATCAGAGCTGACTTTTATCTGCTCCCAGGGATCGATGATACTCAGTAATTGAATCTTGAAACGGCGTAGCGAAGTCGCTTCGAAAATACCGTCAACTTCCTTGAACGACGCCTCGACGTAATCACTGAGGGCATTCCATACCAGCATCAGGTTCTGAGTCGCGACCTCGGCTTCAATCGCCACGTAACTCAAATTCTGCAAATCATCTCGAACCTTGTTCAACGAACTCAGCGTCTGGTTCTTGCTTGCCATACTCTGGTTATCGACCTGCTGCAGTTGCTTCAGGCGATTACGTTCAGAGCGGATTTTCTCGGCCTTGACGCCTTGGTAAATGCCAAGAATCAATCCGCCAATATTCAGGGTGGCTGCCGACTTGATCGCTTCCTGCACCAGTTGATCGTACTGTTTGTTCAGTTCATCAATTTCTTTTGCGCGCTGATCAATGACTTCCTGCAGCGCCTTGGTATCGTTCTGATAAGTGTTCCTGGAGACGAACTGCAGTCGCAAGGCAATTTCCGGCAGCACCTTTTCACGCATATCGGCGCCAAAACTGTCCAGCAGGGCCCGAACGCGCTCGGCTTCCTGATGACAATGCGCAACTTTAGCCAACAGGTCATTGAGATACGCCTTGATATCCAGGATATCTTCCGAAGACAGGTCAAGATCAGGCAGACCCGGAATCTGCCGTTGCAGATTCAGGTATTCCTCAGGCGTATTGATGTTGTGCTCTTCGAGATACCTCGAGGCCTTGAGATCCTCATACACTTCAACAATGGCGTTACCCGTGCGGATAATACTGCCAGCAAAGATTCTCAGATCGTTACCGGTCAACATGATCTTTTCGCGCAATGGCGACCAGCGTTTGGCGTGATCATAGGTCATGCTGAAGGTGCGCAGGAAATCTCCCGCTTTCAGGCCCACGCCGCCTTCATCACCCGCACCATAGTTTAGATAGGCAATAACATCTTGCAACCGGACGGGCAGCGAGAGGCCGAGAACTTCATACTTCCTGAGACTGATAATTTGCTCTTTGGTCAGTTGTATACCGGTACCCCGGTTATATTCCTCACCCACGCCCAGCGAGGCATTTACAAATGCCAGAGGCGCTTTCGCGGCGGCCTCGACCACCTTGTCATTTAACTTGAGTTCCATCAAAGACTCCTTGTCTTCCGTGGATATTAATAACGGCTAATTTATTTTCGATGCCGACAACAAACTTCCAATCACTTGAACAACATCGAACCCGACAGTAGGCAGATACAACTAATTCGCCAAGTTATTAACTATTAAAATTAAATACAAGAAGCAGAAAATCCAACTAACCAATGGCCAACCGAAAGACTTTTTAATGACTCAAGCGACGAGCAATTCCCCAAGCCGCTGCCGATAAGCATCGGCCATCTGGCGAATCGACGGATGACGGGCGCTCGATAATGAACTCATGCTCACCCGCAGAAAATTCACGTTCCCTGTAGCCAGTGCCTTGCGCAACCAGCCCAGTGCGTCCTCGATCAATCCAGCATCAGCCAGCATTGCGGCATAACTGAACTGCCCACGAAAATCTCCGCCCTCGGCCGAGCGTCGGTACCAGTCGCGCGCGGCGACCGGGTCGGCCCGACAGACCAGCCCTTCTTCCAGATAACGCCCCAGCAGGTTCATCGACTTGGCGTGGCCGGCTTCAGCGGCGCGCTGATACAGCCCCAGGGCCTGAGCATGATCCAACGTCACTCCGCGCCCGGTACCCAACAGGTTGGCCAGGTTGTACATCGCCCAATCCAGCCCCGCGTCAGCGGCAATTCGATAATGCTGCGCGGCAATCGCGGCATTCGCCACACACCCCCAGCCATGTTCATGACAACGCCCCAGCATGTTGCGCGCCATCAAGTGCCCTTGCCCGGCAGCGATACCAAACCAGCGCAGTGCCAAGGGTTGATCCTGGGCGATGCCACGGCCATCGAGCAGGATCTGCCCGAGCAGCGCCTGCGCTTCAACAATGCCCTGGCCGGCCGCGAGCAGAATCGCCTGCGCCGCACGCGCCGGGCTTTCTTCAAGCATGGCGTTGAGCTGGGCGCCGTCGAGTACTTCTTCGCGTCGCAGTTGAAAACTCATACCTCGACCCAGCGCCGCAACAGATTGTGATAGGTGCCGGTGAGGCGGATCAGCGACGGGTGATCGGGCATGTCTTGAGTGAGCTGCTGGATCGCCCCGTCCATCTCGAACAGCAGAGCGCGCTGGCTGTCTTCGCGCACCAGACTTTGCGTCCAGAAGAACGACGCATAACGAGCGCCGCGGGTGACGGCATTGACCTTGTGCAGGCTGGTGCCGGGGTACAGCACCATGTCGCCGGCGGGCAGTTTCACCCGTTGCGTGCCGAAGGTGTCCTGGATCTCCAGCTCGCCGCCGTCGTAATCCTCGGGTTCGCTGAAAAACAGTGTGGCCGACAGATCGGTGCGCACCCGCTCGATGCTGCCTTTGGGCTGACGCACGGCGTTGTCGATGTGAAAGTCGAAACTGCCGCCCGCCGTGTAGCAGTTGAGTAACGGCGGGAATACTTTGTGCGGCAGCGCGGCCGACATGAACAGCGGATTTTTCCACAGCCGCTCGAGCATCGCTGCACCGATTTCCTTGGCCAGCGGATGGCCTTCCGGGAGCTGCAGATTGTGCTTGGCCTTCGCCGACTGATAGCCGGCGGTGATCTTGCCATCAGCCCAATCCGCCTGCTCCAGCGCCTCGCGGATGCGCTGCACTTCTGCTTTGGCGAACAGGCCGGGGATGTGCAGCAGCATGGCGATCGTACCTGATGGTAAAGGGGTGCCAATGGTATTGATTCTTATTGGCTGTGTAAAACCCGCACGACGGATGAATCGGCAAAAACCGTAAGGTTAAATTGTAAAGAATGTAAATTCGTCGCGAATAACAATGTTTCGCAATTGATACGAATACCTGTTTACCCTATATTCCGCGACCTCAAATCCTTGGGGAGGGGAATAAAAATGTCACGTCAACAGGTTCAATTGCCGGTCAGTTCACCACGTTTGCTTGCTTCGGCCATTGGTGTCGCCATCACCGCCGGCTCTGCTGGCCACATGGTCTTCGCCGCGGAAAAGACCGACAGCAAAGCTTCCGGCAATGCCATCGCTCTGGACGCTACCGCCATCACCGGCGAAGCGCAGGACTCGACGTCCTACCAGGTCGAAAAAGCCTCCTCGCCCAAGTACACCGCACCGCTGGTCGACACGCCGCGCTCGGTCACCGTCATTCCGCAACAAGTCCTGAAAGACACCGGCGCCCTGAACATGCAGGACGCGCTGCGCACCGTGCCGGGTATCACCTTCGGTGCCGGTGAAGGCGGCAACCCGCAGGGCGATCGTCCGTTCATTCGTGGTTTCGACGCCCAGGGCGACACCTACCTCGACGGCGTGCGCGACACCGGTTCGCAAAGTCGCGAAATCTTTGCCGTGGAAAACATCGAAGTCAGCAAGGGCCCGAACTCCGCCATCGGCGGTCGCGGCGCGGCTGGCGGCAGCATCAACCTGGTGAGCAAGAAAGCGCACCTGGGCAATTCGTTCGACGGCGGCTTCACCTGGGGTTCCGACCAGACCCAGCGTTACACCCTGGACGGCAACTACCAGTTCAGCGACACCGCTGCCGGCCGCCTGAACCTGATGAGCCACGAGAGCAACGTCGCCGGTCGCGACAAGGTCGACTACGATCGCTGGGGCATCGCGCCGTCCCTGGCGTTTGGCCTGGGCACCGACACCCGCGTCAACCTCGACTACTACCATCTGGAAAGCAACGACACCCCGGACTCGGGCATTCCCTACACCATTCCGGCCGGCGGTTCGGCAGCACGCACCAAGTCCAACCCGGACAAGCCGTACGCCGGTGGTGATCACAGCAACTTCTACGGTCTGGATCGCGACTTCCGCAAGGGCCGCACCGACACCGCGACCTTCGCCATCGAGCATGACCTGAGCGACTCGCTGACCATCAAGAACACCCTGCGCCATGGCACCAGCATGCAGGATTACATCCTCACCCAGCCGGACGACAGCAAGGGCAACGTCAACAATGGCAGCGTCTGGCGCCGTGCCAACACTCGGGTCAGCAACACCGAGACCACCACCAACCAGACTGATCTGTTCGGCAATTTCTACGTCGCCGGTTTCAAGAACAGCTTCTCCACCGGTGTCGAATACACCCGCGAGGAAGGCCAGAAGTCCTCGTACAACGTCAACACTGACACCACGCCGCGCACCAGCGCTGCGACCACCAATTGCACCCCGTCGATGATTGGCGCATCGAGCGGCTACAACTGCACCTCGCTGTCGAACCCGAACCCGAACGATCCGTGGAACGGCGCGATCTCGCGCAACTACGCCGGCACCGACACCAAGGCCAACACTTACGCGCTGTATGCGTTCGACACCCTGGAGTTGTCCGAGCAGTGGCTGGTGAACATGGGCCTGCGTTACGACCACTTCGACACCGACTACAAGACCTACAACAACGCCGGCACCACCACCTCCAAGGGTGATGACACCAGCGAATTCGTCACCGGTCAGTTCGGCGTGGTCTACAAACCGGCACCGAACGGCAGCATCTACGCCTCCTACGCGACCTCCGCGACGCCACCGGGCAACACCCTCGGTGAAGGCCAGGAAGGCAACCCGCTGGGCGGCACCCCGGATCGCAACGGCAACCTGCTCAAGAGCGACATGGAGCCGGAAACCACCAAGAACTACGAAATCGGCACCAAGTGGGATCTGTTGAACGATCGCCTGTCGCTGACCGCTGACATCTTCCGCACCGAGAAAGAAAACGCTCGTGTACAAGTCGACACCACCTCCTACGAGAACGCCGGCAAGACCCGCGTGCAAGGTATCGAGCTGTCGGCCAGCGGCAAGATCACTGACAAGTGGCAAGTGTTCGCCGGCTACGCCTACATGGACAGCGAACAGGTGGACGGCGGTGACCTGCCAGCCAACAAAATCAACAACGGTAACGAGTTGCCCAACACGCCGAAAAACAGCGCCAGCCTGTGGACCACTTATCAGGTCACGCCGAAGCTGACCCTCGGTGGCGGCGCGTTCTACGTCGACGACGTCTACGGCAGCGTGGCCAACACCACGATGGTCGATTCCTATGTACGTTACGACGCGATGGCCGCCTACAAGCTGAGCAAGAACGTCGACCTGCAACTCAACGTGCAGAACCTGACCAATGAAACCTACTACGACAAAGCCTTCTCGACCCACTTCGCCAACCAGGCGGCGGGCCGTACGGCGCTGTTGAGCACCAACTTCCACTTCTGATTGATGCGGTAAATGTGGGAGCGGGCTTGCTCGCGAAGGCGATGTGTCAGTGAAATAGATATCGACTGACACGACGCATTCGGGAGCAAGCCCCCTCCCACAGTTAATGCAATCAGCAGATCCGGCCCCGTTCATTAGATTGAACGGGGCCTTTGTGCGTAATCAAAGAAGCTCTCGACAACCCACGGCATAATGCGCGCCGTGATGACAATTTTCGAACGGACAAGGCGAGCGACGTGTTGAAGAAAACCCTGTTCCAGTTGCACTGGTTTTTCGGCATCACTGCCGGGCTGGTGCTGGCCCTGATGGGCATTACCGGTGCCGCCTATTCGTTCCAGGACGAAATCCTGCGGGCGCTGAACCCGTCGGTGTTGCAGGTGGAAAAACAGGTCGCTGGCGTCCTGCCTCCAGTCGAGCTGGTGGAACACATCGAAGCGAACTCCGGCAAGAAAGTCGGGATGCTCTGGGTCGAGACCGACAGTGGCAACGCCGCGCGCGTCTACTTCACCCCGCCAAAAGGCGAACGCCGTGGCGAGATGCGCTACTTCAACCCATACACCGGCGAGTTCATGGGCGACGCCGTGGGTCAGGACTTCTTCGGCCTGATGCTGCAACTGCACCGCTTTCTCGCCATGGGCGACACCGGGCGCAACATCACCGGCGCCTGCACCCTGATCCTGCTGTTCTTCTGCCTCTCCGGGCTGTATCTGCGCTGGCCACGCCAGTGGAACAGCTGGCGCGTGTGGCTGACCCTCGACTGGAAGAAAAAGGGCCGCAGCTTCAACTGGGATCTGCACTCGGTGGCTGGCACCTGGTGCCTGCTGGTGTATTTGCTGCTGGCGTTGACCGGGTTGTCCTGGTCGTACGAGTGGTACAACAAAGGCCTGACCAGACTGCTTTCCGATGCGCCGCAAAACGAGCGCGTGCGCGGCGGTCGCGGCCCGGCGCCAGAAGGTCCGGCACCGACCGCCGACTATGCGGCGATGTGGAGCAGCATCTACAGCGCTGCCGGCCCGGGCCTGTCGGCCTACAACATCCGCATGCCGCCAGTGGCCGGGCAACCGGCGACCGTGTTCTACCTGCTCGACAGCTCACCGCATGATCGCGCGCTGAACCAGATCACCCTCGACCCGGCCACCGGCGTGGTCAAACGTGTCGACCGCTACGCTGACAAGAGCTTCAAGGCGCAGCTGTTGACCAGCATTTACGCGCTGCACGTCGGCAGCTATTTCGGTCTGGCCGGGCGGATCATCATCACCCTCGCCGCCGTGTGCATGCCGCTGTTTTTCATCACCGGGTGGCTGCTGTATCTGGATCGCCGACGCAAGAAAAAACAGATTCAGGACGCACGCAAAGATCTCCAGCCATCGAGCGGTGATGCACCGGCATGGCTGGTGGGTTTCGCCAGCCAGAGCGGTTTTGCCGAGCAACTGGCGTGGCAGACCGCCGGGCAATTGCAAGCCGCCGGGTTGCCGGTGAAGGTGCAGCCGCTGGCGAACGTCAGCGCGCAGGATCTGCGTGAATCGAATAACGCTCTGTTCGTGGTCAGCACCTTCGGCGACGGCGAAGCACCGGACAGCGCCCGCGGTTTCGAGCGCAAAGTGCTGAGCAACGCTGCAAGCTTCGACGGCCTGAACTATGCGGTGTTGGGCCTCGGCGACCGCCAGTACCAGAATTTCTGCGGTTTCGCCCGACGCCTGCATCAGTGGCTGGGCGAGCACGGCGGCAAGACCCTGTTCGCCCCGGTCGAAGTCGACAGCGGCGACCCATACGCCCTGCGTCATTGGCAAACCCAGCTCGGACAGCTGACCGGGCAAGCGCCGGTCGACACCTGGCAAGCGCCGAGCTACGACAACTGGACGCTGGTCAGCCGCGAACTGATGAACCCCGACAGCAGCGGCGCGCCGGTGTACCTGCTGGGCCTGAGGGCGCCGAGCACCAGCAGCTGGCTGGCCGGTGATCTGGTGGAAGTGCTGCCGCGCAACTGCCCGTGGGCCATCGAACACTTCCTCGACGGCCTGGGCATTCGTGGCGAAACCACGGTGAAGATCAACGGCCTCGAAGAGCCACTGGAAGTCGCCCTCGCCAGCCGCCAGTTACCCGAGCATCGCGCGCATCTGGTCGGCCTGCATGCACAAGCGCTGGTGGATGCGATGGTGCCGCTGGCCATGCGCGAATACTCGATTGCCTCGATTGCCGCCGACGGCGTGCTGGAACTGATCGTGCGTCAGGAACAACACAGCGACGGCAGCCTCGGCATCGGCTCCGGCTGGCTGACCGAACATGCGCCCGTGGGCGGCAGCATCAGCCTGCGCGTGCGGCGCAACAGTGGCTTCCACTTGCCGAACCAACCGGTGCCGATGATTCTGCTGGGCAACGGCACGGGGCTGGCCGGGCTGCGCAGTCTGCTCAAAGCACGCATCGCCGACGGTCAGCAGCGTCACTGGCTGCTGTTCGGCGAGCGCAATCGTCAGCACGATTTCCTTTGCCGTGCAGAGCTGGAAGAGTGGTTGATCAATGGCGATCTGGCACGGCTGGACCTGGCGTTTTCGCGGGATCAGGCGCAAAAGATTTACGTGCAGGATCGTCTGCGCGAATCCGCTGACGAACTGAAGAAATGGCTGACTGACGGTGCGGTGATCTACATCTGCGGCAGCCTGCAGGGCATGGCCGCCGGCGTCGATCAGGCACTCAACGACATCCTCGGTACCACCGAAGTCGAACGTCTGATCGAACAGGGCCGCTACCGCCGCGACGTGTACTGACACCCATCATTACCCGGTGGGAGCGGGCTTGCTCGCGAAGGCGCCGTGCCAGTCGATATCGACTTCGCTGACACACCGTCTTCGCGAGCAAGCCCGCTCCCACAGGTTCTCAGCGTCTAAACGGGCTGCAATTTCTGCTCGAAAACCGCTACCCCATTCAAATCCCGCAACACCACACTCATCTCCCCGCTCTGCCCTTCGATGTTCACCTCGCCAAAGAACTGAAAGCCGGCAAACGGTGAAGCGTTCTGCGTGGGTGGGGCCTTCTGGAACACCACTTCCGGGCCGAAGGTCTTGTCCAGCGGATTAGGACCGAAACTCCCGGCATTCAGCGGCCCGGCGACAAATTCCCAGAATGGTTCAAAATCCTGAAACGCCGCGCGCTCCGGGTGGTAGTGATGCGCCGCGCAGTAATGCACGTCCGCCGTGAGAAACACGAAATTGCGCACCTGCTGCGCCCGCAGAAAACCGAGCAACTCGGCGACTTCCAGCTCACGTCCCTGCGCCGGGCCCGGATCACCGTTGGCCACGGCCTCCCAGCGTGCGACGCCCGGGCTGACTTCACCGTCGGGCACACCGAGGCCGATCGGCATGTCGGCGGCGATCACCTTCCACTGCGCCTTGGAGTGCTTCAAGCCACGCTTGAGCCAGTCCAGTTGCTCACGCCCGAGGAACGGTTTGGCCGCGCCGAGATTGTCGTCGTTGGCCCCGCGATAGCTGCGCATGTCGAGCACGAACACATCGAGCATCGGCCCGTAGCTGAGCTTGCGATAAATTCGCCCCCCGCCGTCGGCCGCCTGCAAACGCATCGGCGAATATTCCAGCCAGGCCTTGCGCGCGCGGCCGACCAGGGTGTGGATATCTTTTTCCTGATAACGCTCGTCGAGCTGCTTGCCCGGCGACCAGTTGTTGACCACTTCGTGGTCGTCCCACTGCCAGATCTGCGGGACTTCGGCGTTGAAACGGCGGATGTTTTCGTCCATCAGGTTGTAGCGATAATTGCCGCGATAATCGTCAAGGGTCTGCGCGACTTTGCTCTTGGCCTCGGTGGTGAGGTTGCGCCAGATCCGCCCGCCCTCTGTGGTCAGTTGCGCCGGCACCGGGCCGTCGGCGTAGATGGTGTCGCCGCTGTGGATAAAGAAGTCCGGCAGGCGCAGGCGCATGGATTCGTAGATGCGCATGCCGCCGATGTCCGGATTGATGCCGAAGCCCTGGCCGACGGTGTCGCCACTCCAGACGAAACGGATATTGCGCCGCGCCTTCGGAGCGCTGCGCAAATGGCCGAGCCACGGCTCGCTGGCGACGCCGGATTGTGCGTCCTTGAAATACACCCGGTAGAAAATCGCCTGATCAGCGGGCAGCCCGGTGAGTTCGACGCGGGCGGTGAAGTCGGTGCGCGCATCTGCCAGTGCCGAGACTACACGGCGCGGGTGGCGAAACTGGCTACGGGTGTCCCACTCGACCACCATCCGTGCCGGGCGATCGCTGCGGCTCCAGATCATCGCGCGGTCGCCTTGCAGGTCGCCGGACTGCACGCCGTCGGTGAGTTGCGGCCGATCCTTGACTGACGCGATCACCGCCGGCGCCAGCCCCGGCATCAGCAGCCCGGCACCGACAACCTGCATGACCCGTCGGCGACCGATATTGAAATCGCTCATGCGTGTTCTCCCTGAAAAAAGGAAAACTTAAGCACGGCTATATGAACTCGCCATGACACCACTAACCATTGTGGGAGCGAGCCTGCTCGCGAAAGCGGTGTACCAGTCAACATACATGTCGCTGGCAGATTGCATTCGCGAGCAGGCTCGCTCCCACAGGGTTTTGTGGAGCCAGTTAAGCCTTCGCCGGTTCCAGCGCCAACTCAACGGCTTCCGGGCGTTTGACCGTCGCATAGACAACGGCCGTCAACAGACTCCCCGCGACAATCGCCAGCAGATACAGCAACGCATGATTGATCGCATTCGGGATCGCCAGCACAAACAAGCCACCGTGCGGTGCCATCAGTTTGCAGCCGAAGTACATCGACAACGCGCCGGTCAACGCACCTCCGGCGATGCTCGCCGGAATCACTCGCAGCGGGTCTTTCGCGGCAAACGGAATCGCCCCTTCGGAGATGAAACACAGCCCCAGCACCAGCGCCGCTTTACCGGCCTCGCGCTCGGTCTGGGCGAACTTGCGGCGGGCGATGAACGTGGCAATGCCCAGCCCGATTGGCGGCACCATGCCGGCAGCCATGGTCGCGGCCATCGGCGCGTAACTCTGCGAAGCCAGCAGCCCCACCGAGAAGGCATACGCGGCTTTGTTGATCGGTCCACCAAGGTCGACGCACATCATGCCGCCGAGCAACACGCCGAGCAGGATCGCGTTGGTGGTGCCCATGCTGTCGAGAAAATGCGTCAGTGCCGCAAGCATCCCCGCGACCGGTTTACCGACCACGTAGATCATCACCAGACCGGTGATCAGGCTGGCGAACAACGGAATGATCAGAATCGGTTTCAGCGCTTCGAGGCTCTGCGGCAATGCCACATAACGACTGATGGCCTTGGCCGCATAACCGGCGATAAACCCGGCGACGATCCCGCCGATAAACCCTGCCCCCAGCGTGCTGGCGAGCAAGCCACCAATCATCCCCGGCGCCAGGCCCGGGCGGTCGGCGATCGAGTAGGCAATGTACCCGGCGAGCAGCGGCACCATCAGCTTGAACGCGGTTTCGCCGCCGATCTGCATCAGCGCTGCCGCCAGCGTGCCTTCTTCCTTGAACGCGGTGATGCCGAAGACGAACGACAGCGCGATCATCAGACCACCGGCCACCACCATCGGCAGCATGAACGAGACACCGGTCAGCAGGTGTTTGTAAACCCCGGTTTTCTCTTGCTTGGCCGGCGCCTTGCCGTCGCTCGCAGCGCTCTCGACCTGAGCTTCGGCGAGGGCTTTTTTCAGTGTCGCTTCGGATTGCTTGAGGGCAATGCCGGTGCCGCAACGGTAGATTTTCTTGCCGGCGAAACGCTCGGTGGCGACTTCGATGTCGGCCGCCAGCAACACCACGTCAGCCTCGGCAATCGCCGTTGCGCTGAGCGGGGTTTTCGCGCCGACCGAGCCTTGGGTTTCGACGTGCAGTTCATAGCCCAGACGCTTGGCCGTCTGCTGCAACGCCTCGGCCGCCATGAAGGTGTGGGCAACACCCGTCGGGCACGCAGTGATGGCGACGATGCGTGGCGCACGTGGCGCAGCGGCAACCGGGACGGCTTCGCTGGCGAGGTAAACTTCGGCCTCTTGCGCACCACGGCGCAGCACCGCTTCGACATCCTGCAGCGCTTGCGCCGGGGCGATGCGGAACACGCGCTTGCCGACGAAACGGCGCATGTCGACATCACCGGTGGCGACCAGCAACACCCACTCCGCCGCCTCAATGGTGGCGGCCGACAATTCACGTTCCGGGTGCGCCGCATCGACCACTTCAACGCTGGTGCTCCAGCCCTGACGCTGGGCCGCCGCATCGAGCAGGCGGGCGCACAGCACACTGGTGACCATGCCGTTCGGGCAGGCCGTGACAATGGCTAATTTCATGACAAACCCTCTTATTGTTCTGTCAGGGGACGCACGCGTACGCCCTGTTCGAGCTGCGCCAGTTGCGCCGCATCGTTGATGCCGAAACCGATCTGCGTCACCGCCATCGCGGCAATCGCCGTGGCCGTGCGCAGGGTCTGCTCGGGCGTGTCGGCACTGAGCAGACCGTGGAGCATGCCGGCCAGCAGCGAATCGCCGGCCCCTACCGTGCTGGCAACAGTCACCTTCGGCGGCGTGGCATGCAGCGCCGAGCCGACACTGAACCAGTTCACACCGTCGGCACCGTGGGAAATCACCACGTGCTCGATACCCTTGGCGTGCAGACACGCCGCAGCCTGAGCTTCGGCGGCGTGCGAAACCACATCGCAATCGAGCGCATCGGCGAGTTCTTCGGTGTTCGGCTTGATCAGCCACGGACGCCCTTCAATGGCCGCGCGCAAGGCTTCGCCACTGCTGTCGAGGGCGACTTTCAGGCCGAGACCGTTCAGGCGTTCGATCAACTCACGCAACCACTGCGCGCTGACGCCACGCGGCAGACTGCCGGCGACCACCACCGCGTCATGCCCCGGAGCGATCTGCAGCAGACGCTCAAGCAACGCCTGCTGCGCCGTCGCGTCGACCACCGGCCCCGGGCCATTGATGTCGGTGATGCGCCCGTCGTGCTCGGCGACCTTGATGTTGCTGCGCGTCTCCCCCGGCACGCGAATGAACGCATCGACAAAGCCGCGCTTGGCGAACAAAGTCTCGAAGGCTTGCAGATTGTCTTCGCCGAGAAAGCCGCTGACCGTCAGTTGATGCCCGAGGTCTGCGAGTACCTGGGCGACGTTCACGCCTTTGCCGGCGGCGTGGGTGTGCATCTCGTCGCTGCGGTTGACCTGACCGGCCTCCAGGCGTGGCAGCTCGACCGTGAGGTCCAGCGCCGGGTTGAGGGTCAGGGTGAGAATCTTGGCCATTACAGGGCCTCCACTAATGCACGCACTTCGTTCGCGCTGCCCACGGTGAGGGCTTGTTGAGCAAGGGTTTGCGCCTGGGTCAGGCTGAGTTCGCGGATGCGCGCCTTGACCTCGGCGATGCTGCGACCGGACACGCTCAGCTCATCGACACCGAGGCCGACCAGCACCGGCACCGCCAGCGGATCCGCCGCCAGCTCGCCGCACACGCCGACCCATTTGCCATGGGTATGTGCGGCGCGCACGGTGATGTCGATCAGTTGCAGCACCGCCGGGTGCAGGCCGTCAGCCTGGGCCGAGAGTGTCGGGTGACCACGGTCGATGGCCAGGGTGTATTGCGTCAGGTCGTTGGTACCGACGCTGAAGAAGTCGACTTCCTTGGCCAATACCGGCGCCAGCAATGCGGCGGACGGTACTTCGATCATGATCCCCAGTTGCAGATCAGCGACCGGGATTTCCAGGCGCAAGCGCTCGGTCATGTCGCGGGCCTGACGCCATTCTTCGACGCTGCCGACCATCGGGAACATGATCCGCAGCGGCCGGTTATCCGCCGAACGCAGCAAGGCGCGCAATTGCGCTTCCATGACCTGTGGACGCTGCAAGGTCAGGCGAATGCCGCGCACGCCGAGGAACGGGTTTTCCTCCTTGGCGATCGGCCAATATGGCAGCGGTTTGTCGCCGCCGACATCAAGGGTGCGCACCACCAGCGGTCGCCCGGCGAGGCCGTCGAGAACGCGGCGGTATTCGGCTTCCTGAGTGGCTTCGTCCGGCGCCTGCGGGTGGGCCATGAAAATCAGTTCGGTGCGCAGCAGGCCAATACCTTCGGCGCCCTGCTCGACCGCAGCGGTAACGCCGGCGCTTTCACCGATGTTGGCGAACACTTCCACGGCGTGACCGTCAGTGGTGTGCGCCGGTTGATGGCGTTGTTCGGCGGCAGCCTTGAGACGCTGCTCGCGGGTGTCGCGTTCTTCGGCGGCACGTTGCAGGGTCGCGGCATCGGCGTCGACGTGCAGGCGACCGCGCTGGCCGTCGAGCAGCAACGGCGTGCCCGGTTCCAGCAGCAACACCGCAGCGCCAGCTCCGACCAGCGCAGGAATCCCGAGAGCACGGGCGACGATTGCACTGTGCGCGGTGGCGCCGCCGCGCGCGGTGAGAATCCCCGCTACCCGCGCCGGATCGAGCCGTGCGACGTCCGACGGACCGACCTCGTCCATCACCAGAATGTACGGTTGTTCAGGCTCATTCGGAGTCTGCACACCACAGAGTTGCGCCAGTACCCGGCGACCGATATCACGCAGATCCGCCGCCCGCTCAGCGAGCAACGCGTCCTGCAGCGATTCCTGTTGTTTGGCCGCTGCTTCAATCACCGCCATCCACGCCGCTTCGGCGCTCTCGCCTTGCTTGAGACGGGTGTCGACTTCGTCGGTCAGTTCCGGGTCGTCGAGCATTTCCTGGTGGGTGATAAAGATCTCGCGGATGGCCTTGGCCTTGCTGCGTTCGATCAGGCCCTGGATGTCACGGCGCACATCGCTCAACGCTTGCTTGAGGCGCTCGCGCTCGATGGCGGCAGACTCGCCGCGCAACGGGTAATCGATAGCCTGTTGCACCTGAATGTGCGCTGGGCCAATGGCGATGCCCGGTGCAGCAGGGATCGCCTGCAACTGCGCGCCGGACGCCGGGGCGATCAGCACTTCGGCGATATCAGCGATGGCTTCGCGTTGCTGACTCACGGCCGGCAACGGTTCGACCTCTTCGCCGAGGCCTTCTTCGATAGCGGCCAGCAATGCAGGCAAGGCGTCAGCAGCGATGCTCGGTTCAGCGATCAACTCCAGCACCTGACCACGCCGCGCGCCGAGGCTCAGCAGCTTGCTCAGGCTTTTTACCGACACGGCACTGTCCGCGCTGTCGACGATGCGCACACGGATTTCACCGTCGAAACTCTTCGCCAGTTGCGCAAGGATCTTCGCCGGACGTGCATGCAAACCGTGGGCGTTAGCCAGGGCAATACGTGCGCTCGGCCAATCGGCGGGCAGTTCGCCGCCGAGCACTTCGAGGACTTTGCGGCTGCTGGTGGCGCGGCCCAATTCATGACCGCGTCCTTCGATGAGCAGCGCGCACAGACGTTCGAGCAGCGCCTGATGCGCCTCACCCAGACTGGCCAGACAAAACAGACCGCTGAGCGGCTGCCCGAGGTAGCGCATCGGTTTGTCCGGGGTGACGAACGCCAGGCCCGGGCGCTTCACGGTTTGCTCGCTGTGCAGCCACCACAGGCCATCGCCCAGTGGCAGCGCTTCGACTTGTTGCAACACGCCGGCAAAACCATTGCTCACACAATCGGCCTGACGCAACAGACGCGCGCCACGCCAGACCAGCTCTTCGAAATCGTCAGCCGACACGCCGAGGCCGATCATCTGCGCATCCAGCGCCAGTTCCTGTGGCGCGCCTTGCAGCAGTTTCAGCAGCGCCTCGGGAGAACTGGTGCGACGCAGGGCCTGACCCAGATCGGTCTCGCCGAGGGCGCGGGTCAGCAGTTGCAGCAGGCGCAGGTGTTCGTCGGATTTGGCGGCGATGCCGATCGCCAGGTAAACGATCTGGCCATCGCCCCAATCCACGCCCTCGGGAAACTGCATCAGCCGCACGCCGGTGGCGAATACCTGATCGCGGGTCTCGGGCGTACCGTGGGGGATGGCGATACCTTGACCGAGAAAGGTCGAGCCCTGGGCTTCCCGCGCCTGCAAACCGGCGAGGTAGCCATCGGCGACCAGGCCATCGGCCACCAGATGATTGGCGAGTAGTTGCAGGGCGGCGGGTTTATCCACGGCCGATTGGCCCATGGATATCTGCTCTATAGTGAGCTCGAGCATGCGATCTCCTTTTTGGCACATGGATGCGCCAGGATATTGTTTTGAATGGTCACAGCTTAGGCGCTGGTCAGCCTGCTTTTCAGCGGCAGTTTTGGCGGTTTCACGGCAGAACCGGCCAAAGGCGTCTAAAACGTAGAAAATACGCTTGCTGAAACGTTTAATCTAGATTGATCGGCACGTTACTCGATAATGTCTCATCCTTGAAGTCCAACTTGTCGGATGCGCTGCGACAATAGTCGTCTGCCCGAATCGGGTAGGATTGGCGAAAATGTGGCGGCAAGCTCGAAAAAACAAGGAAATCCCGGGTTGAAACTCAGTGATATCGCGCGGTTGGCCGGAGTGTCCGTGACCACCGCCAGCTACGTCATCAACGGCAAGGCCGAACAGCAACGCATCAGCAACGCCACGGTCGAGCGGGTGCGTGCGGTCGTCGAACAGCACGGCTTCACCCCCAACCCGCAAGCGGCCGGGTTGCGCAGTCGGCACACCCGCACGCTGGGCTTTATTCTGCCGGATCTGGAAAACCCCAGTTACGCGCGGATCGCCAAACTGCTGGAGCAAGGCGCGCGGGCGCGGGGTTATCAGTTACTGATTGCGAGCTCCGACGATGCGCCGGACAGCGAGCGCCAGTTGCTGCAACTGTTCAAGGCGCGCCGTTGCGATGCGCTGATCGTCGCCAGTTGCCTGCCGGCCGGTGACGACAGCTACCGCCAGTTGCAGGCCAAGGGCTTGCCGATCATCGCCATCGACCGGGTCATGGAACCCGAGCACTTCTGCTCGGTGATCAGTGATGACCGCGAAGCCAGCCTGCACCTGACCCAGAGTCTGCTCGATCCGCAGCCGAAACAGATCGTGCTGCTCGGCGCGCGTCCGGAGCTGAGCATCAGTCAGGAACGTGCGGCGGGCTTCAAGCAGGCGCTGGTCGAGTTCAAAGGCGAAGTGCTGATCGAGCACGCCGAGTCCTTCAGCCGTGAATGCGGCAAGCAACTGATGGAAGAACTCCTGCAACGTCTAGGGCATTTGCCGGATGCGCTGGTGACCACGTCCTACGTGCTGTTGCAGGGCGTGTTCGATGCACTGCATGACTTCCCGCTCAAATCCCGCCCGCTGCGCCTGGGCACCTTCGGTGACACGCAGTTGCTCGACTTCCTGCCGCTGCCGGTCAACGCCATGGCCCAGCAGCACCAGTTGATCGCCGACAAGGCGCTGGAACTGGCGCTGGCCGCCGTCGAGCAATCGCAATACAAGCCTGGAGTGCAGGCCATCGCGCGGACCTTCAAGCAGCGTATTCATCGGGACTGAACCGTGGAGCTGATCGACAGCCACACCCACCTCGACTTCCCCGACTTCGACGCCGATCGCTCGGCGTTGCTCGCCGAAAGCCGCGCCCTCGGGGTGCGGCGGATGGTGGTGCTGGGGGTTTATCAGGGCAATTGGCAGCGGGTATGGGAGCTGGTGCAGAGCGATGCGGATCTGTACGCAGCATTTGGTCTGCACCCGGTGTACCTCGATCAGCATCAACCCGAAGATCTACGCGCACTCGGCGACTGGCTGACGCGGCTACGCGGCCATCGGCAACTGTGTGCGGTGGGCGAGATCGGCCTGGATTACTTCATCGAAACCCTCGACCGCGAACGCCAGCAGGCGCTGTTCGACGCGCAGCTGCAACTGGCGGCAGATTTCGAACTGCCGGCGCTGATCCACGTGCGCCGCAGCCACGCCACGGTGATCGCCACGCTCAAGCGCTTTAAGCTCAAGCGCGCGGGCATCATCCACGCGTTCGCCGGCAGCCGCGAAGAAGCACGCGAATACATCAAGCTCGGTTTCAAACTGGGTCTGGGCGGCGCGCCGACCTGGCCGCAGGCGTTGCGCATGCATCGGGTATTGGCGGATCTGCCGCTGGATTCGATCGTGCTGGAGACCGACTCTCCGGACATGGCGCCGGCGATGTTTCCCGGAGTACGCAATACACCGGCGCACTTGCCGGCGATCTGTGCGGCGCTCGCCGAACTGATGAAGATCAGCCCGGAACAATTGGCCGCCGCCAGCACCGCCAACAGCTGCGAAGTGTTCGGTTGGTAATCAGTCGCCGTGGACCTTGGCCGCTTCGAGAATCAAGGTCATGTGCTGACGTTGACGGACAAAGCGTGCCAGTGCGAAGTAGATAAAAATCACGATCAACGAAGCATTCAACTGTTCAGTCACGCTGAGCAGCCCGATCCATTCCATGACCAACGCCACCAGCAGCGCAGTGCACACGGTTACCGACGCGCTGAAGCGCAGCAATCCGAGAGAGTCGAGAGATTTGAAGCGTTTGATCTGCACCGGACAGCGCAACTCCAGGGTTTTCTGGCAGTGATTGCAGGTAAACGGTTCACTGATTGCGATGGCATTGAGTTGCCAGGGTTTGAGCACCTGCGTGGTCTGGCAATGAGCACAACGGCCCTGAACTCCCAGGGTTACAACGGACATTCGCGGCCTCCTCAGCGCAACTAACTGATCAGGGATACTGGCTCAATAATGACGAAAAGCCAGCCGCCGGAAGAAAACAGGAATTGGCTTACAAGCGTAAGCATCAAAGCATTACAAAATGTTCTGACATTACCGCCCTTGTAGGAGTGAGCCTGCTCGCGATAGCGGTGTATCAGCCAACAATTGAATTGACTGACACACCGCTATCGCGAGCAGGCTCACTCCTACAGCATTCGCGCTCGATCAGACGCGGAACGCGCTGATCAGTTGTTTCAGCTCCACTACCTGCGCCGACAGTGCCCGGCTGGCGTCCTCCGTCTGGTGCGCCCCCTGGGCCGTGCGCTCGCCAGCGCGATTGATCTCGACGATGTTCTGGTCGATGTCATGGGCCACCGCAGTCTGTTGCTCCACGGCGGCAGCGATCTGCTGGTTCTGGTCGACGATCATGCCGACCGCGCCGAGGATGTTTTCCAGCGCCTGCTGGACCTTTTCCGACTGCCCGACCGTGCCGTTGGCCATCTGATGGCTAACGCCCATGGCCTTCACCGCCGCGCCCACGCCGCCATGCAGTCTGGCGATCATCTGCTCGATTTCTTCGGTCGATTGCTGGGTGCGCTTGGCCAACGTACGCACTTCGTCCGCCACCACCGCAAATCCCCGGCCCTGCTCGCCGGCGCGGGCGGCTTCGATGGCGGCGTTGAGCGCCAGCAAGTTGGTCTGCTCGGCAATGCTCTTGATCACTTCCAGCACGCGGCTGATCGACTGGCTGTCGCTGGCCAACTGGTTGATCACCAGCACCGATTGATCGATCTCACTGGCCAGCGCAGCAATGCTGCCCTGCTGCGACTCCACCAGTGTGCGACCGCTGACGGTTTCATCGTTGACGCTGTGCGCGCTGCTCACCGCTGCCGCTGCGCTGCGTGCAACTTCCAGCGAGGTCGCCGACATCTGGTTCATCGCGGTCGCCACTTGCTCGATCTGCGTGCGCTGCCCGGCCACCGCCTGATTGCTTTGCGCCGAGACAGTTTCCACCTGCCCGGCCTGGCGCTCGACCTCAGCCACGGTCTGCCCGACTCGCTCGATCAGGTCATGGATTTTCCTCACGGTGCCGTTGAACACCTCACCCAGCTCGCCGAGTTCATCGCGACTGTTGGCCTTGAAATTGACCGTCATGTCACCGGCCGCGACCTTGTCCATCATCGCGCCCAGGCGCTTGAGCGTGGTGCGAGTCGAGGCGTAGAACCCGCCGTAGAGATAGAAAATCAGCACGAACACCACCGCCAGCGCCACCGCCTGCAACACCATGTGCGTGCGGTTTTGCGCGAGGCGCTGCTGCAGTTGGGTATCGAGGAATTTCAGGGTCGCTTCATTAAGCTGGTAGGTCTGCGCCATCAGCCCGGTGACCTGATCGTAGAACGCCTGCCACGGGGTATCGAGGGTCTCGGCCACCACGACTTTCGCCTCAAACAGTTCACTGGCCTGTTTGAGCGAAGCCTTGCTGCTGTCGGCCGGCGCGCTGAGACCGGCGCGCGCGGCCTGGCTGGAGTCGAGGGCGTCCTGCAGTTTCAACGCGTATTCAGCCTGGAGCTTTTCGATCTGCGCCAGCAACTCGTCGAAACGGCTGCTCGACGAACTGTTGAGAAAGCCCTGCCCCAACGAATACGAACCGATGGCCCGACCTTCGCCGAGAGTCTGGGTCACGGCCGGAGTGATGTTGGTGAGCAGATCGCTGAGCTGACGGATGTCGCTCTGGTTGTCGCGGCTCAGACCGGCCTGACTGGTGACGATCTGGCTGAAGATCTGCGCATTGCCGAGCAGTTTGCCGATCATCGCGCTTTTGCTTTGCAGAGAGTTTTCCGCCTGTTGGGCCTTGAACGCGCTGATCATTTCATCGCGTTTGCCGTCGAACAGTTTGATCTGTTCGGGATCGTCGGTCATCGCCTGCAGACCTTGCAGGCGCGCCAGCACGGATTGCTCCAGGCTGCTGATCTGCGCTTCGAGGTTGTCGGCTTTGCCGGACTGGCCGAGGGTGACGTTGATCTGCACCAGATTGTTCAGCGTTTCCAGATCCCGGCGCAGGCTCAGGCTGCTGCCCAGCAGATCGAGGCTCTGCAATTCGACCCGGGTGCCCTGGAATTCGCGATAGGAATCGCGCACCAGATAAAAATTGGTCACCAGCATCGGCACCAGGAACAGCACGCTGATCAAGCTGAACTTCATGCCGAAGCTCAGACGGTTCATCAGCGAGACGGCGGGATAGAGCAAGCTCTTCACTGGAAGTCTCCCTTGGCTTTTCTTGTTTTTATTGGCAGGCGCGGGGCGACAGCAGAAAGCCACTATCGGGCGCTGTCTCTGTATAGCTCAAATCGGGGAGAGGTTTTGTAACTTAAGGTTAACGACTACGCTGCGCCGGTCACTGACCTGTGGCGAGGGGATTTATCCCCGATGGGCTGCGCAGCAGCCCCATTAAGATATTGGGGCCGCTGCGCGCCCCATCGGGGATAAATCCCCTCACCACAATGAATTTCACGGGCGAGTATCAGTGGATCAAGACTGTCCACAAGGCAAACCCGGCATACCACAGCACCGCCGCGCGCAGCAGCAGTTCCCACAGGCAGTCGAGGGTGTTGATGCCTTCAGGGCCGACTACCGGCGGCGGGATCTCACCCGCTACCAGCCCGACCTTGTTGATCAGCTGCGCGGCGCTGATGTTCCAGTTCAGCAGCTCATGCAACATCACCCGGCTGACCGCGACGAAATTGCCGACCAGAGCCAGACTGGCGGCGAGCAAGCGCACTGGCAACCAGTCAAAGGCGTGACGTAACTGTCCGGCACGTTCGGCGAGCGCCGGGTTCTGGCTGTGTTCTTCCGCCAATGCGAGCAAGCGATAAGCCAGCGCCGCGACCGGACCGAGCACGAAGTACCAGAAGATCACCGCGAAGAAACTTTGATAGGCCTGCCACAACAGGTGCCCTTGAACCCGATCCAGCAATTGCTCACCACTGTCGGCGCAAATATCCAGATCACGCTTGGCCACATGCGCGGCGGCTTGGAGGTCTTCACGGCGCCAGGCGTCACGAAACGGCCCGAGGCCGCCGAGCAGATCACCGCGCCCCAGCGCATAAATCACCACCAGCAAATGCACCGGCAGCGCCAGCAAGCCGTACGCGACGGGTTCCAGTACCACCAGCAACAAGGCAAGCAGCGCCACCGGCAGCAACACCAGAATCGTCAGCACCAGCCATGGTCGCTGGGCCAGGCGCGCGCTGGTTTCGAGTTTGTGCAGTTCGCGGATCCATCCGCCATCGCGTTGAACCCGATGGCGCAGGGCCGAGAATTTCTCGATCCAGACCGCCAGCAGTAACACCAGAAAACTCATTGTCCTTCCTCTTGTGCCAGGGCTGCGCGGTAACGCGCCCAGTCAAATGCCGGGCCAGGATCGGTCTTGCGCCCGGGTGCGATGTCGCTGTGCCCGCAGATACGGGCGCCGGTGATGGCCGGAAATGCTGTTTGCAGCTGACGCGTCAACGTGATCAGCGCCTGATACTGCGCATCGGTAAAGGGCAGATCATCGGTGCCTTCGAGCTCGATGCCCACGGAAAAATCGTTACAGGTTTCCCGGCCTTCGAACATCGACACGCCCGCATGCCACGCCCGCTCAAGACAGGAGACAAACTGGGTGACGCTGCCGTCACGTTCGATCAGAAAATGCGCCGAGACGCGCAGGTCGGCAATCCCTGCAAAATAGGGATGTTCAGTGACATCCAGACGATTCTGGAAAAATTCCTGCACCTTGCCGGTGGCGAACTGCGCCGGCGGCAGGCTGATGTTGTGGATCACCAACAAGGAGATTTCGCCCGCAGGGCGTTCATTGAAGTTGGGCGATGGGCAGACCTGTACCCCGTGACACCACCCGCTAGCGGGATCCAACTGCATACCGATTCCTTCAACGCCGACTGTGTTGGCGCCCAGTATGCCGTGATCGGCCCCCGGCGCGCGATCACTTGCCGCGATTGAGTCGCCGCAGATTGCCGAGCACCGATTCCAGCGCCCGATCGAACAGCAAGGTGTCATCCAGCGCCCGCACCGCGCCACGGCGGAACTCGAGGGCCAGATCGACGCGGCTGCGCTCCAGCACCTTCATCCCGGTGCGGTCGACGAACACGTATTTGCCGGTGGCTTCGATGATCGCTGCGAGCTTGCAGCGCAGGCTGTGCTCATCGTCTTCCTGGAACGCCACCCAACTGCCCAGGCGCAGTTGCTCCAACTGACGCAGCCCCGGGTCGTCATGCGCCAGGCCGCTGGCATTCACGTCGATCACGCCCTCGTCGGCGCTACGCAGGGTGATGTGCTGCGACACCTCCACCAATGCCGGCGCATCGGCCGGCGGCTGCTCGGTGAGAGGTTCAAGCACCCGCACATGCAGGGCTTCCAGCTCGCTGAAAAATTCGCTGGTGGCGAACGGATCAAACGCCGAACTGCTCAGGCCATCACGCAATGATTTGAGCAACCCTGGCACCAGCGCCAGCAACTGCAGACCGGCGTCCGCCTCGTCGTGACGCTGCACGCTCCAGATCAATTGCTCCATGGTCTGCACATCGGCCTGCCATTCAGCGCAGTGGTCGCCATGTTTGAGGCAAGTCAGCAGCAGCACTTTGCTCCACGCATCACGCACAAAGGTCACCACCGACGGCGGCAGGACTTTACCCAGCAACGCCTGGTTCAGCACATGCTCGACTCGCTGCCGAGCCAGTTCGGTTTTCGCCCGCCCTTCCTCGGCATCGCGCAAACGCTGTTCGAGCAATTCGCTGCGCCGCCGCTCATCACTGGTGAAGGCCAGGAAATCGGCGAGCAACTCGGAGAAAATCGCCGGGTCGTCGACGAAGTCACTCAACAGGCGCTGCACCACTTGTTCGATGCGCAGATACAGGCTGTCACGCGCCTCGCCATTGCAATCGCCCCAACCCATGGCGGCATCGGCGATTTCATTGAGCAGGCGCCGCGCCGGGTGGCTGCTGCGGCTGAAGAAACTTTTGTCGAGTACTGCCACCTTGAGCATCGGAATCTGCAAACGCGCGATCAACGCCTTGAGCGAATCCGGCAGGTTACGGTCTTCGAGGATGCAATCGAAGACCATGGCGATCAGGTTGATCACGTCTTCATCCGCGCCGTCGACGATGCGTGATTTGCCGCTCCTCACGCTGACCCGCGTCAGCAGCTGCTCAAGCTGATTGCGCAGATCGAAATCGTCCTGCGCCGCCAGCGCCGGGACGTATTGCTGCAAGTGTGAAAGCAGGCGCAGTAGATCACGGGTGCTGATCGGTTGCGCCGCCGCACTCGGCTCCAGGGTCGGCGCGACACTGCCGCGCACGTGCAGCAGCAGTTCCTGCAACGCGGCGAAGACTTCCTGCACGCCTTCGTCGGCGGGCGCGGGTTCGCCACTCTCTTCGCTGCTGATGCTTGCTGCCGCACGCTCGATTGCGCGGCGTGCGGGGGCCGGTTTCAACTCAGGCAACACGCCGGTGGCGACCAGCAATTGATTGGCTTCGGCATACAACTGCTCGGTATCGGCCAGCACATAGCGTTCGAACAGTTTGAGCAGGATCAGCTTGACCTTGATCTCCACGCCCAGGTTACGTCCGGCCTGCAGAAAGAACTCGCAGAGCATCGCCGGGCCGAGCGGGTTGTGTTGGTTATCGAAATCCTTGCCCAGCAACACGTTGAGGCGTGCGGTCAGTTGATCAAGAGCAAAGCCATCACGCTTGAGCACCCGCCCGACCATGGTCTCGACCGCCACGCTGCGCTCCATGTCATCGGTACGCGGTGCCGAATCCTCGAATATCAGCGTGCCGGGCAACGCGGGTTGCACGACTTCGTATTGAATCAGCGCGACAAAGGCTTCGAAGAATTGCTCGAGAAAACCCCGTTCGATGTTTTTGCGCTTGAGGCGCAGGTCGCGCATGGCTTCGAAAAAGATGTTCTGCTCGACGTCATTACGCGCCCGGTCAGCCATTTCGAACAGGGTGTCGTCTGCGTTATCGAACAATTCCTGCAAACCGTGGCGCAGTTGCTGGGCGGCCTTGTCGCGGACCTGAAGCAGAATCACAGGCAGGCGGGCGAGCGGCGAATGATTCGCCTGATCGGTAGCGGCCTTGTGCAAGGGCACTACATTCCCGTCGTTGTGCATCCAAGCCTCCTGAAACGGTGATTTCACTGGTCAGTTACAACACAGGTCCCTGTGGGAGCGGGAGACGTCAAAGCTATGACGTCAAATGCAAGGCGGATTATCTTGCAAAACTTGTCCCCGGCGCTATAGCCGTCAGGGTTTCCCCTATGCCAGCGACACCTTCCAGTGACCACGAAAAGCCGCGCTTTGCTCACAGGAAATCGACCAGTTGCAGTCAGGCACGCGCGTTCTCGCCTTGGGTTGGCTCTCGCCATGCCCCTATAATCGGCGCACTTAGTTTGTGGAGCCCGTTATGCCGAATCTACGTCTCGCCGATCTGACCGCCGAAATCGAAGCCAACGTGCGCCGTGCGTTGCTCGAAGATGTCGGCAGCGGCGACATCACCGCACAACTGATCCCGGCCGAACGTCTGGCCAAAGCCACCATCATCACTCGCGACGAGGCGGTTATCTGCGGCACGGCGTGGGTCGACACGGTGTTTCGCCAGCTCGATCCGCGCGTCGCGGTGCACTGGCAGGTACGGGACGGTGAACGGGTCAAACCCAACCAGCCGTTGTTTCATCTGGAGGGCCCGGCCCGTTCGTTGCTGACCGGCGAGCGCAGTGCGCTGAACTTCCTGCAACTGCTGTCCGGCGTGGCGACGCGCGCGCAGTACTTGGCGGACTTCGTGGTGCAGACCCAGGTCAAGCTGCTGGATACCCGCAAGACCCTGCCGGGCCTGCGTCTGGCGCAAAAATACGCAGTGACCTGCGGTGGTTGCCACAACCACCGCATCGGCCTTTACGACGCGTTCCTGATCAAGGAAAACCACATCGCCGCCAGCGGTGGCATCGCGCAGGCCATCGCCGCCGCGCACAAGATCGCGCCGGGCAAACCGGTGGAAGTCGAAGTGGAGAGCCTGGAAGAACTGAAGGAGGCGCTGACTGCCGGCGCCGACATCATCATGCTCGACGAACTGAGCCTGGACGACATGCGCGAAGCTGTCCGCTTGAACGGCGGCAATGCCAAACTGGAGGCCAGCGGCGGTATCAACGAAAGCACGCTGCTGCCGATCGCCGAAACCGGCGTGGATTACATCTCGATCGGGGCGATGACCAAGGACGTGAAGGCGGTGGACCTGTCGATGCGTCTGAGCCTCTGAGGCTGTCACGCCATAAAAAACGCCAGCCCGGTTGAGGCTGGCGTTTTTGTTTCAGACCACCAGATTGTTCATCTCGCAGTACTCGTCCCACTCGACGCCCAACACCTCGGCCGCCTCCTTGTGCAGCTCCAGGCGCTTGGCCTCAAACTCTTCAGGGGTGCTGGTGTACTTGAGCGTCAGCTCCCACGGCTGCAAGCCCTGGGCTTCGGCTTCGTCCTCGAATGCCCACTGGATCTGGTCTTTCTGATCATCAGGACTCAGGTCCTTGATCTCTTCTTTCAGGTCCGGGACGTCCTGAATGTATTTTTCCAGCGCTAGTGCGTGACGTTGCTCTTGAGTTAATTCGGTCATGGCGTTCTCGCTGATCGTAAGAATGGAGGATGGATCTGGATCATCAAGGATCTCTCTGACGCGGATTGTCCGGCCTTCGGAACCATTCGGGATCATCTGAAAACTGCTAAGCGATGCTCATGCAGGCACCGAATATAGGACGTTTGCATGACGAATTACACGGCTCTTTACATCTCTCGCACAAAAACTTTGACCTGGGAGACACAAATCGGGGAATGAGGAGGATGGTCGAGACAGGAATCGAACCTGCGACCTTCGCGTTACGAGTGCGCTGCTCTACCGGCTGAGCTACACGGGCGGTGGGCTAAACCTAGCACCGGTCTTGAAGTCCGGCAACTTCAAAGCCTGTCCCGGCATTTCGCAGACAAAAAAATGCCCCGCCGTTTTCACGGCGGGGCATTTTCATTGCGCTAAAGCTGTGGGCTGATTAAACGCCCGAAGCCTTGGCCGCTGCCACGTCTTTGATGGACAGCTTGATACGGCCGCGGTTGTCCACGTCCAGTACCAGCACTTCCACTTCCTGGCCTTCTTTCAGGATGTCGGTGACTTTCTCTACGCGAGCGTCGCTCAGCATCGAGATGTGCACCAGACCGTCCTTGCCCGGCAGGATGTTGACGAATGCGCCGAAGTCGACGATGCGTTCAACCTTGCCGACGTAGATCTTGCCGATCTCGGCTTCTGCAGTGATGCTCAGAACGCGCTGACGAGCAGCCTCTGCGGCATCCTTGGTTTCGCCGAAGATCTTGATCGAGCCGTCGTCTTCGATGTCGATCGAAGCCTTGGTTTCTTCGCAGATCGCACGGATGGTCGCGCCACCTTTACCGATAACGTCACGGATCTTGTCGGTGTCGATCTTCATCGCGATCATGGTCGGAGCGTTGGCCGACAGTTCGGTACGCGACTCGCCGATGATCTGGTTCATCTGGCCGAGGATGTTCAGGCGCGCTTCCAGGGCTTGGCCCAGAGCGATTTCCATGATCTCTTCGGTGATGCCCTTGATCTTGATGTCCATCTGCAGCGCAGTAACGCCTTTGGCGGTACCGGCTACTTTGAAGTCCATGTCGCCCAGGTGGTCTTCGTCACCGAGGATGTCGGTCAGGACGGCGAACTTCTCGCCTTCTTTAACCAGACCCATGGCGATACCGGCAACCGGTGCCTTCATTGGCACACCAGCGTCCATCAGGGCCAGGGAAGCGCCGCAAACGGAAGCCATCGAGCTCGAACCGTTGGATTCGGTGATTTCCGAAACCACACGGATGGTGTACGGGAACACGTCAGCGGCTGGCAGCATGGCCGAAACCGAACGACGGGCCAGACGGCCGTGACCGATTTCACGACGACCAGCGCCACCCATGCGACCACACTCGCCCACCGAGAACGGAGGGAAGTTGTAGTGCAGCATGAACGGGTCTTTTTTCTCGCCTTCCAGGGTGTCCAGCAGCTGTGCGTCGCGGGCAGTACCCAGCGTCGCGACTACCAGAGCCTGGGTTTCGCCACGGGTGAACAGCGCCGAACCGTGAGTCTTAGGCAGAACGCCGACTTCGATGTTCAGCGGACGTACGGTGCGGGTGTCGCGGCCGTCGATACGTGGCTTGCCGTTAACGATGTTTTCGCGAACGGTGCGGTATTCGATTTCGCCGAAAGCGGCTTTGACGTCAGCAGCAGAAGGCTGGCCTTCTTCGCCGGACAGCTTGGCAACGACCTGGTCTTTCAGCTCGCCCAGACGTGCGTAGCGGTCAGCCTTGACGGTGATGGTGTAAGCCTGGGAGATCGCTTCGCCGAACTCGGCACGGATCGCGCCCAGCAGTTCGGTGGCTTCTGGAGCAGGAGCCCAGGTCCAGGTTGGCTTGGCAGCTTCAGCGGCCAGTTCTTTGACGGCGTTGATCACCACCTGGAACTCGTCGTGAGCAAACAGTACCGCGCCCAGCATCTGGTCTTCGGTCAGCTCTTTGGCTTCCGATTCAACCATCAGTACGGCGTCGGAGGTGCCGGCAACGACCATGTCCAGGCTCGAAGCAGCTTGCTGCTCGTAGGTCGGGTTCAGCAGGTAGCCGGTGCTTTCGTGGAAAGCGACGCGAGCGGCGCCGATCGGGCCGTCGAACGGAATGCCCGAGATGGCCAGGGCAGCCGAGGTACCGATCATCGCAGCGATGTCCGGATCGGTCTTCTTGCTGGTGGAAACGACGGTGCAGACAACCTGCACTTCGTTCATGAAGCCTTCCGGGAACAGCGGACGGATCGGACGGTCGATCAGTCGGGAAGTCAGGGTTTCTTTCTCGGAAGGACGGCCTTCACGCTTGAAGAAACCGCCAGGGATCTTACCGGCAGCGTAAGTCTTTTCCTGGTAGTGAACGGACAGAGGGAAGAAGCCCTTGCCTGGGTCGGCTTGCTTGGCACCGACTACGGTCACCAATACGCTGACGTCGTCGTCAACGGTGACCAATACTGCGCCGGAGGCCTGACGGGCGATACGGCCAGTCTCGAGGGTAACGGTCGACTGACCGAACTGGAATTTTTTGATTACCGGGTTCACGGTGTCCTACCTTCTTTGTGGCTCTTGGGGGAACTGGTTTCTTGCGAAATTCTTGGGCAATGTCGGGAATCGGCCCGCTGACTGTCCGGGTAAAACGGTAGTGCAGATAAAACTTGAGGCTGGGAGCCTGCCAACCACCAGCGGAAAACCGCTGATGCCTGACAGACAACCAACCTCATAGCGCAATCGCTGATTAGCGACGCAGACCCAGGCGGCCGATCAGAGCGCTGTAACGGCTCAGATCTTTGCCTTTCAGGTAGTCCAGCAGCTTGCGACGCTGGTTTACCATGCGGATCAGACCACGACGGGAGTGGTGGTCTTTACCGTTGGCCTTGAAGTGACCTTGCAGTTTGTTGATGTTGGCGGTCAGCAGTGCAACTTGCACTTCTGGCGAACCAGTATCACCAACAGCTTGCTGGTAGTCGGCAACGATTTGAGCTTTTTCTTGAACGTCGAGAGCCATGAGGCAATCCTTTTATCAGGAAACTGTTTCAAAAACAGTTTCAACAGGCCAGGGACAAATCCCTGTATCTATAAATGAGTAGTGACCGTGCCTGTTAACAGCCACACTCGTTCGGTCATTCTGACCGAATCAGTCGACGCGGCGCGATGCGCCCGTCTTCGCTCACTTCACCGATACCGATGAAGCGACCATTGTGATCCTGTACCCGTACCATGCCGAACTTCGGAGCATCCGGGGCACGTACCGGCTGGCCGTTGAGCCAGTAGAACGCACTCGCTTCGGAGAAGTGCAGCAGCGGCCAATCCTGCAGGCCGCTGTCCGATGGCATCAGGAAGCGGTCGACCGCTTCGTTGCCGCCTTCGGCATGTACCGCTTCCAGCTCTTCGAGGGTCACGGTCTGCGCCAGGGTGAAAGGCCCGGCCTGGGTACGACGCAGTTCTGCGACGTACGCACCACAACCGAGTTGCTCACCGATATCCTCCACCAGGGTGCGGATATAGGTGCCCTTGCTGCAATCCACCGCAAGACGCGCAGTATCGCCTTCGAAGGCCAGCAATTCCAAGCGCGCAATAGTAACAGAACGCGGTTCGCGCTCCACTACTTCGCCTGCACGGGCCAGCTTGTACAGCGGCTGACCGTCACGCTTGAGTGCCGAGTACATCGGCGGTATCTGACTGATTTGCCCACGAAATTTCGGCAGAACCGCTTCGACATCGGCGCGACCAACGGTCACCGGGCGCTCCTGCAAAACCTCACCCTCGGCGTCCGCCGTGGTAGTGGTCTTGCCCAGTTGCGCCAGGGTTTCGTAACCCTTGTCGGAATCGAGCAGGTATTGCGAGAACTTCGTTGCCTCACCAAAGCACAGCGGCAAGACACCGGTGGCCAGCGGGTCGAGACTGCCGGTGTGACCGGCCTTCTCGGCGTTGAGCAACCAGCGAACCTTCTGCAACGCGGCGTTGGAGGTGAACCCCAGAGGCTTGTCGAGCAGGATGATACCGCTGACGTTACGACGGATACGTTTGACCTGAGCCACCGAATTACTCCTTGGTGTCTTCAGGTGCAGCGACCACGTGCTGATTGTCCTCAGCCACGGCGCGCTCGATCAGGGCCGACAGATGCGCGCCACGCACGACGCTTTCGTCGTAGTGGAAGTGCAATTGCGGCACGCTGCGCAGCTTCATTTCACGGGCCAGCTGCATGCGCAGGAAACCTGCGGCAGCGTTGAGCACCTTGATGCTTTGCGCGATGTCTTCAGCGTTGTCCTGCCCCATCACGGTGATGAAGATCTTCGCGTGACCGACGTCACGGCTGACTTCCACAGCGGTAATGGTGACCAGGCCGACGCGCGGATCTTTGACTTCACGACGGATCAGCTGGGCCAGCTCACGCTGCATCTGATCGCCGATACGTTGGGTACGGCTGTATTCTTTTGCCATGATTTTGTTACCTGTTACTGCCCCACGGTGAAACCCGCAAGGTCTGAAAGCGGCAAACGCCCGGCCTGACAAAAGCCAGACCGGGCGTTGCGTTTAGAGTCCTGACGCAGTGGCGCGCATCTGCATGCGGCGGCTCGGCGTGGCCCTTGAAGTACGCGAGTCAGAGGCTGCGAGCAACCTGAACCTTCTCGAAGACTTCGATCTTGTCACCGACTTTGACGTCGTTGTAGCTCTTCACGCCGATACCGCATTCCATGCCGGCACGTACTTCGGAAGCGTCATCCTTGAAGCGGCGCAGGGATTCCAGCTCGCCTTCGAAGATAACGATGTCTTCACGCAGTACACGGATCGGACGGTTACGGTGCACAACACCTTCGATCACCATGCAACCGGCGATCGCGCCAAACTTCGGCGAACGGAACACATCACGCACTTCGGCCACACCCAGGATGTTCTCGCGAACATCGCTGCCGAGCATGCCGGTCAGGGCTTTTTTGACGTCTTCGATGATGTCGTAGATCACGTTGTAGTAACGCATGTCCAGACCTTCCTGCTCGACGATCTTCCGTGCGCCAGCATCGGCACGCACGTTGAAGCCGAACAGTACAGCGTTGGAAGCCAGTGCCAGGTTGGCGTCGGATTCGGTGATACCACCGACACCGCCACCGACCACGCGCACTTGCACTTCGTCGTTGCCCAGGCCGTTCAGAGCGCCCTGCAAAGCTTCCAGCGAACCACGGACGTCGGATTTGAGGACGATGTTGAGCGTCTTCTTCTCTTCCTGGCCCATGTTTTCGAAGATGTTTTCCAGCTTGCCGGCGTGAGCGCGAGCCAGTTTGACTTCGCGGAACTTGCCTTGACGGAACAGAGCCACTTCACGGGCTTTCTTCTCGTCGGCAACCACGCTCATCTCGTCGCCAGCGTCCGGCGTACCGTCAAGACCCAGGATCTCGACCGGAATGGCCGGACCTGCTTCCTTGATCGGCTTGCCGTTCTCGTCGAGCATGGCGCGCACGCGGCCATAGTTCGAGCCGACCAGCACCATGTCGCCTTGACGCAGCGTACCGTCCTGAACCAGAACAGTGGCTACCGGGCCACGGCCCTTGTCCAGACGCGATTCAACGACTACACCACGGCCAGGAGCCGATGGAGTGGCGGTCAGTTCGAGTACTTCGGCCTGCAGCAGAACCGCTTCGAGCAGCTCGTCAACGCCGGTACCCATTTTCGCCGAGACCGGTACGAATGGAGTGTCGCCACCCCAGTCTTCGGAGGTCACGCCGTGAACCGACAGTTCGCTGCGGATGCGATCGAGGTCGGCACCCGGCTTGTCGATCTTGTTCACCGCAACCACCAGAGGAACGCCAGCCGCCTGAGCGTGCTGAACAGCCTCGATGGTTTGCGGCATCACGCCGTCGTCCGCCGCAACCACCAGGATCACGATGTCGGTCGCCTTGGCACCACGGGCACGCATTGCGGTAAACGCAGCGTGACCAGGGGTGTCGAGGAACGTCACCATGCCGCGGTCGGTTTCAACGTGGTACGCACCGATGTGCTGGGTAATGCCGCCGGCTTCGCCCGCTGCTACCTTGGCACGACGGATGTAGTCGAGCAGGGAAGTCTTACCGTGGTCAACGTGGCCCATTACGGTCACGACTGGCGCACGGGAAACTGCCTCACCTTCAAACTTCAGGGACTCGGCCAGGGAATCTTCCAGGGCGGTGTCGCTGACCAGGGTCACTTTGTGGCCCAGCTCTTCAGCTACCAGTTGAGCAGTTTCCTGATCGAGTACCTGGTTGATGGTCGCTGGAGTGCCCAGTTTGAACATGAACTTGATGATTTCAGCAGCCTTGACCGACATCTGCTGAGCGAGATCGCCAACAGTGATGGTCTCGCCGATCTTCACTTCACGCACGACAGGACCGGTAGGGTTCTGGAAACCGTGAGCGTTGCGTTTTTTCAGCTTGGCCTTGCCGCGACCACCACGACGGAAGCCATCGCTTTCTTCGTCGGTAGTGCGTGGCGCCACACGTGGAGCCGGCGCTTTTTCTTTGACCGATGCGCGATGCGGAGCGTTTTTGCGCTCGCCATCGCCACCACCGCCGCGACGATTGTTATCGTCGGCACGTGGCTTGTCCGGACGGCGCTGTTCGTCACGCTTGCGAGTGTCGGCAGCCGGCGCAGCAGCAACCGGCGCGGCATCGCGCACAGGCTCAGCGACTGGCGCAGGTGCTGCAACAGCTTCGGCAGGAGCGGACGGCGCAGCAGCAGGCTGGCGACGCGCTTCTTCTTCAGCGCGCTGCTTGGCTTCTTCTTCAGCCTTCTGACGAGCAGCATTTTCTACTGCGCGACGCTCTTCCAGTTCACGCTTGCGCTCGGCTTCGATTTCTTCCGGGCTACGCTGTACGAAAACTTTCTTCTTGCGAACTTCAACGCTGATGCTCTTGCTACCAGCCACACGCAGGGTGCTGGTGGTTTTACGCTGCAGCGTGATCTTGCGTGGTTCTTCCACTTTCGCCTTGTGGCTGCTCTTCAAGTGAGTCAGCAGGGATTGCTTCTCACTGTCAGTCACATTTTCTTCGGCGGCGGTGTGCGGCAGACCTGCCTCACGCATCTGCTGCAACAGGCGCTCTACCGGTGTTTTGACCTCATCGGCCAGTTGTTTCACCGTGACTTGCGTCATGCACTTCTCTCCTCAGGCCGCGCCTAATTACTCGAACCAGTGGGCTCGGGCGGCCATGATCAACTTGCCGGCACGATCATCGTCAATGCCGTCGATGTCGAGCAGGTCGTCAATAGACTGCTCGGCCAGGTCTTCGCGGGTAATTACGCCGCGCACCGCCAGTTCCATCGCCAAATCCTTGTCCATACCCTCAAGCGAGAGCAGGTCTTCGGCCGGATGGGCGTCTGCCAGCTTTTCCTCAGTAGCGATGGCTTTGGTCAACAAACGATCCTTGGCACGAGCGCGAAGCTCGTTGACGATATCTTCGTCAAAGCCGTCGATGTTGAGCATTTCTTCCAACGGTACGTAGGCAATCTCTTCCAGGCTGGTGAAGCCTTCATCAACCAGCACCTGAGCCAGTTCTTCGTCGACTTCCAGCTCGTCGATGAAGTTGCGCAGGATGTCGCCGGTTTCTGCTTGCTGCTTAGCCTGGATGTCCGATTCGGTCATCACGTTCAGGGTCCAGCCAGTCAACTGGCTCGCCAGACGCACGTTCTGACCACCTCGACCGATGGCCTGAGCCAGATTGTCTGCGCCAACGGCGATGTCCATTGCATGGGCATCCTCGTCAACGATAATGGCCGCCACTTCTGCCGGCGACATGGCATTGATCACGAACTGCGCCGGGTTATCGTCCCACAGGACGATATCGACACGCTCGCCACCCAACTCGCCCGACACGGCCTGGACGCGCGAACCGCGCATACCGATGCACGCGCCCTGCGGGTCGATGCGTTTGTCCTTGGAACGGACAGCGATCTTGGCACGCGAACCCGGATCACGGGACGCCGCCATGACTTCGATCAGGCCTTCAGCGATTTCCGGCACTTCGATACGGAACAGCTCGATCAGCATTTCCGGCGCGGTACGCGACAGGATCAGCTGCGGGCCGCGGTTCTCGGTGCGGATTTCCTTGAGCAGTGCACGCAGACGCACACCGACACGGAAGGTTTCGCGAGAAATGATGTCTTCACGGGCCAGCAACGCTTCGGCGTTGTTACCCAGATCGACGATCACATTGTCGCGGGTGACTTTCTTCACGGTGCCGGAGATGATTTCTCCCAGGCGCTCGCGATAGGCGTCGACCACTTGAGCGCGCTCGGCTTCACGCACTTTCTGCACGATGACCTGTTTGGCGGTCTGTGCTGCAATGCGGCCGAACTCGATGGATTCGATCTTTTCTTCGACGACGTCGCCGACCTTGGCGCCCGGATGCGTTTCGGCAACCTTGCTTGGCCAGGTTTCGATCGCAGGATCGTCGAGATCATTCTCTTCGACGACTGTCCAGCGACGGAAAGTCTCGTAGGAACCGGTGTGGCGATTAATTTCCACACGCAGGTCAACTTCGTCTTCAAAACGCTTTTTGGTAGCAGTGGCCAGAGCCAGCTCCAGCGCTTCAAAAATCACGCTTGCCGGTACGCCCTTTTCATTGGATACCGACTCAACAACCAGCAGTACTTCTTTGCTCATCGTACGCCTCGCCTTTCGCAAGCCATTGGATCCGCGGGATCCGCGTCTCAGTCAAAACTGGGAATAATGTTGGCCTTGTCGATCATATCGATCGGCAACAGGAATTCATGGTCATCTACCTGCACCACGACATCCTGTTCTTCTACACCGCGCAGAAGGCCCTGAAAGTTGCGTCGACCTTCAAAAGGCGAGCGCAGCTTGATCTTCACTTGTTCACCGGCAAATTTTGCAAACTGCTCAAGAGTGAACAGTGGGCGTTCCATGCCAGGCGAGGAAACTTCGAGGGTGTATTCAACGGAGATCGGATCTTCAACATCCAGGACACCGCTGATCTGACGGCTGACAATGGCGCAATCGTCCACCAGCACGCCACCCTCTTTATCGATATAAACGCGCAACATCGAGTGACGACCTTGAGCCGAAAACTCGATACCCCAGCATTCATAGCCTAGGGCCACGACCACCGGGGCCAACAAGGCCTGCAACTCTTCTAGCTTGCTCGACACCTGAACCCCCTCGTGCATGTAAATGCATGCGCTGCAAAATAAAAAAATGGGCGAAACGCCCATCCTTGAAACGCCGTCGAACATCGGCGTAGAAAGTGTCCAGCTAACAAAAAGCCCCTGAAAAGGGGCTCCTTAAACTGGTTGCGGGGGCCGGATTTGAACCGACGACCTTCGGGTTATGAGCCCGACGAGCTACCAGACTGCTCCACCCCGCGACAAAGCTGGGGCGGAAGTATACGACCGATCCCTTATAGGGTCAATGTAACCTTCCACCTGCAAGAAAGCCCGCAACAGCGGGCTCTCCTGACTAATTGGTACCGAGAAGGGGACTCGAACCCCTACACCCTATGGGCACAACCACCTCAAGGTTGCGTGTCTACCAATTCCACCACCTCGGCAAAACTACGTTTGAAACCCTTCTTACTTCTGCTCTTGAGCTGGAGGTACGTCAGTCGCTGGAGTAGCCGACTTTTGCTCTTGAAGCACCGGGACATCATCAGAAGCCGGTTGTTGTTGCTTAGGTACTTCCAACACTGCTGGATCTGGCAAACCTGCTTGAGTCAGCTGATGAGCCTTCTCTTTAGCAAAGTAACCTAACCCCAAGCTGGTTATGAAGAAACCGGCGGCAAGTATAGCAGTAAACTTACTAAGAAAGGTAGAGGAACCTTGGCTTCCGAACACAGTATTTGAAGCACCTGCTCCGAAAGACGCACCAGCGTCCGCACCCTTACCCTGCTGCAGCAAAACCAGAGCAACTACGCCCAATGCACCCAGCAGATGAAAAACGACTACGACTGTTTCCAGCATTTTTTCAGTTTCCCGCGGCGCGACAAATCGCACCGAACTCATCTGCATTCAGGGAAGCTCCACCAATGAGCCCCCCATCGATATCCGGCATGCCGAACAGTTCGACCGCATTGGCCGCCTTCACGCTGCCGCCGTATAGAAGCCGCACACCTCGTGCGACTTCAGAATTCTCTGCCGCCAACTGCTCGCGAATGGCTTTATGCACATCCTGAGCCTGTTGCGGCGTTGCAGTCAGTCCGGTACCAATGGCCCAGACAGGCTCGTAAGCAATGACTGCCTTGGCAAAGGCACCAACACCCAGCTCCTCGATGATGCTGCCCAGCTGACGCCCGACAACTTCAAGAGTTTTTCCGGCTTCGCGCTGCTCGAGGGTTTCCCCTACGCACAACACCGGAATCAAGCCACATGCCTGTGCCGCTGCGAACTTGCGATTCAGCATCCCGTCTCGCTCGCCCATTATCTGGCGGCGTTCGGAGTGCCCGACAAGTACCAGGGAACAACCTGCATCCACCAACTGACTCGGTGCAATTTCACCGGTCAATGCACCTTGCATGGATTCCACCGCAGAATTCTGCGCACCGACCGAAATCGATTTGCCTTTCAAGCCATCAATCACTTGATTGATATGCAAGCAAGGCGGGAATACCGCGACATCAACACCGCTTGGCAAGGCCAGATGACGAAGGCCGTTGATCAGCTCAGCGACGCTGGCGCGGGTACCGTGCATCTTCCAGTTACCAGCTACCATAGGGCGACGCATGCTGTACCTCGTCGGTCAAAGTGGGCGCAGATGTTACCCAACACAATCATGGCTGGCAAGCCGAATCAGGCAGAAACTTCACTTACCAGTTTTGCCAGTTCTTCGGCGTAGCTGCGAACCTGAGTTTCATCCTCACCTTCGACCATCACACGCACCAAAGGCTCTGTACCGGACTTGCGCAGAAGTACCCGGCCACGCCCCGCCATTGCCTGGGTGACACGCGCACTGGCTTCCTTGACCGCCGGATGCTCAAGCGGACTTTCACCGCCACCAAAACGCACATTGATCAGCACCTGAGGACACTTGCGCAAGGCCTGACGCGTTTGCGCAAGACCTTCATTGCGGGCCTTCAGTGCCATCAGCACCTGGAGCGCAGCAATGATCGCATCACCGGTGGTGGTGTGATTGAAGCAGACGATATGCCCCGAGTTTTCACCGCCTACCAGCCAGTCGCGCTCCAGCAGTTCGGCGATCACATAACGGTCACCGACATTGGCACGAATGAATGGTATCGAGAGCTCTGCCAGCGCGAGTTCAAGACCCAGGTTGCTCATCAGCGTACCGACTACGCCGCCCTGCAATTTGCCCCGCCCGTGCAGATCGCGCGCAATGATGAACAGCAACTCATCACCATCAACGATGGCGCCAGTGTGATCAACCATCAACACCCGATCACCGTCACCATCAAAGGCGATGCCCAGATCAGCGTGCTCGGCCAGAACCGCGGCCTGCAGCTGACCCATATGGGTCGAGCCGCAATTGTCATTGATGTTCAGACCGTTGGGCTGCGCCGACAGCACGACCACTTCAGCACCCAGCTCACGGAACACACTCGGAGCAACCTTGTAGGTCGCACCGTGCGCACAATCGATCACGATCTTCAAACCGGAAAAACTGGTACCGGTCGGCACACTGCTTTTGCAGAATTCGATGTAGCGGCCGGAGGCGTCATTGATGCGCGACACCTTGCCGATCTTGCTCGACTCAACCACAGTCATTGGGGTATCGAGCAGCTCTTCGATCATCAGCTCCAGCTCATCAGGCAGCTTTGTGCCCTTGCCGGAGAAAAACTTGATGCCGTTATCGTCATGCGGATTGTGCGAAGCACTGATCACGATCCCGGCTTCAGCCTGAAACGTGCGCGACAGATAGGCAATCGCCGGCGTCGGCATCGGACCGAGCAGCATCACGTCCGCACCAGCCGAGGTCAGGCCTGCTTCAAGTGCCGATTCGAACATGTAGCCAGAGATGCGCGTGTCCTTGCCGACCAGCACCTTGCAGGCGCCCATCTTGCGAAAGGCCATACCCGCCGCCCAGCCGAGCTTAAGCATGAAGTCAGGAGTGATCGGATATTCACCGACACGACCACGAATACCGTCAGTACCAAAGTATTTCTTGCTCATAAGTGCTCCATCATTCTTATTCGGCTGATTCCACGGCCGCGAGCATGCGCACCACGTCTACCGTTTCCGCCACATCATGGACGCGCAATATACGCGCTCCTTTAACCGACGCGAGTGCTGCGAGAGCCAGACCACCATAAAGACGCTCACCCACGGGGCGGTTCAATGCGTGGCCGATCATGCTTTTGCGTGAGACACCGACCAATAGCGGACGCCCCAGCGCATGCAGGGCTTCCATATGCTTGAACAAGCTTAGATTGTGCTGCAGGGTTTTCGCGAAACCGAAACCGGGATCAAGAATGATCCGTTCGGCAGGAATGCCCGCCGCCGCACATTGAGTCATGCGCTCTGCCAGAAACTCACCCACTTCCCGGGTAACGTCCTGATAGTGCGGATTGTCCTGCATGTCACCCGGCTCGCCGAGCATGTGCATCAGGCAGACCGGCAACCCGGTCGCGGCTGCGGCATCCAGCGCGCCATCGCGGCACAGCGAGCGCACATCATTGATCAACCCGGCACCCAGGCGCGCCGTTTCACGCATCACCGCTGGCGTCGAAGTATCGACCGAGATGACCACATCCAGCTCGCGATTGATCAACTCCACGATCGGAGCTACGCGCTCCAACTCTTCCAACGGCGAAACCGCTCGAGCGCCAGGCCGGGTCGATTCGCCGCCGACATCGATCAGCGTCGCACCAGCAGCCACCATGGCTTCGGCGTGACGCAAAGCCACGTCGAGCTGGTTGTACCGGCCACCGTCGGAAAAGGAATCGGGAGTGACATTGAGAATACCCATGACATGCGTCTGGGCCAAATCAAGAACCCGATTGCCGCAAGGCAACCGGGTCAGGGACTGTACAGAAGTCATTTCAAACCTTAAACGTCAGCAGCCGGACCGCCGATCGGTGTTTCCGGGCGCTCATCCTGAATCACTGGAGGCGGGGGCGTACCCGTGCCACCGGTCCAGTCACGCGGTTCGCGAGGCGTACGACCCGCCATGATGTCGTCTATCTGCTCGGCATCGATGGTTTCGTACTTCATCAGCGCATCAGCCATGGCATCCAGCTTGTCACGGTTGTCCGTGAGGATCTGCTTGGCCGTGCCGTAGCACTGGTCAATGATGCTGCGCACTTCGGAGTCGATCAGCTTGGCAGTCTCACCGGAGAAACTTGCATTCTGACCGCCACCACCGCGACCGAGGAACACTTCACCCTCTTCTTCGGCGTACATCAGCGGACCGAGCTTTTCCGACAGACCCCACTTGGTCACCATGTTCCGCGCAATCTGACTGGCACGCATGATGTCGTTGGAAGCGCCGGTGGTCACACCGTCGAAACCAAGGGTCATTTCTTCAGCGATACGACCACCGTACAGCGAGCAGATCTGACTGATCAACGCACGTTTGGACAGGCTGTAGCGATCTTCTTCCGGCAGGAACATGGTCACACCCAGCGCACGACCACGTGGAATGATCGAAACCTTGTAGACCGGATCATGCTCAGGTACGACGCGACCGACAATAGCGTGACCCGCTTCGTGATAAGCGGTGTTCTGCTTCTCTTTCTCGGACATGACCATCGATTTGCGCTCGGCGCCCATCATGATCTTGTCTTTGGCCAGCTCGAACTCTTTCATTTCGACGATGCGCTTGCCGCTGCGTGCAGCGAACAGCGACGCTTCGTTGACCAGGTTGGCCAGATCGGCACCAGAGAAGCCCGGGGTACCACGTGCGATAACGGCCGGGGCAACGTCGTCACCCATTGGCACTTTGCGCATGTGAACCTTGAGGATCTGCTCGCGACCACGGATATCCGGCAAACCTACAACGACCTGACGGTCGAAACGGCCCGGACGCAGCAGCGCAGGGTCGAGTACGTCAGGACGGTTGGTAGCGGCGATCACGATGATGCCGTCATTCATTTCAAAGCCATCCATCTCTACCAGCAACTGGTTGAGAGTTTGCTCACGCTCGTCGTGACCGCCGCCCATGCCGGCGCCACGGTGGCGACCGACGGCGTCGATTTCGTCGATGAAGATGATGCACGGCGCATGCTTCTTGGCCTGCTCGAACATGTCGCGAACGCGGCTTGCACCAACACCCACGAACATTTCAACGAAGTCGGAACCGGAAATAGTGAAGAACGGAACCTTCGCTTCGCCGGCAATCGCCTTGGCCAGCAAGGTTTTACCGGTACCCGGAGGGCCGACCATCAATACGCCGCGAGGAATACGACCACCCAGGCGCTGGAACTTGCCCGGATCACGCAGGAACTCAACCAGTTCGCCGACCTCTTCCTTGGCTTCGTCGCAACCTGCAACGTCAGCCAAGGTGGTTTTCACCTGGTCTTCGGAAAGCAGGCGTGCCTTGCTCTTGCCGAAGCTCATCGGTCCGCCCTTGCCGCCAGCACCGCCCTGCATCTGGCGCATGAAGAACATGAACACCGCGATGATCACCAGGATCGGGAAGCTCGCCACCAGGAGTTGAGTCCAGATGCTTTGCTGTTCAGGCTGCTTGCCCTCAACCACAACGTGGTTGTCGACCAGGTCGCCGATCAGGCCATTGTCCTGGATCGCCGGACGAATGGTCTTGAAGCTGTCGCCATCGTTGCGCTTGCCGGTAATCACATAGCCGTCAACGGCTACGCGCTCGACCTTGCCATCCTTGACCTGCTGGATGAAGTCGGAATAGTTGAGGGTCTGCGGCTCGTTAGGGCTGGAGAAGTTGTTCATCACCGTCACGAGGACTGCCGCGATGATCAACCACAGGATCAGATTCTTTGCCATATCGTTCAATTAACTACCCTCTGAAGCAAGCTCCGCTACTGGCGCGCGCTTCGCATGATATTCACCGGCCTAACTTACTACATTACCTACAACTCTGGCAGGCGCCGTCTGTAACCCTTTGTGAAACACTTTCTACACAATATTCGCTTATGCACGCGGGGCAAAATACGAAAAACCTATCGCCCCGGCAAAAAACCTCGTTTTACTCGTTACCACCGCGGTAACCCCAAGCCAGCATATATTGCTCGCGGGAGCTGCCTCGAGAAGAATCCGGCTTGATCATCTGGATCTTGTCGAATTTCTTGCGAGCATCCTTCAGGTAAACATCGAAACCTTCACCCTGAAAGATCTTGATCACGAAATTGCCACCCGGCTTGAGTATCCGTTCCGCCAGATCAAGCGCCAGTTCGCAAAGGAACATGGCTTTCGGCATATCCACTTCAGGCGTACCACTCATATTGGGGGCCATATCGGAAATCACAAGGTCCACCTGCGAATTACCCACAGCCTCAAGAATCCGCGCAAGCACTTCGTCTTCGGTGAAGTCCCCTTGAATGAAGGTCACGTCCGGAATGCTGTCCATTTCCAGAATGTCCGAAGCGATCAGACGCCCCTGACCGCCAATCAGCCGGCTGGTGACCTGCGACCAACCGCCGGGCGCTGCGCCCAGGTCGACAACGCTCATGCCGGAACGGATCAGCTTGTATTTCTCCTGGATCTCCAGAAGCTTGTAACTTGCACGCGAACGGTAGCCATCCTTCTGCGCCTGCTTCACATAAGGATCGTTGACATGTCGTTTCAGCCAACCAAGGCTTGTCTTGGAACGCGCCATTGGGCACCTCGATGATTAGGGTCGTGATTAATTGGGCGGATCCACGAACCCTCGGGTAAAATGGCCGCCATTTTACAGAATCCAGACGAAAGGGTCAGATTATGCCGCTCACTCCAGAGCAGAAGAAACAGTACAAATCCATTGGCCACCACCTGAAGCCGGTTTTGACGGTGGCGGACAACGGTCTGACTGAAGGTGTATTAGCCGAACTCGAACGCGCACTGGCGGATCACGAGCTGATCAAGATCAAGCTCAACATCCTCGATCGCGAGTCACGCCTGGCGCACATTGCAGAGTTGTGCAAGGTCGGCAAGGCTGACCTGGTTCAGGTCATCGGCAAGATGGCACTGGTTTATCGCAAGAACTTCAGCGTCAACAAGCAGCTGTCGAACGTTCATCGCTTCAAGTGATGACAAGGGTCAAGGGTGTGCTTCGCGCACCCTGCCACTCCATCCCGGCAGTGGTTGCAACACCAACACCACACCGGAGAAGCCCAACAGCAGAAAACTGAATTCCTGCCAGCGCTGCGCTTGCGGCCAGCCGACACGCACTGCAATAAACATCGCACACGCATACAACGCCATCAGCAACACCTGCCCGCGAAAATCCCGCCATAGACTAGCAAGGCCATCGGCCTGTACCAGCACCAAAGCCTGAAAAATCACGCACGCCGCGGCAAAACCCGCCACCGGCACTTCGAATGCATCGGCAACTTCATCGATCAGCAACGGTGCCAGGCCAATCTTGCCCAACACCGGTCGCAAACCGAGATGTATCAACCAGAAGCCGCCGACCCACAACATCTGGGTCAGCTGCCAAAGCATGGCGCCCGCACGTAGCGGGCGCCTGCCTTCAGATGTGACGGACTTCGACAATCTCGTACTCGGTAACGCCACTCGGCGTTTTCACGGCAACCACATCACCCTCTTCCTTGCCGATCAAGGCACGGGCCAATGGTGAGCCGACCGAAATCTTGCCGAGTTTGAAGTCAGCCTCATCCTCACCCACGATGTGGTAAGTGACGCTCTCATCAGTCTCGACGTTGGCGATTTCGACGGTAGTACCGAAGATCACTTTGCCGGTGTGCGGGATAGTCGTGACGTCGATGATGACCTGATTCTGAATCCGGCCTTCGATGTCACGGATCCGCGCCTCGACCATGCCTTGCTGTTCGCGGGCGGCATGGTATTCAGCGTTTTCCTTCAGGTCACCCAACTCGCGAGCGGTACCGATGTCCTGGCTGAGCTTTGGACGAACGACCTTGGTCAGGTGAGCGTGTTCTTCTTCCAGGGCTTTCGCGCCCTGGACGGTCATTGGGTATTTGATCATGCCTTCAATCCTGCGTGTAGATCCTGCAAGCGGCGCACGGTCTTCTCGGGACCGAACTTCAGCGCTTCGCAGATAGCTTCGCCCGCAGCAATGGTGGTGGTGCAGTAGATCTTGTGCTGCAGGGCATTACGACGAATGGAGTAGGAATCAGCGATCGACTGACGGCCTTCGGTGGTGTTGATGATCAGAGTGACTTCGTCATTCTTGATCATGTCGACCACGTGCGGACGCCCCTCGGTCACCTTGTTCACACGGCGCACTTTCAGGCCTGCAGCTTCGATCAGCTTGGCAGTGCCGGCAGTGGCGACCACTTCGAAGCCCAAGTTGATCAGATCACGGGCCACGCCTGCAACCAGCGGCTTGTCATCGTCACGCACACTGATGAACGCGGTACCGCCGGTCGGCAGCACTTCGCTGGCGCCCATCTGGGCCTTGGCGAATGCTTCACCGAAAGTGTCGCCGACGCCCATCACTTCACCGGTGGACTTCATCTCTGGGCCGAGGATCGGGTCAACACCAGGGAATTTGGCGAACGGGAACACCGCCTCTTTCACGCTGTAGAAGTTCGGGATGATTTCCTTGGTGAAGCCGATTTCCTTCAGGGTCTTACCGGCCATGACGCGAGCAGCGATCATTGCCAGGGAAACACCGATGCACTTGGACACGAACGGTACGGTCCGCGAAGCGCGCGGGTTGACTTCGATGACGTAGATGTCTTCGCCCTGCAGCGCCAGTTGCACGTTCATCAGGCCGACAACGCCCAGTTCCAGGGCCATTTTCTTGACCTGTTCGCGCATCTCGTCCTGGATGTGTGCCGGCAGCGAGTACGGCGGCAGCGAGCACGCGGAGTCACCGGAGTGAACGCCCGCCTGTTCGATGTGCTGCATGATCGCGCCGATCACCACGTCTTTGCCGTCGCAGACCGCATCCACGTCCATCTCGATGGCGCAGTTGAGGAAGTGGTCGAGCAGCACCGGGCTGTCGTTGGACACTTGCACCGCGTCACGCAGGTAACGCTTGAGCTCGTCTTCCTTGTACACGATTTCCATCGCGCGGCCGCCCAGTACGTAGGACGGGCGCACCACCAGCGGATAACCGATTTTCGCGGCAGCACGAACGGCTTCATCTTCGCTGCGCACGGTGGCGTTTGGCGGCTGACGCAGGTTCAGGCGTTCAACCATTTGCTGGAAGCGCTCGCGGTCTTCGGCGCGGTCGATGGCATCAGGGCTGGTGCCGATGATCGGCACGCCAGCGGCTTCGAGGGCACGCGCCAGTTTCAGCGGCGTCTGGCCGCCGTACTGGACGATTACGCCTTTCGGTTTCTCGACGCGGCAGATTTCCAGCACGTCTTCCAGGGTTACCGGCTCGAAGTACAGACGGTCGGAAGTGTCGTAGTCGGTGGAAACGGTTTCCGGGTTGCAGTTGACCATGATGGTTTCGTAGCCGTCTTCGCGCAGTGCGAGGGCAGCGTGTACGCAGCAGTAGTCGAACTCGATGCCCTGGCCGATACGGTTCGGACCGCCACCCAGAATCATGATCTTGTCGCGACCGGACGGCGCGGCTTCGCACTCTTCCTCGTATGTCGAGTAGAGGTAAGCGGTGTCGGTGGCGAACTCGGCGGCGCAGGTGTCAACGCGCTTGTAGACCGGGAACACTTCCAGTTTTTGACGGTGAGTACGCAGGTTCTTCTCGGTCACACCCAGCAGCTTGGCCAGACGCTGATCGGAGAAGCCTTTGCGCTTGAGCTTGAACATCAGGTCGCGGTCGATGGCGGACAGACCGAGGGTCTTGACCTTCTCTTCGTCCTTGATCAGATCTTCGATCTGCACCAGGAACCACGGGTCGATCATGTTCATGCCGAAAATGTCTTCGACGGTCATGCCGGCGCGGAATGCGTCCGCCACGTACCAGATACGCTCGGCGCCCGGTACGGTCAGCTCGCGCTTGAGGATGCTCATGCTTTCCGGGTTGCTCAGGTCGAGCTTCTCGTCCAGACCGCAAACACCGACTTCCAGACCGCGCAGGGCTTTCTGCAGGGATTCCTGGAAGGTGCGACCGATGGCCATGACTTCGCCGACCGACTTCATTTGAGTGGTCAGGCGTGCGTCAGCGTTGGCGAATTTCTCGAAAGCGAAACGTGGCAGCTTGGTGACGACGTAGTCGATCGACGGCTCGAAGGACGCCGGGGTCTTGCCGCCGGTGATGTCGTTCGACAGTTCGTCGAGGGTGTAGCCCACAGCCAGCTTGGCCGCGACTTTGGCGATCGGGAAACCGGTGGCTTTCGAAGCCAGTGCCGAGGAACGCGATACACGCGGGTTCATCTCGATCACGACCATGCGGCCGGTGTCCGGGCAGATGCCGAACTGCACGTTGGAACCGCCGGTCTCGACGCCGATCTCGCGCAGTACCGCCAGCGAGGCGTTACGCAGGATCTGATATTCCTTGTCGGTCAGGGTCTGTGCCGGAGCAACGGTGATCGAGTCACCGGTGTGCACGCCCATCGGGTCGAAGTTCTCGATCGAGCAGACGATGATGCAGTTGTCCTTTTTGTCGCGGACAACTTCCATTTCATATTCTTTCCAGCCGATCAGCGACTCGTCGATCAGCAGCTCTTTGGTCGGCGACAGGTCCAGACCGCGGGCGCAGATTTCTTCGAACTCTTCACGGTTGTACGCGATACCGCCACCGGTGCCGCCCATGGTGAAGGACGGACGGATGATGCACGGGAAACCCAGACGCTCGAGGACGGCGTTGGCTTCTTCCATGCTGTGAGCGATACCGGAACGCGGGCATTCCAGGCCGATCGACTTCATGGCCTTGTCGAAACGCGAACGGTCTTCAGCCTTGTCGATGGTGTCGGCGTTGGCGCCGATCATTTCCACGCCGAACTTTTCCAGAACGCCTTCGCGCTCCAGGTCCAGGGCGCAGTTCAGAGCAGTCTGGCCGCCCATGGTTGGCAGCACGGCATCCGGACGCTCTTTTTCGATGATCTTGGCAACGGTCTGCCATTTGATCGGCTCGATGTAGGTCGCGTCGGCCATGTCCGGGTCGGTCATGATGGTGGCCGGGTTGGAGTTCACCAGGATGACGCGGTAACCCTCTTCGCGCAGGGCTTTGCAGGCCTGGGCGCCGGAGTAGTCGAATTCGCAGGCCTGGCCGATAACGATCGGGCCAGCGCCGAGAATCAGGATGCTTTTAATGTCTGTACGTTTTGGCATGGGTTTGTCACTCAAATCCGCAGGTCAGTCGGCAAGCCGTCTTGATCGATTTCTGAAGCCCTGAGGGGCGCCACCGGTATCGGGGCCGCCCTCGAGGGCTTCTCGCTACAGTCTCAAGGCGAACGCTTAGCGTCGCTTGGCCATCTCGTTGATGAAGCGGTCGAACAGGGGCGCCACATCGTTCGGGCCCGGGCTCGCTTCAGGGTGGCCCTGGAAGCTGAACGCGCTCTTGTCGGTGCGCTCGATGCCTTGCAGGGTGCCGTCGAACAGCGATTTGTGAATCGCACGTACGTTGGCTGGCAGGGTCGCTTCGTCAACCGCGAAACCGTGGTTCTGGCTGGTGATCATCACGACGCCAGTGTCCAGATCCTGTACCGGGTGGTTGGCACCGTGGTGGCCGTGACCCATTTTCAGGGTCTTGGCGCCGGAGGCCAGAGCCAGCAGTTGGTGACCGAGGCAGATACCGAAGACCGGAATCTCGGTTTCCAGCACTTCCTTGATCGCCTTGATCGCGTAGTCGCAAGGCTCCGGGTCACCAGGGCCGTTGGACAGGAACACGCCGTCCGGCTTGAGTGCCAGCACGTCGGCTGCCGGGGTTTGCGCCGGCACCACGGTCACGCGGCAGCCGCGTTCGACCAGCATGCGCAGGATGTTCAGTTTGACGCCGTAGTCGTAGGCAACCACGTGGTACGGCAACTCGGACGCTTCGATGGTCGCGTGGCTGTCGGTCTTCAAATCCCAGACAGTGGAGCGCCATTCGTACTTTTCCTTGGTGCTGACGACTTTCGCCAGATCCATGCCCTTCAGGCCCGGGAAGCCTTGCGCGGCGGCAATTGCAGCTTCTTCGGAGATGTTGTCGCCGGCCATGATGCAGCCGTTCTGTGCGCCTTTTTCACGCAGGATGCGGGTCAGGCGACGAGTATCGATACCAGCGATTGCCACAACATTGTTGGCTTTCAGGTAGTCGGACAGGGACATCGTGTTACGCCAGTTGCTCGCTACCAGCGGCAGGTCACGGATGACCAGGCCAGCGGACCATACGCGGTCGGACTCGGCGTCTTCCGGCGTGGTGCCGGTGTTGCCGATGTGCGGGTAAGTCAGGGTAACGATCTGCTGGGCGTAGGAAGGATCGGTAAGGATTTCCTGATAGCCGGTCATTGCGGTGTTGAACACCACCTCACCAACGGTTTGACCGTCGGCTCCAATGGCTTCGCCGCGAAAAATGCTGCCATCAGCAAGGGCGAGTATGGCTGGCTTAGTCAAGAAGACCTCCCGTAAATAACGCATGAAAGGGCAATCGCAGGTTGTAAAAAAGCGGAGTGACGTATGGACACGTCACCCCGCTTCTTCACTGAATTATTCTGCGCGCTTTTAGTGGACACACTAAAGCTGTAGCTTACAGGAAGGACCTCGAAATCGAAAGGGCACAACACTCACAAAGTCGCCACCCACCATCAGAGCATTGTGAAATCCTGCCGAACGGGCGGTTGACAGCTTTCCGCCCCTCTCTAGAATGGGTACCCATCTCAAGTTTCGAGAAAGAAACCTTTCATGAGTACCTATAGCAGCATAGCTGACGCCGCCGAACTGCTAAATATCAGCACCCAACGGGTCAGAACCCTTTGCCGCAAAGGCGAACTCCAGTCCGAGAAAATCGGCAACGCCTGGATCGTCGATCAAAACAGCATAAAAAATTATGGGCTCCGAACCGCACATATGATTGCACAAGATCACCCAGCTTACGTAGCAGAGACCCCATCCATTTACCGAAAACCTATAGCCCTGAGTTTTTTTTCAGGCGCAATGGGACTGGATCTAGGCTTGGAAAAGGCCGGATTTGATATCCGATTGGCTTGCGAGTCGAACAAGCACTGCAGACAAACTATCGCGCTCAACCGCCCCAATACCGCCCTGCTCGGCGACATCAATGACTGCACTGCCGAACAAGTATTGGATGCCGCAAAAGTCAGCGCTGAAGAAGTGGACTTGATCGTCGGCGGCCCCCCTTGCCAAGCCTTCAGCACGGCCGGCAAGCGCAAGGCGTTTAATGACGATCGCGGAAACGCCTTCCTCAAATACATCGACTTGGCAATAGAGATCCGCCCTCGCTTCATCGTCATCGAGAACGTACGCGGCCTCCTTTCCTGCCCAATGGATCACCGCCCACACAATCAGCGCGGCATGGAGTTTCCGGATTTATCTCTAGATGAAATGAAAGGCGGAGCACTGAACTTCGTAATCAGCGTACTTAAACGTGCAGGCTATACCTGCACCTTCAACCTATACAACTCGGCAAACTTCGGCACCCCACAGATCCGAGAGAGAGTGATCATCGTCTGCTCCCGCGACGGAAAAGAAGCACCTTTCTTGACACCTACACATTCCGAAAACGGCTCCCACGGTCTCCCTGCATGGAATAAACTGCGCAGCGCGTTAAACGGGTTAGAGCACCATTCGCACCTGAACTTCCCAGAAAAACGCCTCAAGTACTATCGCATGCTTAAAGTTGGGGAGAACTGGCGCAACCTTCCACTCGATCTACAAAAAGAAGCGCTTGGCAAATCGTATTTTTCTGGCGGTGGCAAAACGGGATTTCTGCGACGCCTTCATTGGGACAAACCATCACCAACCTTGGTAACCCATCCAGCAATGCCTGCCACTGATCTTGCGCACCCAGAAGAAGATCGCCCTCTATCGATCCAAGAATACAAGCGTATTCAGGAGTTCCCGGACGATTGGCAGCTAGCCGGCCCACTGATAGAACAATACAAACAAGTAGGCAATGCAGTGCCAGTGAGCCTTGGGTATGCTGTCGGAACTCTGATACGTAATCTGTTGAGCGATCAAGAAGTCACCCCTCCACGTGACTTCCGTTTCTCGCGCTATCAGGGCACCTCTCACACCGATTGGCTACAACTGTTCGAAGAACAGAAACAGAAGCATCAGTTCAATCTGGAATTAGCCTAACTCACGGGATGAGCGGGCTTACGCCTGCTCACCTTCGGCTGCTCGGTCGAAGAGTTCAGTCGCACCAAGCGATCCCATTGAATCGCACCATCCTCGTCGCAAAACTCATTCGTGAATTCCCGAGTGAATTTATTTACCATTTGCGCGTATGACACCTGAAATTCCGCGTTTCTCTCCTGCGCTTGATACCCCAATGGCTCAATTAGCTCCACATACAGATCAGCATCCCCAGAAATAAACTCCCAGAAACGTTGTCCACAAAGCTTACTGTAATCACCCTTGTCAGGCTTATTATCACGGCCGTAGCAGCAACCGTTAACTGCAATGATGTTCAAGCCAGATTGACTAGTACGCAAGGTTCGCTGCGCAGTCTTAAAATTGCTTCGCATCTGAGTAATCTGGGAACTGTTACCCCAATTCGGCCCCGACTTGATTGCTACCAGATGACGACGTCCCTCTTTATCAAACTCAAGATCCACACCTGCGACCGCTGACTTCCAGCCACCATAGGTTTTGACATTGATAAAAATTGCCAGCCCTTCCAGCCAGTCGCCAAAAAGCGTCTCTTCGTTAGATGAAACGTGAGCGTCCAGAATGCCACGAACAATCTGTTCAGCAGTTTGAACATTTTTGGCTTTGAACATGTAAGGATTCTTACGCTTAAGCACATCCTTAAGTTTTAACAATGACAAACTGTCAAGACGCTTCTGGTGAAATTTGCCGATATTTTCTTCGACATACTTTGCCACATCAGCCAGATCTAACGGTTGCATCCGCCACACTTCCCTTTCGAATGAAACTTCAGGCAAAACAAAGGCGCTTTACGCGCCTTTGTTTTTTACGTAGTGACAGCTTACTTCAAATTGAGCACATCCTGCATGTCATACAGACCCGGCTCGCGACCATCCAGCCACAACGCCGCACGCACAGCACCCTTGGCGAATGTCATGCGACTGGAAGCCTTGTGCGTGATCTCCAGGCGCTCGCCTTCGCAAGCGAACAGCACGGTGTGATCGCCGACCACATCACCACCGCGAACGGTGGCGAAACCGATGGTTTCCCGCTCGCGCGCACCCGTGTGGCCTTCACGGCCATAGACCGCAACCTTCTGCAGATCACGATCCAGCGCATCAGCAATCACCTCACCCATGCGCAGGGCGGTACCCGAAGGCGCATCGATCTTGTGCCGGTGATGCGCTTCGATAATCTCGATGTCGGCATCGTCGCCCAGCACCCGGGCGGTCATTTCGAGCAGCTTCAGCGACAGATTGACCCCGACACTGAAGTTGGCCGCGAAGACGATCGGAATATCCTTGCCCGCTTCGGCCAACAGTTGCTTCTGCGCAGCATCGAGCCCGGTGGTGCCGATGACCATGGCCTTGCCGGCCTTGCGGCAGAACGCGAGGTTTTTCAGCATGACTTCCGGCAGGGTGAAATCGATCAGCACGTCGAACTCTTCAGCCACCGACTCCAGGTTGCCGGACAACGGCACACCGATGCGACCCAGCGAAGCCAGCTCACCGGCATCCACCCCGATCAGCGTACTGCCGGGACGAACGATCGCCGCGGTCAGGCCGGTCAGCGGCGCGCGCTGCTGCACGGCCTCGACCAGAATCTTGCCCATGCGCCCGGCGGCGCCCATCACAGCTATACGTCGCATGCCGACTCCTTACAGATCGCCGAAGAAGCGCTTCACGCCATCGAACCAACCGGTGGTTTTCGGCGAGTGACTGTTGTCGTCCGCCAGCGAGCTGCGGAACTCTTCGAGCAATTCGCGCTGACGACGATTCAGATTGACCGGGGTCTCGACCGCTACACGGCACATCAAGTCGCCCGCACCACCGCCACGCACCGGCGCCACGCCTTTGCCACGTACGCGGAACTGCTTGCCGGTCTGGGTGCCTTCAGGGATTTTCAGTTTGACGCGACCGTCGAGGGTCGGGATTTCCAGTTCGCCGCCGAGCGCCGCATCCACGAAGCTGATCGGCACTTCGCAGAACAAGTGCTTGCCATCGCGCTGGAAGATGTCGTGCTCGCGCACGTTGATCACCACGTACAGGTCGCCGGTCGGGCCGCCCTGGGTACCCGCCTCACCTTCGCCGGACAGACGAATGCGGTCGCCGGTATCAACGCCAGCCGGCACCTTCACCGACAGGGTCTTGTACTCTTCGACACGACCGTCGCCGTGGCAGGAATCGCACGGATCGGAAATGATCTTGCCCTGGCCATGGCAGCGCGGGCAGGTCTGCTGCACCGAGAAGAAGCCCTGCTGCATACGCACCTGACCGATGCCGCCGCAGGTCGGGCAGGTCGATGGCGACGAGCCTTTCTTCGCGCCGGAACCATCGCATGGCTTGCAATTGACCAGTGTCGGAACGCGGATATTCACGGTAGTGCCGCGCACCGCTTCTTCCAGATTCAGCTCCAGGGTGTAGCGCAGATCGCTGCCACGCTGGGCGCCGCCACGGGAACCGCCACGACCGCCACCGAAGAAGTCACTGAAGACATCGCCAAAGATGTCGGAGAAGTTCTGCCCGCCGAAACCGGCGCCACCGCCACCCATGCTTGGGTCGATGCCAGCATGACCGTACTGGTCGTACGCCGCGCGCTTGCTCGAATCGGACAATACTTCGTAGGCCTCGTTGGCCTCTTTGAACAGTTCTTCCGACGCTTTGTCATCGGGATTACGGTCCGGGTGATGCTTCATCGCCAGACGACGATAGGCCTTCTTCAGGTCTGCATCGCTTGAACCACGCTCTACACCCAATACTTCGTAATAGTCACGCTTTGCCATAAGTCTTTTGCACTCTTGAGGACGTTCGGCAAACCCCTCCTGAGGATGGCCAAACTCGTTGAGCCCCAATACAGGCCCGGACCCAACTCACGTCAATTCAACGATCCTGGTCTTTGTTTCATTTGGTACTTGCGGCGCGAAAAGCAGGAGCATTCCCGGCCATACCAGCAGCAGGCGAACCTTGTCGCATGCTGTAAAAATTCGTGTATTCCAGATACGCCAACGCGGGAGCAAGCTCCCGCGCGGCGACATCCTACCAGTCACCGCCGCAAGGCAGTCAACCGGCCGACCAACAACTTACTTGTGGTCTTTGACTTCTTCGAACTCGGCATCGACAACATCGTCAGCCTTTTCAGCTTTCTCGTCGTGCGGTGCCGCGCCTTCAGCAGGCTGAGCCTGTTCGGCGTACATCTTCTGAGCAACCGGAGCCGAGACTTTCGACAGCTCTTCGATCTTCGCTTCGATGGCAGCCTTGTCGTCGCCTTTCACAGCGGCTTCCAGTGCAACCACAGCGGCTTCGATCGCGGTCTTCTCTTCAGCGCTGACCTTGTCGCCCGCTTCGGTAACCATTTTGCGAGTCGAGTGAACCAGTGCATCACCCTTGTTACGGGATTCAGCCAGTTCAGCGAACTTGCGGTCTTCCTCGGCGTTCAGCTCGGCATCGCGAACCATCTTCTGAATTTCTTCATCCGACAGACCGGAGTTGGCCTTGATGGTGATCTTCTGCTCTTTACCGGTCGCCTTGTCTTTCGCACCAACGTGCAGGATGCCGTTAGCGTCGATGTCGAAGGTCACTTCGATCTGTGGCACGCCACGTGGAGCTGGTGGAATGTCGGCCAGGTCGAACTTGCCCAGGGACTTGTTCTGTGCGGCTTGCTTACGCTCACCTTGCAGAACGTGAATGGTCACAGCGCCCTGGTTGTCGTCGGCAGTCGAGAACACTTGCGATTTCTTGGTAGGAATCGTGGTGTTTTTCTCGATCAGCGCGGTCATCACGCCACCCATGGTTTCGATACCCAGGGTCAGCGGGCTGACGTCGAGCAGCAGAACGTCTTTCACGTCACCGGCCAGAACGGCGCCCTGGATCGCAGCACCCATGGCAACCGCTTCGTCCGGGTTCACGTCTTTACGTGCTTCTTTACCGAAGAAATCGGTCACCAGCTTCTGTACCAGCGGCATACGGGTCTGACCGCCGACCAGAATCACGTCGTTGATCGCGCCAACGTCGATGCCGGCGTCTTTCATAGCGATACGGCAAGGCTCGATGGTGCGCTGAACCAGGTCTTCAACCAGTGCTTCGAGCTTGGCACGCGAAATCTTCACGTTCAGGTGCTTAGGACCGGTAGCGTCTGCAGTGATGTACGGCAGGTTGACGTCGGTCGACTGAGCGGAAGACAGCTCGATCTTGGCTTTCTCAGCGGCTTCTTTCAGGCGCTGCATGGCCAGCGGGTCACCTTTGAGGTTCATGCCGCTTTCTTTCTTGAATTCGTCAACGAGGTAGTCGATCAGACGAATGTCGAAGTCTTCACCGCCGAGGAAGGTGTCACCGTTGGTGGCCAACACTTCGAACTGGTGCTCGCCGTCAACTTCAGCGATCTCGATCACGGAAACGTCGAAAGTACCGCCACCCAGGTCATAAACGATCACGGTGTGATCGCCCTTGGCCTTGTCCATACCGTAAGCCAGAGCAGCTGCGGTTGGTTCGTTGATGATACGTTTAACGTCCAGACCGGCGATGCGGCCGGCGTCTTTGGTCGCCTGACGCTGGCTGTCGTTGAAGTAGGCCGGAACGGTGATGACCGCTTCGGTCACAGGCTCGCCGAGGTAGTCTTCGGCGGTCTTCTTCATCTTCTTCAGAATTTCAGCCGAGATTTGTGGCGGCGCCATTTTCTGGCCGTTCACTTCAACCCAGGCGTCGCCGTTGTCAGCCTTGGCGATTTTGTACGGGACCATCTTGATGTCTTTCTGTACGACTTCTTCGTCGAACTTGCGACCGATCAGACGCTTCACCGCGTACAGGGTGTTGTGCGGGTTGGTCACTGCCTGACGCTTGGCCGACTGACCAACGAGGATTTCACCATCGTTGGCGTAAGCGATGATCGACGGCGTGGTACGCGCGCCTTCGGCGTTTTCGATAACTTTGGCTACGCCGTTTTCCAGCACGGAGACGCAGGAGTTGGTAGTCCCCAGGTCGATACCGATAATTTTGCCCATGTTCACTCTCCCGAAACTTTGGATTTTGTTGCCGCAGCAGTGGTGGCTAACTGCGGTAATACTTAAACGCTTGACTTCTAAATGGGGGCCTTGCGGCTAATTTCAAGCCTTCTCGTCAATCGAAGGCGAAATTGGCGCCGGCGCCTTGCTGACCACAACCATGGCCGGACGCAACAGGCGGCCATTGAGCTGGTAGCCCTTCTGGAACACCTTCAGAACGCTGTTCGGTTCGACGTCGGCGCTTTCCTGCATGGCCATCGCCTGATGGTGAACGGCATTGAACGGTTCGCCATGCGGATCGATCGCTTCAAGCTGGTAACGCTTGAGGGTGTCGTGGAACATTTTCAGGGTCAGCTCGATGCCTTCGCGCATCGGACGGATGCTTTCGTCGTCCGGGCTCGACAGTTCGAGACCGCGCTCCAGGCTGTCGACGATTGGCAGCAAGTCACCGGCGAATTTTTCCAGCGCAAACTTGTGCGCCTTCTCGACATCCTGCTCGGCACGACGGCGGACGTTCTGCAGATCGGCAGCTACGCGCAGCGACTGATCCTGCGCGGCGGCCAACTGCTCTTCGAGCACTTGTACACGGGTCGCCAGGTCGTCACCCGAAGTTTCGGGCGCCTGATTGGCTTCTGGATTTTGCGTATCTACTGTCTGTTCGTCAGCCATAGAATTCTCCTTTCAATTACGTCCGCGAGCAGTACTCGCGCTTCTGCCCCGATATATGGGGCCGCAAAATCAGGCTTCAAGGGCCTGCAATGATTAACCCTACAAAAAAGTGCTGCATTGTCATTCCTGCTCGGACTAAGCATTTGATCGGATCAAGCAAATCGAGCTAAGCGAGGGCATTGTCAGCCTGAAACAAAACACTGTATAAATAACCAGACCTAAAGCCTGGGAGCGGCCTGTATGCTGGTGCACCTGTCCGTACATAACTACGCCATCGTTGAACATCTCGATCTCGAACTCGATCGCGGGATGAGCGTGATCACAGGGGAAACCGGCGCCGGCAAGTCGATCATGCTCGACGCCCTGGGCCTGACCCTGGGCGATCGCGCCGACAGCGGCGTAGTTCGCCCGGGCGCCGACAAGGCCGATATCCTGGCCACCTTCGACCTGGTCGACATTCCCGAAGCCCATGCCTGGCTGGCCGAGCGCGATCTTGAAAGCGATGGTCCGTGCATCCTGCGTCGGGTGATCACCGCTGAAGGCCGTTCACGCGGCTATATCAATGGCACGCCCTGCCCGCTCGGCGATCTCAAGGCTCTCGGCGAACTGCTGATCGATATCCACAGCCAGCACGAACACCAGTCCCTGCTGAAAACCGATACCCATCGCCGCCTGCTCGATGAATTCGCCGGTGCCACCGATCTGGCCCGCCAGGTTCAACTGGCTGCGCAGCGCTGGCGCCAGACTCGCCAGGAGCTGGAGCGCCTCTCCAATTCTGGCGACGAACAACGCGCGCGCCACCAACTGCTCAGCTACCAGCTTGAAGAACTGGAAAACCTCGGCCTCGGCGACAACGAGCTGGAACAGCTGGAGCAGGAACACAAAAACCTGACCAATGCCGAAACCCTGCTCGGCATTTGCCGACAGGTGGTCGAGCAGTGCAGCGAAAGCGATTCCGGCAACGTACTGAATGCACTGACCGCCAGCCTCAACCGTCTGTCGAGCGTGAACAACTCGGTGGGCGCACTGGGCGAAGCCAGCAGCCTGCTGACCAGCGCGCAGATCCAGGTCGAAGAAGCCGTGGGCGAACTCAATCGCTTCCTCGACAACTTCGATGCCGACCCGGCGCGCCTGCAGTATCTGGAAGAACGCCTCGACGCAATTTACACCCTGGCCCGCAAGCACCGGATCCAGCCAACCGAAGTCGCCGAGATGCAGCAGAAGTTGCTGGATGAGATCGAAACCCTCAACGCCAACGACGAATCCATCGAGCGCCTGGGTGAAGAACTGGCGTCCTACGCACGCCATTATCAAGAGAAGGCCCGAGAGCTGAGCGACTTGCGTCACCAGGCCGCCGGCAGCCTTGCCAGCGCCGTGGAACAGGAAATCCAGCGCCTGGGCATGCCCGGTGGTCGTTTCACCATCGAATTGCGCGCCAACAGCAGCGACGAACTGCTGCCCAATGGTCTGGAACAGGTTGAACTGCTGGTCAGCGCCAACCCCGGCCAGCCACTGAAGGCGCTGGCCAAAGTGGCCTCCGGCGGCGAGCTGTCGCGGATCAGTCTGGCGATTCAGGTGATCACCGCGCAGACCTCAAGAGTGCCGACCCTGGTATTCGACGAAGTGGACGTGGGTATCGGCGGGCCGACCGCCGAAATCGTCGGCCAGTTGTTGCGACGTCTTGGCGATCGCGGGCAGGTACTGACCGTGACGCACTTGCCGCAAGTGGCAGCGCAGGGTCATCAGCATTTGTTCGTGCACAAGGTACGGGGCGAACAGGCGACTCACACCGCCGTGTCCAAGCTGAGCAAGAACGACCGTATAGAAGAAGTGGCGCGGATGCTGGGCGGCATCGACCTGACCAAAGAGTCTTTGGCTCACGCAAAAAAAATGGTGGTTACCGCAAAAGTTTAAGCACAGCAGAAAGCACGAAGGCGACCCTTGGGTCGCCTTCGTTCGTTTCGCGAACCTGAAATTCGCGCGACATGCTTACTTTTTCTTGCGTACGTACAGCACCAGATTGTGATCTACCAGATCAACACCGTGCTCCTCGGCAATTGCCTTCTGGAGCTTTTCGATTTCCGGACTGACGAATTCGACGACTTCACCGGTTTCCACGTTGACCATGTGGTCGTGGTGGCCACCGTCGGCCAATTCGAATACCGCGTGGCCACCGTCGAAGTTGTGACGGACCACGAGGCCAGCGGCTTCGAACTGGGTCAGAACACGGTAAACCGTGGCCAGACCGACGTCCTCGCCCGCTTCCATCAACGCCTTGTAGACGTCTTCGGCACTCATGTGACGCTGCTCGGTAGAGTCGAGCATTTGCAGGATCTTGACCCGTGGCAGGGTCACTTTGAGGCCGGCTTTGCGTAGTTCGCTATTTTCAACCATGGTCAGCTTTCTCGCGATGCTGCTTCGCAGCTTCTCTTAATGCGGGTATGATCGGCGTTTACGTTGTCCCAGCCAAGATAGTGGAAGTCGCCCACCGATGCAAAACACCAAGCTCTTGCTAACCAGTTTCACCTTTGTGGGACTGCTCGCACTCGCCGGTTGTTCATTCCCCGGGGTTTACAAAATCGACATCCAGCAGGGCAATGTCGTCACGCAGGACATGATAGACCAGTTACGCCCGGGAATGACCCGTCGGCAAGTACGGTTTATCATGGGTAACCCTCTGCTGACCGACACGTTCCATGCCGATCGCTGGGATTATCTGTACAGCCTGCAACCTGGTGGCGGTGAACGCCAACAGGAACGCGTGAGTGTTAACTTCAACTCCAACGACCAGCTTGTCAGCCTGTCCGGTGACTTCATGCCGGGCGTGAGCCGTGACGAAGCCATCCTCGGCAAGGACAGTGGCACCAGCGTGACCGCCCCTGCTGAAAACGCCGAGAAGCCGAAGCCGGAACAACCAGCCAAACCAGGCTCCTTGCTGGATTCGATCCAGAAGGACGTGGACGGTGTTGAAACCGTTCCGGTTCCGACGCCTGAGCCGCTGGACACCTCGCCGCAGTAATGTGCGAGGCAATAAAAAACCCGGAATTTCCGGGTTTTTTATTGCCTGCGATTTGCTCGTCCTACTGATTTCGCGCCTTGGCTTCGGCAGCCTTGGCCGCCCGCAAGCGCCGAACCTCTTTCGGATCTGCCAATAGCGGCCGGTAGATCTCGATGCGATCCCCTGCCTGAATCAAGCGAACCTGTGAATCAGCCACCACCTTACCGAAGATTCCCAGCGGACATTCGTTCAGGTCCAGCTCCGGAAATTCATCGCCAATACCTGACTTGAGCACCGTCTCACGCACTGTCGTCCCTTCAGGAACGCTCAAAGTGCGCAAGATCTGACGATCCACGGCGGCATACACCACCTCAATCTCGATCACCGGCTCAACCATGCATCTGCTTGGCGCGCTGGCAGAACGCATCCACCAACGTATTCGCCGCCTGATTGAACAGCGGGCCGAGTGTCGCGCGCACCAGCGGGCCGGCGTAGTCGAAAGACAGGTCAAGACTGATCTTGCAGGCCTTCTCGTTCAACGCCTTGAAGACCCAGACGCCATGCAGTTGGTTGAACGGGCCTTCTTCCAGATTCATCTCGATCGATTGCCCCGGCACCAGCGTATTGCGCGTGACGAAGTGCTGACTCAGACCACCCTTGGCCACGCCAACGCTGGCACGCATGTGCTCGGGCGAGCTTTCCAGCACCTCGGCGGACGAGCACCACGGCAGGAATTCCGGGTAACGCGCGACGTCGTTGACCAGGTCGTAGAGGAATTGCGCCGGGTATGGCAGCAACGCCGAACGTTGAATATGTGTCGTCATGTAAGCGTTACTTCCAGAGCTGAGCGGCAAACACTACCAGAATGCCGATGGGCGCCACGTAGCGCATCAAGAACAGGGACAGGGCAAACAGCGCCGGGTTACGAATCGACAACTCGTCACGCACCGCCTCACGCCCCATCACCCAACCGGCAAACAGCACGAAGCACAGGCCTCCGAGCGGCAACATGATCCGCGAGGTGAAGAAATCAATCACGCCGAAGAAGTCCAGACCGCCTGCCGCCCCCCATTGGTAGAGGTGAAACAGCCCGCCATCGTTCACGAAAAATTTGGCTTCCTTCCAGATATTGAAGGAGAAAACCGTACCCAGACCGACGAACCAGCAGATGAACGCCAGCCAGAAAGTCACCCAGCCACGGCTGATTTTCGTGCGCTCAACCAAATAGGCAACCATCGGTTCGAGCAGGGAAATCGCCGAGCTCCAGGCGGCAATCGCCACCAGGACAAAGAACACCACGCCCATCAACTGGCCGAAAACCACGTTACCGAAGGCAAATGGCAGACTGACGAACATCAGGCCCGGGCCTTCGCTAGGGTTCAAACCGCCAGCAAATACAATCGGAAACAATGCCAGACCGGCCACCAGCGACACGAAGGTGTCGAGCAGTGCCACACCGACCACCGTGCCGGACAACGAGGCTTCCTTGGTCATGTAAGCGCCGTAGATCATGATCGAGCCGACGCCCACGCTCAGGGAAAAGAACGCATGGCCCATGGCGGGCAGCAAGCCGTCGAGGACTTTTTCCGGGTGGAAATCGAACATGAAATGCACGCCCTCCATGAAATGCCCGGTGGTCATGCTGTAACCCAGCAAAACCAGCACCATCACGAACAGCAGCGGCATCATGATCCGCAGACTGCGCTCAAGCCCGGCAACCACGCCTTTGGCGATCACCACGGCCGACAACAGCATGAAAACTGTGTGCCAAAGTGTCAGGCGCCAGGGATCGGAGATGACATTGCCGAAATAAGCGCCGACCTGCTCCGCCGTGGCGCCCTGGAAGTCGCCGCGCCCCATGTCGATGATGTAATCCAGCGACCAGCCGCCAACCACACTATAGAAAGACAGGATCAGCAACGCCGTGATCATCCCGGCAAATGCGCCCCACGACCACTTGCCCGAGTGCCCGGCTTCCAGCGCCAGCACCTTCAGGGCGTTCGCCGGACTCTGTCGTGCGCGGCGGCCGATCAGGGTTTCAGCCAGCATGACCGGGATCCCGATCAATGCGATGCAGGCCAGAAACATCAGCACGAAGGCGCCGCCGCCGTAGACCCCGACCATGTAGGGGAATTTCCAGATGCTGCCCAGTCCCACGGCCGAACCGGTCGCGGCGAATATGAAAACCCAGCGGCTAGCCCAACTGCCGTGGACAGAAACCTTGTCTGTCGACATTGAATATCACGCCCAAGCGTTAGAAAAAGAGGCCGCATTGTCCGGGATTCACTCAACGTGCTCAAGCACGCAGCATCACCGTAGCCGAGGACCGTTTATCTCCATATAATGCCGCCCCTATGGCTAAACAGAAGAAACACCCAACAGGGACCATCGCGCAGAACAAAAAGGCGCGACACGATTACTTCATCGAACATCGTTTCGAGGCTGGTCTGGTCCTGGCCGGCTGGGAAGTAAAAAGTCTGCGGGCAAGCAAGCTGCAACTGGTCGACAGTTACGTGCTGCTCAAGGATGGCGAAGCCTGGCTCCTCGGCAGTCACATCACGCCGTTGATGACCGCCAGCACCCACGTCATCGCCGATCCGACCCGCACCCGCAAACTGCTGCTCAACAAGCGCGAGCTGGAAAAACTCGCCGCTGCCGTGCAACAGAAAGGCTACGCCTGCGTGTGCCTGTCCTTCTACTGGAGCAAGCACATGGTCAAGTGCGAGATCGCTCTGGGCAAGGGCAAGAAGGAATACGACAAGCGTGACACCGAGCGCGAACGCGACGCCGGTCGTGAGTTGCAGCGCGCCGTGCGCAACAAGGGCAAAGAAGAATAATTTCTTCTGCCTGAAAAGATCGCAGCCTGCGGCAGCTTCTACAGGGAAAGACACATTCCTGTATAGGAGCTGCCGAAGGCTGCGATCTTTTTGCTTCTAAAAGCTACATCCCCTTGCGCCGCTCCGCCCGAGCCATGCGCTGAACCTCCTGCCGCACCTCCTCCAGCACCTCCTGCACATACAGAATGTGCCGACTGGAAACCTCCCGCGCCTGCTCCGCACGCCCCTCGATAATCGCCAGATAAAGCTCCCGGTGCTGAGAGATCAGCATGTCGCGGGTTTCCGTGCGCTGCTTGTACATGCCGCCAATGTTGGTCACCACGTTGCGCTTGAGCAGATCGAACAGACCGCGAATGGTGTGCAGCAGCACCGCGTTATGGCTGGCTTCGGCGATCGCCAGATGAAACTTCGCATCCGCCGCGCCCTCTTCCGCCCGGCTCACTTCGTCATGCCGCGTATAGCAATCCTGCAACTCATTGAACGCAGCAGTCAGACGCTCACGATCCACGTCCGTAGCGCGCAATGCTGCGTAATAGGCGCACGATGCCTCCAGAGTGTGCCGAAACTCCAGCAAGTCGCGCTGCGCCTCGGGATTGCTCTCCAGCAGCAATAGCAAGGGATCGCTGAAAGTCGAGCCGAGCGTTTCCACCACATAATTGCCGCCACCCTGGCGACTGACCAGCAAGCCCTTGGCCGCCAGTTTCTGAATCGCTTCGCGCAACGACGGACGCGACACGCCGAACTGCTCGGCCAAAGCGCGCTCGGCCGGAAGCCGCTCACCGGACTTCAGCGTGCCCTCGAGGATCATCCCCTCGAGGCGCTCGACAATATCGTCAGACAAACGGCGCTGACGAATCTGATCAAACCCCATAACTCATTTCTCCACGATCCCGACCGCGCGCCGGGCTCTCTATTCTGGCCTATCGGCGCCCCGCCGACACCTGTCAGAGCACATTCGCCCGACCGGATCAGATGCCCTCTGCACCGCTTGTTCGACAAAAGTTTCAGGGCGACAAATTGACACACCGACATCAAGGCTTTTACCCTAGCCAACAGCGATTGTAAATTGGTATTACCAATTAACCAAGAACGCTGACAGTGCCTGACCAACAACAATTAGGGGCCACCCCATATGCAAACCTGGCAACAGCTCTATACCCCGCTCGGCAGTCTCGGCGTCTCCGCTCTTGCGGCCGTCATCCCCATCGTTTTCTTCTTTCTCGCGCTGGCGGTGTTCCGCCTCAAGGGTCACGTGGCCGGCAGCATCACGCTCGCCCTGTCGATTGCCGTGGCGATTCTCGCCTTCCACATGCCGGTCGACATGGCCTTCGCCGCGGCCGGTTACGGCTTTGCCTACGGTCTGTGGCCGATTGCCTGGATCATTGTCGCGGCGGTGTTCCTTTACAAACTGACGGTCAAGAGTGGTCAGTTCGAGGTCATTCGCAGTTCGGTGCTGTCGATTACCGACGACCAGCGTCTGCAGGTGTTGCTGATCGGTTTCTGTTTCGGTGCGTTTCTGGAAGGTGCCGCCGGCTTCGGCGCGCCGGTAGCGATTACCGCCGCGCTGCTGGTCGGCCTCGGCTTCAACCCGCTGTACGCCGCTGGCCTGTGCCTGATTGCCAACACCGCGCCAGTAGCGTTTGGCGCACTGGGCATTCCAATCATTGTTGCCGGGCAAGTGACCGGCATCGACGCGTTCAAGATCGGCGCCATGACCGGCCGCCAACTGCCGCTGCTGTCGCTGTTCGTGCCGTTCTGGCTGGTGTTCATGATGGACGGCCTGCGTGGCGTGCGTGAAACCTGGCCGGCAGCGCTGGTTGCAGGCCTGAGCTTCGCCGTGACCCAATACTTCACTTCGAACTTCATCGGCCCGGAGCTGCCGGACATCACCTCGGCCCTGGCCAGTCTGATTTCCCTGACCCTGTTCCTCAAAGTCTGGCAGCCAAAACGCGCCGCCGGCCAACACATCGCTGGCGCCGTTTCGGCCTCGGTGGTGACCGCCAGCGCAGGAGGTTTCGGTCAGAAGCGCAGCACCGTGGCGTCGCCTTACAGCCTCTGGGAAATTTTCATTGCCTGGTCGCCATTCCTGATCCTCACCGTGCTGGTGACCATCTGGACGCTGAAACCCTTCAAAGCCATGTTCGCCACCGGCGGTTCGATGTACGCCTGGGTGTTCAACTTCGCGATCCCGCACCTTGATCAATTAGTGATCAAGACCGCTCCGATCGTCACCACCCCAACCGCCATCCCGGCCGTGTTCAAACTCGACCCGATTTCCGCGACCGGCACCGCGATTTTCTTCTCCGCGCTGATCTCGATGCTGGTATTGAAGATCAATTTCAAAACTGGTCTGACCACTTTGAAAGAAACCTTTTACGAACTGCGCTGGCCTATTCTGTCGATCGGCATGGTGCTGGCCTTCGCTTTCGTCACCAACTACTCGGGCATGTCTTCGACCATGGCCCTGGTCTTGGCCGCGACCGGCGCAGCCTTCCCGTTCTTCTCGCCGTTCCTCGGCTGGCTGGGCGTGTTCCTCACCGGCTCGGATACCTCGTCCAACGCGCTGTTCAGTTCGCTGCAGGCGACCACCGCGCACCAGATCGGCGTCAATGACACCCTGCTGGTAGCCGCCAATACCAGCGGCGGTGTGACCGGCAAGATGATCTCGCCGCAATCGATCGCCGTGGCCTGCGCTGCCACCGGGCTGGTGGGCAAGGAATCGGATCTGTTCCGCTTCACCCTCAAGCACAGCCTATTCTTTGCCACGATTGTCGGCCTGATCACTCTGGCCCAGGCCTACTGGTTCACCGGCATGCTGGTGCACTAAACCTATAAACAAAACGGAAATAACCGACGCCGGCTGGTGATTCCGGCGTCAGCAATTCACACCCCGGTCTGTAAGGCTGCTGAAAGCAAGGCTCTTTATATTCAGCAGTCTCAACAGACGGATAACCGGGCCCACCCGGAGACACGCCTGATGAGCGAGCTTTTTTACAACGCTGTGCCCAACGCCACCCGCGTCGCACCGCCACTGCCCGAACCTCGGCAGTACCCCAGCGAGAAACCGTCGCGGGTCTATCTGTTCGGCACCTGCGTGGTCGACCTGTTCTACCCCGAAGCCGGGATGGACGCGATCCACTTGCTCGAGCGTGAAGGGATCAAGGTCGAGTACCCGCAAGGGCAGAGCTGCTGCGGGCAACCGGCCTACACCTCGGGTTACACCGAGCAGGCGCGGACGGTGGCGCGCGCGCAACTGGCGCTGTTTGCCGGGGATTATCCGGTGGTGGTGCCGTCGGGTTCCTGCGCGGGCATGTTGCGCGAGCATTACGCCGACTTGTTTAAGGACGAGCCGCAAACGTTGAAACAGGTGCAAGCCCTCGCGGCCCGTACCTATGAATTGGCCGAGTTCCTGCTGTTCGTCTGCAAGGTGCAGTTCAAGGACAGCGGCGAACCGGTCAAAGTCGCGCTGCACACCTCGTGTTCGGCACGCCGCGAAATGAACACCCACCTGCACGGCCGCGAGTTGTTGGCGCAGTTGAGCAACGTGGAACGGGTCAACCACGACCACGAAAGCGAATGCTGTGGCTTCGGTGGGACATTCAGCGTCCGTATGCCAGACATTTCCGGGGCGATGGTGGCGGACAAGACCCGGGCGTTGAAGGATTCCGGCGCGCACAAAGTGTTGAGCGCCGACTGTGGCTGTTTGATGAACATCAACGGCGCGTTGGAGAAACAAAAGGAAGCGCTGCGCGGGCAACATCTCGCCAGCTTTCTGTGGCAACGAACCGGAGGTGCGCAATGAGCACCTCGACGATTATTCCTACGGTTGCCGTAGAAGAAGATTTCCGCACCCGAGCACACAACGCCTTGGGTGATCAGCAGCTACGGAACAACTTCCGCACTGCGATGGATTCACTGATGACCAAGCGGGCAGCGGCTTTCAGCGATGCCCACGAAAGAGAACACTTGCGCGCCCTGGGCAACTCGATCAGGGCGCGTGCGCTCTCCAAGTTGCCCGACCTGCTCGAGCAACTGGAACAGAACCTGACCCGCAACGGTGTGACAGTGCACTGGGCGGAAACGGTGGACGAGGCCAATGGCATCGTCCTTTCGATCATCCGCGCTCACGAGGCGCGGCAAGTGATCAAGGGCAAATCGATGGTCAGCGAAGAGATGGAGATGAACCATTTCCTCGAGGCTCAAGGTGTTGAATGCCTGGAGTCCGACATGGGGGAATACATCGTCCAGCTCGACCACGAGAAGCCTTCACACATCATTATGCCGGCGATCCACAAGAATGCCGGTCAGGTCGCGTCCTTGTTCCACGACAAACTTGGCGTGGAGTACACCAAGGACGTTGACCAACTCATTCAGATCGGTCGCAGAGTCCTGCGGCAGAAATTCTTCGAAGCGGACATCGGCGTTTCCGGCGTCAACTTCGCCGTGGCCGAAACCGGCACCCTGCTGCTGGTGGAAAACGAAGGCAACGGACGCATGACCACCACCGTGCCGCCGGTGCACATCGCCGTCACCGGCATCGAAAAGGTCGTGGAAAACCTGCGCGACGTGGTGCCGCTGTTGTCGCTGCTGACCCGCTCGGCGCTGGGCATTCCGATCACCACCTACGTCAACATGATCTCCGGCCCGCGCAAGGAACATGAACTCGACGGCCCGCAAGAAGTGCATCTGGTGCTGCTCGATAACGGTCGCAGCCAGGCCTTTGCCGACAGCGAACTGCGCCAGACCCTCAATTGCATCCGCTGCGGTGCCTGCATGAACCATTGCCCGGTCTACACCCGCGTCGGTGGTCACACCTATGGCGAGGTGTACCCGGGACCGATCGGCAAAATCATCACCCCGCACATGGTCGGTCTGGCGAAAGTCCCGGATCACCCGAGCGCTTCATCATTGTGCGGTGCCTGCGGTGAAGTGTGCCCGGTGAAAATTCCGATCCCGGCAATTCTGCGCCGATTGCGCGAAGAAAACGTCAAAGCCCCGGACAGTCCGCATCAAGTGATGCGCGGCCAGGGCAGCAAGTATTCGCGCAAGGAACGCTTCATCTGGAACGCCTGGGCGAAACTCAACAGCTCGCCGACGCTGTATCGCTTGTTCGGCTTCTTCGCCACCCGACTGCGTGCGCTCACGCCAAGCAGCGTCGGCCCGTGGACGCAAAACCACAGCGCACCAAAACCCGCCGCCCGCTCACTGCACGACATGGCCCGCGAGCATCTGGCCAAACAGGGAGATCGCTGATGAGCGCCAAGCAAAACATCCTCGCCAAGCTACGGAAAAGTCTGACCGGCACCACACCGATTGCCGACGACTTCGACGTCGATCTGGTGACCCAGCCTTACACCTACAGCGCCGAGCAACGTATCCCGCAACTGCGCAAACTGATGGAAGCGGTGCACACCGAAATCCATCTGACTACCGGCGCAGACTGGCCGACGCTGCTCGCGCAATTACTGCGTGACCGTCAACTGCCAAGCCTGCTGATCGCACCGACTACGCCTCACGGGCAGCGCATCTCACAACACTGGGCGAACAATCCTGATCTGCCGGCACTGAAGTCCTACGACCGGCCGATGGAGGAGTGGAAAGCCGAGCTGTTCAACGACACCCCGGCCAGCCTTACCGGCACTCTCGGTGCCATCGCCGCCACTGGCAGCCTGATCCTCTGGCCAACCCGTGAAGAACCGCGGTTGATGAGCCTGGTGCCGCCGGTGCATTTCGCCCTGCTTAAGGCCAGCGAAATCCGCGACAACTTCTATCAGGTGCAACAGGAGTTCGAGTGGGCCCAAGGCATGCCGACCAACGCACTGCTGGTGTCCGGCCCGTCGAAAACCGCCGACATCGAACAAGTGCTGGCCTACGGCGCACATGGCCCGAAAGACCTGGTGGTACTGATCCTGGAGGACCAATGACGCTTCCGGTGAATTTCCTGCGTGATGCGCAGCAACTGATTCCAGCGGAGCGCCGTTTTGACGATCCGCTGTCGACCTTGGCCTTCGGCACCGACGCCAGTTTTTATCGGCTGATTCCCAAACTGGTGATCCGCGTCGAGTCCGAAGATGAAGTGGTGGCGCTGTTAAAACTGGCCCAGCGCGATCAAGTCCCGGTGACCTTCCGCGCCGCCGGCACCAGCCTTTCCGGGCAGGCGATCAGCGATTCGGTGCTGATTGTGCTGGGGGATAACTGGAACGCTCGCGAGATTCGCGACCAAGGCCTGCAAATCCGCCTGCAGCCGGGCGTCATCGGCGCGCAGGCCAACGCATGGCTGGCACCGTTCGGGCGCAAGATCGGCCCGGACCCGGCGTCGATCAACGCCTGCAAGATCGGCGGCATCGTCGCCAACAACGCCAGCGGCATGTGCTGCGGCACCGCGCAAAACACCTATCACACACTGGCCGGAATTCGCCTGGTACTCGCCGACGGCACCCGTCTCGACACCGAAGACGCCGCCAGTGTCGCCGCTTTCCGCATAAGCCACGGGGATCTGCTGGAGCGCTTGGCGACATTGGGCCGCGAGACCCGCGCCAATGCAGAACTGGCTGCGCGAATCCGCCACAAATATCGTCTGAAAAATACCACCGGTCTGTCACTCAACGCCCTGGTGGATTTCGACGAGCCTGTGGATATCTTGAGCCACCTGCTGGTCGGCTCCGAAGGCACGCTCGGTTTCATCAGCGCGGTGACCTACGACACGGTGGTCGATCACCCGAACAAGGCGTCGGCGCTGATCGTGTTCCCGGATGTGGAAACCTGCTGCAACGCGGTCACCGTGCTGAAAAGCCAACCGGTGTCGGCAGTGGAATTGCTCGATCGGCGCAGTCTGCGTTCGGTGCAGGACAAACCGGGCATGCCGGATTTCGTACAGCAGCTGTCGAATAATGCCTGCGCGCTGCTGATCGAATCCCGCGCCGCCTCTTCCACTTTGCTGCAAGAACAACTGGCGCAGATCATGGCTTCGCTGACCCGTTTCCCTGTGGAGAAACAGGTCGATTTCACCGAAGATCCGGCCGAGAACGCCAAACTCTGGGCCATACGCAAGGACACCTTTCCCGCCGTCGGCGCCGTGCGCAAAACCGGCACCACGGTGATCATCGAAGACGTGACCTTCCCGGTCGAACAACTGGCCATCGGCGTCAATCGCCTGATCGAGCTGTTCGACAAACATGCCTACGATGAAGCGATCCTTTTCGGACACGCTCTGGAAGGCAATCTGCACTTCGTCTTCACCCAAGGCTTCAACAGTCCGGAAGAAGTCGCACGCTATCAGGCGTTCATGGACGACGTGGCGCAACTGGTGGCGGTGGAGTTCGGCGGTTCGCTCAAGGCCGAACACGGCACCGGGCGCAACATGGCACCGTTCGTTGAGCTGGAATGGGGCAGCGATGCCTATCAGTTGATGTGGCAGCTCAAACGTCTGCTCGACCCCAACGGCATCCTCAACCCCGACGTGGTGCTCAGCGAAGATCCGCAGATCCACCTCAAGCACCTGAAGCCGCTGCCGGCGGCTGACGAGATTGTCGATAAATGCATCGAGTGCGGCTTCTGCGAGCCGGTCTGCCCGTCGAAAGGACTGACCCTCAGCCCGCGCCAGCGCATCGTGATCTGGCGTGACATTCAAGCGAAGAAACGCGCCGGCGTTGACACCACCGAGCTGGAACAAGCCTACGAGTACCAAGGAATTGAAACCTGCGCCGCGACAGGCTTGTGCGCGCAGCGTTGCCCCGTAGGCATCAATACCGGCGAACTGGTGAAAAAGCTCCGCGCCCGTAACGCCACGCATCAGAAAACCGCTGACTGGATCGAAGGAAATTTCGCCAAGACCCTGCAAGGCGCACGCTTCACCCTACACGTGGCCAACGGCGCACGGATGCTGCTTGGCGCACCGCGTCTGGCGAAGCTGTCGGCAACCCTGACGCGTTTGTCCAAAGGCCAGGTGCCGCTGTGGACCAGCGCGATGCCGCAACCGGAAAAAGCCATTCGCTTCAGCCCGAGCGTGTCCGACGAACGCCCACGCGTTGTGTATCTGGCCGCCTGTGTGTCACGGGTGATGGGCCCGGCAGCGGGCGACAAGGAGCAGATGTCGCTGTACGACAAGACCCGTGGCCTGCTGGAAAAGGCCGGTTACCAAGTGGTATTCCCGGACAATCAGGACAACCTCTGCTGCGGTCAGCCGTTTGCTTCCAAAGGCTACGCCGAACAGGCCGAGCACAAGCGTCAGGAGTTGATCAGCGCGCTGCTGCACGCCAGTCGCGGTGGACTCGATCCGATCTATTGCGACACCAGCCCGTGCACCTTGCGCCTGGTGCAGGACGTCGGAAATGTTCGCCTGGATCTGTATGACCCGGTGCGCTTCATCCGTACGCATCTTCTCGATCGACTGGAGTTCACCCCGCAAGAAGCACCGATTGCGGTTCACGTGACCTGCAGTACCCAGCATCTGGGCGAAAGCCAGGCACTGATCGAACTGGCGCGCAAATGCAGCAAAACCGTGGTGATCCCGGAAGGCATCCATTGTTGCGGGTTTGCCGGTGACAAGGGTTTCACCACGCCGGAGCTGAACAGCCACTCGCTGCGCACACTCAAGGACGCGGTGCAACATTGCAACGAGGGGATTTCCACCAGCCGCACCTGTGAGATCGGCCTGACGCAGCACGGCGGCATCGACTATCACGGACTGGTCTATCTGGTGGATCGGGTCACTCGAGCGAAGGCCTGCTAAAAGAAAGTTAGAACCCTTGAGCGAGGCGGTAGTCCACAGAACAAGCCCCGAACACGCGGGGCTTTTCATCCTTTCGCTGGCCTGCTCTGACGGTCAGCGAGAGTCTGGATTCCTCAGAGCAAGGAGATACTCATGAAGCATTCTGTACTGTTTGGTCTGTTCGTTACTGCCTCGATGATGGCTTCTACTTCGTTCGCCGATGGCAAACCTGCCGACTTGTGCGAGGCGAATCTGCAAAAGATCGAAAGCGCCAAGACGCAATATCAGACGTCGCCGGATCTGAATTCGCGCGTCTCGGCAAGCGTCAGCAAAGCCAGGGCCCTCAAGGCTCAGGGCAGGATCGACGACTGCCTGGCGGAAACCCAGCAAACCCTTCTGGTAATCCAGAACTCGACGGGTGATACCAAGAAATAAACCTCGGGACGACCAGTCTTCAGGTGGCGTGATGCAGCGCGGTTCGGGTTGACGGGCCACGATGTAAAAAAAACCGAATTCCTGCGTGCGGCCGCGGTCGATTGAACAGGCCCACTACCAAACACGGCCTGTTACGACCTCGGCATCGCCGCCAGACCGTCCGGCAGCACCGAGACCAACCGTTCAAGGAGATACCCATGAAGCATTCTGCAATTGCTGGATTGTTCATCGCTGGTGCCCTGCTGACGTCGCCGGTGTTTGCGGCAGACAAAGACCTTTGTGCCGGGAATCTTCAAACCATCAAAGACTTCGTTACCAGTCAGCCGTCAATTCCCGAGACGTCCATGAACAACGTCAAGGAAGCGCAGAAAAAAGCTGAAGACGCGCAGGCGGCCGGCAATGACAAGGATTGCGTTGAGGTCACCTCTTCATTGATAACCAAAATGCAAATCCGCAATCCAACTCGCAATTGATATGCCACGAGGCCAACCTTCGGGTTGGCCTCGCCGGCCGTTTGGCGTACACTGCGCAGGCTTGTTGCCTCACCTGATGTACGAGGCAATGAGTTCGGGGCCGATTAGGATTCGACGCCGGTGACGAAACTTTAGGTGCATGCCGACTTGGTAACAGAAGTCGTAAATCCACTGTTGCAACTTCTTATAGTTGCCAATGACGACCAATACGGTGCTGCTCTCGCTGCTTAATTGCAGCTGACATGCACTCCTGGTGCCTTCGGGCCCAGCAATCATCAGGGGATGTCTGTAAACCCGAAATGATTGTCATATAGAACAGAATCGCCGTGCAGTACGTTGTGGACGAAGCGGCTAAAACTTACACAACTCGCCCAAAGCACCCTGCCCGTCGGGTCGCTGAGGGTTAACTTAATAGACACGGCTACGCATGTAGTACCGACAGCGGAGCACTGGCGGACGGGGGTTCAAATCCCCCCGGCTCCACCAACTCTCGACGACAAAGCCCGCCTTGTGCGGGCTTTGTCGCATCTGGACATCAGCCAAACCGGCCACACAAGCCCACAGCCTGCAAGCGATCGAACTCGATAACCCCGGCAATGCTCTGCCTACTCACAAAAAAGGACGACACGATGTCGTCCTTTTTCGTACCCGCATTCATCAAAATCAATGAACCGCGCTGATCAGATCCGGGCGGCTGGATTTGAGCATTGCCTCATTGACCTTGCCTTGAATCGAGCAGGTAAACATCCCCTTGCTGCCAGTCGTCAGCTCTTGCGGAGCAGGCTCGATCAGGAACACGCGCTCGGCACTGTCGACAACCAGCTTGCCCGCCGTTGCGGATGGGTCTTCCGGCTGCCAGTTGGATTTGCCGTGGGACCAGATTTCCGCGCGTGCGTAGAGTCCCTGCGACATGTCCATACGCGGCCCGCCCGCTTTTTCCAACTGGGTGTGGAGTTCATTCGGCGTCTGTTTGGCGTAGAACCCCCAACTGATGATGCGAGTGCCCATCAGGTCTGTATCTTCGGCGTAGAAGCCGGTCAACGACATGCCGTCAATTTCGACCGGCTTGGTGAACATCCAGCGCTGCCCCATATCGCTCTTGGTGCCGCCGGACAATTTGATCTGGCCATTTTCGACCGTGCTCGGCACCAGATCCTTGAACAAAGGTGATTGCACGACTGCCAGGGAGTGATCATCACAAGCGGCAAACGACGCCACCGGCGAAGGTGCAGCGGCAACGCTGAAAGCAGAAAAAAGGGCCGCAATGGGCAACAACAGGAAAATTGGTTTCATGGAATGACTCGAATGAAAGACTGAAGAAATCGACAGCGACGATATCACAATGACATCAATCAACAGACTTCAGAGTTTCAATCAATGCCCATGCCGATGATGCACATCCGGAAAATGCGCATGACTGTGCCGCATCGGCGTATGCACATGCGGATGGCTATGCGGCTCCGCCCCATCCCACTCAAACCCATGCGTATGTTGATGATGCTCATCGTGTGTATGCCGATGATCATGCTCAAGCGGTTCGTGCTGATGCTCATGAACATGGTTTTCCATCAGATGAATCCATACCCCCACGGCCATTAACGCCGCTGCGAGCAGAAACATCAGCGATATCGACTCGCCGAGCAACAGAATCGAGATGCCTGCGCCGAGAAACGGCGCGGTGGAAAAGTAGGCACCGGTGCGTGCGCTGCCGAGGCCGCGCAGGGCGAGGACGAACATTACCAGGCTGACGCCGTAGCCGAGAAAGCCGACCAGCATGATCGGCACCAGCGAGGTGGCGACGGGTAGTTGGGTGCCGATGAACAGGGCCAGTGTGCAGTTGACCAAACCGGCCACGAGGCCTTTGCTGCCGGCGATGAACAGTGCATCCGAGGCAGACACCTTGCGCGTCAGGTTGTTGTCGATGGCCCAGCAGAAGCAGGCGAAAGCGACGGCCAACGGGCCGCTCCAGTCTTGCGCCGAAACGGTCTCTTGCGGCCAGGACAGCACGACGCCACCGGCGACGATGGCGAGCATGCCGATCACGATTCGTCGGTCGGCATTTTCCTTGAACACCACCCACGCCAGCAGCGCCGTGAGCACGGATTCGAGGTTGAGCATCAGTGACGCGCTCGCGCCGGACGTTCGGGTCAGACCGAACATCAGCGCCACCGGCGCCAGCACTCCGCCGAAGCCGATGGCGCCGAGCAGCCATGGCCATTCACCGGTGCCGAGCCCGGAAGGCTTCCAGCCACGATCGCGGACAAAACGCAGGGCGGTCAAGCCCAGACCGCTACCGAGATAGAGCAACCCGGCGAGCAGAATCGGCGAAATCTGTACCCCCAGCAGTTTGGCGAGGGGTGTACTGGCGCCAAACAGCGCCGCCGCAATCAATGCGTGGAGAACGCTCACATTCATGCTGGGATCACTCGCTGGGGCCGATGGAATACCGGCGCCCATCATCGCAAAACTCAGGTGAGAATTATGTGAACAGCTGATTCGTGTCAGCGAACATCATCTCTGGCTTGTGCTCAAATCCAGCAACATTTAATCCGCGCAATCTCTGGGCGGGCACTCGACGCAGGCTCTATGCTGCGAACATCGAGATGCAATGGAGTTGAAGATGAAGAGCTGGATTGTCGTAGCGCTGGCCGCGCTGATTTCCTTGTCCGTCCATGCGGCCGACGCCCCCACCGTGCGCGTCGAGCCGATCGCGTTCACAACCAGTGCCGACAGCATCCAGCGCAAACAGTCGATCAAGGGGGACCAGACCGCGCAGTACACATTCAACGCCAAGGCCGGCCAGATACTGACCGTCGACTTCAAACCGTCCAACACCTCCGCTTACTTCAACATCCTCGCCAAGGGTGCGGATTACGCGCTGTTCAACGGCTCGATCATGGGCAATCACTTTCTCGGTTCACTGCCCGGCGATGGCGAGTACACGGTTCAGGTCTACCTCATGCGCAACGCCGCCCGGCGTAATGAAGTGGCCAACTATCAGTTGTCGCTGAGGCTGGTCGATGGCGATGCCATCAGCCGGCAGCAGCCATTCGATCAGACGCTGGAATTGCACGGCATCGATTTTCACGTCAGCACCGAGCAGGTCGATGGCAAACCGACGCTGCACATCGCTCCCAAGGGGCTGGAGATCGACAACACGGTCATCAGCCAGGCGCTAACGGGTGATGTGGTACGCGCCGAAGTCGCCGACATCAATAACGACGGCTCCCCCGAACTCTACGTTTTTACCCGCTCGCCCGGGCGCGGCATGCCGGGCGAACTGATCGCCTATTCAGCCAACAACAAGAAATCCCTGAGCGCAATCTACTTGCCTCCGGTCAGCGACAACCCGAAGACCGCGTCGGGCTATCAGGGCGAGGACTCGTTTGCGGTGGTGGAAAGCACCCTGGTGCAACGTTTCCCGGTGTATGACAGTGCCGACGCTGGCGCCGGGCGTACTGGGAAGATGCGTCAGGTTCAGTACAAGTTGGTGGCGGGTGAAGCCGGGTGGATTTTGCGCGAGGACAAGGTCACGGAATTCTGAAATGACCTGGCTCGTTACGGCCGACCCGGAAGCCGATTTCGCCGCGGATCATCTGCCCTGAGGTGTTGCAGAGCGGTCGCCGCCGAGATGAATTTTTCTTCACTGCTCAGGCTCGATCAACACGGTACAGTCCGCTCGCTCATTCAAGAAACTACGGTTCGCCCGCGCTCTCCCGCGGGCTTTTTTTTGCCTGGCGTTTGCTGCCGAAGCGATACACCCAAGTGTCCTGCACGCCGTGCTGCTGCGATTGCCGCGCCTGTGGGTGAACCCTGATCAGCGCAAACCCCGCCGCTTCAGCCAGACGCTGACTGCGGCTGTTGGCCGACGATGTGGTCAGGTAAAAGGTGCACTCAGGCAGGCGCCTGACCAGTTGCTGGAGCACTTCGCGCATGTAGCCCTTGCCGGCAAACGCGCTGTTGGCCCAATAACCGACGACATAACGCTTGCGCCGACGAGGCACAAGACCGATGCAGCCAACGACGGCTTGTCCGTCTTCAGTCACGATGAATAGGCGCCGCTCACCGGTCTCGCTGGCGAAATCATCCCTTGCTCGCAGCATGGACGACAGCGTCCGCTCCTCACTGGTGTGTTCAACCGCCCACTCGAGAAAAGGCGCATGCTCGCGGTAACTGGCGTTCAGCGCCTCCCGCACCGGAGCGACCAGCGCTGGGTCCGGCGCCCGAACACGCAGCGCCAACCCGTTCACCGTCAATGCAAAGTCCATTGCTTGTTCCTCCAATCCCGGAAATGCCGCAGTCGATAACCCTGTGCACTCAACCAAAGAAATTTACAGAGCGCCAGCGCGGTTTGTTTTTTTCCATCTCCTAGGCAATCCTGTCCCTCAACCCTGCCCACCGGAGCGCCCGATGTCACTGCTGAGCCTGCCCTGCCAACGCCTGACGCTCGCCATCCTCGCCCCGGAACAGGCCGAGCTGGAAAGTGACTTTTATGCACGCAACCAGCGCCATCTCGCCCCCTGGTCGCCGATTCGCACCACCGAATACTTTTCTACCGAACAGATTCGTCGACGCCTTGAAGTTCAGGCCAGTGCTTTCGAGGCCGGGCTGGCGATGCATTTCGCCCTGCTGACGCTGGATGGCCAACAGATGATCGGCGCGTGCAATTTCAGCGGGATCATTCGCGGCGCGTTTCAGGCGTGTTATCTGGGTTATCACATTGACCACGTGCATCAGGGTCAGGGTTTGATGCAGGAAGGCCTGGAGGCTGGCATCGGCTACATGTTCGACACGCAGAACCTGCACCGGATCATGGCCAATTACATGCCCGGCAACGAGCGCAGTGCGCGGTTGCTGGAGCGTCTGGGTTTCGAGCGCGAAGGCTACGCCAAGGCGTACCTGAATATCGCCGGGCGCTGGCAGGACCATGTGCTGACGGCGCTGGTCAATCCGCTGTTTGAAACGCCGGAGAAGCGTTGGTCGCGTCAACTGGCGTGAGTTTCACAATTTGTTAAGCATTGGCGAAGTATGCTCAAGGCTCCTGCCCTTTCCGGTTGCCTGAAATCCATGCCGCGTGCCGCCACTTCACTGTTTCTACTCGCCGCCCTGCTGTTTTTTTTCGCTTTGGGTAACCACCAGTTGCAAGGCTCTACCGAGGCCCGGGTCGCCGGGATCGCCATGGAGATGCATCTGGACGATGACTGGGTGACGCCACGGCTGTTCGGCGAAGCGTTTCTGGAAAAACCGCCGCTGAGCCTGTGGCTGGACGCCGGCGCCATGCGCGTGTTCGGGGTTTCGCCGTGGGCGGTGCGGCTGGCGTCGGCGGTGGCCGGGTTGCTCAGTGTGATGCTGCTGTACGGCATGTTGCGCCGCTTCGGTCGCCCGAAAGCTGTGGCCTGGACGGCGGGAATTCTGTTGGCGACCATGGCCAGTTACTGGAGCAACGTGCGCGGGGTCGGCGAGGATGCGCTGCTGGCGCTCGGCGTGACCACGGCGCTGCTGGCGTTCTTTCAGGCGCAACGCGCACCGAACGCGGCTAACTCGCTGCTGTTTATCGTCGGCATCGCCATCGCCACGTTGAGCAAGGGCGTGCTGGGACTGGCGATGCCGGGGGTGGTGATCTTCGCCTATCTGCTGGCCGACAACCTGATCGACAAACGCCTGAAGCTCGGCGCCTGGCTGCGTCCCGGCCTGCTCACGGCAGTCGGTCTGATTCCGTTGCTGATCTGGCTCGCCGTGCTCTATCAGCGCGGTGGTTCGCACGCTGTCGCTGAAGTGCTGCTGACCAACAGCGTCGGTCGCTTCAGCGGCTCGTTCGTCGAGGCCGGGCATTACGAGCCGTTCTATTACTATCTGGCCAAACTGCCGGAAGCGTTCCTGCCGTGGAACATTCTGGTGTACCTGGGGCTGTGGCATTTCCGCAAGGAGCTGAAGGCCAACCGTTACCTGTTGTTTTTCAGCCTGTGGATCGTCGCGCAGTTCATCATGCTGACCCTGGCCTCAAGCAAGCGCACGGTCTACCTGATGTCGATGACCCCGGCCGCTGCGGTGATCGCCGCTGAGTACGCACGCGTGTTGTTCGAGCGCTTGCAGGCGCGTGAAAACGCAGACCGCTTCATCGGAAAAGTCGCCCGCCATCGTCAGGCGATTGCCGCAGGATTGCTCACGGTGGTGATCGCCAGCTACCTCGGCGCCGCGCAGTGGGCACTGCCCAACGCCGACAAGGAGTTGTCGTTCCTGCCTTTGACCGAACACATTCAGAGCTTGCAGGCCAACGGTCAGCAGGTCGCACTGTTCCAGGCCAATGAACGGGTCGGCGGCGCCAGCGTGTTCTACACCCAAAGCGTGCTCAAGGGGCTGGATACTGACGCGCAACTGCACGACTTCCTCAGTGCTTCCCCCTCGAACGTCGCGGTGATCTCGGCAGACAACGAACCCGCCGCACCACTCAAAGTGCTCAAGACCATGATGGTCGGGCGTCAGGCGTATTACTTCGTCGGCTACTGACGTCCTTCGCACCAGACAATAAAAAACCCGCCGTCACTGGCGGGTTTTGTTTGCGCTGAAGCTTGGCAAACGTCAGTTCATCGGGTGCTCACCGAGTGCCAGTCGGAGGCTTCGATGAAGCCAAGCACCCGCGGGTCCGCTTTGTTTGCGGCAGACACAAACAGTGAGGAGCCGTAGCCAGGGTCAGAAACCGGTGAATTCAAGTCCTTCTCCAACTCCGCCATGCATTCGCTGTGGGTCACCAGGATCAGATTGCGCCCCGGGAGCTTGTGTGCCAGCGCTTCCTGCAGGATGTGGCCCTTGCAGCTGATCAGCCAATCTTCGCCGCTGGCCGCGCGGTTGAACATGTAACCGGCGGTCTGCACGGTGCGCAGCATCGGGCTGTTGTAGATGTCGGCGTTATTCAGGCCCAGATGTTCAAACTGCGCACCGACACCGACCGCAACACTGCGCGAGCGGTCGGTGATGCCGTCGTCGCCACTCAGGCACGGCGCCGGCGAGTGATCGCAGCGCTCGACGTGACGCACCAGCACAATCATGTCGCCCTTGGCCCATCCGGCCGCCAGTGCCCGGTCGCCGGACACATTGCCATGGGCCAGGTCCGGCACCGCCGCCGGGGCGAGCAGCCACAGGGTCAGCGGAATCACCAATAACAAGCCGCCGAGCACGACCCAGGTATTGCGATAGCGGGCCAGTCCGCTCAGAGAAATCGAGCGTTTGACGCCGAACAGACTCAGTCTCAATTCCACATTGGGCCGCCTCGTCGGCATCCATCACAGTCAATTCGATGCGGCGAGGGTAAGGAAGCGGGCGTAAGTAGCGAGTGAAACGCATGTGAAAAAAGTCTTGAAGCGCCCTTGTTACAAATTCCGTCGGACAAAAACCTTTCAGCTCTCGTGTTTGCGGCCGATACAGACCTGCTAACACCCTTGCTGGCTCAAAAAAACAACAATCTTCCAGCCTGACCGACGATCAAGTAGCTCTACGTTCCTGGAGGAATTGTGATGAATAGCTGGTTCGGCAACATCAGCGTGAACATGAAATTGGGCCTGGGCTTCGGCCTGGTCCTGGCCCTGACCTGCGTGCTGGCCCTGACGGGCTGGACCAGCCTCGGCGGCCTGATTGACCGCAGCAACTGGATGAGCGACATCACCCAGCTCAATGCCGGTCTGACCAAGCTGCGCGTGGTGCGCCTGCAATACATGCTGACCAACGGCGACGAAACCGCCGCGCAGAATGTACAAACCACCCTCGAAAGCTTCGCCGCGCAACAACAGGCGCTGATCAACAAGTTCAAGAGCCCGGAAAACGTCAAACTGCTGAAAGAGCAGGCCGCGACTATCGCCGAATACCAGACCTCGCTGAACAAGATGCGCAACGCCTACCGCACCGGCAACAGCGCCCGCGACGTGATGGGCACCAACGCCGACACCGCTTACAACCTGATCGAAACGATCAGCAAGCGCGTGCAGCAAATGGACATGAGCGAGCAGCGCTTCGAGCAGTTCCAGGCCATCACCCAGGCCAAGGAAGCGTTCATCCTCGCGCGCTACGAAGTGCGCGGCTACACCGCCACCACCAACGCCGAAACCGAGCAGAAAGCCGTCGGCCAACTGGACGTGGCAATTGCCAGCCTCAAGCAACTGAACGTGCATTTCGCCGCGACCCAGCAAGACGCTCTGCGTCAGCTGGAAACCGCCCTGACCAACTACCGCAGCGCGTTGCAGGCCTACAAGAACGCCAACAGCGAAGCGGTGCAGGCGCGTAAAGAGATGACCGATCAGGGCACCGCGATCGTCAACACCAGCGAGCAGCTGTACCAGATTCAGCTCGACCGTCGCGACATCGAAAGCGCCCAGGCCCGTACCTTCCAGCTGATCAGCACCCTGCTGGCGCTGTTGGTCGGTGTGATTGCCGCGGTGATCATCACCCGTCAGATCACCCGTCCGCTGCAGGAAACCCTGGCCGTGGTCGAGCGCATCGCCAGCGGCGACCTGACCCAGAACGTCACCGTCACCCGCCGCGACGAACTCGGTGTGCTGCAACAAGGCATCGCGCGCATGGGCGTGACCCTGCGCGACCTGATCAGCGGCATCCGCGACGGCGTCACCCAGATCGCCAGCGCCGCCGAAGAACTCTCGGCCGTGACCGAGCAGACCAGCGCCGGTGTCAACAGCCAGAAGGTCGAGACCGACCAGGTGGCCACCGCCATGCACGAGATGACCGCCACCGTGCAGGAAGTCGCGCGCAACGCCGAAGAAGCCTCGCAAGCCGCAGCCGCCGCTGACGGCGAAGCCCGTGAAGGCGACAAGGTGGTCAACGAAGCCATCGCGCAGATCGAGCGTCTGGCCAGCGAAGTGGTGCGTTCCACCGAAGCCATGAGCGTGCTGCAACAGGAAAGTGACAAGATCGGCAGCGTCATGGACGTGATCAAAGCCGTGGCCGAACAGACCAACCTGCTCGCGCTCAACGCCGCGATCGAAGCGGCGCGTGCCGGTGAAGCCGGTCGTGGGTTTGCCGTGGTCGCCGACGAAGTCCGTGGTCTGGCCCAGCGCACGCAGAAATCCACCGAAGAAATCGAAGGTCTGGTCGCCGGTCTGCAGAACGGCACCCAGCAAGTGGCCGCCGTGATGAACAACAGCCGCGCCCTGACCGACAGCAGCGTGGCCCTGACCCGCAAGGCTGGCGACTCCCTGGAGAACATCACCCGCACGGTGTCGAATATCCAGTCGATGAACCAGCAGATCGCCGCCGCGGCCGAGCAGCAAAGCGCCGTGGCCGAAGAAATCAGCCGCAGCATCATCAACGTGCGCGACGTGTCGGAACAGACCGCCGCGGCCAGCGACGAGACTGCAGCGTCCAGCGTGGAACTGGCGCGCCTGGGCGGTCAACTGCAGCAGATGGTCAGCCACTTCCGCGTCTGATCTTCAGTCAGCGCCAAAGGGTAAATCCAATCGCGGGCAAGCCCGCGATTGCGTCAGTCCAGTCAGCCCATACTCACTGCCCCAACGCTCACACCTCCCACGGATCCATCACTTCCACTCCCGAGAACTGAAAGTCCTTCACGTTCCGCGTGGCGATTGCCGCACCATGAGCACGGCAGATTGCGGCTATCTGCGCATCAGCCATCGACACCGCCCGCCCCTTTGCTTCGCAATCTGCGACGAGTGACGCGTACTCGACAGCGGCATGCGCATCGAACGGCAAAATGCGTCCAGCGAAGTCTTCCTCGAACATAGCCATCGCATGAGCTTGAAGATTCTGTTTGCGTTTGCCTGAGGGAAGTCGGGCGATGCCGTGGAGTATCTCAGCCACCGTTATCGCACTGATGGCCAGATCCATGGCGGGCTGCGCATCAACCCAGGCCAGCACCCTGGCTTCAGGTTCGATACGCATAAACTCTGAAAGCACGTTGGTATCGAGCACTATCATTCAGAAAAATCCACCCCGGTGGCTTTCTCTGAGCGCTCTGGCAGATCAAGTTCTGCTCCGCCGAGAGCACTGAATCTGTTGCGTATCCGGCTTCCAAGTCCGCCGGCACGATCCACCGTTGCCAAGGCTCGACCGAGAATCAGGCGCGCCTCTTCCTCCATGGAGTGTCCGTTGTGTGCAGCGGTGATACGCAACTGTTCCTTGAGCTTCTCGTCAAGGTTTCGAATGGTGATGCTGGCCATGACGCCTCCTGCAATCAATGAAATCATTGATTGCAGGCTAGCACATCCGTTCCGGCTCACACCGGGCAATCTTCCGAACGGCCATTCTTACTGCAGCAGATGGTCAGCCATTTCTGCGTCTGACCTTCACCTCTGCGCTGAACGAAAGATCGATTCGCGAGCAGGCTCGCTCCTACAGGGGTTGCGTTGGATCAGCAGGCCGGTGCGCGTGTTGCCTGACTCTAGCGAGTCCCGCGTTGGCGCAACGCCGAGGGCATGAAATACGCGTCTTCCGGCACCGGTTGCGAGAAGTCCACGGTGGAGGCTTCTTCGTTGTCAAGGTTCTGCACGTAGTAACGGCGGGCCTGCAGGTCGTGGAACACGTCCAGTGCGCTCCAGGTGGTCGGCAGGTCGTAGAAGTTTTTCAGGTAGGCCATCGACACCCGCCACAACTCCCCTCGCCCATCGTATTGATCGACCAGCGCCGCGCCCCAGCTGTCCTCGTCGAGAAACAGCACGCGCTTGGAATAGACATGCCGCGCGCCCGGTTTCAGGTTGCCTTCGACCACCCACACGCGGTGCAGTTCGTAGCGGGTGAATTGCGGGTTGAGGTGGCCCGGGGTCAGCAGTTGCGCGTACTTCACGTCGGGGCTGCCGACCTTGTAATTGTTGTAAGGGATGTAGATTTCCTGCTTGCCCTTGAGCTTCCAGTCGTAGCGGTCCGGCGCGCCGTTGAACAGGTCGGTATCGTCTGCCGTGCGCAGGCCATCGGATGAGGCAATAGGCGTGTCATATGCCAGGTTCGGCGCGCGGCGCACACGGCGTTGGCCGGCGTCGTAGACCCAGGCCTGGCGCGGGTCCTTGAGCTGATCGAGCATCTCGTGCACCAGCGCCGCGCCACCGGCCAGTCGCGCCGGACTTTTCACGAAGGCGAGGTAGTAGAACAGGATGTTTTTCAGGTCAGCATACTGCCCGCCCGGACGATAGAAATTGAACAGCGCTTCCTGCTGCGAAGTCACCAGCGCAAAGCTGCCGTTGCGCTGCACCGGGGCTTCGGACGCGCGACGTACCACGTAGATTCCGCGATAACGGGTGATGTGGTTCCACAGCACTTCGATGCCGTCCTTGGGCACCGGGAACGGTACGCCGCCGTAGGCATCGGCGAATCCGCTGCCGCCCTCCAGCAACTTGGCCGAGGTCGCGTTCTTCAGGGTGTTGTCATACAGCCACTGCGGCGCCGAACCGGAACGACGCGACGGGTAGACCGGCATCTGGAACGTGTCCGGGTAGCTGTTGAACAGCGCAATCTGACCGGGGCTGAGGTGGGCCTTGTACTGGTCGAGATTGGCCTTGGTAATGGTGAACAACGGCTTGTCCGCCGCATATGGATCCGGGTGATGTTGGCCCGGTTTGTAGCCGGCGGGCGCCTGGGTGATGCCGCCGGTCCAGGCCGGAATGGTGCCGGCGGCGTTGCCGGCGCGCTCGGCGCCCATAGGCGTGAGGGTGGTTTTCAGTTGTTCGGCTTGTTGCGGGGTGATGGCGGCGAGGGCGCTGCCGGCGGTGAGGCCCAGAACCAGCGCCAGCGAAATTCGGGTCATGCTTGAAGTGTGAAACATGATCTTCTCCAAAGTACAAAAACCTGTGGGAGATTCTATGTTGCTCAGCAACCCTAGAATCTCAAACTGATCGGTATTCGCCCTGATTCTTCATCAGGGTGAATGCCACTCGGCAGAGC